>NZ_DASZAW010000077.1:0-87622 GCF_035944845.1 Devosia sp. | reverse complement strand
GCACGTTTTGCGCGTCGGACATGGGCTGTTCGCCAGATTTTCAGGGGTAGCGGAATTGCCGAGCGCTGATAACCGCTCCACCTCAGTCACGCAAGAGACGCCCGGGACCTTGAGCCTAAGATATCAGGTAATGATCTGGGCAGGGCTGTTTGTTGCAGCCATTCTGCTGCTCTGGGTCTTTCGCTCGATCCTGTTGCCGTTCGTTGTCGGCCTGACGCTGGCTTACCTGCTGAATCCACTGGTCAACTGGCTGCAAAAGCTTGGGATTGGGCGCTCCTGGGGCTCCATGCTGGTGCTGTTGCTGGTGTTGGTCCTGCTGCTTGGCCTCCTACTGGCCCTCGTGCCGTTGCTCGCCGTGCAGGTCGGCGGCCTCATAGCTGGTCTTCCAGGATATGTGAGCGACCTGCAGGATCTGCTGCGCCAGTGGGCGCCGCAATTCACGGAATGGCTGGGGCCGGAGCGTACCGCACAGCTCGAAGGCAGCCTCACCGACCTGATCGGCCGCGGCGTCGAGTTCGCCGGCCTCGTCACCGCGACGCTGGCGCAGAGCGGGCTCACCGTCATCAACACCATCGCTGTGCTGTTCATCACGCCCGTGGTGGCATTCTACCTGCTGGTCGACTGGGAAGGCATGGTCGAGAAGGTCGATGACCTGCTGCCGCGCCGCTATCGTAGCGAGATTCGCAGCGTGCTCGCCGATATCGATGGGGCCATGGCGGGCGTGATCCGCGGACAGGGCTCAGTGATCCTGGTGCTCTGCGTCTATTACTGCACTGCGCTGACGCTGGCCGGGCTGAACTATGGCCTCGCCATCGGGCTGATCGGTGGGCTGTTGAGCTTCGTGCCCTATGTCGGGTTTCTCGTCGGCTTCGCGCTTTCGATGACGGTTGCCCTGGTGCAGTTCTGGCCCGATCAGTGGGTCTTCGTGCTGATCGTCTTGATGATCTACATCGTTGGCCAGTTCCTCGAAGGCAACATCCTCTACCCCAAGCTGGTCGGGCAGAGCATCAACATCAACCCGGTCTGGCTGATGTTCGCACTGTTCGCCTTTGCTCTGCTGTTCGGCTTCGTCGGGCTGCTGCTGGCGGTGCCGCTGGCTGCCATTTCCGGCGTGCTGACGCGTTACGCCCTGACCAAGTACCAGCAATCGAGCCTCTATCTGGGTTCCGAGGAGCCGCTGCCACCGGCCCCGGCTGCCGAGCCAGCCGCCGGTAAGCCTGCGCGAAAAGTGCGCGCTGCGACGGAGAAATGACCAGCCTGCAACTCGGCGGCGGACAATTGGCGCTGGACCTCGGGCACGAGGCCTCGCACGCTGAGGATGATTTCATCGTCGGCGAAGGCAACCGCCTTGCACGCGCGCATGTCCTGGCGTTTCCGCATTGGCCGGGGCCGCTGACGCTGTTCGAAGGGCCGGCGAGTTCGGGCAAGTCGCATTTGTCCCGGATCTGGGCGGAACGGGCAGGGGCCGGGCGCGCTACGCCCGAGACCGCCGAGGCGCTGTCTCGCGAAGGCGGCACGCAGCCGCTGGTGGTCGAGGATGCTGATCGGGCCGGCTACGACGAGGCTGAACTGTTCCACCTGCTCAACCAGTCGATGCGTGACCGTCGGCCGTTGCTGCTGACGGCGCGCCAGCCCGTTGCAAACTGGCCATTCGCAACCGATGATCTGAAATCGCGGGCTCGACTCGCGGCGCATTTCACCGTGTCACTGAGCGACGATATCCAATTGTCACAGATGTTCGTGAAGCTGTTCGACGATCGTCAGGTGGCTGTTGAACCCAAGATCATTGCTTACCTGGTGGCACGCATGGAACGATCGTCCGAAGAGGCGGTTGCCCTCGCGTCAATGATGGACCGCATGGCGCTCGAGCGTGGCACCGCCATCACTCGGGCCATTGCCGGCGAAGCGCTCAGGCAGCGGGGCGCAGCGCGTGTTGATCAGCAGCTGGCCCTCGATCTCGGAGCCGACGACGATGAATGAGATGAGCGAAATCGCCGAACAGCCGCATGAGGAGGCGCCCGACGTCGCCGAGCTGCGCCAGAGCCCCGCACGCTTCGTCAACCGCGAGGTCAGCTGGCTGCAGTTCAACATGCGGGTGCTGGAGGAAGCCGGCAACGTCAATCACCCGCTGCTGGAGCGGCTGCGCTTTGTCTCGATCTCGGCCAACAATCTCGACGAGTTCTTCATGGTGCGGGTGGCGGGGCTGAAGGGCCAGTTGCGCGCCGGCCTCACCAAGCAGAGTGCCGACGGGTTGTCGCCGGCCGAGCAACTCGAGGAGATCGCGACGCTTGCCCAGCACCTGCACCTCGAGCAGCAGGATCACTGGCAGCAACTGCGCGAAGAGCTGTTCGCCAAGGATGTGGTGATCCACGAGGCGGACGACCTGACCCCGGAGCAGGTGAAATACCTGCAGAAGCTGTTCCGCGAAGAGATCTTCCCGGTGCTGACGCCGATCGCGGTCGATCCGGCGCACCCATTCCCGTTTATCCCCAATCTCGGGTTCACCCTGGCCTTCGAGATGGTGCGCGAGGGAACGACACAGACGCTGACCGCCCTGGTGCGCGTGCCGTCCAACCTCGATCGCTTCGTGACGCTGCCCAATGAGCTGGCGGCGCCGAACCGGGTCGAAGTGGTCACTATCGACACGCTGATCAACCGGTTCATCGACAAGATGTTTCCTGGCTACCAGGTGTCCGGTTCGGGCGCTTTCCGCATCATCCGCGACAGCGAAATCGAAATCGACGACGAAGCTGCCGACCTGGTGGTGGAGTTCGAATCTGCCCTGCGCCAGCGCCGGCGCGGCATGGTGATCCGCCTCGAGATCGAAAAGAAGATGCCGCGCGCTCTGCGCCGCCACATCTCGGAACGGCTCGGCGTCGGCGCCAGCGATACCTTCGAGGTCGAGGGCTTCCTCGGTCTCGCCGATGCGTCGAAGATTTGCGACATCGACCGCCCGGACCTGAAGTTCTCGCCGTACCTGCCGCGCTTCCCCGAGCGCATCCGCGACTACAATGGCGATATCTTCGCCGCCATCCGGGCCAAGGACCTCCTGGTCCACCATCCCTTCGAGAGCTTCGACGTGGTGGCGCAGTTCCTGATGCAGGCGGCGCGCGATCCGGACGTGGTGGCGATCAAGCAGACGCTCTACCGCACCTCGCGCGACAGCCCGATCGTCAAGGCGCTGGTGCAAGCGGCAGAAGCCGGCAAGTCGGTGACAGCGCTGGTCGAGCTCAAGGCGCGCTTCGACGAAGAGGCCAATATCCGCTGGGCTCGCGACCTCGAACGCGCCGGTGCGCAGGTGGTGTTCGGTTTCATCGAGCTGAAGACGCACGCCAAGATGAGCCAGGTGGTGCGACGCGAAGCCGGCAAGCTGGTCAGCTACTGCCACCTCGGCACCGGCAACTATCACCCGATCACCGCCAAGATTTATACCGATCTCAGCTACTTCACCACCGAGCCGTCGATCACCCGCGATGTGGCGCGCGTCTTCAACTTCATTACCGGCTACGCCCGCCCGGCCGAGATGGAAGCGATCGCCTTCTCGCCGGTAACGTTGCGACAGACGCTGCTCGATCACATTGCCCGCGAAGTCGAGTTCGCCGAACGGAACGAGCCGGCCAATATCTGGCTGAAGATGAACGCCCTTGTCGATCCAGAGATCATCGATGCGCTTTACGACGCAAGTCGCAAGGGCGTGAAGATCGAGCTGATCGTGCGCGGCATCTGCTGCCTCAGGCCCGGCATCCCGGGCTTCTCGGACAATATCCGGGTGAAGTCGGTGGTCGGCCGTTTCCTCGAGCACAGCCGCATCTTCTGCTTCGGGCAAGGGGCGCCGCTGCCCTCGCGCCGGGCCAAGGTGTATATGAGCTCGGCCGATATCATGCAGCGCAACCTCGATTGGCGGGTCGAGGTGATGGTGCCCATTCTCAACACCACGGTGCATGAGCAGATCCTCGATCGCACCATGGTCGCATATTTGAAAGACAACCAGCAAAGCTGGGAGGTGCTTCCGGACGGCAGTTCCGATAGGATCAAGCCCAGGGACGGCGAAGAGCCCTACAATGCGCACGACTACTTCATGACGCATGCGAGCCTGTCGGGCCGCGGTACGGCGCTCAAGCGCGACAACGAAGAGAGAAGCCAGTGAACCAGTACTGGGGCGTCGACGCCGACCCCACCGCGCAGGGCCGCCTCAAGGGCGCACGACCTGTCGCCGTGCTCGATATCGGGTCCAACTCGGTCCGTCTGGTGGTCTACGAGCGGCATGCCCGCTCGCTGACCCCGCTCTACAACGAGAAGACCGCCTGCGCTCTCGGCCGCGGCCTCGCCCAGACCGGCAAGATCGCCTACGAGAACATCGACCGCGCCCTGACGGCGATCCAGCGCTTCGCGCTGGTGTCGAAGCTGATGCGGGCGGGGACGACGCACATCCTCGCCACTTCGGCCGTGCGCGAGGCCTCCAACTCCAAGGCCTTCGTCGACGCCGTCGAAGAGATCATGGGCGCCAAGGTGACTGTGCTCTCCGGAGCCGAGGAGGCGCACTTTGCGGCGCTCGGCGCCATCTCCGGCATGCCCGGCTTCGTCGGCGTGGTCGGTGATCTTGGCGGCGGCAGCCTCGAGCTCTCCTCCATCGCGGGCGGTACTGATTCCACCGGTGAGACACACGAACTTGGCGTCATCCGCCTGCAAGACGACTCCGATGTCTCGCCCTCCAAGGCGCAGGCCATCGCCAATAAACGGCTGAAGAAATCCAAGCTGATGGACGGGCAGGGCGGCAGCTTCTGCGCCATCGGCGGCACCTGGCGGTCACTCGCCAAGGTGCATCAGGTGCTCCGCGACTACCCGCTGCATATGGTGCAGCACTACTCGGTCAAAGCCAGCGACATGCTGAAGCTTTGCGAGGACATCGTCACGGCGACGGCGGCTAACAAGCCCTATACCGGCTCGGAGCATGTCAGCTCCGGCCGGCGTGACCTCGTACCCTATGGCGCCGCGGTGCTGATCGAGGTGCTGAAGGCCGGAAAGTTCGACACGGTGGTGTTCTCGGCGCTGGGCGTACGTGAGGGTTATCTCTATGGCCTGCTCGATGACGACGAGCGCGCCGTCGACCCCCTGATTCAGACGGCCGAGCAGATGAGCGTGCTGCGCTCCCGTTCGCCGGCGCATGCCGAAGACCTGATCGATTTCACGGCCGAGCTGTTGACCACGCTCGGCATCGCCGAAACGGCCGAGGAGACGCGGCTGCGCAAGGTCGCTTGCTATCTCGCCGATATCGGCTGGCGCGGCCACCCCGACTACCGCGGCGAGCAGGCGGTGGACATGGTCGCCTATGGCTCGGCGACCGGCGTCGACCATCCGGGCCGGGCATTCCTCGCCGAGGTGCTGGCGGTTCGCTATATGGGGCTGAAGCAAAAATCGATGAGCCAGAGCGTGCTGGCGCTGTCCGGGCCGGCGATGAGCGGCCGCGCGCGCCTGCTCGGGGCGGCGTTCCGCGTCGCCTATCCGATGTCCGCGGCTATGCCTGGGGTACTGCCGCGGGTCGGCTTCTTCATCGACAAGGGCATCCTGAAGCTGCAGCTACCGGCGGATCTGGCCTTCCTCGACGGCGAGCATCTGCGCGGCCGGCTCGATCAACTGGCCGGCGTGGTGGGCATCAAGCTTACGGATGTGGTGGCGGGGTAGGGCCCCTAAGCGGCGAGCATTGCGTCGATGGCCTGCTCCAGTGGGTCGAGGTCATCCACGTAAACTGACCATAGCGCCTCAACGTCGACGCGGTGGTATGCGTGCCGCAGGACATTCCCCAGATCCCCAACCTGCCGCCAGGGAATATCTGGACCGTGCTCGGCTTTCCAATCGTCAGGGATGTGCCTGGACGCTTCGCTTATTATCTCAAGGAAGCGTTCAAAAGCCGCACGAGTGGCGACCTCTTTGTACATCTCGTCGAAGGTTTTGCCCTCGAGGAGCTTCCTAATGTTGACAATGCTGTCCTTGATATCCTGTAACCGAAAGATCGCGCGATCTGTGGTCAAAAGATCACCACCTGGTCTCGATCGACTGTCGTGCGGAACGCGGCGTCAAGGCTACGACGCATGAAGATGTTGGCGTCTAGTCCGACCCTGTCTTCCACAGTGTGAACGACACCCACCAAGTCGATCAGGGAGAACTTTCGACCAGCGTCGACGTCGACGACCAAGTCAACATCACTATCTGGACGATTGTCCCGCCTGGCGCGCGAACCGAAAAGCGCTACGCGAGTAATACCTTGGCGTGCAAGGTCTGCCCTGAGGCCGCGAAGTTCGGCTATGAGCTCCTCGCGTGCTATGTCTCGCATGATCGAACCTCTCAACTGAAATGTAGTGGTCCAGCTCGTCCTTTGCCAGCGCCCTACTCTTCGTCGTCGTCGATGATCTCGATCTCGATGACGCCCTTCTTGCTCGCAGCGAGGCCGAGCTTGCCGTGCTTGATGGCGAGCGCCTTGTCGCCGAACAGCTTACGGCGCCAGCCCTTCAAGGCCGGCACATCAGCGTCGTCGTCGAGCACCAGCGCGTCGATATCGTCCGACGTGGCAATGATGCGGGAGGCGACGCCGTTGTCCTCGGCCACCGACTTCAGCAGCACCCGCAGCAGGTCGCCGACAGCGCCCTTGGGCGATGGCCCGCGGTGGCGGTCCGGCAGCTTGGGCAGGTCAGCTTTGCCGAGCGCCTCGACATGCTTAAGAATCGAGACGATCTCGGCGGCGGCCGAAGAGCGGCCATAGCCGCGCTGCACGGCGCGCAGCTTGTCGAAACTCTCCGGGTTGAGCGGACGCTGCATGGCGAGCTCGATCAGCGCGTCATCCTTGAGGATGCGGCTGCGCGGCTGGTCGGTATCCTGGGCGCGCTGCTCGCGCCAGGCAGCGAGCGCCTTCAGCGCCGCGACATCACGAGGCTTGGCGAGACGGGCTTTCAACCGCTCCCAGGCGTGCTCGGGCTGCACCACATAGGTGTGGATCGACTCGAGTACTGCGAGTTCATCCTCCACCCAGTCCCACCGGCCGGTATCGTCGACCTGCTTGACCAGCGCTGCATACACATCACGCAGGTGCGTCACGTCCGCCAGGGCGTAGACCTTCTGCTTTTCGGTCAGCGGCCGGGCCGACCAGTCGGTGAAGCGGGAGGATTTGTCGAGCTCGACCTTGGTGATCGAGCGGACCAGGTTGTCGTAGCTGACGCTGTCGCCGAAGCCGCAAACCGAGGCAGCGACCTGCGTATCGAAGATATTGGCCGGCACCTTGCCGGTAAGCTTGACGAAGATTTCGATGTCCTGCCGGGCCGCGTGGAACACTTTGCGGACCTTGTCATTGGCGAGGAGCTTGAAGAAGGGCGACAAATCGAGGCCGGGAGCGAGCGGATCGATCAGGACCGCTTCGTCGAGGGTTGCCGCCTGCAGCAAGCAGAGCTTCGGCCAGTAGGTCGTTTCGCGCAGGAACTCGGTATCGACCGTCACGAAATCATAACCGGCGGCCCGCTTGGAGAAGGCGGCGAGTACGTCGGTCGAAGTAATGAGCTCCATCAAGACTCTTTCGTCACAAGGCTTTTGAACCTGAATAACAGTGGGGGAGACGAATGGCGAGCAAAGAGTGGCGAATAAGTCACTGTCGATCGGCGTACGATTCCACCTGCAACCGGTTCGTGCCGGCTCGCGCCGGGTCGGCTCAACTTGACAATTGCGCCCTCGCATGCGCTTGTCCGGCCCCGGAATCCGCCTGCCTCAGAGACAAGAGATGAGTGAAATGCACCGCTATCGCACCCACACCTGCGCCGCCCTTCGTCAGGGTGACGTGGGCAATAATGTGCGGCTCAGTGGCTGGGTGCATCGCGTCCGCGATCACGGCGGGCTGCTGTTCATCGACCTGCGCGACCACTATGGGCTGACCCAGCTGGTGATCGACCCTGATTCCAAGGCGTTCAAGCTGGCCGAAACGGTGCGCTCCGAGTGGGTGATCCGCGTCGATGGCGAAGTGAAGCAGCGTACGCCAGAGACGGTGAACGCCAAACAGCCCACGGGCGAAGTCGAAGTGTTCATCCGCGAGCTCGAAGTGCTGAGCGAGGCCACCGAGCTGCCGCTGCCGGTGTTCGCCGAGCCTGACTACCCCGAAGATATCCGGCTGAAGTACCGCTTCCTCGACCTGCGTCGGGAAACGTTGCATGCCAACATCGTCAAGCGCACCAAGGTGATCTCGTCGATGCGCCGCCGCATGGGCGATATCGGCTTTGCCGAATACTCGACCCCGATCCTCACTGCGTCGTCGCCGGAAGGCGCCCGCGACTTCCTGGTGCCGAGCCGCATCCACCCCGGCAAGTTCTTCGCCCTGCCGCAGGCGCCGCAGCAGTACAAGCAGCTGCTGATGGTGGCCGGCTTCGATCGCTACTTCCAGATCGCGCCATGCTTCCGCGACGAAGATCCGCGCGCCGATCGCCTGCCGGGCGAGTTCTACCAGCTCGACCTCGAGATGAGCTTCGTCACCCAGGAAGAGATCTGGGACACCATGCAGCCGGTCATCACCGGGTTGTTCGAGGAGTTCGCCGACGGCAAGCCGGTGACCAGGGAATGGCCGCGCATCCCCTACGACACGGCGGTGCGCACCTACGGCTCGGACAAGCCGGACCTGCGCAACCCGATCGAGATGCAGGAAGTCACCGAACACTTCCGTGGCTCCGGTTTCGGTGTCTTCGCCAACCAGATCGCCAGCGACGCCAAGGTGGAAGTCTGGGCCATCCCGGCCAAGACCGGTGGCAGCCGAGCTTTCTGCGACCGCATGAACGCTTGGGCGCAAGGCCAGGGCCAGCCGGGTCTCGGCTACATCTTCTTCAAGGATGGCGCCGGTTCGGGTCCCGTCGCCAAGAACATTGGCGAAGAGCGCACCGCGGCAATCCGTACGCAGCTCGGCCTTGCCGATGGCGATGCCGTGTTCTTCGTGCTCGGCCGCCCCGACAAGATGTACAAGTTCGCCGGTGAGGCGCGAGTGAAGATCGGCCTCGACCTGAACCTCACCCAGCTCGACCAGTTCAAGCTGTGCTGGATCGTCGACTTCCCATTCTACGAGTGGAGCGAGGAAGAAAAGCGCCTCGACTTCGCTCATAACCCGTTCTCCATGCCGCGGGGCGGCATCGAGGCGCTGAACACTCAGGATCCGTTGACCATCAAGGCGTTCCAGTACGACGCGGTGTGCAACGGCTTCGAGATCGCCTCGGGGTCGATCCGCAACCAGTTGCCTGAGACCATGGTCAAGGCGTTCGAGCTGACCGGCAAGTCGCGCACCGAAGTCGAGCAGCAGTTCGGCGGCCTCTACCGCGCCTTCCAGTACGGCGCCCCGCCGCACGGCGGCGCGGCCTTTGGCATCGATCGCATCGTCATGCTGATCTGTGGCGCGCAGAACCTGCGCGAGATCACGCTGTTCCCGATGAACCAGCAGGCCGAAGACCTGCTGATGGGCGCCCCGAGCCCGGCCGAACCCAAGCAGCTGCGCGAACTGCATGTGCGGGTGATCGCCGACAACAAGTAAGAATGGGCGCCTTCGGGCGCCCTTCCTTTCTTACTGATAGAGACGGCCTCCTCCCGGCCTCCCCCATGAAGGGGGAGGTGAAGAGTCGGATTTGTGACGCGATCGTGCCTGGCACTCGATGCGGCGCCTCCCCCTTCATGGGGGAGGATGGGAGGGGGCCGTCTCTATCGGCTTGCTCCGAAACGAAACACCGCAGCCCTCGTCGTTAACGATCCGTAAACCAGCGCCCCGCTAGGCATTTGTTGCCTATCTCCGTCGGGGGCGGATTCGTTTGAAATCCAGGTATGTCAATGTGCTGATGCTGCTCGCGGCCATTGCCGCGTTCCTGCCGGTCATGGCCGTGGATTTCGTGCTCGATTCCTATGTGCGGGTGCGCGAGAGGGCGCTGTTGCAGCAGTCGGTCGACGCAGTGGCGAGCCGGGTCCAGGCAACGGCCTATGACGCGATATCTTCGCTAAGGCGCATCCTCGCTGAGAGCCCATCGCTTTGCACCCCCAGCTTCATCGCCAATGTGCATCGGCAGATGGAGGTAAGCCTCTACCTCAAGCAGGTGCTGGTCGAGAATGCCGACGGCGTGCAGTATTGCGATGCGCTCGGCAAGGACGTGAAATACTCGCCATTGTCGCGCCCGCTATCGGTACCCAACCAGACCGAGACCATCGAGGTGGCAAAATTCGCCGACCTGCGGATGCCAGTGCTCAAGGTCACTCAGGCCTTCGGCACAACCCGAAAGGTCTCGGCGTTCGTGCCGATTCTCGCGGCTGAGCCTGATAGCCTGCTGAACGGGTTGAAGCCGACCTCGATGGTGCGGGTTGCGCTGACGGACGGGGCGGAGATCGTTACCGTCGGCGACCCCAAGGCCTATGACAATGCTGGGGAGATCGAGTTCGTCACGGCGGAGAGTTTTGCCGGCGAGCTGCCGATCCGGGTGACGGCGGCGGTGCCGTTCGCCATGGTGAGGGCCGACTACAGCGATCTCGACGCAAGCTTCACCGTCGTTGCTGCCCTGATGTGCGGCGCCTTCCTGATCCTGGCGTTGCAATATGTGAGGCGCTCGGACCTGCCGGCCTTCGACCTTGAGCGGGCGATCGCCGCTGGCGAACTGAAACCCTACTACCAGCCGGTGATCAACCTCAGGACGGGCGCGCTCGCCGGCTGCGAGGTGCTGTGCCGGTGGGAAAAGAAGAGCGGCGAGGTGGTGCCGCCAGGCGCCTTCATCGACTATGCCGAAGTCACCGGTTTGGCGCTGCCGATGACCGTCAGCCTGATGCAGCAGGTCAAGACCGATCTCGGTACGCTCTGCGCCGACATGCCGGCCCTCAAGATCTCGGTCAACCTGTTCGAAGGCCATTTCCGGGACGGCAACATCGTCGACGACGTGCACACGATCTTTGCCAACTCTGCGATCAGCTTTCGTCAGCTGGTGTTCGAGATCACCGAGCGCAAGCCGCTTGAGAAGATGGCGCAGGCGCAGAGCGTTATCGCCGGCCTGCATGCTTTGGGTTGCAAACTCGCCATGGACGATGCCGGCACCGGGCACTCCAACCTCGCATATCTTCAGACGCTCGGCGTCGACGTGGTGAAGATCGACCGGGTGTTCGTGGATATGATCAAGCCAGAGGGGGCGGCGGTGCCGGTGCTCGATGGACTGATCGCCATGGCCCGCGACCTCGGCACGGAAATCGTGGCAGAGGGCGTCGAGACCGAGGCGCAGGCGCTCTATCTGCGGGCCCGCGGCGTCGTGCAGGCACAGGGCTACCTGTTCGCCCCGGCGTTGAAGGCCGGCGCCTTCCGCGATCTGGCGCGGGCCCTGAATGCTCCTGTGGTCCTGCCGGGGCTGGTGGAGGTGAACGCGGCTTAGGGCTGCTCGGCGGGTCATGCTCGGGGGATGACCCCGGTGGCGGGGGGAAACGATGGAGGAAATCTCACCCTCAGTTTCCCTCGATACCCGCCTTTTCATCGCCCTCGATTAGTGGCACTCACTCGGGGGTTTCCGGGAGGGTGTTGATGTCTGCCGACGTGACCGAACAGAAGAAGGCGCTGCGCGAGGCGGCGCTGCATTTCCACCAGTTCCCCAAGCCCGGAAAGCTGGAGATTCAGGCGACCAAGCCGCTCGGCAACCAGCGCGACCTGTCGCTGGCCTATTCGCCCGGCGTCGCAGCGCCCTGCGAGGAGATCGCTGTCGATCCCGAGGCGGTGACCAAGTACACGTCGCGCGGCAACCTCGTGGCGGTGATCTCGAACGGCACGGCGGTTTTGGGTCTCGGCAACATCGGCGCGCTGGCCAGTAAGCCGGTGATGGAGGGCAAGGCCGTCCTGTTCAAGAAGTTCGCCGGCATCGATGTGTTCGACATCGAGATCGACGAAACCGACCCGCAGAAATTCATCGAAGTGGTGCGGCCGCTCGAGCCGACCTTCGGCGGCATCAACCTCGAGGACATCAAGGCGCCCGAGTGCTTCGCCATCGAGGAAGCCCTGCGCGAGCGCATGAAGATCCCGGTGTTCCATGACGATCAGCACGGCACCGCTATCATCGTCGGCGCCGCGGTGCTGAACGGGCTCGAGCTCAGCGGCAAGAAGATCGAGGACGTGAAAATCTGCACGTCCGGGGCGGGGGCGGCGGCGATCGCCTGCCTCAACATTCTCGTGGCGCTAGGCGCCCGGCTCGAGAACATCTGGGTGGCCGACAAGGATGGGCTGCTGACCGACAAGCGCGACGACGTGAACGACAAGTGGCGTGGCCGCTTCTGCCGGCAGTCCAATGCCACGACGCTGGCCGAAGTGATCGATGGTGCTGACATTTTCCTTGGTCTTTCGGCAGCAGGCGCGTTGAAGCCCGAGATGCTTGAGAAGATGGGCCCAAGCCCGTTGATCCTGGCGCTCGCCAACCCCAACCCGGAGATCATGCCCGAGGTGGCCAAGGAAATTCGACCGGATGCCATGGTTTGCACCGGGCGGTCGGACTATCCCAACCAGGTCAATAACGTCCTCTGCTTCCCCTTCATCTTCCGCGGCGCGCTCGACGTCGGCGCCACCACCATCAACGAGGAGATGAAGCTTGCGGCGGCCCAGGCCATCGCCAAGCTTGCGCATGATCCGGGGTTGGAGGTGTCGCCCTCGGGGCAGCCGGCTGTTTATGGGCCCGAGCACATCATTCCGAACCCCTTCGACCAGCGCCTGATCCTTCGCATCGCGCCGGCCGTGGCGCGGGCAGCGATGGAGTCGGGTGTGGCCAAGCGCCCGATCACCGATTTCCAGGCCTATCACGATAGCCTCAACCGCTTCGTCTTCCGCTCCGGCCTCGTGATGAAGCCGGTGATCGACAAGGTGATCGGCCAGCAGAAGCGCATCGCCTTCGCCGACGGCGAGGATGAGCGGGTGCTGCGCGCCGCCCAGGTGATGATCGAGGACCGCATGGCGCTGCCGATCCTGATCGGCCGCCCGCAGGTGATCGAGAGCCGGCTGCAGCGCTTCGGGCTGACCATCAAGCCGGGCCGCGACTTCGAGGTGGTGAACCCGGAGGACGATCCGCGCTATCGCGACTATGTCGAGCTGTTCCACTCCTTGGTAGGCCGCAACGGCGTCACCCCGGACATCGCCCGCACCATCGTGCGCACCAACACGACGGTGATCGCGGCGCTGTCGGTGAAGCGCGGCGATGCCGATGCCATGCTCTGCGGCTTCCAGGGCCGCTTCATCAAGCATGTGCGCGACATCCGCTCGATCATCGGGCTGCAGGAAGGGGTAAAGGACGTCTCGGCCCTGTCGATGCTGATCATGCCGCGCGGCGTGTTCTTCCTTGCCGACACCTACGTCAACATGGATCCGACCCCGGACGAGCTGGTGGCCATCGCCTTGCAGGCGCGCGACCACCTCAAGCGCTTCAACATCGAAGCCAAGGCGGCGCTGCTCAGCTATTCGAATTTCGGCTCGCGCGACGGCGACACCGCCTTCAAGATGCGCGAGGCCTACCAGAAGCTGAAAGTCGTGGCGCCCGGAATGATCGTCGAGGGTGAAATGCAGGGCGACCTGGCGCTCAACGACGAGCTGCGCAGCCGCTACATCCCGGAATCGGTGCTGAAGGGCGAGGCGAACCTCTTGCTGTTCCCCAACCTCGACAGCGCCAACCTGTCGATGACGCTGCTCAAGGAAATGAACAACGCGCTGGCAGTTGGACCGATCCTGATGGGACCGCGCGCCCCGGCCCACATCCTTGCCCCCTCGACCACCAGCCGTGGAATCGTCAATATGACGGCAATTGCCGCCAGCGAAGCGGTAGCATTGGGGGAGAGGACCTGATGATCCGGCATACTGTCGTATTCAATTTGAAGCACGCCCACGGTTCATTGATGGAGAAGGCCTTTCTCCGCGACGCCATGGTGCTCAAGGAGATCCCCGGCGTAAAGAAATTCGAGCAGCTGCGGCAGACCTCGAAGAAGAACGACTACGAGTTCGGCTTCTCGATGGAGTTCGCCGACCAGGCTGCCTACACGACCTACAACGAACACCCCAAGCACGTGAAGTTCGTCAAGGAGCGCTGGGATCGCGAAGTCGAGAAGTTCCTCGAGATCGACTACGAGCCGCTGTAGTCCGGTGGCAAGGGCCCTCCAAACTCGCCAAGCAGCACCGTAACCTGTTGGAGCAGTACCGGGACGTCGGCGGTCAGAGCGTCCCATACGATCTCGAAGTCGAGATCGTCGTAGCCGTGAGCGCCTCGGTTACGAAATCCGCGGATTTTCTCCCATGGAATCTCGGTGTGCGCGTCGATGTAGTCTTGGGAGCGCTTGCTGATGCGGACTGCGGCCTCACCAATGATGATGAGCGTCATGACGCCCGCCAGCTTGGACTTTCGGTCGGCCAGAAACTCGGACTTTGATTGCCCCGCAACGATTTCCGCGGCGGCCTACAGCCGCGTCATAAATTGCGTCCAGGTGGCTGGCGATGCGCTCGTCGGTCAAACTGGCTGAGCCTCGGCGAGCACGCGGTGCCGAAAGCGTCTTCCGAGCTCATTCGGTGTGAGCACCTGAACCGGAACGCCAAGTTCGTCCTTAAGCTCATTCTCTAGGCCAATCAGGTCAAACAACGTCGCGCCCGGCAACGTGTCGATGAGGATGTCGATGTCGCTGTCCTCTCGGTCGGTGCCATGCAGAACGGACCCAAAGATGCGTGGGTTTGTAGTGCGGTAGCGGGCGACCGCTTCGCGAACAAACTGTCGCTTTCTCTCAAAAATCTCCGACGGGCGCATCTCAAGTCTCCTGACTAAAGGATAGGGTACGCCCGCCTTATTGCAAGATCGCTACTGGAACGCCGTCTCCGCAAAGCTCCGGAGTTTGCGGGAGTGTAGCCGTTCCGGGGGCTGGTCGCGGAGGATCTCCATCGCGCGCAATCCGATCTGGAAATGGCGGTTCACCTGCGTGCGGTAGAAGTCAGACGCCATGCCGGGGAGCTTCAGCTCGCCGTGCAGCGGCTTGTCCGAGACACAGAGCAGGGTGCCGTAGGGGACGCGGAAGCGGAAGCCGTTGGCGGCTATGGTGGCCGATTCCATGTCGAGCGCCACAGCACGTGACTGTGACAGCTGCCGGGTAATCTCGGCCTGGTCGCGCAGCTCCCAGTTGCGATTGTCGAAAGTGGCGACCGTACCGGTACGCATGATGCGCTTGGTCTCGATGCCCTCGAGATGGGTAATCTCGGCCACGGCCTTTTCGAGCGCTACCTGCACTTCGGCGAGCGCCGGGATCGGCACGGTCACCGGCAGGTCGGCGTCGAGCACATGGTCTTCACGCAGATAGGCGTGCGCCAGCACGTAGTCGCCGAGCTCCTGCGAGTTGCGCAGGCCCGCGCAATGGCCGAGCATGATCCAGGCATGCGGCCGCAGTACTGCGATGTGGTCGGTGATGGTCTTGGCGTTGGACGGCCCGACACCGATGTTGACGATGGTGATGCCACGGTTGCGCGGCATGGTGAGGTGCAGCGCCGGCATCTGCGGGACGCGCGTGGCGCGCAGGCCCGAGGTCCCACCCCCCAGCCGTTGGTTGAGCGTCACGAAGCCGCCGGGCTCGACGAAGCTGTCATACTCCGGATGGCCCTCCTGCATGTAGCGCTCGGCCACGCGGGCGAACTCATCCATGTAGAAGCCGTAGTTCGTGAAGATCACGAAATTCTGGAAATGGTCGGCTTCAGTGCCGGTGTAGTGGCTGAGCCGTTGCAGCGAATAGTCGACGCGCGGCGCGGTGAAATGCGCCAGCGGATAGGGGCCGCCGGGCGGCGGTACGAACGTGCCGTTGGCGATCTCGTCGTCGGTGTCCTGCAGGTCCGGCACGTCGAACAGATCGCGCAGCGGGATCGGCAGGGCGTTGATCGCCTCGCCGTCGATCCGCTCGGTCGAGGGAATGGCGAAGTGCAGCGGAATGCGGGTCGAGGATTCGCCTACTTCGATGGCGCCACCGTGATTTCTGAGGATCACGTCGAACTGCTCGATGAGGTAGTTCTTGAACAGGTCCGGCGCCGTGATGGTGGTCCGGTAGATGCCCGGTGTGTGCAGGTAGCCGTAGGGCAGGGTGCTGTCGGTCTTGCCGTAGCTGCGCGAGGTCACCTGCACTTCGGGATAGAACGCCCGGACCCGGCCCTTGGGGACGCGCCCGCGCGTCAGGCCGAGCAGTTGTTCGCGGATGAAGCCGGTGTTGCGGTGATAGATTTCGGCGACATAGGCCCAGGCGGCCTGCGGATCGGTGAACGCCTTCTGCGGCAGGCCCGGGGGAGTGATGGTGTCCATGTTCTTCTCGTTGGCAAGGCGATGCAGAGCACGCCGGGCGGCGTGAGACGCCGCTTTGCAACCCATCCTTAGGGGCTTCGCGGCAGTTGAGCAATCGGCCCACCTTACCGGCAGTTCATCTACTTCACCTTCCGGTGAAGGCTCTTCTCCTGCCGCAAACTCATCCCATCTTAGTGAGGAGTTCATCGGACTACTGCAAACGACCCATGCACCGGTGAACGCAGGAGAAGTTGCCCGCCGCTGCCCCCAAGCCCTCAACAGTGCGGCCGGCGCTTCTCAGGGCCACGAACCAGAGATGGTTCGTGGCCCTCTTATTTTGTGGCGATGACGGGGCGATGTCGGTCCGCGACGTCAGTCGACGCGGCGGGCAGTGATCTGCACCGGCTTCTCACCGCGGACCGATGGCGTGTAGGTGCAGCGCAAAGTCTGCAGCACCGGCAGGTCGGGCACGATGATGCGGGCGAGGAAAGCCGGCAGCAGGTTGCCGCCGCGGCAGGTCATGCTATCGCCGCTCCAGGCCACGCCGTTGCCGCACGAGGTGCGTTGCAGCTTGACATTGATGTCGCGGCCTTTGGCCGACCAGTTCAACCGGCCGTCACAGCGCACGCCACCGCCGCGCACCGAATAGGTACCGCGCTGCTCGAGGCAGAAACTCATGCGATAGGGGCCGTAAAGCCGCTGCTGCACCTGGTAGCAGCCAGTGAACAACGCGCCACCGGGTACGTCAGGCACGATCACCCTGGTATTCATGTCCTGGGCATAGGTCGGGGTCAGAACGGCCAGTACGACCAGCAGGCCGGCAGCGAGGCCGGCAAGATATCGAATGACGCTCATCAGGCTTCTCCAATGCGCTGCCGGAGATCGGCAACGTCCGCGGTTGCGAGGCTAACACCTTGAAACCGAGCACAATATGACCGACGCACTCACATTGCTTCAATGCTTACCGAAGAGTTCGCGTATCTGCGCGTAGCCCCGCTGCCTATTGCGGCAGAGCAATGTCTTCGGGTTCCGAACGGTCGAAGACGCGGACCGGGTTCACCTCGCCATCATAGGATGCATCGACGTCGTAGGTGACGAGTTGGTACTCGCCGTCGGCCAGCGACCACACGCCGGTGCTCGAGGCATCGCCGATTCCGCGCCAGTACGCCGTGGCTGCGATCGTCCCCGTTTTTGGGTCCACTTCCGCATTGGTGACGAGAAAGCTGGCCGTTATGCCGGTGAGCTCGAGCTTGGTCAGCTTGCCGTCACCATCGCCGGCGTTCTCATCGTAGGTCGGCTTGACGTTCGGGGACGGCAGGCTCAGCGGCTGCAGTCCGTCGAGCTCGTCCCAGGCATAGAACACCGAGCTGACATTGTAGGCGCCGCCATTGCAGTTGAACTGGTAGAGCCGGAACTTGCGCTCCGGCGCGTCCGGTTCGTCGTAGCTGCCCCTATAGGTGAGGTCGAACACCTGCGGTTCGGTACCGCCATAGCCACCGTCGATCGCTGCGTTGCAGGGCTCGGTGAAGGCGAGGGTGAAGAGCCGGAGGACCAACGCGGTGTCGGGAGGCGTCTCGGTGGCGGTGCTGAGCTCCGTGGTAGGCACGAAGTCGTCGTAGTCCTGGGCCAAGGCTGGGGTCGTCACGGCAACGGCGGCAAGTACGGTCAGCAGTCGGCGCATCCTGAAAAACTCCTGTTGGCGAGAAACTATGTCAGCGGTCGGACGACGCGGCGAGGGGCACGACAAATTTGCTTCCGGCCTCAGCGGCTTGCCGCTATGTTTCGCCCGGCACGCGGGAGGGATCATGCGACTGCCGGTTTCAGCCATCGCACTGTTGTCTGTGACGCTCGCCGGGGCGCCGTCCTTGGCAGCAGAAATGACCGAATCGGTGTTTCAGGTTACCTTTCGCTATGCAGGCGAAGACGAGGTGCTGAACGACACGGTCGTGCCGCTGCTGCCGGGCAACGCCTGCTACAACTGGTACGTCAGGCTGGCCGAGGGCAGCGCCCCCAAGATCGCTACCGAGATCCTGAGCCTGCCGGTGCCGCTCGAGGATTGGGGGACGCTGCTGACTGACCCCGACGATGGCATCGACATTTCCGCGGACGGCAGGGTCGCCACGCGGACCTTTGCTCCCGAACTCGACGACGAGGGCTGGTTCAGTCACAGCTGGTGTGTTGCCCCGGGCGACCCCGTCGGTTCGCACACGATCGCCATCGCGGTCGATGGCGACAAGCTCGTCACCTATGATTTCCAGGTCGTTCTGCCCGAGGACTATTACTGGCCTGCCATCGCCCAGCCCCAGCCGCGCGAACGCAGCGTCGACCACAGCTGGTGATTTCTGCCTGACCAACCCTTGAGGACTAGTTATGCCGCTTTCCATGTACGCGATCACCGTTCCGGTGTTCACGCGCTACCTGAACAACCTCGACGCCATCCTGGTGAAGGCCGAGGTCAACGCCGCCGAGCGCAAGATCAAGCCGGAGGTGCTGGTGGCGTCGCGCCTGGCGCCCGATATGCATCCGCTGTCGTTCCAGGTGCAATCCACCACCGACCGTATCAAGTTCACCCTGGCGCGGCTGACCGGCCGTACGCCGCCGAGCTGGGAAGATAACGAGACGACGCTGGCCGACCTCCGCGCCCGCATCCGGAAGGCGCTCGAGTTCGTCGCATCCTTCTCCGAGGCCGATCTGGAGGGCAGCGAGGGCAAGATGCTGACGCTGAAAGTGCGTGGCGAGGATACGCAGGTGCCGGCGATCGAGCACGTGACCCTCAACGCCGTGCCGCAGATATTCTTCCACATCACCTCGGCGTACGCGATCCTGCGTCACAATGGCGTGCCGATCGGCAAGCGCGACTTTACGGGCGGCTGACACGGCCCGGGCGCTCTTCATCGGCTCTGATGGCCTTCTCGCTGCCGGCGCCCTGCGAGGCTGGCTCGAGAGTGGCCACTCGGTTGCCGCATTCTGGACGTCGGCCGATCCAGCCGCCAGGCTGCGACTGGCCGACGTCATCTCCCCGCGCTGGAGTGCACGGCGGCTTTTGCAGCGTCACGCCATCCCAGCCGTGAGCGTGCCGCGCCTGCGCGACTGGAGCGGCGCAAAAGCGGCAATCGCGGCGCTCGGCGTGGATACGCTGATCACCTGCATGACCATGATGATCGTGCCGCCGGGCCTGCTCGAGCTGTTCGGCCGCCGCGCGGTGAACTTCCATCCTTCGCTGCTTCCCGCCTATCGCGGCCCCTCGCCCTTGCTGGGGGCGCTGCTCGATGGCCAGGAGAACGCAGCGTCCGGTGTCACCGCCCATGTGTTGTCGTCCGGTATCGACGAGGGACCGATCATCGCCCAACAGCCGCTGCCCTTTGATGCAGCTCAGCGTTGCTACGCGGTGTGGATCGCACAGCACGCTGCCGCCTGCCGTCGCCTCGCCGCTGCGGCCTTGCCTGCCTTTCTCGAGGGGGCAACGGAGGCGAGCCCCCAACTGGGTGGCTTCTATCGACGGGTGACCGAGGAAGCCGAGATCGGGGAGCGCTGCAGCTTGGCGGAGGTCGAACGGACCCTCGCTGCAGCGGGCACGACCTACTACATCGGCGTCCCGTTGCCGTGGCGAACTCGCCCGGTTTCGGTGCAACGTGTCCGCCGGGTCATAGGGCCGCGGACCGGGGAGCCGCCCCGACTTGGCACCTTCTCGGTTACGCTCGACCTCGCGGATGCGCGGGTGGTCCTGGTCCGCAATACCGCTTTGCAGCGAGCACGCGGGCGGTTGCAACTGGTGCGGGCGCTGCGGCGGCTCGATCAGGAGTAGCGCTCTTCCTTCCAGGGGTCCGCGTGATTATGATAGCCACGCACCTCCCAGAAGCCGCGGTGATCGCGCTCGGCGAACTCGATACGCTTCAACCATTTCGGACTCTTCCAGAAATAGAGGTGCGGCACCACCAGCCGTACGGGTCCGCCATGGTCGCGGCTGAGCGGTTCGCCTTCCCAGCTATGGGCGATCAGCGCATCCTCGGAGGCAAAGTCCTCGATCGCCATATTCGTGGTGTAGCCGTCATTGGAGCCGAACAGCACGAAGCGTGCCTCGGGCTTCACCCCGACCGCGTCCATCAACTGATGCGTGGTCACGCCCTTCCAGTGATTATCGTAGCGCGACCAACTGGTGACACAATGGATATCGCTGAGCTTGTCGGCTTGCGGCTGCGCCATCAGGTCGTCGAACGACCAGGTCTGCGGCCGCTCGACCGCGCCCGCGATGTCGAGCCGCCAGACCTCCTTGGGGACGTTGGGAGTCTGCCCGAGGTCGAGGATGGGCCAGTTCTTGACCAGGTGCTGGCCAGGCGGCAGGCGGGCATCCTCGGGTCGTGCCCGCTGCCCGGTGAGAAATTTGCCCAGTTCCGCCCAACGCGACTTGGTCTTGGTGAGCTTGCTGTCTTGGGGGAGATCGTCGTCGTTCGCCATGCTGGCCTCGCTGGTACTTCGCAAAGCTTCGCCGACCGCTGCGGCAAGTCAATGGACATTCCTGCCCCAGCGGCCCTGCGCCGGGCGATGTCCAATTTTGGCCGGCTGACCCATTGTGAGGTGCCCCGGTGGTCCCCATGTCCTACCCACTCGTTCAACATTGGAGCTTGAAGATGCTGAACCCTGAAGACCGCCGCGCCATCGAGGGCCTGTTCGATCGACTTGCCGATGTCGAGCGCAAGAACCCGCAGCGCGATCCTGAAGCGCAGGACCTGATCGACCGCGAGATCGTCCGGCAGCCGGGCGCACCATACTATATGGCGCAGACCATTCTGGTGCAGCAGCACGCCCTCGAGGTCGCGGAGCGGCGCATCGAGGAGCTGGAACGCGAAGTCGAGGAGAAGGGGCGCGGCGGCATGTTCGGTGGCCTGTTCGACGATGGTCGCGGCCGCCAGAACCGCACCGACGACAACCGGCAGGTGCAGCGGAACCGCAGCCCCTGGGATCGTCAGGACGACCCGGTCGATACCCGCAACCAGCGCGGGCAGATGGGGCAGGGCGGCGGCTTCCTCGCCGGCGCCGCGCAGACCGCGTTGGGCGTTGCCGGTGGTGTCTTGCTCGGTAGCGCCATCGGTTCGCTGTTCGGTGCCGGCAGCGCGCATGCTGTTGAAAGCTCTGCCAACGACCAGGCGTCAACCGATACCGGTAACGACAATGTCAACGACCACGATCAGGGTGGTGCTGGGGACAGCGGCGACCAGTCTGGCGGCGATTGGGGCGATCTGGGAGGTGGTGACGGCGGCGGTTTCGACATGGGCGGAGATTTCTGACGCAGCCCCATGGGGTTGCTCCATCGGGGAATCGTTGGGCATGATCAGGTCCGATGACAGAACCGCACGCTGAGATTGACCTATCGAAGGTAGACAAGGCCGAGGGGGCGGACCGCCTCTCGGCCATCCTTATGGCCATTGCGTTGGCGGAGGATCGAGAACGGATATCGATCGGCGACCTGTTGACCGCGCTGAAGCGGCGGGCGCTCGGTGCGCTGATGTTCGTTTTCGCCATCATCACCGCCCTGCCGATGCCGCCCGGCGTGTCGGCGATCGTCGGCGCGCCACTGGTGTTCCTCACTGCCCAGTTGATGTTGGGGATGAACGCCTGGTTGCCACGGATCATTACCGACCGTTCGCTGAGCCGTGTCGACTTCCACCGCGTCATGAAGGCGGCCTCGCCCTGGCTGGCCCGGGCTGAAGGCATCATGAAGCCGCGCTTCGAGTTTCTGGCCAAACGCCCGGCGGTTTACTTCTTCGGCTTCGTGGCCTTCGTCATGGCATTGCTGGTGCTGCTGCCGATCCCAGGGGCCAACATGGCGCCGTCGATCGCTATCTGCATCATCGCCCTCGGCCTGCTCGAACGCGACGGTGTCTGGATCGTCCTGGGAGCCTTGGTCGGGATCGTCTCCACCGTGGTGGTTGGTGGCATCTATTGGGTGCTGATCACCTGGACGGTCGGCGTGGTGCTCAGCTTTTTCGGACTGGGCGCGCCGCCGCTGCCAGCGCCGGTGGTTTAGAGCGCTTCACCATCGAGATGCAGCAGTCGGCGAGGCGGCTCAACACCATCCAGCGAGGCACACTGTCTCAGCCCGCCCATCACCGACGTCATTCCCGCGCAGGCGGGAACCTGGTGGGATGCCGCGGCACCCGCTGAGGCTGAGAGATCCCACTGGGTCCCCGCCTGCGCGGGGATGACGCCGTGGGCAGGTCTATCACCCAGCGCAACTCAAGGATGAAATGCTCAAGCGCTCTTACCAGTAGGCGAGCGCCGAGAACGGGTCGTTGGTGAACGTGCCGGCCTTGCGCTTCTCGTAGAAATTGTTCCCGCCTGCTTCCAGCACGTAGAACATGTTGTTGTACGAGAACCGGTAACCGGCAGTGTGGAAGTGCTTCACATCGCGTGACAGCGTCGGATGGCGGGCGCCACGCAGCACCCGATCGGCGACGTTGTAGGCCAGTGCCGCAGAGCGCTTTTCGGTCATCTTCTTGGACAACACACCTGGTGCGAACTGGTTCTTTTGCCCGACCACGCCACAGACCGATTGCGGGTAGCGCTTGTCGGCAACGCGGTTCATCACCACTGTGCCGACGGCCAGCATGCCGTCTTCGCTGGAGCGGTTGGATTCGAAATACATGGCCCGCGCCAGGCAGTCGCGTGACGATAGTCCGCCGAGGGAGAATGTGGCGCAGCCGGCGACGAGGCTTAACAGCATCGGCGCCGCAAACAGCAGCTTGAGTGACCCTGCCAACGATGACTCCAGAACGCAAACACAACTAAGGAGCCGGGCTGACGCGCCCGCGCTCTCTAGAATGCACGTGCCGGAGTTAAGAGTGCGTTGAGGATGTCAGCGGCGGCGATTGCCCGACGCCATCACCAGGGTGACGAGACAGGCGAGCCCTACCAGAGCGGCCATGGTCGGCGCAGGGTCTCGCCGCACCGCTTTGCCCGCCTTCCATGCCTGCTTGCCCAGCGCCCGCGCCGCCACTGCGCCCTGATGCAGCGCCTCATCGGCAAAGTCGTGCGCCAGGTGGCTCACATCATGTCGAGCGCCATTACTGTAGTGCGCCAATGCGTTCGAGAGCTGGCTCGCGTCGCGCGCCAGGCTCGCAAACTGCCGGCCGAAGCGGTCCTGGGCATTATCGGTGAAATGGGACAGATCGAACCGGCGGGAATGGGCCATGGCTGAAGCTCCTCAGGTGTGTGAGGCGCTAACGCAGCAGCGGGTTACGGGGTTCCGGAAACTGGGCGAGGGCAGGGCTACCGGCGGTAGCATCATCCTGCCCTCTACTTAAGCTCGATAAGATTGAGCGCAATCCATTAACGAGAAGTTAATGGCCGCCTGCCGGAACCACGGCGCGCCGATAGAGGTGCCAGGTGGCGTGGCCGAGCACCGGGACCACGATGCTGAGCCCGACCAGCAGCGGAATGGTGCCGATGACCAGCAGCGCGGCGACGATGAAGCCCCAGGTGGCAATCTGCAGCGGGTTCTTCAGCGTCACGCGCAGCGAGGTCTGCACGGCGATGGCAGTGCCGAGATCGCGATCAAGCAGCAACGGGATCGAAACCACCATGGTGGCGAGGACGAAGGCCGCGAACAGGAAGCCGATCAGGTTGCCCCAGATCATCAGTTGCTGGCCCTGGGACGTAGTGAGCACCTCGTTGACGAAGGCCATTAGCGTCGGCGGCGAGCCAGGCCCGAAGAACGACTCGTAGATGAACTGGGCCGTCATCAGCCAGACGGTGAAGACGATCAGCATCATTACGCCGAGCGCGGCGATCGAAGCGAAGGCCGGGGTCTTGAAGACATCGAAGGCGGCGCGCCAGTGCGTATCGAGGCCTTGCTCCTGCCGCCGGCTCATCTCGTAGATCGGCAGCGCCAGGAACGGGCCGACCAGCGCAAAGCCGGAAATCAGCGGGAACAGCAATGGCCAGGAATTGTTGCCGGAGGTCCAGACGGCGAGCATGGCGCCGACCAGCGGATAGATCAGCCCCAGGAAAGCCAGGTGAGAGGGCCGTTGCCAGAAATCCCGCCAGCCTTCGGCCAGGGCGCCTGTGAGGTCGTCGAAACCGATGCGGCGGATCTCGGGAACATCGAGCCGTTCCGCATTGGTGAGTACGTGAAAGCCGACCATCTCCATCCTCCTCGAAATGGGGAGCCAGGACGGTCGCCGCTTGGCGTTCGCTAACGCCCGGCGGTAACCGCCACTGCGTCTCAAACGGCATCCTAGACCGGTTTTTCGATCGTGTCGAAGTAAGCCTTTCGTGTGCTCCGGTGAACGAAGCGCTGATTTCAAGGCCTCGAGCGGGACAAAAAGCGACCTCCCTCGGTTTGACGCGGCAGCCGGGATGACCAAATGCGTTGCAGCAACTGGGAAAAAGGGGATCGCGATGACAGGCAAGGAAGGTGCGAGGTTGCACCGGCAGTTCGACAGGATCGGCCGTGCCGTGCCCGCCTCGACCGGCTTTCTCGCGTGGATCCGCAAGCCGTCTTCGCGGATCGTCCGCATCCCGCTCGGCATCGTGCTGATTCTCGGCGGCGTGTTCAGCTTCCTGCCGCTGCTCGGCATCTGGATGCTGCCGCTCGGGCTGTTCCTGTTGGCGCTCGACCTGCCGGTCCTGCAGGGGCCGCTCAACCGGTTGAGCTTCTGGGTGCAGCGCAAATGGACCAACTGGCAGCGCAGCCGGAAGAACAAGCGGGTCTAGCTACTCGAGCGTGCCGTTCGCTATGGCCGCCTCGAGCAGATCGACGGCATGCGCCAGCTTCTCGTCGACGACGTGCAGGTAGCGCTTCCAGTCGTCGAGATGCCCGAGCTCCTCGTCGCCGTCGGAAATGCCGCGCAGCGCGATGAGGGGCACCTTGAAGCGCTGGCACGCCCGCAGCACGGCGTAGGTCTCCATATCGACCATGTCGGCCTGGATCAGCTGGTACGCCCCACCCGACACCACGTTGGCGCCCGTCGACAGCGTCGCCTTGGCGATGCCGGGGACCAGGGGCCCCAGCGGGATGACAGCCGGCTGATCGAGCAGCGGGGTGACGCCCGGCTCGAACCCAAGCGGCGAGGCGTCCATGTCGCGATAATCGACCGAAGTCGCCTGGTAGACCCCGGTCTGCTCCAGCTTCGCAGAGCCGGCCGAGCCCAATGACACCACCAGCGCCGGAAGCTTCCCTGCTGCATCGAGCTTGGCGAGCGCGTGCGTGACCACGATGGCCGCTTCCACCGGACCCACACCCGTCATCAGCGGCGTGATGCGCGAGCGGAGGTGCGGGCCGTACTCGTTGTCGAGCGCCATCACATAGAGGATGTCGGCCGAGCCGGGCGTGCGGGAAGCAAAGGGCATGAGGACTCGTCGGGATGTTCAGGGGTGGGAGGCAGGCGTAAGCTCGAACCGCGGCTCATGCAACGGAGGAGAATATGCTTCTGTCCGACCATCGTGCCTACGCAACCATTCCAGCATCGAACCTGGCGCGCGCCAAGGCCTGGTACCGGGACAAGCTTGGCCTCGAGCCAGCCGAGGAACTGCCGATCGGCATCGTCTACCGGCTCGGCGGCGGCACCGGCTTTCAGCTCTACGAGACCCAATTCGCGGGCACGGCGCAGAACACCGCCATGGCCTTCAGCTCCAGCGATGTTGCGGCCGACATGAAGATGCTCCGGGAACGCGGGGTGAAGTTCGAGGAGTACGACTTTCCCGGGCTCAAGACCGAGAACGGCCTGGCGAAGATGGGTCCCTATCACGGGGCCTGGTTCAAGGACTCCGAGGGCAATATCCTCGCCATCGGCGACGAGCCGAGCTGACCGGAGCAGTTTCAGGGAAAGTTGCAGACTTTTCCGGTTCGAATGCGACCACCAAAGATCGGCGCGAGCGCCGCATTGACAGGGCGCGCGGCGGGCAACAGTCTGCCGCGCCATGACGATTACAACTTCCCTGCCGGCTGACGTGAAGCCGCGCCTCACCGCCGAGATCGACGCCCGGCGCGACGACCTGATCGCCCTGACGCAGGATCTGATCCGCATCCCTACGGTCAATCCGCCGGGCAACAACTATCGTGAGATCTGCGACTACCTCGCAGATCGCTTGAGCAAACGCGGCTATACCGTTGAATTGATTCGTGCCGACGGCAAACCAGGCGACAGCGACAAGTTTCCGCGCTGGAACGTGGTGGCGCGTCGCGAGGGCGTCGGGCCGGGCGACACCGTACACTTCAATTCACATCACGACGTGGTGGAGGTCGGCCGCGGCTGGACCTTCGACCCCTTCGGCGGCGAACTGAAGGATGGTCGAATCTATGGCCGTGGCACCTGTGACATGAAGGGCGGGCTCGCCGCCTCGATCATCGCGGCCGAAGTTTTTGCCGACGTAGTGCCGGACTATCGCGGCGCCATCGAGATTTCCGGCACGGCGGACGAAGAGACCGGCGGCTTCGGCGGGGTCGCTTACTTGGCCGAGCGGGGCTACTTCTCGCCCGAGCGGGTGCAACACGTCATCATCCCCGAACCGCTCAACAAGGATCGGATCTGCCTCGGGCATCGCGGCGTCTGGTGGGCGGAGGTCGAGACCTTCGGCCGGATCGCCCACGGCTCGATGCCGTTCCTCGGCGACAGCGCCATCCGCCACATGGCGGCAGTGCTGCGGCAGTTCGAGGATGTGCTCTATCCGGCG
The DNA here is from genome assembly GCF_035944845.1 of Devosia sp. Taxonomy (GTDB): domain Bacteria; phylum Pseudomonadota; class Alphaproteobacteria; order Rhizobiales; family Devosiaceae; genus Devosia_A. Next base: position 60,656 of record NZ_DASZAW010000077.1, on the reverse strand, counting down.
CTGAGCCAGAAACGCACCGCCATGCCGGTGGTGCCGCCGGGTGCACGGCAATCGACCATGAACATCAACTCGATCCATGGCGGCCAGGCCGAACCCGAGGGCGGCTTCACCGGCTTTCCGGCGCCGGTGGTGGCGCATTCGGCCCGCATCGTCATCGATCGGCGCTATCTGATCGAGGAAAGTCCGGCGGCGGTGCGGCAGGAGGTGATCGACCTGCTCGAAAAGCTCAAGGCCGAGCGTCCAGGCTTCAGCTATGAGATCCGCGACCTCTGGACCATCTCGCCGACCATGACCGAGAAGGATGCCCCGGTGGTGCAGTCGGTCGCCAAGGCGATCGGCGAGGTGATCGGCGTCGCGCCGGAATATGTCGTCTCGCCGGGCACTTACGACCAGAAGCACATCGACCGCATCGGCCGGTTGAAGAACTGCATCGCCTACGGCCCCGGCATCCTCGACCTGGCGCACCAGCCGGACGAGTGGGTCGGGGTCGACGATATGCTGGATTCGGCCAAGGTCATGGCGCTGACGCTGCTCGATTTGTTGGGGCCGGCTCAGTGAGGGCCCCGTTCTCGCCTTTCTCACCGGTGTCATCCCTGCGAAAGCAGCGACCCAAGCATCAGCGGGCGCGAACGGAGAGTTGGGTCCCTGCTTTCGCAGGGATGACATCGAGTTTGGGGATGTGGCGGTGGATGGCAAAGATGCGGAAAGCACTTCCAACCTGCGTCGGTAACTGGCGAAATTCCGCTCACCCACCCGGTTCACCTCAAGCCGGAAGCATCCTAGGATCGCCTCAAGGCCGCGGGGGTAAGCGGTCGGAAACAGAAGGGATAATCATGCGCAGATCACTGGTCGTGCTGGCTCTTGCCGGCGCATTGGCAATGACCACCGCGATGACGCCGGCATTCGCACAGGCGCGAACCGACGTGAAGGTCGGCCTCGTGCTCGAGCCGCCGAGCCTTGATCCGACTGCCGAGGCGGCGGCCGCCGTCGACGAAGTTCTCTATGCCAACGTCTTCGAGGGCCTGACCCGCATCATCGCCGATGGCAGCGTCGTGCCGGCGCTCGCCAAATCCTGGGAGATTTCCGAGGACGGCCTGACCTACACCTTCCGTCTGGTCGAGGGCGCCAAGTTCCACGACGGCACCGATTTCAACGCCGACGACGTGAAGTTCTCGCTCGACCGCATCAATGCCGAGGGTTCGCTGAACGCCCAGAAGGCGCTCTATGCGTCCATCGCCTCGGTGGAGGTGGTGGATCCTGCGACCGTCAAGCTCACGTTGAAGCAGCCCGATGGCAACCTGATCTACAACCTCGCCTGGGGTGACGCGGTGATCGTGGCTCCCGAAAGCGCCGACAACAACAAGACCAACCCGATCGGCACCGGCCCCTTCAGCTTCAAGGACCGCGTCGAAGGCGACAGCATCACGCTCGAAAAGAACCAGGCCTATTGGGGCACCCCGGTTACTCTCGAAGGCGCGACTTTCAAGTTCATCGCCGATCCGACCGCTGCGTTCGCGGCGCTGCAGGCCGGCGACGTCGACACCTTCCCGAACTTCCCGGCTCCCGAGACCGTGGCGCAGTTCCAGAACGATCCGCGCTTCCGCGTGGTGATCGGCTCGACCGAAGGCGAAACCATCCTCACCATGAACAACGGCAAGGCGCCGCTGGACAACGTCAAGGTACGTGAAGCCATCGCCCATGCCATCGACCGCCAGGCGATTATCGATGGCGCGATGTTCGGCTACGGCACCCCGATCGGCACCTTCCTGTCGCCGGCCAACCCGGACTATATCGACCTGACCGCGCAGTCGAACTACGACCCTGAAAAGTCGAAGGCGCTGCTGGCCGAGGCCGGCATCACCGATCTGACGCTGTCGCTGAAGCTGCCGCCGGTCGAAGGCTATGCCCGCCGTGGCGGCGAGATCATCGCCAGCCAGCTGGCGGCGGTCGGCATCAAGACCGAAGTCACCAACCTCGAATGGGCGCAGTGGCTGAGCGAGGTGTTCACCGACAAGAACTACGACCTGACCATCATCTCGCACACCGAGCCCAACGATATCGGGATTTTCGCGCGCGATGGGTACTACTTCCAGTACAACAATGCCGACTTCAAGCAGATCATCGCCGACCTCGCGGTGACCGCCGATCCGGCCAAGCGTTCGGAGCTGACCAAGGCGGCCGAAAAGAACCTCGCCGACAACTATGCCGTCGGCTTCATGTTCGAACTGGCCAAGGTCGGGGTCGAAAATGCCAAGCTCAAGGGCATGTGGGAGAACGCCCCCACCCAGGCGACCGACCTCACCGGCGTGTCCTGGGAACAGTGAGTTAATCGGGGCGGGTGCAAGCCCGCCCCGGTCTATGATTTTGAACCAGCGCACTCCACGCCAAAAGGCCTCCTCACCCGGCGCTGCGCGCCGACCTCTCCCCTCGGGGCGCTACCGCGTCCCCCAAGGGAGAGGTGGCGATGTGGCACGATCCTGCCTATGCACCACTTCTCCCTTTGGGGGAGAGGTCGGCCGAAGGCCGGGTGAGGGGGCCTTTTGCACGGCCCGGAAGGCCCGCTGATGCCCTCCTTCATCCTCGGCCGCCTCATCTCCCTCGTCTTCAGCCTGATCGCCGCTTCCATCGTCATTTTCCTCGTGCTCGAAGTCGTCCCCGGCGATCCGGCGCAGTTCATGCTCGGGCTGAACGCGACACCCGAGGCCACCGCGGCGCTCCGCACCGCGCTCGGCCTCGATGGGCCGCTGCTCGAGCGCTATTTCACCTGGGTGCTGGGCTTGCTGCACGGCGATTTCGGCATCAGCTACACTTACAAGGTGCCGGTGGCAGGTTTGATCGCCGACCGCATCTGGATCTCGTTGCCGCTCGCCATCTATGCCCTCGCGCTCTCGACGTTGATCGCCTTCCCGGTGGGCATCCTGGCCGCGGTCAGGCGCAACTCGGCCACCGATGTCGGCATCATGGGCGCGACCCAGGTCGGGCTCGCCGTACCAAACTTCTGGTTCGCCATGCTGCTGGTGCTGCTGTTCTCGATCACGCTCAGATGGTTCTCCGCTGGCGGTTTCCCCGGCTGGCAGGACCCACTGCTGGCGCTGAAGGCGCTGACCCTGCCGGCCGTGGCGCTGGCGCTGCCGCAGGCCTCGATCCTCGCCCGAGTCATGCGTTCGTCGCTGCTCGATACGCTGGGCGAGGACTACATCCGGTCGGCTCGCGCCAAGGGTTTGAGCCAGGGGCAGACCCTGTGGCGGCATGCGCTGCGCAATGCGCTGATCCCGGTGCTGACCATTATCGGGCTGCAGTTCTCGTTCCTGCTCGCCGGGGCCATCATCATCGAGAACGTCTTCTTCCTGCCCGGGCTCGGCCGGCTGGTCTTCCAGGGCATTACCTCGCGCGACCTGATCGTGGTGAAGTCGGTAGTCATGCTGCTGGTGTTCGCGGTGATCCTCGTCACCTTTCTCGTCGATATCACCTACGCCCTGGTTGATCCGCGGCTCAGGAGGGCGACGCGATGAGTACCGTTGCCGCCCCCGCCACCCGTGACAGCCTGCTGAAGGCGGCGCTCCGCTCGCCGAACTTCCTCATCGGCGCCGCGATCACCCTGGTCTTCGTGCTGGCGGCGCTGATCTCGTTCGTCTGGACGCCCTACGACTATCTGCTGCAGAACATCCCCAACAAACTGAAGCCGCCCTCGGCCGAGCATTGGTTGGGCACCGATCATTTCGGGCGCGATATCTTCTCGATGATCATGGTCGGCGCTCGCACCTCGATCGCGGTTGCCTTTATCGCTGTGACCGTCGCCATGCTGATCGGTGTGCCGATCGGGCTCTGGGCCGCTGCTCGGCGCGGTACGCTGCTCGACGATGTGTTGATGCGCGCCAACGACCTGGTGTTCGCTTTCCCGGCACTGCTGATCGCCATCCTGATCACCGCAGTGTTCGGGCCGGGCGCGATCAACGCCATCATCGCCGTCGGGCTCTACAACATGCCGGTCTTCGCGCGGCTGGCGCGGGCCGGGGCGCTGAGCCTGTGGCAGCGCGAGTTCATCATGGCGGCACGGGTTTCGGGCAAGGGTGCGGCGCGCATCTCGTTCGAGCACATCCTGCCCAACATCCTCAACACGCTGGTGGTGCAGGCCACCATCCAGTTCGCCCTCGGCATCCTTGCCGAGGCGGCTTTGGCCTATGTCGGGCTGGGGGTGCAGCCACCGACCCCGAGCTGGGGCAAGATGCTGGCCGACAGCCAGACCATGATCAGCCTTGCGCCGCACGTCGCGCTGGTGCCCGGCCTCACCATCGTCCTGATGGTGCTGGGGGTAAACCTCCTCGGTGACGGCCTGCGCGATATCTTCGATCCACGCCTGAGGCGGAACCGCTGATGGCGCTGCTCGACGTCAAAGACCTGCAGCTCGCGATCGGCAAGTTCCCGATCCTTCGGGATATCGATCTTTCGGTCGATGCCGGCGAGATTCTCGGAGTGATCGGTGAAAGCGGCTCCGGCAAATCCATGACGGCACTGAGCATCATGCAGCTCCTGCCGTTCGGCGCCACGACAGCGGGCTCGATAAAGCTCGATGGCCGCGAAGTCCTGGGCCTGCCGGATGCCGAAATGCGAAAGATCCGCGGCGGCACGGTCGGCATGGTGTTCCAGGAGCCGATGACGGCGCTCAACCCGGTCAAGACCATCGGCGACCAGGTTGCGGAGACTGCAATGGTGCATGGCGGCCTGGGCCGACGTGAAGCGCTCGAGGTGGCCCGCCAGACCCTCGAACGCGTGGAACTACCCACAGCGCGCTTCCCGCTCGATCGCTACCCGCACGAGTTGAGCGGCGGGCAGCGTCAGCGCGTCGTCATCGCCATGGCCATCGCCATGCGCCCGAGACTGCTGATCGCCGACGAGCCGACCACCGCGCTCGATGTCACGACGCAGGCGGCGATCCTGAGATTGCTGCAGAAGCTGGTCGCCGAGGACGGCATGGGGCTGATGTTCATCACCCATGATCTCGGAGTGATCGCCGGGCTCGCCGACAAGGTGTCGATCATGCGGCAGGGCGAGGTGGTGGAAGCGGGGCCGACCGTCCAGCTGTTCCGCAACCTCCAACACCCTTACTCCAAGGCGCTGTTCGAGGCCTCCTCGCACGTTCCGCCGCGCCTCCCGCCGGCAGTGGTCGGTGGGACACCGGTGCTCTCGGTCGAGGACGTGGTGCGTGAGTATCCGTTGCCGCGCCGCGGCCTGTTCGAAAGGCGCAAGGTGCTGCGCGCTGTCGATGGCGTAAGTCTCAGGATCGAGAAGGGCGAGAATGTCGGCCTCGTTGGGGAGTCGGGTTGCGGCAAGTCCACGCTGGCGCGTGCCATCATGGCGCTGGAGCCGACCCAGGGCGGCCGGATCGCCATTTCCGGCGAACAGATCGACCCGAGAAAGGGTGCGAGCTTCGCCACCCGCCGCCACCTGCAGGTGGTGTTCCAGGATCCCTATGGCAGCTTCAACCCACGCCATCGGGTCGATCGCCTGGTGAGCGAGCCGTTCCATCTGCTCGGCTCGGCGGCTCCGTCAGGCGCCGAGCGTGAAAGGCGCGTCGCCCGGGCCTTGGACGAGGTCGGCCTATCGGCCGCCGATGGCGAGAAATATGTGCACGAGTTCTCCGGTGGACAGCGCCAGCGCATCGCCATTGCCCGGGCGCTGATCATCGAGCCGAGCCTGATCATCCTCGACGAAGCGGTGTCGGCGCTCGATGTCTCGGTGCGCGCACAGGTGCTGGACCTGTTGGCCGAGCTCTCCGATCGGCTGCAGCTGAGCTACCTGTTCATCTCGCACGATCTGGCAGTGGTCCGCTCGATCACCGACCGGGTGCTGGTGATGCGGGCTGGCAAGATCGTTGAGGAAGGGCCGACCGAAGAGGTGTTCCGGTCGCCAAAACATCCCTACACGCAGGAGCTGCTGGCTGCGACACCGGATCTCGAAGCTGCCCTTGCCAAGCGCGAGGCCGCGGGCGCATAGCCACGGCCACGGCAGATACGAGTTTCACATGACCGACCTGAACCTGTTCTTCGACCCGACCAAATGCTTTATCGGCGGCCGCTGGGTCGCTCCGCGGGGTGGCGACTACCTGCCGATCGAAAACCCGTCGACCGGAGAGACCATCGGCCAGATCGCCCGTGGCAAGGCCGCGGATGTCGATGCGGCGGTGGCTGCGGCAGAGGCGGCACTGGCCGGCGAGTGGGGGCGGACACCTGCGGCGGAGCGCGGCCGGATTCTCACCCGCATTGGGCAGAAGGTCCTGGAGCGCGTAGACGATCTGGCGCGCATCGAGGCGCTCGACGTGGGTAAGCCACTGAAGCAGGCCAGGGCCGATGCGCTGGCGCTGGCACGCTACCTCGAGTTCTACGGCGGCGCCTGCGACAAGATCCACGGCGAGACCATTCCTTATCTCGACGGCTACACCGTCTACACGCTGCGCGAGCCACACGGCGTCACCGCTCACATCATCCCCTGGAACTACCCGATGCAGATCATCGGCCGCTCGGTGACCGGTGCGCTGGCCATGGGCAACGCAGCGGTGCTGAAGCCGGCCGAGGAAGCCTGCCTTACGGCGATCGCCTTCGCTCGGATCGCCGAAGAGGCCGGGCTGCCGGCCGGCGCGCTGAATGTCGTCCCCGGGCTGGGCGAGGAAGCCGGCGCGGCGCTGACCGCACATCCGGGTGTAAACCACATCTCGTTCACCGGCTCGGTCGGCGTCGGCAGGCTGATTCAGCATGCGGCAGCGGCGAACGTCGTCCCGGTGACGCTGGAGCTCGGCGGCAAGTCACCGCAGCTGGTGTTCGATGATGCCGACCTCGATCGCGCCCTGCCGTTCCTGATCAATGCCGGCATCCAGAATGCCGGCCAGACCTGTTCTGCCAGCTCGCGCATCCTCGTCCACCATTCGATCCACGATGAGGTGCTGGAACGGATGGCCGGGCGTTACCGGGCGCTGCAGGTTGGCCCGGCAGTGGCCGATCTCGACCTCGGCCCGCTGGTCTCGGAGCGGCAGAAGGAGATTGTCGGCGGCTTCCTTGCCGATCTCGGCGGTGCGGAAGTCGCAGGGCAGGGCGCAGTGGTGGGGGATGCCCCGAGTGGCGGGCACTATCAGGTCCCGACCCTGCTTTCCCGAGTGTCGCCGGACAACCGGCTGGCGCAGGACGAGATCTTCGGCCCGGTGCAGGTGGTGATCCCGTTCGAGGACGAGGCCGAGGCGCTAGCCATCGCCAACGGCACCGATTTCGGCCTTGTGGCCGGGGTCTGGACGCGCGATGGCGGACGGCAGATGCGCATGGCCAAGGCGATCAAGACCGGCCAGGTGTTCCTCAACAATTATGGCGCGGGCGGCGGGGTGGAACTGCCGTTCGGCGGCGTCGGAAAATCCGGCCACGGCCGCGAAAAAGGGTTCGAGGCGCTCTACGGCTTCTCGGTGTTGAAGACAGTAGCCGCATGGCACGGGTGATTTCATGAGACTTGAAGGCAAGGTCGCCGTCGTTACGGGCGGCGCATCGGGGTTTGGCGCCGGCATCGTGCGGAAGTTCGCCGCCGAAGGCGCAAAGGTGCTGATCGCCGATATCAACCTCGAAGGCGCCGAGGCGCTGGCGCGGGAGCTGGGCCAGAAGGCCGGCCATGTCGATGTGAGCAAAGATGCGAGCGTCAATCAGCTCGCTGCGGCGGCGCTGATGGCTTTCGGCAAGGTGGATATCCTTGTCAACAACGCCGGCGTCTCGCACCTGCCGGCACCGCTGGACGAGATTTCCGAGGCCGATTTCGACCGTGTCTTCAACGTCAACATGAAGTCGGTCTACCTGACCGCACGGCACCTGGTCCCGCACTTCAAGGCGCGAAAGACCGGCGCGATCCTCAACGTCGCCTCGACCGCTGCGGTGAGCCCGCGGCCGCGGCTCAGCTGGTACAATGCTTCGAAGGGTTGGATGGTCACGGCGACCAAGTCGATGGCGGTCGAGCTGGCGCCGCTCGGCGTGCGTGTCAATGCCATCAACCCGGTGGCCGGCGAGACGCCGTTGCTCAAGACCTTCATGGGCGAGGACACACCGGAAATCCGGGCCAAGTTCCTCTCGACCATTCCGCTGGGGCGCTTCTCGACCCCGGAGGACATGGGCAACGCCGCCTGCTTCCTCTGCTCGGATGAGGCGTCGATGATTACCGGCGTGGCGCTCGAGGTCGATGGCGGGCGGGTGATTTAGGCTCGATCTCTCCGTGATCCTCCCCTGCGAAGCGGGGGAGGGGGACCAGCGAAGCTGGTGGAGGGGGCGACCACAAACACCGGCGAGTCCTGCCGCCCCCTCCACCGCCTTCGGCGGTCCCCCTTCCCCGTTGCACGGGGGAGGATCACGGAGAGGGCGGTGCGCGCGCCGGCGCGCCCTATCGGAGGAACGCGTTGATCTCCCGCGCCACGGCGGCCGGCGCTTCCCAGTGCAGCGAGTGGGCGGCGTTGGCGATCCGCTCGTGGGTGAAGCTCGGCACTTTGCCGTGCAGTTCTTCGACCGCGCCCGGTGGCGCCAGCAGGTCGAGATCGCCAGAGAGCGCCAGCACCTCGCAAGCGACTGAAGAGAGATCGACGATCATGCCGCGATCGATGGCTGCCACCTGGCGGGCGAAATCGCCCGGTGACTGACGGTGCGCATAGGCCGTCGAAGCCGCCGCTGCCGCGGCGACGTTGGCCTCGTCGGCGAAGAACGGCGTCGAAAACAGCCACTGGTAGAGCAGGCGGAACCAATCCGGTGCCGGCACGGTGAAATAGAGCCGCGACAGGTCGCGGAACAGAATTCGCGCCTTGGGGCTGATGGTGCCGGCGCCGATCGTCACCAGCCGGCTCACCCGGGTGGGATGGCTGGCGGCCAATGCCAAACCGAGGAAGCCGCCAAGCGAATGTCCGATCACCTCGACCCGCTCGAGCCCCAGGTGATCGAGCAGCGCCGCGCAATCGGCGACCATCTCGGTGAGTTCGATCGGGCCTTCGACCCGCGTCCGTCCGGAGCCGCGATTGTCGATCAGGATCAGTTGCCGGTCGGGGAGCAATTCCAGCAGCGGCCCCCAGCTGGCGCCATCGCTCGCCGTGCCGGCGATCAGCAGCAGCGGCCTACCTTCGCCGAGGATTTCGTAGTGCACGGTGGCGGCGCCGTTCTGAAACTCTGGCATGCGGCAATCTCGACTGTTTTTTTGCTTGGCCGTGGCGTGGACAGGTTTGGCGCGAGGTTTATATTTGACCGGTTGGACAAATGGCTGGAGCGTGATCAGGAAGGTTGCAGACCTTTCCGGTTCGATCTCGCGACAAAACAAGGACCTGGAGCAGGAGTGCGGTTCAACGAAACGCAATCCGAATCAGTGCGAACATGGCACAGGACGCCCTCGGAAATGAAGTGAGCCGCGCCTCAGCTGTCACGCTGCAGGGCATCGACGACTTCGTCACCGGCTTCCTCGGCTACGAGAAGAAGGCGGCCAACATCATCGCCGCCGCGGACAACGAGCCTGACGCCGTGCTGGCCAATACCTATGCCGGTTTCACCTGGATGTTCCTCGAGGCCGACGGCGCCAAGGCGGCAGCCGGCAGATACCTGGCGCGGGCCGAGGCCGCTGCTGCCGGCGCCACCGAGCGCGAACGCATGCTGCTGGCGCAACTCGAGCGCTGGATCGCCGACGACATCCCCACTGTCCAGGCGATCGGTGACGAGATCGTGGTGCGCTATCCGCGCGACCTCGCCTCGGTGAAGCTGCACCAGTATTTCAGCTTCAACCGCGGCGACGCGCACGGCATGCTGCGGATCGCCAGGACAGCGGAGGCAGCCAACGCCGACAACCCGCACATCCATGGCATGCTGGCCTTCGCCCATGAGCAGTTGCACGACCTCGAGACCGCCGAGCGCGAAGCGCGGCTGGCGCTGAAGCTGAAGACCAAGGAGCCCTGGGCCCAGCATGCCCTGGCCCATGTGATGCTCGGAACCGGTCGGGTTGAAGAAGGCGTGCAGTTCCTCAGCGAGGCGCAGCGGACCTGGGTCGACCTCAACTCCTTCATGTACACTCACAACTGGTGGCACAAGGCGCTGTTCCACATCAGCCAGGGCGACCATGCGGCGGTGTTCGATGCCTATGACAACCACGTCTGGGGCATCGAGCCCGACTATTCGCAGGACCAGGTCGGGGCGGTGTCGCTGCTGGCCCGCATGGAACTCGCCGGTATGGATGTCGGCAACCGCTGGGAGGATGTGGCGAACCACATGCAGGGCAGGGCGCGCGATACCATCCAGCCCTTCCTGACGCTGCAGTATCTCTATGGCCTGGCGTGCGCCGAGCGAAACGAGGCCGATGAGTTGATGCGTGCGGTCGAAGAGAAGGCCGCAACCTCGTCGGCATTCGATCGCGTCGTCTGGCAGGAGGTGGCGTTGCCGGCCGCGCGAGGCGTCCTGGCCCATGCCCGGGGCGACCACGGCGCGGCAGCGAAATGGCTTTCGGTCGCCAACCCGCGAATGACCGAGATAGGCGGCAGCCATGCCCAGCGCGATCTGTTCGGCCAGCTATTGCTCGATGCGCACCTGAAGCTCGGCAACTGGGCGATCGCCCATCAGATGCTGGAAATTCGCCGCACCTGGGATCCCGACGGCGTGCCGGTCAATCAGGCACTGGCGCTGGTCAACGAACGGCTGGGCACGGCCGCGTAACCTCGCCGTCCACCGGGTCATTCCCGCGAAAGCGGGAACCTTCGTTTTCGTGTTCACCGCGACATCGCAAAACGGAGATTCCCGCTTTCGCGGGAATGACCCCGCGAGTGGTGTTGGCTAAGGTGATTCAGCCTGACACTCAGCTACCAAGGAGCCCGGATGCAACCCGGACCGCGCAACCTGATCACCGACGTCGCGGGCCTTCGCGTCGGCAATTCCGAGGACCACCGGATCAAAACCGGTACTACCGTGCTGGTGGCGGACAAGCCCTTCCGCGCTTCGGTCGACGTGATGGGCGGCTCGCCGGGCTCGCGCGAGACCGAACTGCTGGCGCCGGACAAGCTGGTCGAAGACATCGATGCGCTGGTGCTGTCGGGCGGTTCGGCCTTCGGGCTCGACGCCGCCTCCGGCGTGACCGACGGGCTGCGCAAGCTCGGCCGCGGTTTCCGCGTCGAGAACGCGACCATCCCGATCGTGCCGGGCGCCATCATCTTCGACCTGCTGAACAATGGCGACAAGGACTGGGACGAGAACCCCTATCGGGCGCTGGGCGCTGCTGCCTTGGCCAATGCCGGAGAGGACTTCGCGCTCGGCACCACAGGCGCCGGCGTAGGGGCGTTGACGGCCAACCTCAAGGGCGGGCTCGGTTCGGCGTCGCTGGTGATCCCCGGCGGCTTCACCGTCGGAGCGCTGGTGGTGGCGAATCCAACCGGTAGCGTCACGATGGGCGACAGCAAGCATTTCTGGGCCGCGCCCTTCGAGGCGGTGGGCGAGTTCGGCGGTTTTGGTCCACTCGCGGGGCCGATGCCATTCGAGCAAACCTCCCGGTCGAAGCGCGACTGGGTGAACCCGATCGCCAATACCACCATCGCCATCGTCGCCACCGATGCCGACCTCACCAAGGCACAACTGAAGCGCCTTGCCGTGGCGGCGCAGGACGGCATCGCCCGCGGCGCCAGCCCGGCTCACACCCAGGTCGATGGCGACCTGGTCTTTTCGGTATCGACCGGGGCAAAGCCGATCACCACGCCGGTGCTGAACGCGCTGCAACTCGGCCACGCCGCTGCGGTGTGCCTCAGCAGAGCAATGGCACGGGCGATCTACCTCGCGACGCCGGCGCCGAATGATCCGGTACCAACCTGGCGGGAGAAGTGGGGGAGTTGATCGTGGGCATGGTGGCTCCCGAGGACCCCCTCTCTTGCGAAAACTAAGGACTTAGCTGCGCTAAGCCCAAGTTTTCGCTTTCTCCCCCGCCAAGGGGGAGAGTCCCGACTGATACTCAGGTGCAAGTGGAAGGCACCGATCATCTCCCCCTTGGCGGGGGAGAAAGCAAAATCTTAGGTTTAGCCGTTTGGCTAAGCCTTAGATTTTGCAAGAGAGGGGGTCCTTGGAGGGCACAGGCCGTCCACTGCCCATTCAAGGAAAAGGCGCTTCAGCCGCCTTCACGTGATAGCAAAAGTCGCACATGCCATCGCCGTTCATGCAGGTCTTCGTCCGCTCGAGTTTCAACCCGAGCTCATCGGCCATGGCGAAGTCGCCGTTGCAGATCAACAGCTCGCCCAGGTCGCGGGCGCCGATCTGCTCCATGAACTCGGCATAGTCGCAGTGGTTGACCTGGTTGCGCAGCAGCGTGTCGGTTTGCTCCAGCGTCTCGAACTCGTAACGCACGCCTTCGCCGAAGCCGGCGAACTCGGCCGCCAGCGTCGGGATGTCGAGCAATGAGCCGCGCTTTGCGACCATGGCGCGGTTGGCCTCGTCGAGCGCCGATCGCACCAGCGCGTGGGCCCGTTCCTTGCCGAGCGCCGCCTCCATGGCGCGGACCAAGGGAATCTGGGCCCGAACCTCGGTGGTGATGCGCTCGAATGGGGTCATAGGCAGTGCTCCGGCTCCATGCGATGATGGCAGGATCGGCTGGAGCGGGAAACCCCAGCCCAGGCTGGCGCGTTGCCATTTCGTCAACGATGGAGGACGCCATGAATACTCAGAGCAGGGCCACCGCGATGATTCCGGCCCACAATGTCGAGCGGGCCGTATCCTGGTACCGCGACAAGCTGGGGATCGCCCCTGCCAAACAGGACGAGTACGGCGCGAGCTACGAGTTCAACGGGGTGCGCGCTTTTCTCTACAAGTCGGATTTCGCCGGCACGGCCGAGCACACCATCCTGTCGTTCGATACGGCCGACCTCGACGCCGACATGCGCGACATGCGCAGCAAGGGCGTGACATTTCTCGACTACGACCTGCCCGACCTGAAAACCGAGAACGGTGTCGCCAGCTTCGGCCCGGTGAAAAACGCCTGGGCCAAAGACAGCGAGGGCAACATTCTCGGCTTCGTTCAGGGCATGTAGGTCATTTCGAGCAGCGGAACACCGTGCTCGGCTTGGCGTCGCCCACCGCGATGCGGATGCCTTCGCCTGATGGACCGAAGATCGGCGTCAGTTTCAGCTCCTGCTTGTTGCAGGTAGCGCTGAACGTGCCGTCCTTGTTGTCGTTGAGCGCAATATCGCAGCTCTTGCCGGCAGCGGAGTACTTGCTCGCCGACACCACCGTCAGGCTGGTCTTGTCGGTGCAATCGAGCGCCGCCCAGCTGCCGATCAACGGTCGGGCGCCGGGCGGCAGCTTCGCCGTTGCGGCCGGGGCGGCGGGCGTCTTGCCCGTGGCGGGTGCCTTGGCGGGCGTTGCGGCAGCGGCAGGCGCTTCAGCCGAGGGCGCCTTGGGCGTGCTGCCGCTGTCGCAGGCGGCCAGCAGGGGAAGGACGAGGAGGAGAGAGAGCGGCAAAAGGCGCATCGGCGAATCCGGTGTCGTTGCTATTGTCATGGCATGGGTGCGCCGTCATTGCGGCGCGATTGCAGCGGAGTCGTCAAGTTTGGCCATGGCGCAGATCTTTGTGGATGCCGATGCCTGTCCGGTAAAGGACGAGGTGCTGCGAGTGGCGGAGCGGCATGGCATGGTTACCACCTTTGTCGCCAATTTCGGGCTGAGGCCATCGCGCGACCCGATGGTCCGCAATGTCATGGTGCCGCAGGGCGCCGATGCGGCCGACGACTGGATCGTCGAGCATGCCGGCCCCAATGACCTGGTCGTGACCTCCGATATCCCGCTGGCCGGCCGAGCGCTGAAGAAAGGCGCCGTGGTGCTCGGCCCGACCGGCAAGCCGTTCAGCGAGCAATCGATCGGCATGGCGCTGGCCATGCGTGAGCTGAACCAGCATTTGCGCGAGACCGGCGAGAGCAAGGGTTACAATGCCGGCTTCACTGCCAGGGATCGCTCCAACTTTCTCCATGCATTCGATGCTGCGGTGCAGCGAGCCAAACGGTTGGGCTGAGCAGCGCCGGCGCTGCAATAGAGTTTCACTATCAGCCTTAAGTTTGGGCGGTATGCCCTTGAATTGGGCAACAAACTGCGCTTCAAACGTGCACCGTCTTCCTGCCCGAGTGTTCCCCTTGAGCCGTCTTCTCGATTTCATCCACCGGCACGAGCCGCGCGGCCAGACTTTGGCGCACCTGAAATCGGGCATGGGCGCCGTGATCGCCATGACACTGGTGGGCGGCATGGCCGCGTGGACCGGGCTTCCGATGCTGCTGGCGCCGTTCGGGGCCACGGCGGTGCTGCTGTTCGGCCAAGCGGAAAGCCCGCTGGCCCAGCCGGCCAATATCTTCGGCGGCTACCTTGTGGCGGCGGCGATCAGCGTGGCCATTTTCGCGGTGGCGCCTTCGGCCTGGTGGGTCGCGACCATCGCCGTCGGGTTGGTGATCGCAGCGATGCTGCTGCTGCGCCTGACGCATCCGCCGGCGGGCGCCGTGCCGCTGGTGGCGTTCTCGACCCACATGCCGATGGATACATTGTTCCTCGTGGTCGTGGCCGGCGCCGCCTGCCTCGTCGGCGTGGCGGTGATCCACCACCAGCTGCCGCCGCGGGTGACTTACCCGCGCCGCCCGACGCGTCCCGGCTGAACCGCCGCGACCGCCGGCAGCAAGCCGGTTTCGATGATCATCTCGATTTCGTCCCGCACTTTGTCGAGCACATCGTTGATCGCCGCGACGGCCGCTACCGGATCGGCAGCGACGATCGCATCGGCGAGGTCGCGATGCGGCGGGAATGAATCGAGCCCGAAATCGTCGCGCCCGAACGGCGACTCGCTGGAGCGTTCCAGCGCCTCATCCAGCTTGTGCAGGATTTCGCCGAACATCGGGTTGCCCGAGGCTTCGTAGATGGCGCCGTGGAAAGCGGCATCGGCCTTGTGCCAGTTGCGGCGCGCCGCAACTTCTACCAGCAGCACGTCGCACAGCCGCGAGATCTCGGCGCGCTGCGCCTTGGTGGCGTTGACCGTCGCCTTGCGCACCACGTCTTTCTCAAGCGCCCGGCGAACCTCGACCAGGCGGAGCAGCGCCTCGCCTTCGAAGCGGATCATCGTCGGCGCAAGCCCGCGTGAGGTGCGTACCTTGGCGGCAAGGTAGGTGCCGTCGCCACGCCGGCGGCGGATGATGCCGAGCCCTTCCCAGCGGTTGAGCGCCTCGCGGATGGTGGAACGGCCGACGCCGAGCGTGGTGGCGAGCGAGATTTCCGGCGGCAGGCGATCGCCGACGTTCAGGCCGGCCCGCTCGATCATCTCGGCGAGCGCATCCAGCACGGCAACGCCGCGCGTTCGGGTCTCCAGCGGTTCGAGGTAGCTCAGTACTCCGTCCTCAGCCACGCCTGTTCCTCCCGGCCAACTGGCCGTTGCGGCACCACCATCACAATTCGGCGGTCTTGTCAGCCGTGCTGACGTGCCCGCTCAGGTTTTCCCAATTCCAGCATATCGGTCAGCGCTTCGATGAGAATGTCCATCTGCGCCTTCGAGTTATAGCCCTGCACCGAAACCCGGACGATGTGGTGGTCCTGCCATTTGAACACTGGAATCTCGATCGAGTAGCGCGCCATCAGTTCCTTGGCGAACTCGGCCGGCTCGTCGATCTCCGGAACCGGCATCGCCACCATCTGCGGGGCGCAGAACTCGGGCGTGCTGAGCGGCTCGAGGCCGGTAAGCGCCTGCAGGCGGCGGGCGGTTTCCTGCGCCAGATCGCGGCAATCGGCGGCGACCCTGGTCCAGTCGTGCTCCCTGCGGAAATCGATCGCCGCCGGAACGCTGAGCCAGGCTGCCGGATCGCGGGTACCCTGCATCTCCAGCTCGTCGATGAACGGCGAATTGCCGAAGGCGCCCTTGGCGCCGGGCAGCTTGGAATCGGCGGTCCAGCCATGGCTGATGACCAGCGGGTTGATCATGCCCTGCAGTTCCGGTCGCACGTAGAGGAAGGCCGAACCCTTGGGCGTCATCAGCCACTTGTGGCAATTGCCCGAATAGAAATCGACGCCCATGGCATCGAGGTTCAGCGGGATATGGCCGGGGGTATGGGCACCATCGATGACGGTCCAGATGCCGCGCTTGCGGGCCTCGGCGATCGGGCGCTCGATGGGGAACACCAGCGCCGTCGGCGAGGTGATGTGGCTCAGAAACAGCACCTTGGTGCGCTCCGTCATCGCCGCGAGCAGCGTATCGGTGAAGGCGGCCTCCGAGACGAACGGCATCGGCACCTTGACCGTCACGATCTTGGCGCCGGTACGGCGTGCCACATAAGTCCAGGTCTTCTCCAGCGCCGAGTACTCGTGGTCGGTCGTCAGGATCTCATCGCCTTCCTTGAGGTCGAGCGACTGAGCGACGATGTTCAGCCCTTCGGTGGCGTTGACCATCCCGACGATGTTCTCGGACGTGGTGCCGAGAAACGCCGAGAGCGCCACGCGCGGCACCTTGGTGCGCTCGCTGAGATCGCGGCCGAGGAAGGCCACCGGCTGCCGTTCCAGCTCCAGCTGCCAGGCCTGGTAGGTCTCGAACACCGGGCGCGGGCAGGCGCCGAAAGAGCCATGGTTCAGGAAGACGACATCGTCCCGGAGAAGGAAGTGTCGCGCGAGATTGGAGGACAAGTCAGCGGCCTTTCAGTGTGGGATCGAGTGCATCGCGCAGGCCGTCGCCGAACAGCGTCGTGGCGAGTACGGTGATGGCGAGGGCAGCCGTCGGGAACACGGCCATGTGCCAGTAAAAGAACATGAAATTGATGCCGACATTGATCATCTGACCCCAGCTCGGGGTCGGAGGAGCAACGCCGATGCCGAGGAAGCTGAGGCTGGCCTCGAGCATCATGGCGCCGGGCACCGACAGGACGAACCCGACGATGATCGGCGACAGCGAGTTGGGAATGACGTGCCGGCGCAGGATGTACCAGGGCGAGGCGCCGAGCGCCTGCGCAGCCCGTACGAACTCCTTCTCGCGGAAGGATTTCACCTGCGCACGCACGAGCAGGCAGACGCCGAACCAACCGAACAGCGACGCCACCACGATGATGGTGACGAAGCCGCCGCCGGCCAGCGCGCCCAGCAGCATCGCTGCCAAGAGCGGCGGCACCACCGAGAAGATCTCGATGATGCGCATGATGAACCAGTCGACCCGACCGCCGAAATAGCCGGCAATGGCTCCGATAGGGATGCCGATCAACAGGCTGCAGGTAGCGGCGGCAAAGCCGATCAACAGCGACACCCGGGCGCCGTAGACGATGCGGGTGAAGAAGTCGCGGCCGAGATCGTCGACGCCGAACCAGAACTCGGCCGAGGGGAAAGCGAGCGACTGCGTCAGGTAGAGCTGGGCGTCGGGTGCGCTCTTGGTGAACAGCGGCGCAAAGATTGCGGCGAGGATGATGATCGCCAGCACGCCGCCGCCGGTCACCGCTGCCTTGTTCGCGGCGAAGCGCCGCCAGGCGAAATAGGCTGGGCTGTGCTGGGTATGCGCGGGTGGTACGGCGAGTGCGCTGGTGTCGATTTCGGTGGTCATTTCGCGTCGTCCCCCAGGCGGATGCGCGGGTTGAGCCACGCGTAGGCGATATCGGAAATCAGGTAGGCGAAGCAGATGCCGATGGTGAACATCAGCACCAGTGCCATTTCGAGCGGATAGTCACGGTTCTCGATCGAGGAGACGAAGTAGCTGCCGAGGCCGGGGATGCGGAACATCGCTTCGACGAAGATCGAGCCGGTCGCCGTGCCCATGAACATAGGCAGGAACACCGTGACCATCGGGATGGCCGAGTTGCGCAGGACGTGCTGGAAGATGATCCGCCGCTCGCTCAGCCCCTTGGCGCGCAACGCCGTGACGAACGGGCGATTGAGCGTGTCGAGCATGGCCGAGCGGGTGTAGCGGGCATAGGTGGCAAGCGGGATCGCGGCGTAGGCGGCGATCGGCAGGATCCACCGTTCCGGCTTGCCCCAGCCGCTGGCCGGCAGCCAGTTGAGCCAGACCGCGAAGATCAGGATCAGCAGCATCGAGATGACAAAGACGGGGATGGTGAGGCCCAGCACCGACAGGGTCGAGGCGAGGTAGTCGATCCAACTGTTGCGCTTCAGCGCCGCCGCCATGCCGATCAGGATGCCGAGCGCGGCGCCGATGATGACGCCCGATCCGCCGAGGATCAGGCTGGGCACCCAGGCCTGCGACAACAGGCTGATCACCGTCTCGCCCGGGGCTTGGTAGGGCACGCCCCAGTTCCCCTGCAGCACGCCGGCCATGTAGTTCGTGTACTGCACCCAGAGCGGCTTATCGAGGCCGAGGCGCGCATTGAGCGCAGCCTTCACCGCCTCGGACAGCGGCATGTCCTTTTCGGTGAACGGACCGCCGGGCACCGCGTGCATCATCAGGAAGATGACGAGCGAAACGATGAAGAAGGTCACGGCGACCGAGAGCAGGCGCTTGATGAGATAGACGATCATGCCCGGACCTCCATCAGTTGGTGACGATGGCTTCGACGAGGTGACCCGGGGCCACACTGACGAGCTGTGGAATATCGCCGGCCGCCGCTTCAGCCGCGAGGCTGGAGCGCGTGAGGCGCGGGGTGCCGGCGGCGATGTCGTCGGCAGTGATGAATGTCCGCTGCCGACGATCGCCGGGATTGGTCACCGGGATCGCATCGAGCAGCGAGCGCGTATAGGGATGCCGGGGGGCGGCAAAGATGTTGGCCGTCGGCGCCTGTTCGACGACGCGGCCCTTGTACATAACCACGACGCTGTCGGTCAGCGAGCGCACCACGCTGAGGTCGTGGCTGATGAACAGCATCGACAACCCCATCTGCTTCTGCAGGTTTTTGAGCAGCCCGATGATCTGCGCCTTGACCGTGACGTCGAGCGCCGAGGTCGGTTCGTCCGCGACCAGCACCGAAGGGCCGAGGATCAGCGCCCGGGCGATAGCGACGCGCTGGCGCTGTCCACCAGACAGTTCGTGCGGATAGCGGTTGCCGAAGCTGCGATCCATGCCGACGCGCTCCAGCCAGCTCAGCGCTTCCTCGGTCTGCTCGCGTGAGCTTTTCACGCCGTGAATATGCAGTGGCTCGGCAATGATCTGGGCCAGCGTCATCATCGGGTCGAGCGCCGAGTAGCTGTCCTGGAAAACCACCTGCATGCGGCGGCGGAACGCCTTGAGCGCGCTGACATCGAGCTTGGAGATATCGGTGCCGTCGACGAAAATCTGTCCCGCGGTCGGCTCGAGCAGGCGCATCGCCATCATACCGGTGGTCGATTTGCCCGAGCCGGACTCGCCGACGAGTCCGACGATCTTGTTGCGCGGCAGCACCAGGTTGACGCCGCGCACCGCGGGGAAGTCGACATAGGTGGAAAAGATCCGGCCGCGACGGCGCAGCGCATAGACCTTGGTGAGGTTCCTGAGCTCGAGGGCAGGGGCGATCGGCTCGCCGGTGCCCGGCTCGGCCCGGCGTGACTCGCCGGCCCTGAGGCTTGCGAGCAGCGACTGGGTGTAGCTGTGTTTGGGGCTGTCGAAGATCTGCTCGACCGTTCCTTCTTCCATCACGCGGCCGCCATACATGACGACCACCCGGTCGACGGTTTCGGCGACGACGCCGAGATCGTGGGTGATCATGATCAGCGCCATGCCCATCTCGGCCTGTAGGCCCTTGATGAGTTGCAGGATCTGCGCCTGGATGGTGACATCGAGCGCCGTGGTCGGCTCGTCCGCGATCAGCACCTTGGGCCGGCAACTGAGCGCCATGGCGATCATCGCGCGCTGCAGCATGCCGCCGGAGAGCTGGTGCGGGTAATAGCTCAGCACATCCTTGGCGTTCTTGATCTCGACCTTGAGCAGCAACTGCTCGGCCTCATCAAGTGCCGTTTCCTTGGAGACATCACGGTGCGTGCGGATGGTTTCGACCATCTGGTGGCCGATGGTGAACACCGGATCGAAGGTCGTCGCCGGGTCCTGGAAAATCAGGGCGGCAACCTTGCCGCGCAGTGCCGCCATCTGCCGCGGCTTGGCCTTGAGCACGTCGACACCATCGAGCTCGAGCCGGTCGGCGGTGATGGTCGCCGTGCTCGGCAGCAGCCGCATCAGGGCCAGGCACGAGACGGACTTGCCCGAGCCGGACTCCCCGACAATGCCAAGGCTTTCGCCTTCCGCAAGCTGGATATCGACGCCACGTACCGCGTCGATCTGGCCGCCATGCTGACGGAAGCTGACCTTCAGGCCCTTGATATCTACGAGAGTCATGCGCGGTTCCAGGCTGTGCACCCTCGACCGGAGCCGGGAGCGCTGATTTCTGCGGCTAGTTCTTGGTAACGGCGGACACTCATGGCCGCCCAGTTTCCTGCACCTGTTCCGGCGAGCCGGCCGTGCACCCCCTGGCTGAAGGTGCGTGGTCGACGCCCTTCGCGCTCCGTTGTGAGACGTCACGGGTTACCCGACCGCGCCTCAGGGCAGGGTGTTCCCCGGCCGGTGGCCGGGGAACCTGATTGACACTACTTCACCGAGATGTGCGAGTAGAGGAAGTTACCGATACGCCCGAGCGGGGTGAAGCCGCGCGAGTTGGGCGTGACGCCCGGTCCGGTGATGTCCTCGCTGACGGCGGCAGTGATGAGCGGGTGCACCAGCGGCACGATGAGGCCCTGGTCGATCATCACCTGTTCGGCCTGTTCATAGAGCTTCACGCGCTCTTCCCAGACCGGGTTCTTGTCGGCCTCGGCGACGAGCTTGTCGTACTCGGCCACATGGTAGCTGTGGCGGCCACCATTATAGAACAGGCCATAGAAGTTCGACGGATCGAGATAGTCGTACTCGTACGGCGCCAGGTAGATGTTGTTCTTGCGGGCGAGCATCCCCTCCATCCAGTCCTTGCCCGGCATCACCTTGATATTCATGGTGATTCCGAGGATGTCCTTGAACTGGGCCTGGAGGTACTGGGCCATCGGCGGCAGGATGGCGCCGTTATAGCCGCCCTCTTCACGGAACCACACTTCGATGGTCGGGAAGCCTTCGCCGTTGGGGTAGCCGGCCTTGGCCAGCAGTTCCTTGGCCTTGGCGGGGTCGAACACGGCCTGCGCCGCGACCTTGTCGCTGTAGCCAGGGTAGCCGGGCGCGAGGATGGAGTGCGCCGGAATGGCGATGTCCTTGAGCACGGTAGCGGTCAGCTCGTCGCGGTTGATGGCGTAGTAGAGCGCCCTGCGGACGTCGGCATTGTCGAACGGCGCCTTCTCGAGATCGAAGGCGAGGTAGGACGTGGCAAACACCGCTTCCTTGCGGATCGAGTCGGGGAAGCGCTGCTTCACCACCGGGATCTGGCCGGCGTTGAGCGTGGTATAGGCGAGGTCGCCGGCGAGGAAAGCGGGCATGCCCACTTCGGGCAGGCCGACCGACGGATCGACGGTCAACTCGTCGACCTGCGCGACCCACGGGCCGTTATAGTCGGGGTTCTTGGTCAGGACGACCGAGTTGTTCGACTTCTCCCAGCTCTTGAGCAGGAAGGGGCCCGAAGAGAGCACGTTCTCGACGTTGCTCGCCCAGTCATCGCCGAACTTGTCGAACTGGTGCTTGGGGACCGGGTACCACAGCGAGACCACGCCCGGCAGGTAGGGCTTGGGAGCCGCGGTGGTGACTTCGATGGTCTTGTCGTCGACGGCCTTGAGGCCCAGGGTCGAGACGTCTGCCTTACCGGCCGACACGTCGTCCCAGTTCTTGATGCCGGAGGCAAAGCTCCAGTACCAGGCGAAATCGTAGCCGGTGGTGGCGGCGCGCTGCAGCGCGAAGATGTAGTCGCTCGCTTTGACCGGCTCGCCGTCGCTCCACTTCATGCCGTCACGCAGGTGGAAGGTCCAGGTCAGGCCATCGTCCGACTGTTCCCAGCTGGTCGCGGCCAGCGGAGTCAGCTGGTACTCGTTGTCGAAGCTGGTCAGCGGCTCCTGCAGCAGCTCGGCGCCGGAAGCGCGCGCATAGACCGTCTTCATGTAGTCCATATACGTGCCGGTGGTGGATCCGCCCGGTACGGTGAGTTTTGTCTGCGCCAGCGCTGGGACGGCGGTTAGACCCGCCGCCAGCGCGACCGCGCCGACAAATTTCAGCAACGCGTTCATTTCAGCTCCCTCCTTGTTGCAGAGCTACTGCTTGACGTCCCCTGTGCCCCGGCCGAAACCTCGGCGTGCCGCGGTCCGAACGGGCCTCGCATGAGCGGTTTCCGGGCATAGACGCCCCACCCGGAACCGATGCATCGGCTGACTGCAATTCCCCTCGCAATCGGCCTTATGACATATGTCTGACAACTCCAGATTGGCTTGGCAAGCCGTTTGTGGCCTGCAGATGACAAGGTTGGCATAGTTTTGCCGTGATACCGTTCAACCGGGCGAACACGCTCATCGGCGCCCCCCGAACAGGCTCTGCGCAGCGTTGGCGATCGCCGGCGCGTCGATACCGAAATGCCGGTAGAGATCGGTTACCGTGCCGGTCTGGCCAAAGTGCTCGACCCCGAGCGTAATCGCCCGGTGCCCCTGCACGCTGCCGAGCCAGCCGAGCGTCGCCGGGTGGCCGTCGATGGCGGTGACGAGTGCGGCGCTGTCCGGCGCATCGGCCAGCAAGGTTTCGATGTGGCAGGTGGCGTCGAGATCACCGTGCAGCCTGGCGCGCTGCGCGCCGTGCCAGCCGGCATTGAGCCGGTCGGCTGAAGTGACGGCCAGCACCGCGACGTTGCGGCGCTCGCCGCCGATCATGCCGGCCGCGGCGATCGCCTCGCTGGCGAGCACGCCCTGGTAGGCGATAATCGCCTCGCAGTTCGGCGTCGGCGGCACCAGCCAATAGGCGCCGCGGATAATGTCGCTGGCCAGTTGCGGCGTCACTTCGCGGGGCGGCTGCTCGATCGAGCGCGTAGAGAGGCGAAGATAGACCGAGCCGCCCGACACGTCGCGCGGCCAGTCGGCGAGATCCGCCCGGTCGCTACCATCGCGCTGCATGTAGTCGAAGGCCCAGTCGATGATCACCGAGAGCTCATCGGCGAAGGCCGGCTCGAACGAGGCGAGCCCATCCTGCGCCATGCCGATCAGAGGCGTGCCCACCGATTGATGCGCGCCGCCTTCGCCGGCCAGCGACACGCCTGACGGCGTCGCGACCAGCAGGAACCGCGCATCCTGGTAGCAGGCATAATTCAGCGCATCGAGACCGCGCGAAATGAACGGGTCGTAGAGCGTCCCGATCGGCAGCAACCGTTCGCCGAACAGCGAGTGGCTGAGGCCGGCGGCGCCGAGCAGGAGAAACAGGTTCATCTCGGCAATGCCCAGCTCGATATGCTGGCCGTCCGGGGTGAACTGCCACTTCTGGGCGCTCGGGATTCGTTCCTTCTGGAAGATGTCGGCCATCTCGCGGTTGGCGAACAGGTGGCGCCGGTTCACCCAGGTGCCGAGGTTGGTGGAGACGGTGACGTCGGGCGAAGTGGTGACTATACGGCGCGCCAGCTCGCTGTCGGTCTTGGCATAGGCATCGAGAACCTTGCCGAACGCTGTCTGCGTGGAGGTAGCGCCGGGGCCGACAAATTGCGGCCCCAGCGCCGGGACGGCGGGGTAGGAAAGCCGTCGTGACCGAGTGGTGTTGAACGGCACGGTATCGAGGAAGGCGGTGAGCTCGCGCTCGCTGGGCTTCAACCCCTCGAAACGCTCCCACTCGTGGCCCTCGCGCACCTGCATCGAGGCCTTGAGGCTCTCGATCTGCGCGCCGGTCATCTGCCCGGCATGGTTGTCCTTGTGGCCGGCCAGTGGCGTACCCCAGCCCTTGACCGTATAGGCGATGAACACCGTCGGCCTGTCGCTCGTCTGGCCCTCGAACTGCTCGATCAGGCTCTCGATGCAGTGGCCGCCCAGATTGGCCATCAGTTCGGCCAACTCGGCGTCGCTGCGCCGCCCGAGCAACGCGCTCACCTCGCCCTGGTCGCCGATCTCATCGGTCAGGCGCTCCCGCCACGCGGCGCCGCCCCGGAACATCAGCGCCGAGTAGAGCGCGTTGGGGCAAGCATCGATCCAGTCGCGCAGCCGCTCGCCACCCGGTTCGGCAAAGGCGCGGCGCTGCTTGGCGCCATATTTCAGCGTCACGACGTTCCACTCGAAGGCGCGGAAGATCGCCTCGATCCGGTCGTAGAGCCCCTCGCGCACCACGCCGTCGAGGCTTTGACGGTTGTAGTCGATGATCCACCAGGTGTTGCGGAGGCTGTGCTTCCAGCCTTCCAGCAGGCACTCGTAGACATTGCCTTCGTCGAGCTCGGCATCGCCGACCAGCGCGATCATCCGGCCCTCGGCGCGTTTGTTCGCCCACGGCTTGGCCCGCACGTAATCCTGGATCATCGAGGCGAAGGCAGTGAAGGCAACGCCGAGACCGACTGAGCCGGTGGAGATGTCGACGTCGTCCGTATCCTTGGTGCGCGACGGATAGGATTGTGCGCCGCCATAGCCACGGAACGCCTTGAGCTTGTCGAGGCTCTGCTTGCCGAACAGGTATTGGATGGCATGGAACACGGGCGCGGCATGCGGCTTGACCGCCACCCGGTCTTCGGGCTTGAGGATGCCGAAGTAGAGCGCAGACAGGATCGCCGTCATCGAGGCGGAGGAGGCCTGGTGGCCGCCGACTTTTACCCCGTCCGGGTTGGGGCGAAGATGGTTGGCGTGGTGGATCATCCAGTTGGATAACCACAGGGCCTTGCCAGCCAGCGCCTCGATCAGGGCGATCCGCTCCGTCGACATGTCCCCTCCCAAATGTCTGACATTAACGGTGCACTAGCCGGATGGGTGTTTCCTGCCTATTGTGACCATTCTGTCATCCCGTTGCGCAGGATTCCAAGCGAAATGCCATCAAGACAGGTGAATTCTGCCAAAACGGAACTTACCGGAATCGACCGACGCATCCTCCGGGCGCTGCAGGAAGATGGGCGCATGACCATTCAGGCCATCGCCGATCGGGTGGGGCTCTCGGCCTCGCCGTGCCTGCGCCGCATCCGCCAGATGGAGGAAGCGGGGATCATCGCTGCCTATAGCGCCGTGGTCGACCAGAAGGCAGTCGGTCTGCCGGTCTCGGTGTTCATCTCGATCAAGCTGGAGCGCCAGCGCGCCGAAGAGCTCGATCGCTTCGGCGCGGCCATTGCGGGCTGGCCCGAGGTGATGGAGTGCTACCTGATGACCGGCCAGTTCGATTTCCTGCTGCGCGTCGTCTGCGCCGATCTTGCCGCTTACGAGGCATTCCTGCGTGAGAAGCTGACCCAGGTGGCCGGCGTCAGCTCGATCGAGTCGAGCTTCTCGCTCGGCCAGGTGAAATACTCCCGCGTGCTGCCCATCTGACGCAGTTACGGCGCAGCCGAAGATGGGTAAAAGCGAGCCGACAGTTTTCTTCGGGTGAGTCATGCAGGCCGACAGCATCGTTCTGGGCGCGGGTATGGTGGGCGTCAGCGTTGCGGTGCACCTGCAGATGCGGGGCCGGGCCACCGTGCTGGTCGATCGGCGCGGCGCCGGCGAGGAAACCTCCTATGGCAATGCCGGGCTGATCCAGCGCGAAGCGGTGATGCCGCACGCCTTCCCGCAAGGCCTTGGCGACCTGTTCCGCTACGGGCTGAACAACCGCACCGACATGCACTACCACCTCGGCGCGCTGCCGCGCATCGCGCCGTTCCTCGCACGCTACTGGTGGAACTCGCGGCCCGATCAGTACCGCCGCATCGTCGAGACCTATGCGCCGCTGATCGCCCAGTCGATCAACGAGCACGCGCCGCTGATCGAGCGGGCAGGGGCGGGTTACCTGATCGAGAAGAAGGGCTGGTACCAGCTCTTTCGCGGCACGGAGAAGCGCGACGAGGCCTTCCGCAAGGCGGAGAGCGTGAGCCGCGATTTCGGCATCGGCAGCGCTCAGCTTTCGAGCGATGAGATGCACCGGCGCGAACCCGGCCTCGGTATCGCGCTGGAGGGTGCGCTGCACTGGACCGATCCGTGGAGCATCCGCGATCCCGGCGCCTTGGTGGTGAAGTACCGCGAACTGTTCGAGCAGGTCGGCGGCGTGGTGGTCAACGGCGACGCGCTGGACCTGCAGCAGGCCACCGCCGGCTGGCGCCTGCCGGTGGCCGGCGGCGTGCTGGAAGCACGCGAAGCGGTGATCGCGCTCGGGCCCTGGGCCGACGACCTTACCAGCCGGCTCGGCTACCGGCTGCCGCTCGGGGTAAAACGCGGCTATCACATGCATTACGGCCAGCCCACGACGCAGCCGCTGAGCAACTGGGTCTTCGATGCCAGCTACGGCTACCTGCTGACCCCGATGGCCAAGGGCATCCGCCTCACCAGCGGCGCCGAATTCGCGCTGCGCGATGCGCCCTCGACCCCGGTCCAGGTCGATCGGGATGAACCCTTTGCCCGTGAACTGTTTCCCGGCCTCGGGCAGCGCCTCGAAGCCCAGCCCTGGCGCGGCGCCCGTCCGGCAACGCCCGACATGATGCCGATTATCGGCCCCGCGCCCCGCCACAAGGGCCTGTGGTTCGCCTTCGGCCACGCCCACCACGGCCTAACGCTTGGCCCGGTCACCGGCCGGCTGATCGCCGAAATGATCACCGGCGAAGCGCCGTTCGTCGACCCGACAGCGTTCTCGGCGACGCGGTTCATGTAGAAGCTGGCGCCGGATCACCTCTCCCTTGGGGGAGAGGTCGGCCCGCAGGGCCGGGTGAGGGGGCCTTTCCCACGATCAGCGTCTTCGGCAAGGCCCCCTCACCCCGACCCTCTCCCCCAAGGGAGAGGGGGCGACCGACCGACCATCAGGCGTTCCAGACAACCACCGAGCCACCACCTGCCGCATTTTGCCGCTGCCCCGGGGCTTGAACTCAGCCGATAGCTCGCTACGTTTTGCGGGCGGTACCGGGCCCCTCTGACGGCAGCACTTCTAGGCTCCGTGATGTCGGAGCTGCTCCAACGTTCACATGGAGAGGTCCGGCATATGGATATGCTGCTCAGCGCCCTTATGGGCGATTTCCTTGGTACTCCCGTCTATTTCTGGGTGGCGTTCCTCGCCATCGTCATTGGCCTGTTGGTCTTCGACCTGGGCATCCTCAACCGCAATGCGCATGAAATCTCTGCCCGCGAGAGCCTGACGCTCTATGCCGGCTACGTTACCGTTGCCGTACTGTTCGGCGTCTGGGTGTGGTTCAGCCGCGGCGCTGAAGCCGGGCTCGAATTCTATACCGGCTATCTGATCGAGCAGAGCCTCGCGATGGACAACATGTTCGTTATCGCGACCATCTTCGGCTTCCTCGCCATCCCCAGGCTCTATCAGCATCGCGTGCTGTTCTGGGGCATTCTCGGCGTCATCGTCTTCCGGGCGCTCCTGATCGGCCTCGGCGCCGCTCTGGTGCACTCGTTCAGCTGGGTGCTGGTGCTGTTCGGCGCTTTCCTGATCTTCACCGGGGTGCGGCTGTTCTCGCATCAGGACAAGGAGCCGGACATCGAGGCCAACCCGATCCTCAAATTCCTGCGTAAGCACTTCCGCATCTCGCAGAACCTCGACGGCAAGAAGTTCCTGACCAAGCTTCCCGATACCAAGACCGGCAAGATCGTCACCTTCCTCACCCCACTCGGCGTGGCGCTGATCATGGTGGAGACGGTCGATCTGATCTTTGCCGTCGACTCGGTGCCGGCAGTGTTCGCCGTCACCCAGGACACCTTCATCGTCTACACCTCGAATATCTTCGCCATCCTCGGGCTGCGCGCCCTCTACTTCGCGCTCGCCGCGGCGATGAACCGCTTCCGCTACCTGCAGGTGTCGCTGGCGATCGTCCTGGTGCTGATCGGCATCAAGGTGGCGCTCGTGCCGTTCGACGTGAAGATCGACACCTTCCTGTCGCTCGCCGTCACCCTGGGCGTGCTGGCCGGCGGCGTCTTCTACTCGCTGTGGAAGACCCGCAACGATGGGGACGTGTCGGCCGATGCGCAGCCGGAGCAAGGTCGGCTGGAGCCGTAAGGGGGCAAACGGGGCCAGCGGCTAATCTCCGCTTGGCCCCTCCCACCGGGCTGAGACATCTGGGCGACTAGGCCGCCCCTAAGGCCGAACCGTCACCACATCCAATGTCCCGGCCGGCAGCGGCCTCAGCAGCTCCTCCTCGGGCTTGGTGAGGAACAGCCAATGCGCCCAGTCCTCGGGCAGGATCACGCAGACCTGCCGATCATGGATGGGCGCGATATCGGGCCCCGGTTCGGTGGTGAGCATGGTGAAGCTCAGCGCGCCGTCGGCGTCTTCGCTCCACAGGCCCGCGATCGCCATGATCGGCGAGCCCTTCACGCTGAAGCGATGCTTGGTCTTGGGTGACTTGCTGCCGGTGAACTCGAAGAAGCCCGAGAGGATGACGAGGCAGCGCTTCGACTTGTCGAAGTGCCGCCCGTCGGATTTGAAGTTGAACACCGGCGGTGCCTTGGGGCGCGGCGGAGGCCAGCCGAACCGCATCGAGACCAGCTCGACGCCGTTGCCGGCCGCGCGCAGCACCGGCCCCATATCGCCGATGCGGATATCGTCGGCCTGCGGCAGCTCTGCCGCAGCGCCCGTCGAATCCAGCTCGAGCGCCTTGATGGCCTGCTGGTACTGCTGTTGGGTGACGTGCTGTTCGTAGTCGTTACACATCACCCGGACTCCAATCAGCGCCAGCCGAGCGCCGGCGCCACGTGCTTCAGCACGGCTTCGATGACGTGCGCATTATAGGCGACGCCGAGCTGGTTGGGCACCGTCAGCAGCAGCGTATCGGCCGCCTTGATCGCCTCGTCCTCGGCGAGTTCCTTGATCAGCTGCTCCGGCTCCGCCGCATAGCTGCGCCCGAACACGGCTTGCTTGCCCGGTTCGATATAGCCGAAATGATCCTGGCTGCGCCCCTCGCCGCCGAAATAGGCGCGGTCCATATCGGTGACCAGCGGAAAGATGCTGCGGCTCACCGAGACGCGCGGCGTACGCGTGTGGCCCGCCTCGGCCCAGGCGGCGCGGAAGGCGGCGATCTGTTCCGCCTGCTGGATGTGGAACGGCTTGTCGGACTCGGCCATCACCAGGGTGGAGCTTTGCAGGTTCATTCCCATCTTGCCTGTCCACTGCGCCGTGGGCGTGGTGGCGGCGCCCCACCAGATGCGATCGCGAAGACCGGGCGAATGCGGTTCGAGCCGCAGCAGCCCCGGGGGATTGGGGAACATCGGGCGCGGGTTGGGCTGGGCAAAGCCTTCGCCGCCGAGCAGGTCGAGGAATACCTCGGCATGGCCCCGCGCCATGTCGGCATCGGTCTGGCCTTCGGCCGGCACGTAGCCGAAATGCCGGTAGCCATCGATCACCTGTTCGGGTGAACCGCGGCTGATGCCCAGCTGCAAGCGTCCACCGGCGATCAGGTCGGCGGCGCCGGCATCTTCGGCCATGTAGAGCGGGTTCTCGTAACGCATATCGATGACGGCGGTGCCGAGCTCGATCCGGCTGGTCTTCGCGCCGGCGGCGGCCAGCAACGGGAACGGCGAGGCAAGCTGGCGGGCAAAGTGATGGACGCGGAAATAGGCGCCGTCGGCGCCCAGTTCCTCGGCCGCCACCGCGAGGTCGATCGACTGCAGCAGTGCATCGCCCGCCGAGCGGGTCTGCGATTGCGAGGAGGGCGTCCAGTGCCCGAACGAGAGGAAACCGATCTTCTTCATGGCTGTGGGTCTCAGAGTCTGCCGGGACCCCTAGATGTCACGGCAAAGGGGGAGGGGGCAACGTTGGTGGCAGCTGTCACGCGCCGGTCATCCGGCGCAGCTAGCAGGGCGCCATCAACCATGGGGCCACTGCCGTGACACTGAAATTCATCGTGATGAGCGACCTGCATCTGGTGCCGGAAGGCGAGCTGTCGATGACCCTCGATACCGCCGCCAGGCTGGAGACCGCCGTTGAAACCATCAACGCCCGCTACGCCGACGCCGATTTCTGCATCCTCGCCGGCGATCTCGCCGATCTCGGCCAGGCTGCGGCCTATCGTCGGCTGCAGGCGATCCTCGGCAAGCTGAGCATCCCGGTGCACATCACCCTCGGCAACCACGATGACCGGCCCACCTTCCTGGCCGTGTTCGGCCAACAATTCGCGGGCGAAACCGGACATCTCGACAAGGTCATCGACATCAAGGGCTACCGCATCATCCTGCTCGATTCGTCCGAGCCGGGTCGCGTCGATGGCGTGCTCGAGGCGCAGCAGATCGATTGGCTGAAGGCCCGCCTGGCGGAAGCCGCCGACAAGCCGGTGATCGTCATCCTGCATCACAACGCCAACGCGCTGCATATCGAGTCCGATACCATCCGCATCCTCGAAGATGGCCCGTTCCTCGCGGCGCTCCTGACCCACGACGATATCCGCCAGGTGATCGCCGGCCACGTCCACATCACCTCGACCGCCACCTATCGCGGCATTGCGTTCACGACGCTGGCCGGCGGCCACTACTCGGTGAGTTTCAACGTCGATCAGCCGGGCAAGCCGATCCGCCGCCTCACCGGCCCCGGCCAGATGGCCGTGGTGATCGGCACCGAAGACCGCACCACCGTGCTGTTCGAAGATTTCGTCGACGGCAATGAAGAGATCACGCTGGCGGCGGCCGCCGAGTGATGGGTGAGCGGGGCGGCTCGAGCCGCCCCGCCGCCTGGTGGTTCAGGCGTTGCCCGCGCCGGTGATGTTGACCATCCAGGGCGTGCCGAACTTGTCGGCCAGCATGCCGAAACTGTCGCCCCACGGCGCCTTCTCGAGCGGCATCATTACCGTGCCGCCGACGGCCAGCTTGTCCCAGTAGCCGCGCAACTCAGCTTCGTCGTCGCCGCTCAGCGACACACTGATGGTGTTCCCGGGGCTGAACGGCATGCCGGGCGGCGTGTCGGACGCCATCAGCCAGTAGCCACTCTTGGAGATCAGCTGGCCATGCATGAGCTTGTCCTTGTCGGCCGGATCGTGCGGCATGCCGCCCTCGGCGAAGGTGCTGGTGGTCAACTCGCCGCCGAACACACTGTGGTAGAATTCGATCGCCTGTCGGGCGTTGCCGTTGAAGTTGAGATAGGGATTGAGACGTGTCGGCATGGTTTCCTCCCGTGCTGCCTTGCCCGAGGCTAGTTGGCGGCCGTGACCGGAACAAGACGTATGGACTTGCGAGCGCCTTGGCCGTCCGCTCTATTTGCGCGGCGAAGGAGGCCGGGATGGAGCTGCAGTTCAGGGCAACGGTGATTTACTGGCGCGGACCGGCGCCGTTCTTTTATGCCCGCATCCCAACCGACATCGGCGCCGAGATCGCCAAGGTGAAGAAGGCCGCGAGCTATGGCTGGGGCGTCATTCCGGTGGAGGCGACGATCAACGGCGTCAGCTTCACCACGTCGCTGTTTCCCAAGGACGATACCTACCTGCTGCCGCTGAAGCAGGTGGTGCGCAACAAGCTCGGCGTCACGGCCGATGATCAGGTCGATGTCGAAATGACCATCGGCGGCGGCTACGTGCCGCTGCAGTTCCGGGACTGAGCGCCGCGCCATTGGGCCGGTCCGGCCCCGGTGGTGGGGCTCGATCTCTCC
Organism: Devosia sp.; assembly: GCF_035944845.1. GTDB lineage: Bacteria > Pseudomonadota > Alphaproteobacteria > Rhizobiales > Devosiaceae > Devosia_A. Next base: position 29,075 of record NZ_DASZAW010000077.1, on the reverse strand, counting down.
ACACCCACCGGTGTCGCCCCGGCGAAGGCCGGGGTCCATCCTGAAATGATGCGGTCAGCGCTGAAGCCGGACGATCTCAGGATGGATCCCGCCTACGCCGGGATGACACGGCGTATGGTTTGGATCACCCGCGAGATATCCCGGATCCTCACGCCGCCAGCGGCAGCATCAGCCCCCGGATTTCCTCGGCGACCCTGGCCTGCAGGGCCCAGAGGTTCCGGTCGCGGATGCCGTGTGCTTCGAGTTGCGTCACCGTGTTGTAGAGGTATTGCGCTCCCGACCCCCAGTGCCCGGCGGCCCTGGCCAGGGTCCGCGCCACCACCGAATGGGGCAGCCGGCCCGCATAGTTGGACCCCCTGGGCGAAGCGACGAAAGCCAGGGCATGGAGCGGGCCATCCGGCGTCGTGAGCCGCATCCAGCGCGGCACGTTGGTCGGCTGCCGGCTGTCGGTCTCACGGATAAGCAGCCGCACCAGTTGCCCATGCGGGTCGGCATCGGGCAGCCGATAGGCGAGCCCGGCGCACGAGCCGCCGCGATCGAGCGCCATCATCAGCCCCGGCACGTCGCGGGTGCCGCGCCAGCGGGTCAGCCGCATGCAGAAGCGGCGGTGCCAGCCATGCGCCAGCGCCTGGCGGGTCTCGAGGTGGGTCAGCTCGGGCTTCCAGATCAGCGAGCCATAGGCGAACAGCCAGAGCGGGCCAGCCGGACGGGTGGCAAGCAGGGCGCTCGCGGTGGCATCGAGATCGGCGGCGGTCGGGTCGGGCAGGCCGGGCGTCGGGCCCGGATCGGGCTCGGTGCGCTCGACCAGCGCAACCAGTTCTGCGGTCAGCTCCATTGCGGAGCGGGGTAGGGACATCGTCCAACTCCAAGCGGTCGCCCCCCGCTGGAGCGCTCTCAGGAAAGGTTGCAGACCTTTCCGGTTCGAAAGCGCGACGAAACAACGTTGGTTGGCGATATGCCGGTAGCGGCGCGGGGGATCAAGTGTACCGGTGGTACGGAACTGCCTTCGGCCGGACGACCCGGTTTCGACGCCGGTCGCAACCGAAGCGGCCGAGCCGGCGTTGCCGAAGGGCAGCGACAGGAGACCCCAATGCAGACACGGCGCATCCACGAAGTAGCGGGTCAGGCGACCTGGGTGATGGTGCTCGAGACGGGCGACGAAGCCATCGACTGTCTCAGCCGCTTCGCCGACGCAGAGGGCCTCGATGCCGCGAGCTTCACGGCGATCGGCGCCTTCGAACGGGCGACACTGGCCTTCTTCGATTGGGAGTTGAAGGAGTATCTGCCGATCCCGGTGGAGGAGCAGGTCGAGGTCGCATCCCTAAGCGGCGACATTGCCCTTGGGCCGGATGGACACCCGGCAGTGCATGCGCATGCGGTGCTGGGACGCCGCGACGGTAGCGCGCTGGCCGGACATCTCAAATCCGGTTTGGTGCGACCGACATTGGAACTGGTGCTGACGGAATCGCCCGGCGCGCTGCGCAAGCGCCTCGACGCGGAGAGCGGTGTGGCGTTGATCCGGGTGTAGGATGGGCCCTTGGTGTCCACCATGACCGCCGCCTACTCGGTGTTATCCCTGCGAAAGCAGGGACCCAACTCTCCCATGGTGCGGCCCGTGACAATCCCTGCTTTCGCAGAGATGACATCCAGCGGGGGCGGCGACACTGTGGTTCAGCTCAGCTGAGAAGGCCAAGGAGCGAAGACATGCCCAAGATCTCCGCCGGCATTCTGCTCCACCGACTTGGCGTCGCGGGTCGCGAACTGCTGCTGGTGCACCCGGGCGGCCCGTTCTGGACTGGCAAGGATCTGGCAGCCTGGTCAATTCCAAAGGGCCTGATCGAGCCCGGTGAGGATTACGAGGCGGCAGCCAGGCGCGAGTTTGCCGAAGAGGTGGGCGCGATGCCGACGGGAGACCTTGTTCCGCTTGGCGAGTTTTCCTTGTCGGGCGGCAAGCGGCTGGTGGCATTCGCGCTGGAGGGCGATTTCGACCCGAGGACCCTGGTCTCGAACAGTTTCGAGATGGAATGGCCGCCGCACTCAGGTCGCCGCCAGACCTTTCCCGAGGTCGATCGGGCCGAGTGGTTCGGGCTCGATGCGGCGCGTACGAGGCTGCACCTGCCACAGCAGCCGCTGGCTGATGCCTTGCGGGTTGCGATTGATCGATAGGCAGCGTCCGCCAGGCTGGCGCCGGACCCGGATCAGGGCGAGAGCCCATCCAGTGGCAGCACCAGGCTGAGGCGGAGGCCCTCGGGTCTCCACTCCCTGATGATCTCGCCCCCCAGGCCCTGCAGCGCGACCTTCTCGAGCGTTGTGCCGAAGCCTTCTCTGTTCGCTGTCGATTTCGGCGGCGATGCAGCCTTCTCGTCCCAGACCAGGTGCAGCGATTGGCCCTGGTTGGCGAGCGAGATGTCGAGCTGTCCTTCGGGCGATGCCAGCGCCCCATATTTCACCGCGTTGGTCGAGAGCTCGTGCAGCAGCAGCGCCAATGAGGTCAGAGCCGAGCCGCGCAGCGGCGCATCGTCGCCGGCAACGCTGATCTGCGCCGCGCCCGGATGACGATGTGGGTCGAGGATGGCCTCGAGCAGTTGCATCACTGTGGTGCTGGTCGGCGTCGGTTCGGCGGATTTCGACAGATCCGGCAAGGTCAGGTCATGAGCGCGGGCGAGCGCCCCCAGGCGCGAGCGAAGGTCCGATGCAAGCTCCGTAACCGTGGTCGCGGAGCGCGCGCTCAGCGATATGAGGCCGGCAGTGAGGCTGAACAGGTTCTTGATCCGGTGGTTGATCTCGCGCAGCAGGATATCCTTGCCGCGTGCCGCCTCTTCGAGCGCCGCGGCGTGAGCCGCCAGTTCATCCCGTTGCGCGGCGAGCCATTGCCGCTGCACGTAGAGTTCGAAGAACACATGGACCTTGCTGCGCAGGATGTCGGGTTCGATCGGCTTCTGGATGAAATCCACGGCGCCCGCCTCGTAGCCGCGAAAGCGGCGTGCTCCGTCCGCCGTGCCCGCCGTGACGAAGATGATCGGCACGCGGCGCGTGCGCTCGTTGCCCCGCATCAGTTCGGCGAGCTCGTAGCCACTGAGCCCCGGCATCTGCACGTCGATCAAGGCGAGCGCGACGTCGTGTTCGAGCAGCAGCTCCAGCGCCTCGTCTCCGGAGCGCGCCTTCAGCAACAGGATGTCGTCACGCCTCAGCAGCGCCTCCAGCGAGAGCAGGTTCTCGTCGAGGTCATCGACCAGCAGGAAGGGAACCGGGGCCTTGGGGTGCTCAAATGTCTTCAAGATATGCTGCAATCGCTTGGAGTGTCAGGGGTTTCGCAGTTGGGCTCGCCTGCAGGGCAGCCTCGGGCATGGCAGAGGCAAAAGCCGAAGAGGGCGTCTGGACTATTCCGATCCCGCCCTCGTCAATAATCGCTTTCAGCCCTCGGGCGCCGTCGGCATTGGCGCCGGTCAGAACGACCCCGACCAGTTGTGGACCATATGCATCGGCGGCGCTCTCGAACAGGACATCGATCGAAGGTCGCGAGAAGAGCACCGGAGCATCGCACGACAGCGACAAAGTCCTATCGGCTTCCACGAGCAGATGGTAGTCGGGCGGCGCGAAATAGATGGTCCCTGCGGCAATAGGGTCCTTGTCCTCGGCCTCGCGAACTTCGAGGGTACATTTTGCGCGGAATAGCTCTGCCATGGCGCTGCGGCGATCCGCGGGCAGGTGAACCACGACGATCACCGGCAGTCGGAAGCCGGGTCGCAACGACGGCAGGAGCGCCGTAAGCGCCTCCACCGCGCCCGCCGAGGCGCCGATGACGATAGCCTTGTGCTCAGCCCCCATCGTTCGATCGCCTCTGGTAGATCTTCTCCTCGCGCACGAAATCGACGAAAGCCGCGCTGTGGCTTGAAAAGCGAAGGGTCTCCTTCGAGCCGATGCCGAGGAAGCCCTTTCGTGACAGCGAGTCCCCGAACAGGCCGATGGCCCGGTCCTGCAGCTTGCGGTCGAAATAGATCATCACGTTGCGGCACGAGATCAGGTTCATCTCCCCGAACACTGCGTCGCTGACGAGGCTGTGGTCGGAGAAGACGACGTTGCGGCGCAGGCTGGCGTCGAAGCGGGCGCGTCCATACGCTGCCTGGTAGTAGTCGGACAGTGATGACCTGCCACCCGACTTGCGGTGGTTCTCGGTAAACAGCTGGATACGATCGAGCGGATAGACCCCGGCCTCGGCCGCTTCCAGCGCCTGATGGTTGATGTCGGTGGCGTAGAAGATGGTGCGGTCCTCGAGGCCTTCTTCCCGAAACAGGATAACGAGCGAATAGAGCTCCTCACCCTCGCTGCAGCCGGCGATCCACACCTTGAGCGAAGGGTAGGTCCGCAGGTGCGGCACCACCTGCTCGCGGATGGCCTTGAAGTAACTGGGGTCGCGGAACATTTCGCTGACCTGGATGGTGAGATAGCCCAGCAGCCGCGGCAGCATATCCGGATCGTGCAGCAGCCTGTCCTGCAGGGCGGAGAACGTGGCGATGCCGAGCTGCTGACGCGCCTGTCGCAGGCGCCGCTTGATCGAGGCCATCGCATAGTTGCGGAAGTCGTAGTGATACTTGAGAAACAGCGCTTCGAGCAGCAGCCGGATCTCGATGTCCTCGACCTTTTCGAGCTGAGACCGGTCGCTCACTTGGGCATCCAGACCCGCACCAGCGACAGCAGCTTCTCCACATCGAGGGGCTTGGCCATGTAGTCGTTCGCTCCGGCTTCGATGCAGCGCTGCTGGTCGTCGGGCATCGCCTTGGCGGTAAGCGCGATGATGGGGAGCTTCTTGAGGGCCGGGTCCTTGCGGATCTCGCGGGTCGCCGTAAGGCCATCCATCACCGGCATCATCACGTCCATCAGCACCAGGTCGATCTTGTCCTCGCCGGCCCCGGACAGGGCGTCGAGCGCTTCCTTGCCGTTGCGCGCGATCCGGATACTGGCGCCACGCGGCTCCAGGATGTTGGTCAGGGCGTAAACGTTGCGCACGTCGTCCTCGACGACGAGGATGCGCCGGCCTTCGAGCAGGCTGTCGCGATGCCGCGCCTTGCGGATCATTTTCTGCTGCTCATCGGGCAGATCGGAAATCACCTGGTGCAGGAACAGGCTCACCTCATCGAGCAGCCGCTCGGGCGACTTCGCGCCTTTGATGATGATCGAGCGCGAGTATTTCCTGAGTTTCTCCTCGTCCACCGGCGACAGTTCGCGGCCGGTATAGACGATGACTGGGGGGAACGAGTAGGCGCCCTCCTGGCTCAGCTTTTCCAGTAGCGAGTAGCCCGAGGCATCCGGCAGCGACAGATCGAGCACCATGCAGTCGAAGGTCTGCTGCTCCAGCAGGGCCAGGCATTCGGCCGCCGTGCTCGCCGTCACCGTCTCGACATCGCCCGAGCCGAGCAGTTTGGCCACCGCTTCTCGCTGGATGGGGTCGTCCTCGACCACCAGCACGCGATGCATGCGCTGCGCCAGCTTGGTCTCCAGCTTCTGCAGCACGGCGACCAGTTGCTCGCGCGTCACGGGCTTGTTGGCGAAGCCGACTGCGCCCAGCGAATAGGCGCTCTCGGTATGGTCGCCCGCCGACACGACGTGGATCGGAATATGCCGGGTCCGCACGTCCTGCTTGAGCCGGTCGAGCACTGCGAGTCCGGATTGGTCGGGCAGCCCGACATCGAGCACGATGGCGCTGGGCATGTAGTCTTTGGCGAGGCGCAGCGCTTCCTCGGCCGTGCCGGCGACGATCGACTGGAAGCCCATTTCACGCGAGAGATCGCGGACGATCCCCGCAAATGTCGTATCGTCTTCGATAACCAGCAGGATGCGGCGGTCATCCGACGCCAGGGCGTCCCGATCGTCGTCGATTGTCCGGACTATCGGTCCTGCCTCGGGGCGGCGGGCGGCAGCCGGGGCGACCTGGTGCGACGGGGCAGGGGCGGGGGGCTCTCTTGGGGCAACTCGCTGCGGGTCGTAGCCCACGGGCAGCTTGACTCTGAACGTGCTGCCGCGGCCGGGCTCACTGTCGAGGGTGATGGCGCCGCCCAGCAGCCGAACCAGTTGGCGCGAGATCGAAAGGCCCAGACCCGTCCCGCCGTATTTCCGGCTGATGGTGCCGTCGGCCTGCTGGAAGGCTTCGAAGATGCTCTGTTGCTGGTCTTTGGCGATGCCGATGCCGGTGTCGTTCACGGCAAAGCTCACCGTTCCGTTGTCGCCGGGCTCGATCGACAGGGTAACCCGTCCGGCTTCGGTGAACTTGATCGCGTTCGAGAGCAGGTTCTTCAGCACCTGCTCCAGCCGCTGCGGATCGGTCTCGATGGTGCGCGGCAGCGTCGGCGCCATTTCGAGCACGAACTCGAGCTGCCTGTCGGCCGCAAGCGGTTGAAACACTTGCCGCAAGTTTCCCACCAGCCGCTCGACGGCCACCGTTTCGGGCCGGATTTCCACATGCCCGGCTTCGATCTTGGACAGATCGAGGATGTCGTTGATGAGGTTCAGCAGGTCGTTGCCGGAAGACTGGATGGTCTTGGCGTATTTGACCTGCTCCGCGGTGAGGTTGTCCTCGGGGTTGTCGGCGAGCAGCTTGGCGAGGATGAGCGACGAGTTCAGCGGCGTGCGGAGTTCGTGCGACATGTTGGCGAGGAAGTCGGACTTGTACTGGCTCGCCTGCTCGAGTTCGCGGGCCTTCAGCTCGATGGCGATATTCGTCCGCTCGAGGTCGTCGCGCTGCGTCTCGAGCTGCTGGGCCTGTTCCTCGAGCTGGGCATTCGTCTGCTCCAGTTCGACCTGCTGCTGCTCGAGCCGCGCCTGCGATTCCTTGAGGGCCCGGCTCTGTTCCTCGAGCTCCTCGTTGGCGACCCTGAGTTCTTCGCTCTGGGTCTGCAGTTCCTCGGACTGGCGTTGCGTCTCCTCGAGCAGGTTCTGCAACTCCCCGCGATAGGCGGCCGAGCGAACGGCAATTGCCACCGCCTCTGATGCGCGATCGAGCAAGGCCACGACACGCTCGTCGAGCGCCGTGAGAAAGCCCAGTTCGAGCACGGAGTTTACCTGCTCGTCGACCAGCGCCGGCACGATCACGAGGTGCCGCGGTTTGTCCTGCCCCAGCGCAGAGCCGAATGCCAGGTAGCCGTCCGGCACGCCATCCACCACTACGGGCCGGCGTTCGTCGGCCGCTCGGCCCAGCAGGCCTTCACGTGGTCCGAACTTGCTGGGAATGGCCGCGTCCGCGGGTACCCCATGTACGGAGGCGCGCAGGAAGCTGTCGCCGCTGCTGACGAACATGGCGCCGGCAACCGCACCGGTATAGCTCGCAAGGAAATCGAGGATGCTGTTGCCCAACTGCTCGAGCGGGCGATCGCCCATCATCGCGGCGCCGAGGCCGACCTCGCCCGACTGCAGCCACTCTTCGCGGCGACGCGCCGCGGTTGCCCGCCTGACCAGCAGGGCGATAACTCCGGTCAGCAACAAGCCCAGCACACCCGACAGCAATGTGCTGAGGAACGCACGCTGCTGCGCTCCTTCCATTTCTGCAAGGCGCTGGCTTCGAACCCTGACTTCTTCCTGGGCGATGGCAGCGATCTGCGCCCGGATCGCATCCATGTCCAGCTTTCCGGCATCCGAACGCACCACGGCCAGCGCCGCTGCATCCTCGCCGCCCCGCTTGAACTCGATGGTTTTTGCGAGCTCCGCCAGCTTGGTTTCGACGGCTTGGCGCAGCAGGACCAGCCGGTCGTCCTGCCCGGCATTCACCGAGGTCATCCGGCCGATTTCGTCGAGCTGCCCGGGGATCGCGCGAAGCGCGGTCGAGTAGGGGGCGAGGTATGGTTCTTCGCCGGTCAGCAGGTAACCGCGCTGGCCCGTCTCGGCATCCTGCACCTGCGACAGCAGCGTATCGAGTGCCACGATCGCCTGGTGCGTCTGCACGATGCGCTGGTTACCCATCCGCAGGGCGTCGAAGTTGAGATAGGCGATGATCCCGCTTGCGATGAAGAACAGGAACGCCGCGACAAGGCCAAGCGCAACGCTGGGCTCGAGTCCGAAGATTTGCTTCGAGGGTTGTTGGACTTGCCGGCGATTCATGGGGGCACTCGGGTAGGGGTAGAATTGGCCCAACGGAGATACACGTTGGACAATCGTCGCGATAGTCGCCGGGGCGTCGTGCTGGGGATTGCCCGCTCACGTTTGTACAGGCCGCGCCGTCTGGCGGAGTCCGGTGGACTTTCAGCCTCGGCGATGGCAGGGAGGGCCAAAGGGCAGGGGGCTCGATGCGCATCGCGGTGACCGGCACGCACGGTAGTGGCAAGACCACGCTTGTAGAGGATTTCGTTGCAGCGACACCGCGCTACGAGGCGGTGCCGGAGCCCTACTGGCTGCTGGCGCAACAGGGCGTGGTGTTCGCCGACGGGCCATCGGTCGCGGACCTTGAGGAGCAGCTGAAGCAGAGCTGCGCGCTGCTCCTCGCCACCAGCGAGGCGAATGTGGTGTTCGACCGCTGCCCGCTCGATTTCCTGGGCTATCTCGAGGTGCTGAGCGCCGCCGAGGGCTTTGAGTGGAGCCCCGACGGCAAGCTTCTGAAACGCATCGAGGATGCGCTGGCAACGCTCGATCTCGTCGCCTTCGTGCCGCTCAGAACCCCGGACGAGATCGAGGTGGCGATCGAGTATCCCAAGCTCAGGAAACGGGTGGATGCACGGCTCAGAACCATGCTGCGCGAGGACGATCTCGGGCTACTGACCGAGAGGCCGCGCGTCGTCGAGGTGACCGGCACGCGCGCGCAACGGGTGCAGCAATTGACCGGCGAGCTGTCCGGCTAATCCTCGCTGCGCCCGCCACCCTCGCGGTTGCGCTGGTAGCTGTGCCTGAGCGGGAAGGGCGGCAGCCACCCCTCGCGGCGGATGGTCCAGAGCTCGTAGCTCGGCTTTGACTGGTCCGGTGCATCGAACGCCCCGACATGCACTTCGACCTCATCATCGCTCACCGAAAACACCGACGAGCCGCAGCGTGGGCAGAAATGCCGCCCGCGATACTCGTGCGTCGTGCCCTCGATGGTCATGGCGTCGGCCGGAAAGATCGCAAACACCCCGAACAGGCTGCCGGAATGTTTGCGGCAATCGAGGCAGTGGCAGATCCCGGTGCGATAGGGGTCGGCCGCGGTGGTGAGGCGGACATTGCCGCAGAGGCAGGAGGCGGTGGGCATGAGTTGGCTCCCAGTGCGCGACGGCGCATGGCCGCAAGCACCCCACTTCTTAGCGCCAAATAGCCGTCCCGGCGAGAAGCGCGGGCAGGGGCCGTTTCCCTGTCTCCCGCCCGCGCTCAGCCGCCCGCCTGCGGTCAGCGGGCGGCGATCAGTGTCGCGTCGCGCAGCTTGCCCTTCGGCGCCCACTTGATCGAGACCCGCTCGCCGACCTTGAGCCTCGAGAAGTCGCAGCTGGGGCCGAACTGGTAGACGTTCCGGCTGGCGAGGGTGATGGTGCACGCCTTGGCGTCGATCAGCTTGATGGTGCCGCGGGAAAGCTTGAGGTGGAGCGGCGTCGCCATGGCGAGCGCGTGTGCTGCCGGCGCATGCATCGCGGGGGCGACCATGGTGGCGCCGCTGCCATAGCCGGCAGCCATGACTCCGGACGAGGCGCCGAGGGCGGCAACGAGCAGCAGGGGAAGGACGAGTTTGCGCATGACAACTCCAATCGGTTGCGGCCTGGTCGACCAATCGTCGACCTCCAGAGGCCGGAACAGACCCTGAGCTTCGCTCCTTACGCAGCCCTGTCCGCCACCTTACATCCGCGCAAGGTTGGTCGGCTGATGTATCACCCTTGCTGGCTCGGTGCTGCAGCGTTCACGATCGGACTGGATGCTGCACACTGGCATCGCCGATCAAGGCGTTCACCACAGACAGCGCCCTAAACTCGATGTCATCCCGGCGCAGGCCGGGACCCATCCTGAGATTTTTCGGCGCCACCGATGGATGGAAAGACCTCAGGATAGGCCCCGGCCTTCGCCGGGCTGACCTCGTGGATGATGGCACCCCGCGCAAGAGCCACCTGCTCGGCTCGGACCAATCCAAGATTGGCCGCCGCGGCCCTAGAGCCGGATCCCCTTCTCGGCCAGCCCCGCCAGCATCCGGCCATTGAACGCCCGGGCGATCTCGGGCTGCCGTACCGGGCTGGTGCGGAGCGAGCCCGACACCACCACCGATCCGGCATTGATCTCGTCGATCCCGAGGTCATGCATGTCGCTGGTAATGGCTTTGGCGAATTTCGGGTCAGCCCTCAGCGCCGTGGCGGCGGTCCGCATCTCGTCCATCACGGCCGAGGGATCCGTGCCGCTCGGCACGGTGAAGCGCGGGCGGAGTACGCCGAAATTGCGCGAACTGTTCTTCAGCGCCTTCACCGTCGAGAACGGGATCGAGTGCAGCGCCCCATCGCTGTCGCGCAACCGCATGCTCCTGAGCGACAGGCTCTCGACCACCCCGGTGCGATCGCCCGTGCTGATGGTGTCGCCAACCGCGATGGTGTCCTCGGCTAGGATGAAGAAGCCGGTGATCACGTCCTGCACCAGCTGCTGCGAGCCGAAGCTCAGGGCGAGGCCGAAGACGCCGGCGCCGGCGATCAGCGGCGTCACGTCGACCCCGATATTGGCGAGCACCGCAATGCCGCCCAGCACCACGAGCAGGATCAGCACGCCGTTGCGCATCAGCGGCAACAGCGTCTGCAACCGCCCCGAGCGCTGCGCCGAGCTGCGGCTTTTGTCGCTCGGCGCCAGCGTCGTGGCGATCCAGGCATCGAGCGTCACCCAGATCAGCCAGGCCACCGCAACGACCGTTGCCGCGGCAAAGAACGGCCCGACGATGACGCGCCCGTCCCTGGTCAGCCAGCCCCAGATGTCGAAGCCCCAGATCCCGGCGACGATGATCGCCATGGCGAGGAGCGTTGCCAGGTCCGCCGCGACGCGCACCATCTTGAGCATCTTGGCGGCAAGAATCTGCCGCAGCGTCTGCCGTTCGTAGCGGTAGCGCGGCGAATTGGGCGTCGTGAGCCGGTGCAGCACACCAAAGGTGATGAGGCCACCCAGCACCACCGCGAACGACCACAGCATCTGGCCCAGCACGTCATTGTCGCGCTGCCCGGCCCACAGGCTGAAGATGCTGAGGATCAGGAAGCCATAGGCGATGATGTGCCAGTGTCGCGCCAGGCGCCGCGTGGCGTTGCGGATCGGATTGTCCGAAACCGGGGCCCGGGCTGCACTGCCGAAGATCAGCCGGCCCAGCGCCATCCGGTGACGCGAGACGAATGCCAGCATGGTGAGCGCCGCAATCGAGTTGAGGATCAGCGCCGCGAAGTCGGCCGCCGACCAGCCGACCACCTGCCGCAGCGTCGGGTCGGCAGCGAGCGCCGCGAAGGTGGCAAGGCTCGCCACCGTCAGCCACCACGGATAGAACCGCCGCTGCCCATAGCGGATCAGCCGTACGCTGCGAATGCTGCCAAAGGCCGAGAGCACCGACGTCGCAAGATCGGCCGTCAGCATCGACAACAGGATGCCGACCGTCAGGCTGGTGAAACTGGTGCCAGCCACTTTCGACACCGGCAGAAAGTTCACCAGCACGGCGATTGCCAGCACCGCGGCGGCTGACAGCACCACCTTCAGCATCAACCCGATGGCGAGCTTGCGCTTGCGCACCGGCTTGGTCGGCTGCACCAGCCCGCGCGTGCCCCGGCCAATGCCAATGCCGATCCCGACAACGATCATGAGGCCCGGCAGGGCCCAGGCGATAAACTGCAGCAATTGCCCATCACTGAGCCCGCCCTGCACCCGACTGCCAATCTGCGCCCCCGCCTGCGCCAGCTTCCGATCGATCGGCACGCCAAAGGTGGCGCTGGGCAGCGAGGTGACGAAGTCGTCGGACCACCGGTAGAGGGCGCCCACCAGTCCGTCGCCGCCGCTGGTATCGGTTTGTTCGGCTGTGGGTGCGGTGGTCGCAGCCGCTGGCGTCGATCGCAGATGCTCGAGCAGTTGTTCGCGTAGCACTGGATCCTCGAGCACGACGATGAGCTGCTCGACCGCGTCAGGTGGCGTTGCCGAAGTTGGCTTGGCTTGCTGGGCAACGGCACTGCCGATCGACAGCACGACGAGAATGACGGCGATCAGCTGCTTCAAGGTGAGGTCTCCGTGTCCGGTCCCGGGGCCCGATGCCCGGAATCGAAAAACCCGTATAGCAGCCCTTGGGCGATCAAATTGTCAGCATCGTGCCCGAGGTTTAGCGAAAAAAGATGCGGGGACGGCAGGGGCAGCCCGCCATCCCCGGGGCCGGCAGGGACTTCCTGCCGTCCGCGACCCACCGCCGACCTGGCGGCGTTTGCGCTGGCCGCCTCAAGGGGCAGGGGCGGGATAGCGTTCCCAGAAGCCGTCGGCCGGTTGGGTCTGCTGCACCACATCGACCAGCACTCCGCTCGGGTCGCGCGTCATGAAGCGGCGCTGCCCCCAATCCTCGTCGGTCAGCGGATGAACGATGGGGGCGCCGGCCCCGCTCAGGCGCTCGAACACGGCGCCGGCATCCTCGACCTCGACGGTGAGGATCATGCCCAGCCCATTGAAGGCTTCCGGCCCTGGCGGGTTGGAGGGATGGTCCGGTGACATGAACGCCAGGGTCGCGCCACGCGTCCCGTCCTCGGCCGGCCCGGAGAGGTAAACGAACCAGGCGGCCTCGAAGAGCACCTTGAAGCCGAAATGGGCAACGTAGAAGTCGCGCGCCTGGAACAGCGCCGGGGTGGTGATTAGGGGATAGAGATCGCGAACTTTCATGTCGTGTGCCTCATCGGCGGGTGCGGGTGGGGTTTGTGCCGCGGCCGGGGCCGTTAGCCCCATGGACAAGGCGTGGGCTACGGCGACGGCAGCTGCCGCTGCGGTGAAACGGGGCAGCCGGATCATCAACGGCCCCCCTGCATAACGCGGGCCCGGTAGCGCGACGGCATGGCGTTGAGCTCGAGCACGGTGAGGGTGGAGACCAGAGCCCCCTGCAGCAGGATGAAGCCGACGCCGAGGCCGTTCGGCATGGTCACCATGATGGCGACCAGACTGCCTGCCACCCACGCGGCATTGCCGAGCACCACCAGCCACACGCCGGCGGTGGAGGGCTGCGTCTGGCGGGAGAGCAGGGCCATGAACAGCGCAACGGGAAACAGCGCCAGGCCAGACCAGAACAACAATCCGTGCGGCAGTTGCAGCAGGCTCGCGAGGCCCGGTGTTGCCACCAGCAGCACAGCGCCCATAAGGACGCAGGTGGCGGCGTCGATAGCGAGAAGTCGGTTGATCATCTTGTGTTCGCTCCACAGTGTTTACGGGAGCAAACTGCCGTCGGTGGTCGGGCTGGTCGATTACCTGAGAGGTACAGATTTTGGGTAAGCCGATCTCCCACATCGTCAACCGCGCCGTGATCGCCGAAGTCGTGCCCACCGGCGAGGGTGACCTGCACGTCAGGCTGGCCGACGGATCGGAAGGCAGAGGGTCACGCCGCAATCCCGACCACCTGGGTCTGTACCGCCAAATTATCACACGGCGCTCGTCCCGAAGTCCGGTTCGATCCTGGCCCTCCCACCGGCGTCATCCCCGCGCGGGCGCATAGGCGCTAGCTAGAGGACACCTACTGCCCTAGTGCCGCGCCCATCGACGAACCTGCACCCGCCAGCGCCTCAAACTCGGTGTCATCCCTGCGAAAGCAGGGACCCATTCATCCCCTTGCGCGGGCTGTGAGTTGGGTCCCTGCTTTCGCAGGGATGACAGCCGGTGGGTGGCGCATGATCCCGAGCTAAGGCCTATCCGCGCAGGCGGGGACCCAACACGACGACTCGGCCTCCACCCGCGCTGCGGTATCCACCCAGGCTCCCGCCGGCGCGATGCGCTCGACAAGTGAAACGCCTCAGCCGCCGCCGCTCGCCCCGCCGAGCCGCCGCTCGTCCCCCGACACTTCGCCGGGCGCCGGTTCCGAACTACTGCGCTTACCCGCCCCCGCGGATCGCGCGGTGGGCAATCGCGCAAAGTTCGGAAGGCAATATCTGGTGGCAGAGGCAAAGCGACAGGAGGCAGCGCCAGAGGAGCGGCCGCAGCAGACCCCGGCCAGTTCCACTCAGTTCCTGCGCCAGGTGCTGCGCGACGCCCGCAAGCAGCGCGGCCTGAGCCAGATGGAGCTGGCGCTGCGGCTCGGTTTCTCGCCGCGCCACATCAGCTTCGTCGAGGTTGGTCGGTCCCGGCCCAGCCGCAGCCTCATTGAGCGCTGGCTCGCCGAGGTCGGCGCGCAACCGTCAGTCCGCCGCGCCGCCCTGCTGCATGCCGGCTTTGCGCCGACAGCGGACCGCGCCGAGGCCGACCCAATGGCGCCGGCCATCGACCACCCGACCGAACTGATGGATCGGCTGCTCACCGTGCACGACCCGTTTCCGGCCTTCGCCTTCGATGCCGATTGGCGCATCCGCCGGGCCAACCGGGCCGCCCGCTGGTTGATGGGGCAGGTGATGCCGGACTATTTGCGCACCGTTCCAAACGACGGCGGCCTCGACATGGTCATGTGCTGCGCCCATGCCTCGGGCCTCCTCTCCAACATGCACAACGCCGCCACCTTCGGCTATGCCCACCTGGCGCAGCTCGAACTCGAAGCCGTGGCCAATCCGCTCCTTCGGCCAGGCGTTGAAGCGCTGGCGCTCTCGCTTGCCGCAAGGTTCGGCGAGCGCCCCATCGAGCCCGCCCCGTCCGCCCAGGTCCACTTCAGCTTCTCCACCCCCCACGGCCAACTGGATTTCCTCCGCTTCCAGTGCCTCATCGACCTGCCGCAGGATGTCACCCTCCGCTCCATGCGCGTGGAACTGTCGCTGCCGCTGAATGATTTGACGCGCGAGGTGATGCGCAGGGCGGTTTGAGGGGATGCGAGTGGAGCGGCCGGTCGCCGCGGAAGGCTGTCCGAGTTGGTGAGGTGGACATCACCGCGGAGGCAGCAAGCGGTGGCCGGTCCCCGGTCCCGGTTACGGGAGAGTGTGCCCCGCGGCACGGAACAGTCGGTACCATTCCTCGCGCGTGAGGGTGATGTCCGAGCCGGCGGCGCTCTCGCGGACGCGCCCGGGCTTGGTGGTGCCGAGGACGACCTGCAGGTTGGCCGGGTGCCGGGTGATCCAGGCGATGGCGATGCCCATGGGGGTGATGCCGTATTTTTTCGCCAGTTCGTCCATCACGTCGTTGAGCTCGGCGTAGTCCTTGCGATCGCCGATGAACACGCCCTCGAAGAATCCCTTCTGCACCGGCGACCAGGCCTGCAGCGTCATACCCTTCAGGCGCGAATAGTCGAGCAGCCCGATATCGCGCGAGACCGATTGCTCGAGCCCACCCATATTGGCGGCGATGCCCTGGGCGAAGAGGTTGGCATGGGCGATCGAGAGCTGCACCTGGTTGAACAGCAGCGGTTGCTTGATTGCCGATTTCAGCAACTCGATCTGGCCGGGCGTGTGGTTGGAGACGCCGAAATGGCGGACCTTGCCGCTGGCGTGAAGCGTGTCGAAGGCTTTTGCGACATCGTCGGGCTCGACCAGCGTATCCGGCCGGTGCAGCAGCAGCACGTCGAGATATTCGGTACGCAGCGCCTTCAGCGAGCCATCGACCGAGTTAAGGATGTGCTCGGAGGAAAAGTCGAAATAGCCGCGACGGATGCCGACCTTGCTCTGGATCTGGATCTTCGCCCGGTCAGACGCCGAGAGTTTCAGCGCATCACCGAACCGCGCCTCGCAGACATGCGGCGCGCCGCCATAGATATCGGCGTGGTCCATCATGGTGACGCCGACCTCGAGGGCCGCGTCGTAGAGCGCGCGAACCTCGGCGTCGCTCATCTTGGCGATACGCATCAGGCCCAGCACAACGCTCGACACGGTGACGTCGGTATGGGGGACGATGAAGGTTTTCATGTCGGGAGCCTGTGCTGGCGGATGGGTCGGGAGAGGGTGTGTATCACAAGCCGCGGTTAGCGTCGGCAATACGACGCTCGTCGTGGGTCGGGCCGGAACGGGACGT
The DNA here is from genome assembly GCF_035944845.1 of Devosia sp. Taxonomy (GTDB): domain Bacteria; phylum Pseudomonadota; class Alphaproteobacteria; order Rhizobiales; family Devosiaceae; genus Devosia_A. Next base: position 13,025 of record NZ_DASZAW010000077.1, on the reverse strand, counting down.
GGCGATGCGTCCAGCGCCAGGGACCCCGAAGGATATCAAAGCGAAGGACCGAGAGACGTCTACCCCTCGGGGGGGCCGTAGGGGGCGTTGTGGGTCTGAGCTGCGGATTGGCCGGCAAGGCCCGCTGCGTAACCCCCGTGGCGGGACCCAGGACCGGCGGATCGCGAGTTTGCGGCGGATGGTAAGTGTTACTAGACCGGCCGCGCTTGGGCGTCTGATTGCATTTCAGTGTCGGGTGATGCTGTGGATCCGCGTCGCAATAGGTCAAATAGTGCCTGTTTAAGTTCCTGAATAAGCAACTCAGAATTGTTGTATCGAACTATGACGTCGCCCATAGTGCGCTGAATTCGCTTCCTCGCGGTATTTAGTTCACGAGTTACCGGCGGCCATATCGTTGCTATTGCTTCTGTCTCGGAAAGCTTGACATGATAGTCGCGAATTGATTGCTGAACATCGTCCATCACCTGCACAAGCTGCAAGACCGCTAGCCTGTCGTTCTCGCTAACGGTAGGTTGCATCTCCACGAACTTAATGACCGCATCCACTCCAGCTTCGAAATTCTCTAGCGTCCTGTCGGATTTAGCTTTGAAATCTCTTTCAAAAGACAGCAACTCAGATGCAATAGCGGCAATCTTCGCGCGAGCTCGCTTGTAGTCGGAAGGATTTGACGCCCTTGTTAATACGCCAAGGTTGTTGCCCATGGACTGTAGGCGGCCGCCGGAAGTCTCCATCAGTTCATTGGTTTCCCGCATCGTTTCCGCAGCTTCGTTGAAGCGGTCCATGAACTCGATGATATAATCTAGTACTCCACGGTCATCATTCTCGTCGTCTATTGGTCCCAACTCGCGAGGTGAGGCGGGGGTTGGCACCTCAACTATGGGGCGCTGCCACTCCTGTACGACGCGCTGAAGATGTATTCGCACCAGTTTCTCGAAATGGTCTGAGTCTTCAAATGACCAGTGCAATGATCCAGCAGCTCCGAGCGTGCGCCTGAACGCTTGCACCTTTGCCATCTGTTCAAGGTCGATCTTGCTGGGTGCGACCGGTGCGTCCTTGAAGTAGAACATCACTCTGACAGATCGTGGATCTGAATCGTGGCGCGCCTTGGCACGGTGAAACTCCTCTTCGGTTCCCGACGAGAACCGTTGCGTGGGGCTTCCAAATCGTTGCCACATCACGCCAACAAATACGTCGTAGTCATCGCCGATCTGGTGGTTGATTACGTCTTGGGCATCCTCGCCGAGAGCGGGGTAAGCGTGCGTCTCCCATTTCACGAGCTCGAGTCGAATGCCTGCGCTGCGGCTCCATGTGTCGTTGATTTCGCTAATTGCCAATGCGATGCGGCTGCGCTCTTCTTCGGTATCTGAAGGTGACGCCACGAAGACAGAAAGAACTACGTCGTTTCTGGGCATTCTTTGCCTCTGCGTGTATTTCGATCGGCCTCGTCAAGGGCCGCCGGCGCCATCGTGTTCAGCGAGCCCGAGGAACGATCAGCCCCACAGCTTGTTTGCATCCAACTCAATCCGAGCTGCCTTAAGCTCCTGCACGAGGCTAAACTTCCAACTTTCGCCAGCGTCAAGCTCCTTATAGATAACGCCACTTAAGTCGGAGGGCATCTCCACTTGCCCCTTTCGAAGAAGGCATACCTGCCCCCGACCCAATTGACCCACGAAGAAGCCAAGTTCAAAGATAACGTTTTGCCGGGCACGCTCCCGTTGTGCATCTGAAGCGGTCGAGCCGCCAAGGTCATCTGGTGTCAAGAGAACGACAGCAAACGCAGCCTGCCCTGCGTACTCAACGAACTTCTCGATGATCGTGAGACCCCTGCTCATCCAGGCAAAGAAAAGCCCCGCCGAAGCGGGGCCGTTTTGATGATCAGGGGGCTGGGAGGAGGGGTGGTCCCAGCGCTGAAGTCACCTCGTCGCGCAGGTAGATGGGATATCGGCGCCGGTCGATAGGCATCCGCGATCAGTTCGTCTGGTAATGACTGCATGGGGCCTAACAAAGCCACCGACCACCTGATCAACCGGTGATCCTCAGGTTCGCGAAATAGCCGACAGTGCCAGCTTCGATCCAAAGGCCAACCCCGCCCTTTTGCGCCGGTCCGAGTTTGAGGTCGGTTACCATAAAAGCTGGTCGTGGAGCGCTGTTAAGAAAGAGCTCGGCCCGGGCGTCTTTCACCACGACGCGTATGTTGATCCACTGCTCTAGGTCGATGTCGGCATACGCTTCGTACTTGCCTGGCTCTTCCTGACGGAGCCGTGGGAAGGTGAAATCGGGGTAGGCAACATATTGAATGGTGCGATTGCGGCGGATCTGATCGTCGACCTGACTGTTGGTCGGTCTAAGGTAGATGCTCTCGAAGCGTTTGGCAGCGTCGATGCGAAAGGCCAATCCTATGAACCCGCGTGCGTAGGCCGGCGCGTCTGGTGCAAGGACGCTCGCCACATCCACCTCGATAGTACCATTGTGAAAATCCACTGGCTGCCAAGCCATGAAGTCTCGATCGATCAGAGCTTCCTTGGACGGGTCTTGGTAGGCCGAACTTGGCATCGTGACTTGAACAGCGGGACGGCCCTTGTAGGCCGTGTTCGAAATCGTCACTCCGTTCGGGATCAGGTCCATTCTGCTGAGTCTCGTTTGCGTTGGCCCTCCTAGCATGCCTTCGTCGCAACACCTCGACAATGCAGCGCGGAGCTCAATGCGGAAGGGGTGAGGCGACTGGCTCGTTTGACAGCGTCTCGATCCAGATCGATGAAGGTGCCACCTCTGGAGTATCGGCCGTTGAGCTAGAACTGGATGGACTCCAGCGCCTCGATCGGGTTCGCCGTATTGCATGGTGCCGTCTCGTCCTGCTCGCGCGCCTCTTCCATCGCGGGGAGGAGGGAACCGGTCATGAAAGCGGAGTATTGCGCGGTGTCAGGCTCAATAGTGCTGAAGACCTCGCCGGTAGCCATCAGTCGTGCGCTGAAGCCTTCGTTCTCCAGCAGCTTGCGGTGAATTGTGCTGGAGGTATCGTGGTCGAAGCCAAGCACAGGGGTGTTCGAGTCGAACTCGTTCTTACGCAGTTCCATCTCCCCAAGTGGGTTGCCCCCCGAGCCCATCACCAGCCCGATCGGGGCGCCCTTCTCATGGGCGATTGCAATGATGCTGTAGTATTGGCCGTTCTCCTTGATGACGGTGTGCGGCCAGTGGATCTGCAGCCTGTCCATGATGATGGCGCCGGTGCTGTCGCGGAGCAGCACACCTTTCAGTGCCGCATAGCCCCTGGTCAACTCTCCGCCCTGTTCCTCGGCGTAGAGCAGGACGTTTTCGGCTACCGCTCGCATCGGGGCGAAAAAGACGAACTCGGCCCGGTCGGCACCCGCCCGGAAGTTCGGCTCGAGGTTCTCGAAATCCCCAGTCGTGCGGATGATCTCGCAGGCGACCGTGGCTGCGTCCTCTGCCAGTGCGCCGCCCGCTGAGGCGGGCGTAAACCCTGCCATAAACATTGCGCCGAGAAGGGCCTTCCACAGACTTCTGCTCATACTCACCCCCTGCGGCGTTCAAATGGTCTCGCGCTCAAGAGGTTATCCACATGAGCAGAGCGGTCTCCATCCCCGGAACAGGGGAGTGACCAGGTCTTCGCCAAAGGGTTGCCCCGGGCTTGGTCACCCACGGCGGTGCGATGGCATCATGCCGGCGAGTTTTAGGGCGAAGGCGATGATGCGGGGCCAGTAGAGGTCGAGCACGGTCTTCATGGCGACCAGGAGCAACAGCCCGAACAGTCCGCTGCCAAGCATCAGGACCCCCCATGAGCCAAAGATGATGACCATCTGCATGACTACGATGCGCAGGTAGAGGCCAACCGTCGCCGCCGTCACGCTGTTGGCTCGATGGTCCTCCCAGAAGACCAGTGCTCTCTGCAGGAACGACCCGGCCAGCATCGGCCAGAGATTCTGTCCGATGATGAAGGTGTCGACGAAGGCCCCCAACGAACTGAGGTGGCCCGGCCATTCCTTTCCGTAGAGCGAATTCATCAGAAACAGGTGGATCGCCATGAAGAACCCGGCATGAAGGGCGACGATCACAGTCGCGGCACTGCCACCTTGCCGCCGCGCGTCAGGGCGCCAAGGGGCATTGGCGTCACTGTCGCGATGGAAACCGATCGTGACCACGGTCCAGAAGCCGAAGATCATCGTCTCGCACCAGTAGAAGATGAGCAGCGTGTAGATATCCCAGCCGACCAGCATGACACCAAGCAGGGGCAGGGCGTTGCCCAGGATGGTCAACGCCACGGCATGGGCCCTTTCCGTCGGCTGGCAGGCACTACTCCTCCCACACCAGTTCGCCGGACGACGCGTTCGCCTTGTGCAGTGCCTCGATCCGGAAGGTGACGTCCCAGCACTCTGGACTTATCCCCATCGTCGAGTCCGGCACCTCGATCTGGATGCGCCGGTTGAAGCGGATGGTGAGGTAGTCCGCCCAGAAGGCGTACCCTTGCTCATAGGCTGCGTTGGTCGCCAGCGAGTCCATGCCGTACCCGGGATGGTCCAGATCCTCGAACAGCGCCGCGGTCGTGTCGGCGAGCGTCGAAAGCTCCACTGCCCGCGCTCGCGCCATCCCGATGATCTCTGCGCTTTCGCCCTCGGGCTCGGGATAGGCTCGCTCCCAGCGCATGAGATCGTCGGCCAGACCGTTGGCCGCCCCGACCTGCTGCCCGTAGCAATAGGCAAAGCGGTTGTAGTCGGCCTGGGTAGCCCTTTCGAAGCCTGCGGCCGGCGCGGCCAGGATGAGCGTCGGAAGCACCGTCGCCAGCACGCGTGGCATCCGCATTGGTCGTCGAAGGTCTCTCGCTGCGTTGTTCATCGCCCCTCCCGGACCGGAGACGATAGTCCCTGGCGACCATAGGACCACCCCCCGAACGGGGGAGTGACCTGCCGCACCCATGTGGCGAGCCTGTCCAGCACCACCGCATCGGTACGGCCACCTGGAGCGAAGGGTTGAATTGAAGCCCCGCAACTTTGCACGACAGACCACGTGCCTCTACATTCAGCCGAAAGGGCGGAATGGGGAGATTCAGTCGGTGCCGGCAGCACTTGTCAGGCTCGCGCCTGGGGCGGGCTTCTATCTGGGCGTGGTTCTCAGCTTGATCCTGGCAACAGTCGCATTGGGACTGGCCGTCGAGCAGCGTTGGCTCGGCCTGACCCTGTCGGGCCCGTCTGCAGGCTCAGGGCTGCAGGTGGATATTGGCGAAGGGCCGTCGGCTGGCATCCCGGCTGGTGGACGTATCCTCGCCATTATCGGTCTCGACGGAGAACGGATCGAACTCGCCGCCTCCGACCTGATTGCCGAGCCTGATGGCCTCGGATCGTTCGAGCAGATGTGGTTGTTCTTCGAGCGGCAGACCGCAATCGCCGCCATGCTGCGACAGCCGCGGGTCGAAGCCGAAGTGCTCCTGCCCTCCGGTGGTGTCACGGTTCACCGCCTCAATGCCGAGGCGCAGCGGCCAATCTCGGCGCTGCCCTTCGGGTTCTGGTTGCAGATCGGTGTCGGGCTGGCCGGCTTCTGGATCGGAACGTGGGTGTGGACCCTGCGGCCCAAGGAGTGGGCGACCCGGCACCTGGCGCTCGCCGGTCTCGGGCTGATGATGTCGACTTTCCCGGCTGCGATCTACAGCACGCGAGAACTGGCCCTCGATGGCGGGCTTTTCGCAGTGCTGTCGGGGATGAATGCCGCTGGCGCCCTGATCTTCGGCGTTGGCATGATCGGCCTGTTTCTTGCCTACCCGAAAAAGCTTGTGCCCACGGGATGGTTGGCGGTGCCAGCGATCGTGCTCGGTGGATGGCTATTGGTCGACCTGACGGCGCTGGTGGAGAGCCCGGCCATGGGGCGTCACCTCGCCATAGTGTGCGCCATGGCCGCGATCGTCGTGCTGGTCCTCTCGCAAGCCTGGCTAGCTCGACGCAGCCCGGTCGATCGCGCTGCGCTCGCCTGGCTCGGACTGGCCGTGGTTGTAGGAGCCGGGTTGTTCGTCGCCACCACCATCGTGCCAGCGATGCTTGGACTGGAGGCGGTGCTGGCGCAGGAGCAGGCCTTCCTGTTCTTTCTGCTCACCTTTGCCGGCATTGCGCTTGGCGTGGCGCGCTATCGCCTTTTCGAGCTCGATGAGTGGGCCTTCGGCGTGTTCTTTTACCTGTTCGGCGTGCTGCTGCTCATCGCGCTCGACGCAGTCCTGATCTTCACCATCGTTGATGAGCGCGCCCCGGCCTTTGCCCTGTCGCTGCTCGTGGTTGTGTTGGTCTGGCTGCCGCTGCGCGACAGGATCGAACGGCGATTGCTGGGGCGGCGGAGGATCGAGACGGAGAACCTGTTCAGGCAGGTCATGGACGTCGTCCTGGCGCCACCCGACGCCAGTCCCGGGGAGCGCTGGAGAGGACTGCTGCATGGAGCCTTCAAGCCGTTGCGCGCGGTCGAAGTACCCGATGTTGCTCAACCAGCGCTGAGAGACAACGGCATGGTCATGGAGTTGCCGGGCGCGGGAAGGTTGCCCGCGATGCGGCTCGAATATGCAGATGGTGGGCGCAAGCTCTTTTCGTCGCGCGATCTCGAACTGGCGGCCGAACTCGTGGCAATGCTCCGCAATGCCGAGGAGAGTCGGATTGCCTATGAACGGGGCGTCCTGCAGGAGCGTGAGCGTATCGCCAAGGACATTCACGACAACATCGGCGTGCAGCTGATGGGGGCGCTTCATAGTCCCGATGTCGTTCGAAAGGACACCCTGGTTCGTGAAACGTTGGCGGACCTGCGCGAGATCATCAACAACGCGTCCCACCCGGATCTGTCGCTGGAGGAAGTGCTCGCAGATCTCCGCTCGCAGATTTCGGAGCATCTCCACACCGCAGGCATGCAGCTCGATTGGTCCGTCCGCCACGAGGCCAGCGCCATGCCCTCGCCGCAGGTGGTCAACGCGCTGAGGGCCTTCCTGCGCGAGGCCGTCCAGAACGTGCTCAAGCACTCTGGGGCGACGCGAGTGTCCATCACGGTAAGTCACGATCAGGCAGGGATCGGGATCGAGATCGTCGACGACGGCATCGGCTTCGATCCGGCCACCGTGCCGGCCGGCAATGGACTGGCCAACATGCGCTCGCGGGTCGAGGCGCTTGGCGGAACCTTCCATCTTGTCACTGGCGGCTCGACTACTCGCATCCGGGCAGCAATCCCCGAGGTCAGCCTGGTGAGCGTCTCATGACTGAAGTTCTGATCGTCGAGGACCTCAAGGAAACGCGCACCTGGCTGGCCGAGATCGCTCGCGCCGCGTTTCCGGATTGCCAGGTCGTCGAGGCCTCCAGTGTTCGCGAGGCGATAGTCAGACTTGATGCAACCCGGGTCGACATCGCCCTTATCGACCTCGGCTTGCCTGATGGCTCGGGGCTGGATGTGCTTCGTCGCCTGCGGCACGACCAGCCGCAGGCGACCTGCATCGTGACTACGGTCATGGCCTTTGATGCGATAGAGACCGTCGAATTGGCTCGGCGTTTCGCGTATCAGATCACTTTTGTGCCGCGAAAGGGCCCCTGGAGTTTCAGCGCCAACTTCGCCAGCAGGTCCGCGGCCAGCGAGGTGCTGGCAGCCCTGTCGTCACGAGGCGTGCCACTTGCCGCCAGTGCCGGACAGTTCCTTGGCGAAATGCAATCCTGATGGGCGACGGGCCCGCATCGACCGCGCGACAGCTCTTTCGTACAGCACTAGTCGTGCTGCCCTTGGGGCTGACGATGTATTTGGTGATGAGCCTTCTGGCCGGCCAAGCCGGTGCGCAATGGGCAATAGCTGCCGTACTCACCCTGCCGCTGGCCTTGATTGGCCTCGCGCATGTCGTCTCCAGTGCTCGTAGTGGCAGCTTCATCCATGTCCGGCCTGCAGTGGAACGATGTGCATCGCCGGTGCTGTTCTGGGCATGCGTTTGCCTCGAGGCGGCGTTGTCGACGATCCTGGCTTTGATCGGCCTCTGGGCCATAGCGCAACTGCTCTCATGAGCGGCGCGAACTGGGTCGTCCTGCTGCTGGCAGGCATTGGGCTGATGTTGACGAATGCGGCGATCGGCTCATGGACAACAGGAGATCCGCCACCGGCCAGTGTGTTTGGCCAGCGCAGCGCGGCCCGCGTCGTCGAGGCGCGTGTTGTCTCAGCAACGCAGAACGGCAGCCTGCGTCACGTTCCCCTCGTCTTGGTGCAGTGGGACGGGCAGGTCACCGAACTGCGCGGATTGACCGGATCGTTCTACGACTATCGCAACGGCACCGCGGAGACGGCAATCCGCGGCATCGTCATCGGCCAGGCGGTGGCGGTCAGGGTCGTCGAGGGTGCACTGTACGTGGACCGAACGGATTGGTTGCGGCTCGGAGGAGCGATATGGCTGAGCCTCTTTGCCCTTATTGCCTGGGGCGCCGGTGTTGTACTGTCGTTGCCAGGTAGGTTCAAACGTCTGGGCAGGCCGCGATCATAGACGAGACGCAACAGCATCTCACCGAAACATTGAGGGGAATCCAATCATGAGACTGTCCTCATCGGCCACAAGGGTAAATGCGAAGGCCCCGTAAATCCGGGGCCTTCTTGTTTGTCAGATAGCCTGAGCCACACTGTTGCTTGTGATTGAGCCACATTGTGGATGGCATATGCCTATCCTTTGTGGGCAATCACAGAAGAGGAGGAGTCGCCCAGCCTCAGCTACACCCAGTCGTCGTCCCGCAATCCTCGCAAACCATGCAGTGCCCCGACACCTTCATCCGCATCGAATTACAGTTCGAGCACTGATCCCCCGTATAGCCCTGTATCAGCGCCTGGGCCCGGAGCTGCCCCGCATTCTGCTGCGTCGGCGCGCTCGGGATCGGGTTGAGTTCCGCTTCGTTCGGCACCGCCAGCGCCTACATCCCGCAGAACTCGTGCACGACTTTGCACTGGCCGGCGCCGGCGATGGCCTCGCAGCTGGCGATGGCGGATTGTCGGGCGCGGGGTTTCGTGTGGCTTTCGCCAAAACCCCATTTCGTCGATTTCGTGCCGTAGTTCGCGAGTGCAGCGCAGCCTTGCGGATCGGCGAGGACGATCTTGCAGTTCTGCGTGTACTTGGCGCAATCCCTCAGCGCTTGGGCGCGGGCTCCGCCCTCTACGGGATACTGACGGGAGACGATGGGCTTGCCGTCGTCTCCCTGCGCAATAGCCCAGGCTGCCTGGCTGGCCGAGGTTGCCGCAATGGTCGCGGCGAAGATCAGTAAGGCGCAGGCAAGCTTGCTGCTCATGTTGGCTCTCTGGAGATTACGGAAACGCCTCAGCTACACCCAGTAGTCGTCCCGCAATCCTCACAAACCATGCAGTGCCCGCTGACCTTCATCCGCATCGAGTTGCAGTTCGAGCACTGATCCCCCGTATACCCCTGCATCAGCGCCTGGGCCCTGAGCTGGCCCGCATCCTGCTGCGTCGGCGGGCTCGGGATCGGGTTGAGTTCCGCCTCGTTCAGCACCGTCGGGCTCGGTTCGATCTTCAGCGCCGTCGCAGCCTTGAGCGCCGTGACGGTTGAGGTCTGCATCGAGGCGACCGGGTTGTAGGCCTGGGCGGCGGTGAGGCCGCCGGAGACCAGCATCAGGTTCTGGTCCTTCACCTTGCCGCGGGTCATGCCGCGGGAGACGAGGTTCTGCGCCGGGATCGGGGCAGGGCGCTGGCCTTCGCCGCTCTGCGACAGCGCCGTCGGGCTGTCGGCGTGGACATGCGCCAGGTCTTCGCGGTCGAGATAGGAGACGGCGAGCTCGCGGAAGATGTAGTCGAGGATCGAGGTGGCGTTCTTGATCCGGTCATTGCCCATCACCATGCCGGCCGGTTCGAACCGGGTGAAGGTGAAGGCCTCGACATACTCGTCGAGCGGCACGCCATACTGCAGGCCAAGCGAGATCGAGATGGCGAAGTTGTTCATCATGGCGCGGAAGGCAGCGCCTTCCTTGTGCATATCGATGAAGATCTCGCCCAGGCGGCCGTCGTCGAACTCGCCGGTGCGCAGATACACCTTGTGGCCGCCGATATTGGCCTTCTGCGTATAGCCCTTGCGCCGGTTCGGCAGCTTTTCGCGCTCGCGCGACACCCGCTCGATGATCTTTTCGACGATCTTCTCGGTGACGACAGGCACGCGCGCCATCTGGTTGGCGGCGTTCAGCAGCTCGACGGCATCGTCCTCTTCGTCGTCCTCATCGGAGACGAGCGAGGAGTTGAGCGGCTGGCTGAGCTTCGAACCATCGCGATAGAGCGCGTTGGCCTTGAGCGCCAGGCGCCAGCTGAGCTGGTAGGCCTCCTTTGCGTCGGCGACCGTCGCGTCGTTCGGCATGTTGATGGTCTTCGAGATAGCGCCCGAAATGAACGGCTGGGCTGCCGCCATCATCAGGATGTGGCTCTCGACCGAGAGGAAGCGCTTGCCGGTCTTGCCGCAGGGGTTGGCGCAATCGAACACCGGCAGGTGCTCGTCCTTGAGGAACGGCGCGCCCTCGAGCGTCATCGAACCGCAGACATGGGTGTTGGCCGCGTCGATTTCCTTCTTCGAAAAGCCGAGGAAGGCGAGGAGGTCAAAGCTCATGTCGCCGAGCTGCGCGTCGGTGACGCCCAGGCTCTTGAGGAAATCCGCGCCCAGCGTCCACTGGTTGAAGATGAACTTGATGTCGAAGGCCGATTTGGTCGCAGCGTTGAGCGCCGCGATCTTTTCGTCGGTGAAGCCCTTGGCCTTGAGCGAGGCGGGGTTGATGCCCGGCGCCTGGTTCAGGTTGCCGTGGCCGACGGCATAGGCCTCGATCTCGGCGATCTGGCTCTCGGAATAGCCGAGGGTACGCAGCGCCGGGGGCACCGCATTGTTGATGATCTTGAAGTAGCCGCCGCCGGCCAGCTTCTTGAACTTCACCAGCGCGAAGTCGGGCTCGATGCCGGTGGTGTCGCAGTCCATCACGAGGCCGATGGTGCCGGTCGGGGCAATCACCGAGACCTGCGCGTTGCGGTAACCGTGCTTTTCGCCGAGGTTCAGCGCATCGTCCCACACCGCCTTGGCGCGGGTCGAAAGCGTCTCGTCGCCGATCGAGGCATGGTCGAGCGCCACCGGGTTGATGCTGAGGCCCTCATAGCCGTCGGTCTTGCCATAGGCGGCAGTCCGGTGGTTCCGGATGACGCGCAGCATGTGCTTGGAATTGCGCGGGTAATCCTGGAACGGGCCGAGCTCGCCGGCCATCTCGGCCGAGGTCGCATAGGAAACGCCGGTCATTACCGCAGTGATGGCGCCGGCAATGGCGCGACCCTGCGCCGAGTCATAAGGGATGCCGGAGGTCATCAGCAGGCCGCCGATATTGGCGTAGCCGATGCCCAGCGTGCGGTAGATGAACGAGCGCTCGGCAATGGCCTTGGACGGGAACTGCGCCATCATCACCGAGATTTCGAGCACCACGGTCCAGAGCCGGGTGGTGTGCTCGAACGCTGCGACGTCGAACGACGAGTCGGCGTTGCGGTAGGGCAAGAGGTTTACCGAGGCGAGGTTGCACGCCGTGTCGTCGAGGAACATGTATTCCGAGCACGGGTTCGAGGCGACGATCTCGCCGGCTTCCGGGCTCGTGTGCCACTCGTTGATGGTGGTGTGGAAATGGATGCCCGGATCGGCCGAGGCCCAGGCGGCATAGCCGATCTGTTCCCACAGGTCGCGCGCCTTGACGGTCTTGGTCACCTTGCCGGCCTTGGTGCGGCTCAAGAGGTTCCAGTCGCCATCGGTCTCGACGGCCTTGAGGAAATCGTCGGTGACGCGGACCGAGTTGTTCGAGTTCTGGCCCGAAACGGTCAGGTAAGCCTCGGAATCCCAGTCGGTGTCGTAAACCGGGAAGTCGATATCGGTGTAGCCCTGCCGCGCGAACTGGATGACGCGCTGGATGTAGTTCTCGGGAACCAGCGCCTTTTTCGCCGCCTTCACCTCGCGCTTGAGGGCAGGGTTCTTGTTGACGTCAAAGCAGTCGTCGCCGGTGCCTTCGCAGTTCACCGCGGCCTTCATGATGGCCTTGAGCGCCTTCGACACCACCTTGGAGCCGGTGACGAGCGCGGCCACCTTCTGCTCCTCCTTCACCTTCCAGTTGATGTAGTCCTCGATATCGGGGTGATCGATATCGATCACCACCATCTTGGCGGCGCGGCGGGTGGTGCCGCCCGACTTGATGGCGCCCGCAGCGCGATCGCCGATCTTGAGGAAGGACATAAGGCCGGAGGACTTGCCGCCGCCCGAAAGCTTTTCGCCTTCACCACGGAGCTTCGAGAAGTTCGAGCCGGTGCCCGAGCCATATTTGAACAGGCGCGCCTCGCGCACCCACAGGTCCATGATGCCGCCCTCGTTGACGAGGTCGTCGGTCACCGACTGGATGAAGCAGGCATGCGGCTGCGGATGCTCGTAGGCCGATTTGGACGAGGTCAGCTTGCCGGTGAAGGGGTCGACATAGAAGTGCCCCTGGCCGGGGCCGTCGATGCCATAGGCCCAGTGGAGGCCGGTGTTGAACCACTGCGGGGAATTGGGGGCAACCCGCTGCGTGGCCAGCATGAAGCAGAGCTCGTCGAAGAAGGCGCGCGCATCTTCCTCGGTGGCAAAATACTTGCCCTTCCAGCCCCAGTAGGTCCAGGTGCCGGCGAGGCGCTCGAACACCTGGCGGCTGTCGGTTTCCGAACCATAGCGCTCAGCCTCGGGGAGCTTGGCGAGCGCCTTCTCGTCGGGAACCGAGCGCCACAGCCAGCTCGGCACGTCGTTCTCTTCCACCTTCTTCAGGATCTTGGCGACGCCGGCCTTGCGGAAATATTTCTGCGCAATGATGTCCGCCGCCACCTGCGACCAGGTCGAGGGGACCTGCATGCCTTCGAGCTTGAACACGATCGAGCCGTCGGGGTTCTTGATCTCGCTCGTCACCGAGCGGAATTCGATCCCCGCATAGGCGCTGTCGTTGGCTTTCGTGAACCGGCGTTCGATGCGCATTTGTCTATATATTCCCCAATAAAGC
>NZ_DASZAW010000076.1:0-33699 GCF_035944845.1 Devosia sp. | reverse complement strand
CTTGCCGTCGGCGGTGTAGAGCGCCTTGCCGCGCTGGCGCAGCCAGTTCTCGTACATCGGCTCGGACACCGAGCCGTCGGCGATCACCGCCTTGCCGACGCCCTTGGACTTGAAGGCCTCGCTGATCGTGGTCAGGTCCGCATAGGTGGTGTTCGGGCCGAGCATTTCGACGCCGGCCTTCTCGAAGTCGGCGGTGTTGATCATCAGCGCTACCGAGTTGGCGCCGAGGCTGATGCCGTAGAGCTTGCCGTCGACCTTGCCGCCATCGAGCTGATCCTGGTCGAAATCGCTGAGGTTCAGGGCGCCGCCGACGAACTCATCGAGCGGGGCGATGGCGTTCCGCTTGGCGTATTCGACGATGTAGCGGTAATCCATCTGGATTACGTCCGGGGCGTTGCCGCCGGCGGTCTGGGTGGCGAGCTTGGGCCAGTAGTCGTTCCAGGCGAGGAACTCGCCTTCGATCGCCGGGCCACCAGCCTTGGCGTAAAGATCGGTCACACCATAGGTGCGATCGGCGCGGGCCTGGCTGCCCCAGAACAGCAGCCGCAGGGATTCCTGCGCAAAGGCTGGCGAAATGCCGGCGGCGGCGGCAAGCGCCGTCGTGCCGAGCAGAAACTGACGGCGGTCTAGCTTCATGGTCATGGATTCCTCCCGTTTAGTCCTCCGAAGTGGCGACGCCACTCCGATCTCTGTTCGCGCTCTTGGCGGCGCTAAATAACTAACTGGTTACAACCATGGGCCGGGACGTGCGGCCTGTCAAGCAGGTGCCGTTTTGCACCAAAGCCCGGGCAGAATCGCGCCTAACCGGGCTCGGCGCCAGGCGCGGCCGGCGGCGAAGGCGTTGTGGCAGGCGCTCTGCAGCGGTTCAGCGGCGGGTGCGGAGGTAATCGACGACCATCTGCACGGCCTGCGCTTCACGGTCCTGGATCAGGGCGAACTGGCTGAGGTCCTTGCCGAAAACCACCGAGAGCGTCTGCATGTTGGAGACGTAGAAATAGCAGAGCGAGATGATCGAGATGTAGAGCTGCATCGGGTCGACATCGGTGCGGAAGGTGCCCTCGGCGTGACCCCGCTTCACGATCTCCTGCAGCTCGCCGACGATGGGTGAGCGGATCTCGTCGAGATTCTTGATCTGCTTGACGAATTTGGCGTTCTGCAGGTTTTCCACAGACAGCAGCCGCGGGAACCACGGATTGGCGAGAAAGTGCCGGAAGGTAAACCGGATAACCCGGTCGATAGCTTCTACCGGATCATACTGGCTGATGCGCAACTCGCGTTCGCCACGGCGGATTTCCTGGTAGGCATCGAGCAGAACCGCCTGATACAGCGCCTCTTTATTCCCGAAATAGTGATAGAGCAGGCGCTTGTTGGCCTTGGCCCGGTCGGCGATGGCATCGACCCGGGCGCCGTTGAAGCCTTCTTCGCAGAACTCGTCGCGGGCCGCCTTGAGGATCGAGGCCTTGGTTTTTTCGGCATCACGCGGACGCGCCGGTGCGGGCGTGGCGGTGCGCCGCCGAACCTTCACCGCTGCAACGTCGCTCGCCATCGATCCTAACTCCCCGCGCCGTTGCGGTTGTGCCGTCCGGTGTAACAGGACGGTTCATCAGCCGCGTCGGGCTGAGACGAAAATCATGCTTTCGTTCAAGCTTCGACGGCCGCTCTTGACGGTCCATCCTAGCGACGTGTATCTAAGTAACCAAGCAGTTACAAACAAGTCTGACAAGGGAGGTCGGGATGGGCGAGCGGCGGCTTGGGCTGATCATGCATGGCGTGACTGGCCGGATGGGCTACAACCAGCACCTGGTGCGTTCGATCCTGGCGATCCGTGACCAGGGTGGGGTGGTCCTCTCGAACGGCGACCGGCTGATGGTCGACCCGATCATCGTCGGGCGCGACCGCGACAAGATTCAGCGGCTGGCCGAAAAGCACCAGATCAAGCGCTGGTCGACCAACCTCGACGAGGTGCTGGCCAACACCGAAGACGAGGTGTTCTTCGACGCCGGCACGACGCAGATGCGGGCGGAGCTGCTGAGCCGGGCCATCGACGCCGGCAAGCACGTCTATTGCGAGAAGCCGGTCTCCGACGACCTCGAGTCTGCTGTCGCCCTGGCGAAGAAGGCGAAGGCCTCCGGTGTCAAGCACGGCGTGGTGCAGGACAAGCTGTTCCTGCCGGGGTTGCTGAAGCTCAAGATGCTGAAGGACGCCGGCTTTTTCGGTCGCATCCTCTCGGTGCGCGGCGAGTTCGGCTACTGGGTGTTCGAGGGCGACTGGGGCCAGCCGGCGCAGCGCCCGAGCTGGAATTATCGCAAGGCCGATGGCGGCGGCATCATCCTCGATATGCTGTGCCACTGGCGCTATGTGCTGGATAATCTGTTCGGCGAGGTCGAGGCGGTAAGCTGCCTCGGCGCCACGCATATTCCAAGCCGCGTCGACGAGCGCGGCAACACTTATACCGCCGACGCGGACGATGCGGCCTATGCCACTTTCCAGCTGGCCGGCGGCGTCGTCGCCCACATCAATTCGAGCTGGGACGTGCGGGTGCGCCGCGACGACCTCGTCACCTTCCAGGTCGATGGCACGCATGGTTCGGCGGTAGCGGGCCTGCACAAATGTTTCAGCCAGCACCGGGTCAATACGCCCAAACCGGTGTGGAACCCCGATCAGCCGCAGACCATCGATTTCTTCCAGAACTGGGAAGAAGTGCCCGACAACTGGCCGGCGCAGAACGGCTTCAAGGCGCAGTGGGAAATGTTCCTGAAGCACGTCGCCGAGGATGCGCCCTGGCCCTACGGGCTCGAAGCCGGCGCCAAGGGCGTGCAACTCGCCATGCTCGGGCTGCAGAGCTGGAAAGAACGCCGCTGGCTGGATGTGCCGGCTTTGGGGATTTGAGATGCTGAACCGAGCGCCTGGCCCCACCCCACCCAGCTTCGCTAGGCGTCTCGTGACGCCAAGCTCCGCTACCCTCCCCATCAAGGGGAGGGAGGAGCTGTGGAACTGGCGGTGCATCGATCGTCTCCCTCCCCCTTGTGGGGAGGGATCAAGGGTGGGGGTGGCCACACGCTCGGAGGTAAACCATGCCTGAACTCATTCTTCCGACGCCCGCCCGTACGCTTGAGACCTACCGCCTCACCGGCACCCCGATCCCGTTCGAAAAGCACGCCGCCAGCGATTTCCCGCGCATTGCCTATGCCGCAGCGCATGTGGTGGCCGACCCGCTGGCGTCGAACGACCCCTGGCTTACCCCCGCCATCGACTGGGACACCACGCTGAAATTCCGGCACCGACTGTGGGATCTGGGCTTGGGCGTCGCCGAAGCCATGGATACGGCGCAGCGCGGCATGGGGCTCACCTGGAGTGACGCGCAGGAGTTGATCCGCCGCGCCCAGGCGGAAGCGCGCGGCCGTTCGGATGCGCTGATCGCCTATGGCGCCGGCACCGATCACCTGGCGCCGGGGCCCGATGTCACCATAGACGATGTGATCCGCGCCTATGAGGAGCAGGTCGGGTTCGTCGAAGGCGAGGGCGGCCGCATCATCCTGATGGCGTCGCGGGCGCTCAAGGTCGCGGCGAAATCGCCCGACGACTATGCGCGGGTCTATGGCCGCATCCTCTCTCAGGTGAAGCAACCGGTGATCCTCCACTGGCTGGGCGAAATGTTCGATCCGGCCCTCGAGGGCTATTGGGGCAAGGCCGACCACAGTGCGGCGATGGATGTCTGCCTCGATGTCATCGCGGCGCATGCCGACAAGGTCGACGGCATCAAGATCTCGCTTCTCAGCAAGGAAAAAGAGATCGCCATGCGCCGCCGGTTGCCGGCCGGAGTGCGGATGTATACCGGCGACGATTTCAACTATGCCGAGCTGATCGCCGGCGACGATCTGGGCCATTCCGACGCGCTGCTCGGCATCTTCGACGCCATTGCCCCCGCCGCCTCGGCGGCGCTGGCAGCGCTCGGCCGCGGCAGCGACAACGAGTTCTTCGAGCTGCTCGAACCCACCGTGCCGCTCAGCCGGCACATCTTTGCCGCGCCCACCCGCTTCTACAAGACCGGCGTGGTGTTCCTCGCCTATCTCAACGGGCTGCAGGAGCATTTCGCGATGATCGGCGGGCAGCAGTCGACCCGTTCACTGCAGCACCTGAGCGAGTTGTTCCGGCTGGCCGACAAGGCGCGGGTGCTGGCAGACCCGGGGCTGGCCGTGGAGCGGATGAAGCGGGTGCTGGCTGTACATGGGGTGGTTTGAGGTGATGACTGAGACAGACGACCCCCTCCCATCCTCCCCCATGAAGGGGGAGGTGCCGACCTGTGGGTTTGGCGCCATCACGCCACAAGCTCGACTCTGCACCTCCCCCTTCATGGGGGAGGCCGGGAGGGGGCCGTCTCTATCGGCTTTGCTCCCCCGATGACCCAGCAGCTCTCGATGAACCTCGCTACCCTGCGCAATGGTTCCAGCTTCGCGCAGATGATCGACGATTGCCTCCGCCATGGCGTCACCGCCATCTCGCCCTGGCGCGACCAGGTGGCGGCCGTCGGGCTCGCCGAGGCGGCCAGCATCGTCAAGGCCAATGGCTTGCGGGTCACCGGGCTCTGCCGCGGCGGCATGTTTCCGGCCGAAACCCCCGAGGGGCGGCAGGCCAATATCGACGATAACCGCCGCGCCATCGATGAAGCGGCGGCGCTCGGAGCCGATTGCCTGGTGCTGGTGGTGGGCGGGCTGCCCGGCTCGTCGCGCGACCTGCCCGGAGCCCGGCAGATGGTGGCCGACGGCATCGGCGCGATTCTTCCGCATGCACGGGCGTCGGGTGTGCCGCTCGCCATCGAGCCCCTGCACCCGATGTATGCAGCCGACCGGGCGTGCGTGAACACCATCGACCAGGCGCTCGATATCGCGGCGCAACTGGGGGACGGCGTCGGCGTCGCCATCGACGTCTACCATGTGTGGTGGGACCCCAACCTTCGTGCCGCCATCGCCCGGGCCGGGCGAGAGGGGCGGATCTATGCGCACCACATCTGCGACTGGCTGGTGCCGACCACCGACATGCTGCTCGATCGCGGCATGATGGGCGACGGGGTGATCGACCTGCCCGCCATCCGGGCGATGATCGAAGCTGCCGGCTACCACGGCCCGCAGGAAGTCGAGATCTTCAGCCGGGATAACTGGTGGAAGCGGCCGGGCGACGAGGTGGTGCGGGTATGCGTGGAGCGGTTGCACTCCGTGTGTTGAGATGGGCGCTGGAGCGTGAGGCTCCACCCCACCCAGCTTCGCTACGGCTCCGCCTAGCTTCGCTACCCTCCCCATCAAGGGGAGGGAGACCTCGACTGCAAGTTTCGGTTCTATCGTCTCCCTCCCCCTTGTGGGGAGGGTAGCAAAGCTAGGGCCGGCGGCCCGTAGCGAAGCTGGGTGGGGGTGGGCCACAAGCACCGCCATCAGCTCCACCCAAAGCAGCGCTTGCGCCGTGCGGCTCACTGAGTAATCTCCCGGCAAAAATCCGAGGAGACTCCATGCATATCCTGATCATCGGGGCGGCCGGCATGATTGGCCGCAAGCTCACGTCTGCGCTGCTGAAGGCCGGGCAGGTGGGGGGCAAGGCCATCAGCAAGTTCACGCTGACCGACGTGGTCGAGCCGGCAAAGATCGCCTTCAATGGCGATGTGACGACGGTGGTTTCCGACGTATCGCTGCCGGGGGAAGCGACGAAGCTCATCGCCTCGCGGCCCGACCTGATCTTTCACCTTGCGGCGATCGTTTCGGGTGAAGCCGAGGCCGATTTCGACAAGGGCTATCGCATCAACATGGATGGCATGCGGTTCCTGCTCGAAGCGATCCGCCAGGAAAGGCTGAAGGCGCCGTACTTGCCGCGCCTCGTCTTCACTTCGTCGATCGCGGTGTTCGGCGCGCCCTTCCCGGAAGCCATTGGCGACGAGTTCTTCACTACTCCGCTCACCAGCTACGGCACGCAGAAGGCGATTTGCGAGCTGCTGCTCAACGATTATTCGCGCAAGGGCTTCGTCGACGGCGTCGGCATTCGGCTGCCGACCATCACCATCCGGTCGGGCAAGCCCAATGCGGCCGCCTCGGGGTTCTTCTCCAATATCCTGCGCGAGCCGCTGGTCGGGCAGGAAGCAGTGCTGCCGGTGTCGAAGGATGTGCGCCACTGGTTCGCCAGCCCACGCGCCGCGATCGGCTTTTTGACCCATGCCGCCGAGCTCGACACGACGAAGCTCGGCTGGCGCCGCACGCTTTCGGTGCCGGGGCTCTCCACCACGGTGGGCGAGGAGATCGAGGCGCTGCGCCGTGTCGCGGGCGACAAGGCCGTGAGCCTGATCAAGGATGTGCCGGATCAGAAGATCATCTCGATGGTCGCCGGCTGGCCGCGCAATTTTGACGCCAGGCGGGCGATCTCGCTCGGGTTCAAGGCCGAACAGAGCTTTGACGAGATCATCCGGATTCACATCGAGGATGAGCTGGGCGGCAAGATCGGGGGGTAAGGGGCAGCCGGCAGGAGCGCGGGGCCACCCCCATCCAACTTCGCTACCCTCCCAGGTGACGACAAGGTGTCGTCCTGAGGGGGAGGGAGGCGTTCTGCGTCCGCTTAACCCTCAGTCGTCTCTCCCTTCCCTTGATTGGGAGCGATCAAGGGTGGGGTGGGGCCGCCGGTGCGATGCCGGTTGCCTTACCCCAAGACCGGGGCGGGCTTGGGCGTCTGGCCGCGATAGCGGGCGGTCCTCAGTTCGTTGGTGTAGTGCTCGAGGTCGGGCATGCCCGAAGCGGCCGCCTGGCGGATCGATGCCTCGATATCGTAGGGCAGGCGGACGAGCGTTACGGTCCACGGCGCTGGTTCGCTGCTCTCGAAACGACCCTCGAGCATGGCGTAGCAGGCCTGCGGGATATCGAGCGGGTTGCCGACACTGCCGGCGTTGAACAGGCACTTGTTGGCGAAGCTCTTCACATAGGCGGTGTGAACGTCGCCGTAGCCGACGATATCGGGCAGGGGGCCGAAACCGGTGAAGTCGGTGTTGTCGAACATTGCGAGGTGATCGTCGCGGCTGTCGTGCTGACGCACCCGGTGATAGATGCCGCGCGCCGAGGCATGGAACAGCCGCACCAGCCGGCCGCTGAGGCGGAACTCGACGGTTTCCGGCAGGCCGCGCAGATAGGCCAGCCGTTCGGGACCGAGCTGCCGGCGGTGCCACATCACAGTGGTGTCGGGCTCGGCGTCGGCGAGCCCATCGTCCCAGTTGCCCTTGACCGTGGTAACGCAGACCCGGCGCGAAATGTCGATTGCCTCGGCGCCGCTCGGGCCTTTGCCGGCGATATCGCCGAGTCCGTAGATACGGGTGATGCCGCGCGTCGCGATATCGGCCAGCACCGCTTCAAGCGCCGGCAGGTTGCCGTGGATATCGGAGATGATGGCGATGCGGTCGAGCGCGCTCATGCCTCGGGCCGCACCTTGCCGGCAGCGAGATAGGCGGCTTCGACGAGCGCGAAAGTCTTGAGGTTGTCCTCGGCGCTGGTGGCGGCGGGGCGGCCGGCGCGTACCGCTTCGAGCATATGGCGGTTGGTGGCGAGCACACTTTCCTGCGCCACGTGCCAGGGCCGGGCGGCCCAGGGCAGCACTTCGGGGTCCTCGTCCAGCACCTCCATCCGGCCATCGATAGTGACTTCGACTTTGTTGCCGATGCGCGAGACGATGGCGCCCTTGTCGCCTTCCACCTCGATCAGCGTTTCGGGAAAGCTGTCGGGCAGGCGGCGCGAGCCATAGGTGCACTCGACCACCGATACGGCGCCGGAGCTGTGGCGCAACAGCATGGTGGCGGTGTCCTCGCCCCTGGCTTTGGGGTTGCGGCGCTGCAACTCGGCGGTCGAATGTTCGACCTCGCCCACGAGGACCCGCGCCACGTCGAGCACGTGGACGCCCAGGTCGATCAACACGAAGCGCTGCTGCTCGGCGAGGTAGGGCTGGCCGGCATAGATGTCGTAGCCGGTGCGGAAGCTGACCCGGGCCCAGGTCGGTTTGCCGATGGCGCCGGAGCGGACGATTTCGGCGATCCGGCGCAACGGCTTCTGGAAGCGGAAATTCTCGTGCACGGCGAGGAAGGTGTCCTGGGCCCTCGCCGTCGCCACCATCTCGCGCACCTCGGCGATATCCTGGCCGAACGGCTTCTGGATGATGGTCGGCACCTTGTGGCTCAACGCCAGCCTGACCAGCGGCAGGTGGCTCTGCATCTGCGTCGCGATATCGACCAGCCCGAGCTGCTCGGCGCGAAACATCACCGCGGCGTCGGTATACCAGCGCGGGACGCCAAATTTTTCCGCGGCAGCCCGGGCGCGGTCCGGCTCGACATCGCAGACGGCGACGAGGTCGACGCCCTCGGGCTTGAGGTCCTGCCAGGCATGAAGGTGGTTCTGCGCGAAGAAGCCGCAGCCGATCATTGCCAGGGCGATAGGTTCAGCCATTATCGCCTCCAGCGGTTACTTTTGCGGCAGCCACTTTTTGGGGATCTTGCAAACCATGGTGTAGGCCGGGTCGTAGACGTTCCCGACCTCGTAGCGCACCACCTGGCCCATCAGGTGGCTGGCAGCGGTCTTCGACAACCCGTACTCGGTGCAGAGCCAGTTGAACATGTCACCGGTGGCGTGCTGCAGCGCTTGGTCGAGTGGGCGGGCATTGCCGACCGAGTAGATTTCCTCGGCGTTCTCGCCGCGTGGCCATACCAGCTTCTTGCCCTTTTCGACGGTCAGCCGCACTTCGACCTCGTAGCTGGTCTCGATGCCGGTGCCGACGATCTCGCCATCGCCCTGCACGGCATGGCAGTCGCCGAGAAAGAACAGCGCGCCGTCGACCGCGACCGGGAACCACACCGTCGCGCCGGGGCCGAAGCCGCGATAATCCATGTTGCCGCCATTCTCGGCGCTGGTGGCGGTGGAAAAGGCCTGGCCCAGCGCCGGCGCGACGCCGAAGCAGCCGATCATCGGCTCGAGCGGCAGCACGAAATGCTCGAGCCCCTTTACCGGGGGGTGGAGCTGCGCGGTGCCGGCCTGCCGGTCGATCGACCAGTTGGCGGCCTCACGCGAGGGCAGGTCGCGCACGGTTTCCGGGTCGACGACGTTGCCGGCCAGCGACGAGCGGGTCCAGCCGGTGGCGCGGTTGGGGGTCATGCGGAGGATTTCGACCTTCAGCGCATCGCCGGGCGCCGCGCCTTCGACATGGATCGGCCCATTCATCGGGTTCGGGCCGGGCTGGCGCTGCACCCCATCCTTGTCGAAGCCCCAGGCATCGAGCGTCTCGGTGATCACGGTATCGCCCGAGGCGACGGTGAAAGCAGCCGGGCGCGTGCCCAGCACATTGTGCCATTCGGTGGCGACGAAGCGATGCGTGGTCATTGGGGCGGTTCTCCTCGGCGCATAGGGGTAGCGGGAGCGGGGAGGGTTGTCACGTGGGCCGAAAGGCTTGGGTGGTGTGCGGGGCCATTGTGCCCTCCAAGACCCCCTCTCTTGCAAAATCTAAGGCTTAGCCAAACGGCTAAACCTAAGATTTTGCTTTCTCCCCCGCCAAGGGGGAGATGATCGGTGGCCTCCACTTACATCAGTGTATCAGTCGGGACTCTCCCCCTTGGCGGGGGAGAAAGCGAAAACTTGGGCTTAGCGCAGCTAAGTCCTTAGTTTTCGCAAGAGAGGGGGCGTGGGGAGCCCCGTACTCTCCACACCCCCTCACAACCCCGCCAGCCACTCCGCATATTCCGCCTCGTGCCGCCCCTCGAAATTCGCCATCCCCGGCTTGGTCAGCACCCCGCGCCGCGGCGGGATGAAGGAGTGGATGCGGCGCTTGGGGTGTTCGCGCCAGTTGAGGTTGAAGGCGGCGTATTTCGGGAAGAACTCCAGCTCGTCATAGGGCAGGTGGTCGTGGATCCACCAGGCGATGGCCTCCCAGCGGCCGGTGGCTTCGTACCAGGGGACCAGCGCATGGACGATGATACAGGCGGTCGCGCCGATGCCGCCCATAGCGTCGCGCCGATCCCAGATATGGCCGCCGAAATTGGTCTCGTTGCGCCCGCAATTGAGGTCGTGCGCGTTGCCGAACTGGTTGACCGCGGGCGAGCGATAGGCCGAGCGGATCGAGATGCGGCCGAAGCGCGCCGTCAGCGGTTCGAGGCACTCCTCGCAGAGGCGCCTGCCCGCTGCGATGGCGAGGTCGGGATCATCGGGTATATTGGAGATGCCATAGAAACTGGCGATCTCCGAGTAGAGAAAATCGCGCATGAAGAAGTTCTGGCTGAGCCGTACCCGGCCCAGTTCTTCCAGCGCTTTCATGCTTCGTGGCTTTCGCATTTTAGCTGATCCTCCGACTGTACGGCCGGATACATCCTGCGCTATCAATCACTTGGCGGACCACCCGGTTCTTACAGGAGTTGCATGATGTTGAAATTGCTAGCCGCGCTTGGCCTTGCCTTTGCGCTGAGCGCATTTCCGGCCATGGCGCAGACCGATGCCGATACCGATGCGGCGGTGGATAGCACGCTGGGCGACCACACCGCCTATCGCGCGGCGTTCGACGCCATTCGCAAGGCAGTCGCCGATGGCGACAAGGCCGGCTTTGCCGCCTGGGTGTCGTACCCGATAGCGGTCACCGCCGACGGCGAGAAGATGAAACTGAGCGACGCCGCACAGTTCGAAGAGCACTATGACAACATCCTCACCGATGAGATCAAGACGGCGATCATGGACCAGAAATGGCAGGACGTGTTCGTCAACTACCAGGGCATCATGTACGGCAACGGCCAGGTCTGGCTGAACGGCATCTGCAAGGACGACAAGTGCGGCGCCTTCGACGTGAAGGTGGTCACCATCCAGTCGACTGCCGATATCACACCCAAGGCCAACTAGCCCGCCGGGCGATTCGTCTGCTCTAGTGTGCTCCGGGTGAAATCCCGGGGGGCGCCATGCTGTTGCAGATCATCTTCTACGTCGCGATCACCGCCGAAGCGATGACCGCTGCGCTGGCGGCGGGGCGGCGGAAGATGGATTGGTTCGGCGTCTGCGTGCTCGCCTGTGTCACGGCGCTGGGCGGCGGCACGGCGCGCGACCTGGTGCTGGGGCATTACCCGCTGATCTGGGTGGAGAATCCGTATCTGCTGATCATCTGCTGCGCAGCCGCCTTCATCACCATCGCGCTGGCCCGCTACATGGCGGCGTTGCGCTGGCCGTTCCTGTTGCTCGATGCGGTGGGGCTCGCCGCCTTCACCATCATCGGCTGCAACGTCGCGCTGGGAATGGGGCAGCAGCCGATCATCGTGGTGGTGGCGGGGATGATCACCGGCATTGCCGGCGGCATCATGCGCGATATCCTCTGCAACGAGGTGCCGCTGGTGTTCTCGTCCGAGCTCTATGCCACCGTCGCCATCATTTCGGGTACGCTCTACTATCTGGGGAGCTGGATGGAGGTGCCGCACGACCTGTTGGTGCTGGGCACTATCGCCATCGGTTTCGCATTGCGCGTCGCAGCGATCGTCTGGAAACTCGAAATGCCGAAATTCGTCTACGACAAGGAGCTGCGCTGATGGCGCGCCCACAACGCATGCAGCTGTCGCGCAAGGCCGGGTTCAACCTGCAGGCGGCCTCGCTGGCGCTGAACGGCCTGCCGGCGAAGCTCATCACCCGGCCCGGGCCCTGGGGCAACCCCTTCACCATCGACGACATAGCCGAGCGCTATGGGCTCGACCGCGCCGCGGCGCAGCGCAAGGCGGTGGACCTGTGCGGGCAGTGGCTGCGCGGCACGCTCGATCCGGCACTGTCGCCGGGCGAGCCACCGGCGCAGGCTGTCATTAGGGCGGAACTCATGGGGCATAACCTTGCCTGCTGGTGCAAGGCGGGAACGCCCTGCCACGCAGACGTGTTGATCGAACTGGCAAACGGATAGGCAGATGGCACGGATAAACTACCTGACGAGCATCGAATTCGGCGCGGGCGCGCTCAGCACCCTGGCCGAGACCGTGGAGGAGTTCCGGCTCGTCCGGCCGTTGCTGGTCGCCGATCGCGGCGTCCTTGCGGCGGGGCTGGTGGCCGAGGCGCTGGCGCACCTGCCGGCCGAAACCCCGGTGTTCCGCTCCAGCGCATCGACTACGGCAGTGTGCTGGGCGATGACCTGCGGGCGCGGGGTGGCCTGGGGGAAGCCGAGGAAGCGGACGCGGTCGAGCTGGGCCTTGAGGCTGACGATGTGGCGCCAGGCGTGCTCGACGCCGCCATGCGCGGCAATGGCGCAGTGAAAATCGTCGTCGAGCCGCATGAAATCGATCAGCTTGCCGCCGAGCGCCACGCGCTGCTCGGCCACCAGTTCGCGGAGCTCGGCGATGCCCGATGGCTTGATCTTTTCGGCGGCCTTGCGGATCACCGCCAGTTCGATCGCCTCGCGGATGAAGCGGGAGTTCTGCACCTCGCGGATCGAGATCAGCTTGACGAAGGTGCCGCGCTGCGGCCGGACCTCGACGAGGCCGGCTTCGGCGAGCTTGATGAAGGCCTCGCGCACCGGCTGGCGGGAGACGCCCATATGCCGCGCGAGCTCGGCTTCCGAGAGCAGGTGCCCGGGCCTGAGCTGCAGCTGCACGATAGCGTTGCGGACCGTGTCATAGACCCGCTGGCTCATCGAAACCTGCCGCGTTCCGGCAATGACGGGCTGGTTTACCAGCTCCAGTTCAATGGTCATGTTGACTCCCCCAACGCTGCCATACTAGCACCGGTTGGCGCGGTTGGAAGCGCTAGAGCATTCGTTGTTTCAAGGAAACGGCGAAATGTTCGGGGCCGTTAAGTTGTCGCGCTTGCGAGGCGGAGAGCCTCGGCAAGTGCTGGTGGAGAAGCCAAATGAGGCAGACGTGGCGCTGGTTTGGTCCGGCGGACCTCGCAAGCATCGACGATATCGTGCAGGCAGGGGCGGAGGGCGTGGTCACGGCGCTGCACCATGTGCCCAACGGGGTGGTGTGGAGCGCCGAGGAAATCAGCAAGCGCCAGCAGCAGATCAAGCTGCGCAAGGATGGCCGGCCGTCGGGCATCGCCTGGGATGTGATCGAGAGCCTGCCCGTTTCGGAGGACATCAAGAAGCAGAAGGGCAACTGGCGCGAGCATATCGCCAACTACCAGCAGAGCCTGCGCCATGTGGCGGCCGCAGGGCTGAGGACAGTCTGCTACAATTTCATGCCGGTGCTCGACTGGACGCGTACGGACCTGCGCTACGAAGTGGCGCATGGCGGCACCTGCATGCGCTTCGACATCAACGATTTCGCGGTGTTCGAAATCCATATCCTCAAGCGCCAGGGCGCGGCCGAGAGCTTTGCTCCCGAAGTGGCGGCCGAGGCGGCACGGCGCTTCGCCGGGATGGACGACAAGGCGCAGCAGCAGCTGTCGCGCAACGTCACGATGGGCCTCCCCGGTTCGACCGAGAGCATGACCCTCGATGACGTCAGGGCGCACCTCGCCGAATATTCCGGCATCTCGCCCGACCAGCTGCGGCAGCATTTCGTCGATTTCCTCTCCGAAGTGGTGCCGGTGGCCGAGGAGCTCGGGGTCCGGCTCTGCTGCCATCCGGACGATCCGCCGTTCCCGCTGCTCGGCCTGCCACGCATCATGTCGACGGCGGCCGATTACCGGTACATTTTCGATGCGGTCGACAGTCCGGCCAACGGCATGACCTTCTGCTCGGGCTCGCTCGGGGCGCGGCCGGACAATGACCTGACGGCGATGATGCAGGAGTTCGGGCCGAAGGTGCATTTCCTGCACCTCAGGAACGTGCGGCGCGAGAGCGACGCCATCTCCGGTTCGTTCTACGAGGATGAGCACCTGGCGGGCAGCACCGATATGGTGCCGCTGATCGCCGCGATCCTCACCGAGGAAGCCCGGCGCAAACGCGAGGGACGCGAGGATGCAGAGATTCCGATGCGCCCCGACCATGGGCAGGACATTCTCGACGATCTCGGCCGCCGGGCCCAGCCGGGCTACCCGACCATCGGCCGGCTCAAAGGGCTCGCCGAACTGCGCGGCGTGATGACGGCGCTCGGGCACAAGCAGTTCGGGCTCAACGCCTGATGGCGCCGATCCGCTTCGGCATGATCGGCGGCGGCTGGCGCGCCGAATTCTTCACGCGCATCGCCCGCGAGTTGCCGGAGCGGTTCCAGCTGGCGGGCGTGGTGCAGCGCGATAGAGCGAAGGCCGCGGCGTTCGGGGCAGCGTGGGGCGCGCCGGCCTTCGCGAGCTATGCCGAACTGGCGGCAGCGGAGCCGGATTTCGTGGTGCTGTCGGTGAAACCCGAGGCGCACCTCGCCATTCTCACCGAACTGCACCAGCTCGGCCTTGCGGTGCTCTGCGAGACGCCGGCAGCACTCGACGTCGAGACCATGACCGCGATCTGGCGGCTGGTGGAGCAGGGGCTCAGGCTCCATATCGCCGAGCAGTATCTGTTCCAGCCGCTGCATGCGGCGCGGTTGCAGCTTATCGCCAATGGCGGGCTTGGGCGGGTCAGCTTCGCGCGAGTTTCGGCGGCGCATGGCTATCATGGCGTCAGCCTGATGCGGCAGTTTCTCGGCATCGGCTTCGACGACGCAGTGATCCGCGGCAAGCTGTTCGAGGCGCGGGCGCTTGAAGGCCCGAACCGCTTCAGCTGGCCCGAAAGCGAACGGTTCGCCACCACCAGGCAGACGCTGGGCGAGTTCGATTTCGGCGACAAGCTCGGGCTGTTCGATTTCACCGACGTGCAATACCGCTCGCCGGTGCATTCGCATCGGGTCGTCATTCGCGGCGAACGCGGCGAGATCGCCGACCTCGAGGCGCGGGTGATGCCGACCTACGGCCAGCCGCTGACGAGGCCCTTCACCCGCAACGAATCCGGCCGCTACGGCAACCTGTTCGGCTATGCGCTCGAAGCGATGCTGTGCGGCGACGAGGTGGTGTGGACCATGCCCTATTCCAACGCCCGGCTGATGGACGACGAGATCGCCATCGCCGTGGCGATGGAGAAGATGGGGGCGCTGGCGCGGGGGCAGGGCGAGGGACCGTACCCGTTCGCCGAGGGTGCGCAGGACCAATACCTGTCGCTGCTGATGCATGAAGCGGCGCGGAGCGGCGAGACGGTGCGGAGTGTGCGGCAGGCTTGGGCGGGGTAGGGTTCGGATCTCGGGTCGAGGCACCACTTCGCTTCTCCCCTCAGGGGAGAAGGTGGCGCGAAGCGCCGGATGAGGGGTGAGGCGGTGTGACACGCGCTCGCTGAGAGGCTGAACCCCTCACCCAAGTTCCGCTAAGGACCTAAACGGTCTTAGCTGCACTACCCTCTCCCCTCAGGGGAGAGGGTGCGCCGACTGCCGGCTTCAGTGCTCCGGCAATCCCATCTCGCTGCGGATGAACGCCGCGACCTGGCGCAGGTCCTGGCCTTCGCCGCCCTCGGTGTA
The DNA here is from genome assembly GCF_035944845.1 of Devosia sp. Classification (GTDB taxonomy): domain Bacteria; phylum Pseudomonadota; class Alphaproteobacteria; order Rhizobiales; family Devosiaceae; genus Devosia_A. The sequence continues at coordinate 18,272 of NZ_DASZAW010000076.1, read as the reverse complement.
TTGCCGTGACTTCAGCGCCAGCACGACCTTCTTCCCATCCGTCAGCGTCAACGACAGCACGTCGTGGCGCGGCCGTTCGGCGTGATCCTCGGCCACTTTCAGCGCCGCGACCTCGTCGAAGCCCAGTTCGAGCACCACGTCCTTGCCGCGGTCGTGTTTCTGTTCGGAGCGGATGCGCCGGGCCTTGGGGTCGAACGTGGTGACGACGCTGGTGGTGTGCGGCCGCAGATACAGCACCGCCGCGGCGACAAACGGCGCGGCGATGCAGATGGCGGCGGAGACCAGACGCAGTGCCGGATCGGCGATCTGCTGCTCGAGCATGAAGTAGAGCGCGGCCGCCACCACCACAGCGCCGGCAACCCACATCGCACGCGGCGGCTGCTGGTGCGTGGCATAAAGCGTCAGCGCCCCATTGTTGCGCCGCAGGTCGATCATCTCAGTCCTCGAGCAGGTAGGCGCCCTTGCGGCCGCTGAGCGTCGTCTTGCCGACGATCTTCATGATGCCGGCGCCGCGTGGGGCGTATTTGGCCATGGCGCGCGACAGCACCAGCCCGTCGGTGCCGGCAAGGATCGGGGTGCGGGCGATGAAGGCCTCCGGGCCGTCGAGGGCGATCAGGTCGGCCACCGGCTGGCCCTTGCTGACGCGCTGGCCGAGCTCCACCCGATAGGCGACGAGGCCGGAGCGGTCGGCGCGGACGATCTCGGTGGCATCGAACGGCGTTGCTTCCGACAGCGGAGCAGGGCGCTCGCCCGGGTCGGCATCGATGAGGTTGCGCTCGCACAGGAACCCCCAGAGCCGGCGGGCATCGTCGGCGCCAAGATGATCGAACACATCGGCCTGGCCGCGATACTCGAGGGTCGCAGTGGCGCTCGCCATCGGCACGGGTTTGCCGGGGTTGGCGAGGGCCACCTTGCGATAGAGCTGCGGCAGCACTTCGTCGAACGAGCCACCGCCGCTGTCGGCGGCAGTGAGCGTCGCCGCGGCGCCCAGCCAGTCGCTGAGATCCTGCAACTCGGGCATCAGCTCGGGCGAGGTGAAGATGTGGATCAGCGCGTCGTCGTCGCAGTGGAGATCGAAGACGAACTCGGCGTCATGGGCTTCCTTCAGCACCAGGAGGCGCAACTGCTCGTTGGCAGTGCGGGGCTGCTGCGCATCGATCCAGTTCGAGACGGCCTTCCTAATCAGGTTGACGTTGAAGCGTTCGTCATCGGACAGGCGGCCGTTCAGCTGGGTGCGGACCGCGGCGAACAGGTCGGGCCAGCGACGGTTGAAGTTGATGCCGGTATTGGCGTCGTAGCGGCCGATATGGCGCCGCAGCGAGAAGGTCGCCATGCCCAATGGGTTGACCAGCGGCATCACCGTGAAGCGGGCGCGCAGCAGCCCCTGGTCGTCGGCCTGGCGCAGCATCGGCAACAGGTGGTGCAGCACCATGGTGCCGGGGTGTTCGTCGGCATGCAGCGCCGCTTGCAGATGCACCTTTTCGGGCGCATCGGCGGGGCCGATCACATAATAGGTGAAATCGGTGCTCGCGCCGGGGGTATCGCCACGCAGCGGCACGGTCTTGCGTTCAAAGCTCACGGTTACCTCGTCAAAGCCGGCTGAAGCTCCAGCGCACCCGGGTGGCGCCCGGCATGTGGCGAGTCAGCCGACGGTACACTATGCCGAACACGAAGAAGATCGCGAGCGAGATGGCGAGGAAATACAGCGCCGCCACCGAGAAATGCAGCACGGCGTTGTAGTCGCGCTCGAACAGCTCGCCGGCGAGGTTCATCAGGTCCTTCTGGTCGCCGATGACCGGCAGCGTGAAATAGATCAGCGCCGTGGCGTGGAACAGGAACACCACCTCGTTGGTATAGGCCGGCCAGGCGATGCGGATCAGATGCGGCCAGGTGACCGAGCGGAACTGCTGCAGCGGGCTCATGCCATAGGCCCGCGCCGCTTCGACCTCGCCCCTGGGGACGGTCATGAGCGCGCCATGGAAGATTTCTGCGGTATAGGCGGTGGTGTTGAGGGTCAGGATCACCGGCCCGAGCACCAAGGGGTTCAGCACCAGCCAGTCGATGCCCCAGGGTTTCCAGAGGCTCAGGTTGAAGGCCAGCGCCAGCGAGTAGAACATGAACAGCTGGATGAAGAAGGGCGAGCCGCGGAAGGCGTAGATATAGCCGCGGCAGAAGCCCGAGATCAGCTTGTTGGGCGAGGCCTTGCCGAGCGCGAAGAAGATCGCCAGCAGGAAACCGAGCGGGATCGAGGCGACCGCGAAATAGAGGTTGAACAGCGCCGGCTTCGCCATCAGGGCGATGTCATTGAGGATCGGGGCGAGAAAATCGCTCATGCGGCGGTGCCTCCCGCGGTCGCCATGCCACGGCTGGCCCAGCGGGTGAGCGCGGCAAACGCCTTCTCGGAGACGAAGGTGATGAGGATGTAGAACACCAGCAGCACCAGGTAATAGCCCCAGCGCCAATCGGGGTGGACCAGCCCGGCCGAGCGGGTGAAGTTGGGCGAGCCCAGCCGATCGGCCCAGAGCACGATATCGGCGATCTGCAGCAGCGACAGCAGCGAAGTGGATTTGACCAGCAGCAGCCAGACATTGGAGAGGCCGGGCAGGGCATAGACCCACATCTGCCGGATCTGGAAGCGCCACAGCACCTGGCTGGAGCTGAAGCCGAAGGCGCGCGCCGCCTCGAGCTGGCCCTTGGGCACGGCGCTCATCGCGCCATAGATGACGTTGGCGGCGAAGGCGCCATAGACGATGCCGAGCGAGACGCAGGCAAGCGCCAGGTATTCGGTGGTGCCGAGGAACCAGTTGGCGGCATCGCAGGGTGGCCACACGCCGACATTGGCGGCGAGGCTTTCCGGCGTGCAGACGGCCTGCGCCCGAACCAGTTCGACCAGTTGCTCGAAGGCCAGCGGGAAGAACAGGAAGAACAACACATCCGGCACGCCGCGGACGATGTTGATGTAGAAGGCGCCGAGCGCGCGCAGCGGCACGAAGCGCGAGTTGCGCGCCGCGGCGCCGGCCAGGCCCAGCAGCAGCGCCACCAGCGCGCCGAACAGCGCGGCGGCCAGCGTGTACTGCACGCTGGCATACCAGCTCAGGTGCTTGCCATTGGTGAAATAGCCAAGCCAGAACAGCAGATCGTCGCCGATCCCGTCTTTCATCCATTGTGGCAGAAAATCGAGCATGCCCCGGGCCCGAAGCGAGCGGGGCGGGCACAGGCCCGCCCCGTCTGAACTCAGCCGCCGGCGTAGATCGGACCGACCTTATCGGGGAACCACTTGATGATCAGCGCGTCGAGCGTGCCGTCCTTCTTCATGGCGTCGATGGCGGTGTTGAGCTTGCCTTCGAGATCGTCATCGGCCTTGCGGAGGCCCATGGCGACGCCGCCGCCGAGCACGAGTTCGGGGCCGACCTTTTCGAGCGCCCCACCCGAACCGGCCACCACCTCGGTGATGTAATTGCCGTCGGCGAGGATGACGTCGACATTGCCGGCATTGAGGTCAGCCAGCGCCTGGTCGGCGTTGTCGAACGACTTGACGGTGTTGGTGGCGCCGAACTGTTCGGTAGCATAGGCGGCGTGGATGGTGCCGCCCTGCACGCCGATATTCTTGCCGCTCAGATTGTCGAAATCGATGGTGGTGCCGGTGCGGACCATGTAGCGGGCCGGATCGGGCGGGAAATACTCGGAGGTGAAATCGATCGAGGTCTTGCGCTCGTCGGTCACCGACATGCCGGCGATGATCAGGTCGTAGTTGCCGGCGATGAGGTTGGGGATGATCGAATCCCACTCGTTGACCTGGAAAGTGCATTCGAGCGCGGCGCGCTTGCAGGCCTCGGTGCCGACATCGACGTCCAGCCCGGCGGGCTTGCCCGCCTCATCGAGGAAGTTCCACGGCGCGTAGGCGCCTTCGGTGGCAATGCGGATGGCCTGCGCATTGGCACCAGTCGCGAACATGGCGAGGGCTGCTGCCGCTGCCGCCAGAACGAGCTTGTTCATAGTCTCTCCTGTATCGCCGGTCGGGCCCGGCGTTCCGGCCGGTCTTACCACCGGCTTGTTGGTTCGTGCCGCCTGTCGGGCAGCCGCTGAGCCGCAACGCTAGCGCTTTTTACCGTTCGGTCAATCGTTGTCCCTGGAGCCTGCGCCAGCCTCTCCGCCTCTTCAGCCGTGGCCGGCGGCGCTGAGGAACTGCTTGAGGCGGGCAGATTTGGTGGCGCCGAACACTTCGGCGGCGGTGCCTTCCTCCTCGATCTTGCCCTGGTGCAGGAAAATCACGCGGTCCGCGATGGTCTTGGCGAACTGCATGTCGTGGGTGACGAGGATCATGGTGCGGCCCTCGTCGGCGAGCAGCTTGATCACCCGCAGCACTTCGACTTCGAGCTCGGGGTCGAGCGCAGAGGTCGGCTCGTCGAACAGCATCACCTTGGGGTTGATGCACAGCGCCCGGGCGATCGCGGCGCGCTGCTGCTGGCCGCCGGAGAGCTGGCTGGGGTAGCTCGCGGCCTTGTCGCGGATGCCGACCTTGGCCAGCATCTCCAGCGCCTCGGCCTCGACTTCCGCCTTGTCGCGCTTCTGCACCTTGAGCGGCGCTTCCATGACATTGCCGAGGATGGTCATGTGGCTCCACAGGTTGAACGACTGGAACACCATGCCGAGTTCGGAGCGGATGCGGCGGATCTGCCGTTCGTCGGCGGGCTTTCTGTGCGGCGGCGTGCCGCTGATGGCGATCTCCTCGCCGCCGACGCGCACGCTGCCGCTCTCGGGCACTTCGAGCATGTTGATGCAGCGCAGCAGCGTGGATTTTCCCGAGCCGGAGGAACCGATCAGCGCCACCACCTCGCCCTGCCGGGCGGTAAGCGACACACCTTTCAGCACCTTGAGCGGGCCATAGGATTTGTGGAGGTCGGAGATTTCGACGACGGGTGGCGAAAGAGAGGGCTGCATCCGCCGCAACAAAGCCAAAGCTGGGCTTTGTGGCAAGCGATTTGCGGACCTCGTCAGCGCAGTCGGGGGAACCGAGGGTAGGGCGAGGCGTTAATCTACCAGCAGCCACCGGCTAAGGCGGCTGATTTTCCTCAGCAGACAAAGGAGATTGCAGATGAATTGGAACCAGATGGAAGGCAACTGGGAGCAGTTCAAGGGCAAGGTCCAGACCCAGTGGGGCAAGCTGACCGACAATGACCTTGATGTCATCAAGGGCAATCGCAAGCAGCTCAGCGGCAAAATCCAGGAACGCTACGGCAAGGCCCAGGAAGAGGCGGAGCGCGAAGTCGACGACTGGTTCAACCGGCTGCACTAAGCGGCTCGGACAGCGATGCAACTGAGCCCCGCTTCGGCGGGGCTTTTTGTTGAGGTGAGCCGTGACACGGCAGCCCCATCGTCCCCTCGCCCCTTTGGGGCGAGGGTCAGGGTGAGGGGCGCCAAACGCGCTGACGTTTGACATCGCGTCGATGGCAATCGTTCGTCCGGTTTGCTTGGCCCCTCACCCCAGCCCTCTCCCCAGAGGGGCGAGGGGGCGCTGTGTCACCGCCGGTGCAAGTCGCCTAAGCCGCCCCGAAAGGCCGCACTTCCACCGGAATGCGACAGGCGGTGGCGGCCTGTTTGCCCCAGTCGAGGGCGGTTTGCATGTCCGGCACGTCGATGACCCAGAAGCCGCCGATCTGTTCCTTGGTTTCGATATAGGGGCCGTCAGTGACCAGGAGCCCGCCATCGGGCTTCAGCCGCACCGCTTTGGCGGTGGAAGAACGGTCGAGCCCGCCAACGAACACCACGATGCCCGCGGCTCGCATTTTGACGTTGAGCGCGCTGATGTCGCGACGCGTCTCTGCCGATTCCGACGCCGGCTCGAAATCGATCGGGTGGTGAACAGCGACCAGGTATTGTGGCATGGGCTTCTCCTCGGCGACGCACGCGCCGCTCAATCCTTGATACTTGCCAGTCGAACGGTGGGGCCGGGATTCGACAAGGGGAAGCGAGTTTTGTTGCCGGAGTGCGCAAAAGCTAGCGGCCCCATCCACCTGGACGGAGCCGCTGCCACCTCAGACCGCGGACCCGGCTAGGGACGGTCTGAGTTTCTCGCGGGGAACTCTACGACGCGCGCCGGAACAGACCGATGATCAGCGAGATCACCAGGAACGCCAGGAACAGGAAGAACAGGATTTGCGCGATGCCCGATGCGGTACCGGCGATACCGCCAAAGCCGAGGACGCCGGCGACGATCGCGATGACCAGGAAGAGCAGTGCGTATTGCAACATTCTTGTTACTCCATTGATCTCTCTAGGGAGTAACGAGCGGCGGCGGGTTGGGTTCCGGGGTGGTGAGGTGTGGTCGGGATTGAACGCCGCACCAACTGCTTTCCTGCAAGTCTGCTGAAGGCAGCACATACTGGGTGTCACCCCAGCGAAGGCTGGGACCCAACTCACACCAAGCGCAGGCGGAGAAATGGGTCCCTGCTGTCGCAGGGATGACATCGAGCGGGAGGCGGCCGCCGTGCTTTCGACGGCATTCGGCGCGCAAAAAAGAGCCGGGCAGAGCCCGGCCCAGATCCGGAGGGGCGTCCGGAATTCGGTTACGCGGCAGCGCGCGAACCTTCGTCGAAGAACAGCGCCTGGCTGATCAGTGCCCGCACCATGTCGGGGTTGAACGGCTTGGTGACGAGGAAGGTCGGTTCCGGCCGTTCGCCGGTGAGCAGCCGCTCCGGGAAAGCGGTAATGAAGATCACCGGGATCGGATGGGCGTGCAGGATATCGTTGACCGCATCGATGCCGGAGGAGCCGTCGGCCAACTGGATATCGGCGAGGATCATGCGCGGCTGGGTCTTGTGGTAGAGCGCCACTGCCTCCTTGTGGGTGCGAGCGACACCCACGACGCGGTGGCCGAGCCCTTCGACCATCTGCTCGATGTCCATGGCGATCAGCGGTTCGTCTTCGATGATCAGGATATCGGTCGCCACCTGGCGCGAAATATCGGCCGAGGCCTGCGCCAACAGGTCGGCGAACTCGGCAGCGGGGACGTCGAGGATCTCGGACGCCTCATCGTGGCTGAAGCCTTCCACCGCCACCAGCAGGAATGCCTGGCGCGGCCGTGGTGCGAGGTTCGCCAGGTTCGCCGCTGCCCGCGACTCCCAGGGAAAGCTCGAAGTCGGCTCCGGCACGCGGATGGCGGAACTGGAGAACAGCGCCGAATAGAGCCGATAGAGCGCAATCCGATCGGTGCTGGCTTGAGGAAAGATACTGAGATCGGCGATCAGGGCCTCGAGGGTGGCCGCCACATAGGCGTCCCCTGAAGTCTGCGAGCCGGTGACGGCGCGCGAGAACCGGCGCAGATAAGGAAGATGCGGAGCGATCCGCGTGGAAAGGGACATGGATAATCTTCTCCCGTGACGCTTTTAGAGCTTACCATGCAAGAGAACGAGGATGCCGAAAACTTGGTTCCAGCATGTTCGGAACTTTTTTTGCCACCGCGCATTTAGTTTGCCGCGGCTGGAGTATGGGCGTCAGATCCTGCTGTGGGGCGAAGGGTTTATGCGAGACAAGACAACAATGAATGATTTGGGCATGCTACGGCGGCGCCGCGACGATGGTCTGGGGCCAAATTCCGACATCGGCAACAAGCTTCGAGCGCTCTATGGAGCGGTCCAGAGCGAAGAAATCCCATCGAAACTGATCGACCTGCTCGAGCAGCTCGACGCGGTGGAAAAGCAGTCCAAGCCCGCGAAGGGTAAATAGCGCCATGGACGCCGAGAAGCCGAGCTTCAAGCGAGAACTGCTGTCTACTTTGCCCAGCCTGCGCGCCTTTGCGGTGTCGCTGTCGGGCCGCCACGACAAGGCGGACGACCTGGTGCAGGACACGGTGATGAAGGCCTGGGCGAAGCAGGACAGCTTCGAGATGGGCACCAACATGAAGGCGTGGCTGTTCACCATCCTTCGCAACGAGTTCTACAGCCAGATGCGCAAGCGTGGCCGCGAGGTGCAGGACACCGATGGCGCCTTCACCGAGCGCATGGCGGTGCACCCTTCGCAATACGGGATCATGGACCTGGGCGATTTCCGCCGGGCCCTCGACCAGTTGCCCGACGACCAGCGCGAGGCGATCATCCTGATCGGCGCTTCTGGCTTCTCCTACGAAGAAGCGGCCGAGATCTGCAAATGCGCCATCGGCACGATGAAGAGCCGGGTCAGCCGGGCCCGCACCAAGTTGCAGGAACTGCTCGAGGTGAGCGGGGAAGGCGATTATGGGCCAGACTCGGTTTCGGCGCAGGTGACCACCATCCCGCGTTTCACTTAGGACGCGCTGCCTGGGGACACCTCGGTGGGCACCATTTGCCAATCCACCGGGTGTCATCCCTGCGGAAGCCGGGACCCACTACCGCTGGCACGGGCTGTGAGCCGGGGTCCCAGCATTGGCCGGGATGACATCGAGGGTGGTTCACGGCGCCGGGGACAACTCTCCTAAACGCTGCTGGATCTGGCGACCATGCAGGCCGACAGCAGGGTCTGGGTATCGAAGGGCTTGGCGAGCGGGGTCGCGCCGGTGAACATTGCCTGGACGGCCGTATCGGCCGAAGTCACCACTACCGGAACGCGGGCGGCACGCAGTGCGGCGCAAAGCGCCACGGCGTCGGCGCTGCCGAACTTGGCTTCGATCACGGCGACGCCAAAGGCCGAGAAATCGAGACTGCGTGCCGCCGCCGGATCGTCTTCGATGGTGACGTTGGCGGCTCCGGCGGACCGCAAGGTTTCGGCGATGTCGGCGGCGACGAGATATTCTTCCTCGACGATGAGGGCATGCAATCCGTGCATTTGTAGTTCCATGACGCGGTGGTGGCCCGCAACCATCACGCTTGCCGCGCCAGGGTCATTTAACAAAGACATGCAGTGGACAAGTTTGGGCGCTTCGAGCAGTTGCGTTCCCCCGCGGTTGCGGCATGCTCGGCGGACAACTCAGCCGTGAGCACTGCCCTGGCCACCGTCGCCCATGCCCGCCGCATTCCCTGTGAAGCGTGCCCGCTTCGCGAGAACGAACACTTCCGCGATTTCACGCCGGAGGAGCTGAAATTCGTGTCGAGTTTCAAGCGTGGCGAGCTGGTGAGCGAGCCCAGTTCCACCATCCTTGCCGAGGGGGCGCATAGCGCGCAGCTGTTCACGCTGCTCTCGGGCTGGGCCTTTCGCTTCAAGACGCTGGAAGATGGCCGCCGGCAGATCCTCAACTACCTGTTGCCCGGGGACCTGGTGGGGCTGCAGGGCTCGGTGATCGGCGAGATGGAGCATTCGGTGGAGTCGCTGTCGGCGGTGGTGCTGTGCGTGTTCCAGCGCGACACGCTGCCCACGCTGTTCGAGAACCATCCCGGGCTCGCCTTCGACGTCACCTGGCTCGCCTCGCGCGAGGAACGGATGCTCGACGAGAACCTGTTGAGCGTCGGGCGCCGCAGCGCCATGGAACGGGCAGCCTACCTCATTGCCTTCCTGTACCAGCGGGCCGAGCAGGTGGGGCAGGCCAAGGCGTCGAAGCAACTGATCCCGATCACCCAGCAGCACGTCGCCGATACGCTGGGGCTGTCGATCGTCCACACCAACAAGACGCTGCGCAAACTCGCCGAGCGGGGGTTGATCCGCTGGCACGATCGGGCCTGCGAAGTGCTCGACCCCGAGGCGCTGGCCGACATTGCCGGCTGGGGCGGGCTCTCGGACCGGAGGCGCCCGCTGATATGACGGGGCCAAACTATTGCCACTGCCCGGGTCTAGCACTGCCCGTTGATCTGGTCCGGGGGGCAACAGCCGGACACTCCTGCACCATCCCGGGCCGAGGACGGCACCTTGATGCTTGATGTCAGCAGCCAGTCGGTTCCAGCAGCAACGTCCCGGCGCGGCCTGGTGCGACGCGTCGCGATCTTGGCATCGCTGACCCTGGTGCTGGTGGCGGTGGCGGCCTCGCTCTACATGGTGCGCACCGTTGACAGCCAGCTGGCGGACATTGCAAAATCCTATGAAATCCGGCGGCAGGCGCGCGAGCTGATGCTGGCGGTGGTCGATGCCGAAACCGGGCAGCGGGGCTATCTGATCACGCGCGACGAGGCTTATCTCGAACCTTACAACATCGCCGTCGGCAACCTCAGCCAGACCTACCAGAGCCTTCTGGCGCTGATCAACGACATCCCCACCCAGCTCGAGCGCATCGAGGGCCTGGTGCCCGATCTCGACGCCAAGCGGGCGGAAATGGCCCGCACCATCGAACTGATGTCCGCGGGCGAGGGGGTCGCGGCGCTGTCGCTGCTCCGCTCCGATACCGGGCTGGAACTGATGGGGCGGATCCGCACCGTGCTGCGCCAGGTGGTCGGTGAGGAAGACGAAAAGCTGATCGAGCGCAACGGCCGGATGGAGTTCAATCGCAAACTGCTGATTGCCACCATCCTTGCCGCCCTCGGGGCGGCCGCAATCCTCGCCTACGCGCTGTTGTCGCGCACGCAGCGGAAGGTCGTGGCGCTGGCACAGCAGCAGAACCGGCTCAGGACCGCCAACGAGGAACTCGAAGCGCATGTGCGGGAGCGCACAGCCGAGGTCGAGGAAGCACGCGGGCATGCCGAGCGCGAGCGGGCCCGGCTAGAAACGCTGCTGCAGGACACCAACCACCGGATCGGCAACTCGCTGGCAACGGTCTCGTCGCTGCTCGGGCTGCAGCTGGCGCGTTCGTCGTCCGACGAAGTCCGCAATGCGCTCGAAGCCGCACAGTTGCGGGTGCAGGCGATCGCCTCGGGGCATCGGCGGTTGCGGCTTGGCGCGGATCTCGAGACCACGGACGCCGCCGAGTTCCTGACCGACGTGATCGACGACCTGGCGGCCCAGATGCCGCCCAACAAGGCGGTCACTTTCGAAAAGCACCTGCAACCGATGATCATCCCGGCGCGCGATGCGACGACGCTGGGCATCGTGGTGAGCGAGCTGGTCACCAATGCGCTCAAGCACGCCTTCTCCGATGGTCGTGCCGGCACCGTCTTCATCCGTTTCGAGCGCCCGGAGGGCGGGGTCGCCTCGCTGACCGTCGAGGACAATGGCTCGGGCATTGCCGGCCATGACGGACACGAGGGGCTGGGGGCACTGATCGTCAAGCAGTTGGCGCGTCAGTTCGGCGGAGCAGAACCTGAATATCGGAGCCGTGAAGGTGGCGGCACGGCGGTCACGGTACGGCTGCCACGCCTCGATATGCCGCCGGCAGCTTAGGCGGAACGGCCAGCAGGACGCACCGTTCCGCTGGAAACCGGCCACATGGGGGCGAAATGCGCTTCGTCGGGGTCTTCAACAAAGATGGCGGCACCTTCCGCACCATGGACATGGCGGCGTTCGTCGCGACGGCCGAGCGGATTTTCACCGAGCATGGCCAGTCGATCGAATGCCGGGTGGTGGGCGGCGATGAACTCATCACCGAGCTCGAGCGCGCTGCAGTTGATCCGGCAGCCGATGTGGTGCTGGCCGGGGGTGGCGACGGCACTGTTTCGGCGGCGGCGGGCATCTGCTTTGCCCACAAGATGGTCCTGGCGGTGCTTCCGGCCGGAACGATGAACTTGTTTGCCCGGTCGCTGGGCGGGCCGCTGCAGCTCGAGGCGGCGCTCGGCGCCATCGCCAGGGGGCAGGTTGCGGCGGTCGATATCGCGACCGCCAACGGGCGGCCGTTCGTGCACCAGTTCTCGGTCGGGGTGCATTCGCGGCTGGTCCGCATCCGCAACGGACTCACCTATCACAGCCGCTGGGGCAAGATGCTGGCGAGTCTTCGGGCCATCGGCCTGGCACTGTCACGGCCGCCCGTATTCGACGCAGTCATCAGCACGGCGCAGGGCACCGAACGGCGTCAGGCGACGGCAATCGCGGTTTCCAACAATGTGCTGGGGGAGGGGCATGTGCCCTATGCCGAGGCAGTCGATCGCGGCGTGCTCGGCGTCTACGTGGTCAAACCCATGCCGCCAGCCGAGTTGGCGCGGCTGGCGCTGGCGCTGGCTTTCGGCAACTGGAAGGCGCATCCGCTGGTGTCGGAGCGCGAGGTCAAGCAAGTCAGCCTCAGCTTCCCGCACCGCAAGGCCTCGGCGCTGGCGGTGATCGACGGCGAACTGATCCCGCTGCAGCGGCAGGTGGATTTGCGCATTCACGCCGGCGGGCTGCGGGTGGTGCTGCCGGGGGCGGATGCGGCGCCCGAACGGGAAGATCCGCAGACCGAGGCGGCTTGATCGTCGATGGTGCCCCCTCGTCCCCTCGCCCCTGAGGGGAGAGGGCAAGCGCAGCTTGGGAGCGTCAGCGAGCTAGCGTAGCTCGGGTGAGGGGTTCAACTGCTCGGCATGTTGGTTCTGCCAGCGGGCGGCACTGCTTCACCCCTCAACCGGCGCTTCGCGCCACCTTCTCCCCTGAGGGGAGAAGGGATCAGGGCGCGCAGCCACTCATTCGGTGTGCTTGGCTACCCTCACCCTGGCCCTCTCCCCAGAGGGGAGAGGGGACGAGCGCTGCGCCGCCAGTGACCGCAATGCAAAGCACCCCGCCACGGGTGTCCCGTGGCGGGGTGCAGAACTCAGTCTAAAACTCTTGCCTCAGAGGCTCGCGGCGCCCGCTTCCACCGGTTGCTGGCCGAGCTTGCGCAGGGCGTTCTCAATGGTCTTGAGGTCTTCGCCGTCGTCGCCGTCGACCGGGGACATGCCCTCTGTGGCGCTGCGCTCCTTGGAGAGCGAGTCCGCTTCGAGCTGACGCAGCAGGGTGATCTTTTCAGCCTCTGCGATGTGGTCGTCGGTCAGAATGGTCACGATCTTCCGTTTGATGTGGGTCATAGCTCACACTCCTGGAATCCTTCGTTGGTCCTATTTGGCCTTTGCCTGCATCACTTAACGCGATTGCAGGTGCATCAGATAACGCAAGCCCGGGTGGCAGGTTCCGAGACGGTGTGGTGATGTGATCAGTCCGGGTCGTGGCCGTTACCATGGCCGTGCGAGCTGCCGGGCTTGGCCAGGAGGTATGCTGCGGCGAGCGCGCCGCCGATCGGGATACCGACCTTCTTCATCAGGTCTGACTTCAGCACCAGCGGCAAGGCGGTGAGCGCGGCGGTGGTGACCAGGGCGGTCTTTTCGGCAGCGTTGCGCCGCTGCGCCGCCTGCTTTTTGGCGATGCTGTCGGCGATGGCGATGGCGGCATAGATGCCGAGCGCAAGCACCAGTGCCCCGACGGCGATCAGCAGCGGCGCAACGATGGGGCCCCACATGAGGGTGAACCAGGCGTTGAGCGCCACGAGGCAGAAGACCAGCGCGATCAAGGCAAAGAGCGCCACGGCCGACCAGGCCATGGCGTTCTTCTTGACATGCTCGAGCAGCTCGTCGACCTCGATCCCGAGGACCGAGGCCGCCAATGCCAGGAGGTGCATGGCCTACCTCGAAACCACCGCCAGGACGAAGCCGAGCGCAATGGCGCCGGCGACGGCGGTCAGCGGTTTTTCCCGGATAGTGTCCTTGATCTGCTTTTCCAGCTGGCCGAACTCGTCTTGCACATCCTCGACGGCGTTCTGGCCGGTGCGGGCGAGGTTCTTCACTTCGCGCTTGGCCACCTTCTGGGCGTCGTTGACCTTGTCTTCGGCGAGGCTGGTCAGCGTTGCGGCGATCGACTTGAGGTCGGCCTGCAACTGCTGCACCTGGGCAGAGAGCTCATCTTCGCGGTTCTGGCTCTGGCGCGCCGCAGCGCGGCGCGGACCGTTGGCGGCGCGACGGGCCGGAGCTTTGGTGGTGCGGTTGGGGGCCATGTCGGTGGTCGAAGCCATGTTCTGGACTCCTTGTGGGAATTGAGGTCACAACGCGACCGGCTGCAATTGAGTTCCAGTCTAGCCGAGCCAGCGGATGCCTCTTTTGCGTTAGGTCAAAACAAGTGCACCCCAGTCCGGGGGCGAACTGGGGTGCGATGGCGAGCCGCAAGGGGGGCGACCTTGGCTCGCGGAGCCCGTCAGAATACGCGCATCAACACAAGGATGATGACGATGACGAGCACGACGCCGAGAATACCGGAGGGGTAAGCTCCCCAGGAGCGGGAGTAGGGCCAGGCCGGTATGGCGCCGATCAACAGCAGGATCAGCAGAACGATGATGATCGTGCTCAAAGTCATGGGACGCTCCTAGAAGATCGACAGGAGGAGGGTTGCCGCCACGGCAAGGATACCGACAGCCGGGACAAGAGCCGTCAGCACCGCACCGTAATGCGTGCGCCCGTCGTAACCTTCGGGGATCCAGACAACGGCCGAGCGGGCGGCATGTTCGAGGTTGGCGATCTCAAGTCGGGTCATCGCTCTCGTTCCTTTTTCGTGGGTGCTACCGGAGGGAGGGCCGGTAGACACGCCGCTCGTTGGCGCGTCAGCCCAATAACGGCGGCTCGCCACAATTGGTTCCCGGAGGTGGTGAGAAGTGTGAGGAGCTTTCGATTCGGCAGGTCTAGTGGAGCGCTCGATCCTGGACCCACCCACCGGATGTCATCCCAGCGAAAGCTGGGACCCATTCCGCCGCTTGTGCTGGCTGTGAGTTGGGTCCCAGCTTTCGCTGGGATGACATCGCGTTTGTGAAACGCTCTGGCGCAAAACCTTCAATCTCAGCGCTTCAGAGGCTGACTGCTAGCGCTCTACTCCACCCGCACCACGTCGACCGATTGCTTGGCCGTGTGGTCGCCGCTGGTGCGCAGCACGCCGACGATGGGGGAGATGTCGGAGTAGTCGCGGCCGTGGCCGATGGTGATGTGATCGGGACCGGCGAGCATGGCGTTGGTGGGGTCGAACTCGACCCAGCCCATATGCCGACCGCACCAGACGCGGACCCAGGCATGCATGGCGTCGGCGCCCTCGAGCCGCGGCTTGCCCTTGGGCGGAATGGTGCGCAGGAACCCCGAGACGTAGCCGGCGGGGATGCCGAGGCCGCGGAGGCCCGCGATCATCACATGGGCGAAATCCTGGCAGACGCCACCCTTCAGCGCGAAGGCCTCGACCGGGCTGGTATCGACCTTGGTGGCGTCCTTGTCGTAGCGGAAATCGCGGTGGATGCCGAGGCAGAGGGCCAATGCGGTGGCGTAGATCGAGCTGTCGCCGGCACCGGTCGCCCGGGCATAGCCGGTGATGGCGGCATCGAGCGGAACGCGCGGCGAGGCCGAGAGGAAATGCTGCGGCGAGTCCGGCGCCACCGACCAGAGCCCCGCCAGTTCCGCCTTGAGGCCATCGAGGGTGGGGGAGAGGTCGACCGGGTCACTGAGGTCCTCGACCTGCACCCGGGCGCTCAGCCGCACATCGAGATGATCGTGCCGGCCGGCATAGGCGATGGTGGTGACGAGGTTGCCGAAATAGTCGGTGAAGGTGGTTTCCTGCTCGGGGCGTGGTTCGAACGACAGCGACGAGGCGATGACGCGCTGCGCGTTGGGGATGGAGATCGGAGCGACGCGGACCAGGTGGCGGTCGCCATGCACCGAAGCCTTGTAGTCGTAGTGCAGTTCGAGCCGGACGTCGTAGAGCACGGCCCGCCTCCTCAGGCGAAGTAGGCGTCGGCAATGAGTCCGGCGAGGTTGCCGATCTCGATGCCCAGCCGGTTGATCTTGGTTGTCGTCATGTCCTCGGGCTCGGTGACGCGGAGTTCGGTATCGAGCGTCAGCGCCGCCTTGGCTGCCATGGACAAATGCCCGTCCTCGAGGCCGCCGGGCAGTTGCTCGAGCTGCTGGTGCAGCTCGGCGATCTGGAAGCGCACCGAGCGCGGGTTGAGCGGATCGAGTACCAAGAGGTCGACATAGGAATTGACCCCGGCGCTCACCGCATAGCGGCGTCGATGCGTCATGACGCTGTCGCCGACTTCGAGCAACAGGTCGAGCGTCCCCTCGGGCGCGCCCTTTCGCGTACACCAGGCAACGCAGTGGGCGATCTGGATGCCGCGCTCGAGCCGGCGGCCGATCTCGAGAAAGCGCCAGCCGGCAAACCGGTACATGTTTTCGTGCACGAGGCCGGAGAAGCCGGCGAGCTTGCGCAGCAGCACCGTCATGGCGCGGGTGGCGTCGTCGCCCGGCTGCACGCGCTGCGAGAAGCTCCGCGCCGTCTTCCTGAGATCGGTGAGGGCCAACCAGCCATCGGGCGAGAAGCGATCGCGGATCTGGCTGGCGCTGTGCACGGCGCTGTCGATGGCGGCGAGCAGCCCCGGAGGCATCGGCGCTGCGGCATCGATGCCGATCCCGTCGAGATAGGCGCGGGTATCCTTCAGGATCGCCTGGTCGGTGTTGGAGATCTCGGCCAGGCGCGCGTTGTAGGCGCGGAGGATCCGCACCATCGCTTCGCAGCGCTCGGCATAGCGGCCGAGCCAGATCAGGTTGTCGGCGGCGCGGCTGGGGAGGCTCCCCGAGGACATGCGGACCAGCTTTTCGCCTTCGGCGGGCAGCAGCGTGACGCGCTCGACCGGGGCGTTGCTTACCACCCAGACGTCGGCTGCCTGGCCGCCGCGCTGCATGGCGATGGCAGTCGAATCCTGGGTCGAGCCGACGCGGGCGAAGCCGCCCGGCATCACCATCCAGCCGTCGCGGGTGCGGGCGGCGTAGACGCGCAGCGTCATCGGGCGCGGCTCGAGCTTGCCGCCGACATAGACCGGAGCCGTGGAAAGCTGCACCTGCTCCTGGCCGACGAACCTGCCGCCTTCGGCCTCGAGCCGGGCGCGCAGCGCCTGCCGCTCGGCCTCGGGCAGGGCGCCGCCGACTACGGTGCCGCGCTGGTCTTCGATGGCGAGGCCGGTGGCGAAGGCGGAGCCGACCATCATGGTGTCGAAATTGGCGATGACGTGCCGCCGCTCCGCGGCACCGCCGCACCACCAGGTGGCGATGGAGGGCAACTCGAGCTCGCGCCCGGTCAGCGCCCGGCAGAGGTTGGGCATGAAGGCCGAAAACGCCCGGGTCTCGAGGATGCCGGTGCCCAGCGCATTGACCATCGAGATGGTGCCCTGGCGCAGCGCCTCGGTGAGGCCGGGTGTGCCGATATGGCTGTCATAGCGCAATTCGAGCGGATCGACGAAGCTTGCATCCATGCGCCGCCACAAGACGCTGATCGGCTGCAGGCCGGCGACGGTGCGGACCATCACCTGGCCATTGTCGACCACCAGGTCCTCGCCCTCGAGCAGGCTGAAGCCGAGATAGCGCGCGATATAGGCGTGCTCGAAGTAGGTTTCGTTGTGCTGGCCGGGAGTCAGGATGCCGACCCGGCCATCGGTGGCGATGCCGGTCAGCGCATCGCGGAAGCCGCGGAAGAAGCCGGCGAGCCGGTGCACATGCATCTCGCCGTAGATATCGGAGAGGGCGCGGGTGGTGGCGACGCGGTTCTCGACGGCAAAGCCGGCGCCCGACGGCGCCTGGGTGCGGTCGCCCAGCACCCACCAGCCGCCATCCGGGCCGCGGCCGAGCTCGAAGGCGCAGAAATGCAGGAAGTGCCCGCTGGCCGGGCGCACCCCGACCATCGGCCGCAGGAACTCGTCGTTGCGGGCGATCAGCTCGGGCGGCAGCAGGCCGCGCTGCACCAACCGGTTATCGCCATAGATGTCGGCGACGATGGTCTCGAGCAGCTCGGCGCGCTGCGTCAGTCCGCGGGTGATGGTGAGCCACTCGCTCTCATCGAGGATCAGCGGCACATGCGCCAGCGGCCAGGCGCGCTCCTTGCCCTCGGCGCCATCATATTTGCGGTAATAGACGCCGGCATCGCGCAGATACTGGTCGGCCCGTTCGAAGCGGCCTGCCAGTTCCTCATGCCCGAGCGCATCGAGCGCCGAAATCAGCGGCGCCCAGCTCGGGCGGATCTGCCCGGCGGCGTCGATCATTTCGTCGGGAATACCCGGCAACAGCTTATAGTCGGCCACAAGGCTCGGCGCCCCGCGCTTTCTCGCCTGCCGTTGATTCCGCTTATCCATAGGGAGATAGCGCTAGCGGAAGCGGGTGGAATGGCAAGGGGGAATTGGCGGGAATGGGTAAGATTGGGGGGAGGGTGGAGCCATCGTGCCCGCCAGGACCCCCTCTCTTGCGATTTCTAAGGCTTAGCCAAACGGCTAAACCTAAGAAATCGCTTTCTCCCCCGCCAAGGGGGAGAGTCCCGACTGGTGCACCGGTGCTTCGGGGAGGCACCGATCTTCTCCCCCTTGGCGGGGGAGAAAGCGAAAACTTGGGCTTAGCGCAGCTAAGTCCTTAGTTTTCGCAAGAGAGCATCTGTGTTCTCGGTCAAGCTGTTTTGGGCTGAGTAGGCTCCCATAGGCGGTTCTGCGTGAGCAGGGC
>NZ_DASZAW010000075.1:0-32775 GCF_035944845.1 Devosia sp. | reverse complement strand
TGCCGGTCTTGGCGTAGAGTGAGCGGATATCGATGACATCCGGCCCAACCGAGCCCGAAAGCACCGGGAACTCGAAAGTCTGGTCCCCGATGGTGAGTTTGGCGACGGTATCGCTCATCTTCGCACTCCTTGATGGCCTTCTTTAGGCCCGCGGAAGGTGGGAGCGGGCAGGCCGTATGGTCGTCCAAGTTGGTCGCGAGATCGAACGGGAAAAGTCCCAGAACTTTTCCCGATCACGCGCCAGAGAGGCAGGTTCGGTTGGCGTAGCTCATATACCCCAGCACTGCAACAGGTGGGTGAACAACGCTGACCTAATCACTTTCCCCAATATGCATCAGCCGGCCTGGTCGCCTAACCGGGCCAGTGTTTCGTCACGCCCGATGAGCACCATGACCTCGAAAATGCCCGGAGAAACAGTGCGCCCGGTCAGCGCCGCACGGAGTGGTTGCGCCACCTTGCCGAGCTTCAGACCCCGCGCTTCGGCGAAGGCGCGAGCCGCCGCGTCGATGGCCTCGACCGACCAATCGTTGAGCCCCTTCAGGATGTCGGCGAAAGCTCCGACATTGGCACGGGCGTCGGGCGTCAGCTGGTCGGCGGCTGAGGCATCGATGGTCAGCGGGCGAACGGCATAGATGAACTGGGCCAGGTCGATCAGCTCCAGCACGGTCTTGGCACGCGGCTGCAACTCAGGCAGGGCAGTAAGCACGGTATCCTTGTTGGCGGCGAGGCCATCCATGTCGAAGACGCGATTGAGCTCCGTTGCTGTCTCCAGCATCACCTCATAGAGCCGCTGCGGCGTCGCCTGGCGGATGTAATGACCGTTGATGTTCTCGAGCTTGACGAAATCGAAGCGCGCCGCGCCCTTGTTCAGCGCCTCGAGGGTGAACCATTCAACCATCTGCGCGGTCGAGAACAGCTCCTCGTCCCCGTGGCTCCAGCCGAGACGCGCGAGATAGTTGCGGAGCGCCTCGGGCAGGTAGCCCATCTGCCGGTAGGCCTCAACGCCGAGAGCGCCATGACGCTTGGAGAGCTTGGCGCCATCCGGGCCGTGGATCAGCGGGATGTGCGACATCTCCGGCACCGACCAACCCATGCCGTTGTAGATGACGATCTGGCGGGCGGCGTTGGTCAGGTGGTCGTCACCGCGGATGATGTGGGTGACCCCCATATCGTGGTCATCGACCACTACGGCCAGCATATAGGTCGGGGTGCCGTCCGAGCGCAGGATAATGAAATCATCGAGGTTCTCGGCCTTGAACACCACCTCGCCCTGGACGTGGTCCTGCACCCGGATCTCGCCAGACTGCGGGGCCTTGATGCGGATCACCGGAGCAACGCCCGCCGGCGCCTCTGACGGATCGCGATCGCGCCAGTAACCATTGTAGCGCGGCGGCAGGCCGTTGGCGCGAGCGGTTTCCCGCATCTCGGCCAGCTCTTCCGGCGAGCAGTAGCAATAGTAGGCTTGACCGCGCGCCAGCAGTTCGTTGGCGACCTCGGCGTGCCGGGCGGCGCGGGAGAACTGCATGAACGGCTCGCCGTCCCAATCCAGCCCCAGCCACTTTAGGCCGTCGAAGATCGCCTTGACCGCCCCCTCAGTCGAGCGTTCACGATCGGTGTCCTCGATGCGCAGCAGCATCTTGCCGCCGGTGTGGCGGGCGAAGGCCCAGTTGAACAGCGCCGTGCGGGCGCCACCGATATGGAGGTAGCCGGTGGGCGAGGGAGCGAAGCGAGTGACGACTGGGGTAGCCATGGGTCGATGAAACATCCCGGAGAATTGGCGTTTGGCGGTGTGTAAGCACCCCGAGGCCGAAGCGCAAGCGCGGCAGTTGGCATGGCGGCACCGTCCCGCTAGCATCGCTCCCGCGATCGTGCGGGGCAGGGGCTCGGCGGATGACGGTGACTGTCGGAAAGGCGGTGCCTGAGCGACTGGTTCCGGCACGTGCCGAACCGGTGTCGCCTGTCGTTCTGCCGCCGGCGCTGCGGCCCCGCCTGACCCATTGGCAGGCTTTCCGAGCCAGCATAACTGACGCCCTGGAGCAGCGACGCCTGTTCCTGCTCTGGCCGTATGCGGCAATTGTCGGCCTGATTGTTTGCCTCGCGGCACCGGACGAACCGCAGCCCTGGTTGCTCGGCCTCGTTGGCGCGGCAATCGCCATCGGCCTGGTTCTGGTGCGCCAGACGGGGTTGTTTCGCAGTCTCACCCTGGTCGGAGCGTTCTGGGCCGGCTTCGCGCTGCTCTCCGTCCACGGAACGCTGTTCGGTTCCGTGATGCTCGTGCGTCCGGCCTATGGCACCTACGAGATGCGGGTCGATGAGATTGTGTCGGAGCTCGAGACTGGAACGCGGGCGATCGTTTCCTCCATCACGGCAACCGGAACCTCACGAGCGGTGCCGATGCGACGCGCCCGGATCATCATTCCGGAAGGGCCGCCGCTGGCCCCAGGCGATATCATTCGCGCACCGGTGCGGTTCTACGCCGTGCCGGGCCCTGTCGTCCCGAACGGCTTCGACAGCCAGTTTCACGCCTTCTTCGACGGCGTCGGTGCCTATGGCAACGCCACGGCAGCCGTCGAGCGGGTGACCAGCGGAAGCAATTCGGCGCCCGAACGCATCGTCGACGGTATTCGGCGCGGTATCGCTGCACGCGTCGACGCCGATCTCGAGGAACCCACTGCGGGGATCGCCCGGGCGCTGATCACCGGCGATCAGAGCGCCGTGTCCGACGAGGCGCGCGATACCATGGCGGCAGCCGGGCTGGCGCATGTGCTGTCAGTGTCCGGCCTGCATCTGACGATCGTTGCCGGGCTGGTGCTGGTGACGCTGCGCGGCGGCCTCGCGTTGATCGGCGGTATTCACCGGTCGGTCTCGGTCAAGCAGGTGGCGGCGGCAGGCGCGATCGTTGCGGCGCTCGGCTACTTCGCCATCTCGGGCGGCAATGTCGCGGCGTTGCGCTCGACCATCATGCTGGTCCTCGTGCTCGGCGCGGTGGTGTTCGGCCGGCGGGCGCTGACCATGCGGAACGTCGCGATCGCGGCATTGATCGTCATTGCGACCGACCCGGCGAGCGTGTTGCGGCCCAGCTTTCAGCTTTCGTTCGCTGCCGTCGTGGCGCTGATCGGGGCCTGGGAGCTAATGCGACCGCCCGAAGGCAGGGACAAGTCGCTGCTGGCGCGCACCGGCGGATACCTGTGGGGCATCGTGTTGACCAGCTTCATCGCCGGCGCCGCGACACTGCTGTTTTCGGTCTACCACTTCCAGCAAACGTCGCCGCTCGGCGTGGTGGGAAACCTGTTCACCCTGCCACTGGTCGGCTTCGTGATGATGCCGTCGGCGGTGCTGGCGACGCTTGCCATGCCGCTTGGCTGGGAAGCGCCATTCCTTGCCGTGATGGGGTGGTCAATCGACCGGATGCTTGAACTCGGCGCGCTGGTTGCCGGCTGGAGCTCCGGGCTCGACGCCAGTCCATTGCTCGCTCCAGTCGCCTTGCTGCTGGGCCTCGCGGCACTTGCCTGGTTCACCTTCTTTTCCGGCTGGCATCGGCTGATCGCACCACTCCTGCTGCTGCCTGCCGTTCTGTTGTTCGCGCTCGATCGCCCACCGGACGTGCTGATCGCCGACACGACACAGGCAGTGGCGCTGCGCGGCGACGCAGATCTGGAACTGGTGGTAGGGAAGGGCGACAGCTTTGCCGTCGACGTGTGGCGCGAGACCTATGGTGAGGCGATCGAGCCCGGCGCGTTGCTGCAGTGCGACAGCGTCGGTTGCTTTGGCTCCAGCGGTCGAGGCTTCAGCGTCGCCATCGTGCGCGACCCGTCCGGCTTCTACGAGGATTGCGGCATGGCTGATCTGCTGATTGCCCGACGGAGCGTGCCGGCCAATTGCGGCGCAGGCACAGTGATCGATGCGGCCGCCCTGGCACGAGGCGGCGTGCATTGGCTGCGCTGGGACGCGGCGCGAGGCGGTTTCGAGATCCGCCCCGCGATCCCAGAGGTCAGCCGGCCGTGGCGATTAGTGCGACCGTAACGCCGGCCGCCTCGATCTGGGCGTTACCGAGCACGTAGCCGGTCTCGTCACGAGCCGGGCTGAGGTTTGCCGCAGTATCGCCATAATTGAAGTAAACGCGCCATTTACCTCTGGTCCGGCAGCGAACGCCAGCCGGCAGGTTGAGGGTCGGGACGTCGGCTTCGGTGAGCAGATGATCGACGATCCGCTGCATCAAGGCCCGGTCACCGCTGGCAGCCAGATAGTTGAGCTTGCCCTGCGCCACCAGCACCGGGAAATCTTCCTCATCCTCGATGACGATCTGCGCTCTGGTATCGAGCCGCTCCCGCCAATGGCCGACAGCGCCGCCGCCCTTGACCGAGACGGTGCGGCGCGGGTCGGTGCTATCGACGCGGGCGACCCTGGCATCGAGCAGGTTCTGCGGCAGGTCCGGGCCAAGGCCGGCGGGAATCGAGAAGTTCTCGGTCTTCGAGCCGGTGCGCGGGCCGAGCAGCAGGTGGCCCTCGTAATTCTCGATCGCCGTGCGGAGCGCATCGTTCCAGGCGAACAGCGCAGGGATCACCACCAGGTCGTAACCGGAGAACTCGGTGGTCGAGGGTGGCAGGATATCGACATCGACGCCGCGCTTGCGCAGCGGCACGTAGACGTTGCGGACGTGCTGGTGGTGCGAGAACCCCTTGGCCTGCGGCTGGATCCGCCAGGCCCATTCACTCTGGTAATCATAGACGATGGCGACGCGGCCCTTGTTCGCCGTACCGTCGATGCCAAGCCGACGCAGTTCCTCGGCGACTTGCATGGCTTCGTGATAGGCCGGCGCGGGCTGGCTATCGGGGCGAAGCAGCCCTGCGTGCATCTGCTCCTGCGCGAAGGGGGCCTGCCGCCAGCGGAAGTAGGATACCACTTCGGCGCCATGCGCGAAGGCTTCCCAGGCCCAGAGCCGCGCCATGCCGGGCAGGGGATCGGGGTTGTACTCGGCCCAGTTCACCGGCCCGGGCTGCTGCTCCATGATCCACCAGCGGCCATGACCGACCGCGCGGTAAATGTCGTGCTGCAGGCCTTGCGCGTCGGGCTCGCCCTGGCGGAAGTACGCGGCCTTCACCTCATCGGACTCATTGGAGACGGCGAGATGACCGATCGGGTAGGAGTCCCAGCTCGCCACGTCCAGCGTCGCGGCCACCTCGTAGTGATCGAACTCAGTGAAGCGGCCCATGAAATTGTGGATCACCGGCAGGTCAGGCCGGGCGGCCTTCATCACCTCGTACTGGGTGGCGTTGAAGGCGGCGACCTGCGCCGAGGAATAGCGGCGGAAATCGAGGCAAGCCGCCGGAGCTGCCTCGGTGACGGTGAGGTTTGGCGGATCGATCTGCTCGAAGGTGTTGTACTCCATCGACCAGAATACGTTGCCCCAGGCGAGGTTCAGCGCGTCGATGTCGCCGTACTTGTCCTTGAGCCATTGCCGGAACCCGATGGCCGCCGCTTTCGAATAGGAATGCACGGTGTCGTGGCAGCCATACTCATTGTCGGTCTGCCAGCCGGCAAGCGCGGGGTGCTGGCCGATCCTTTCAGCCAGCAGGCGGGTAATGCGGGCGCATTCCTCGCGATAGCCCAGATGCGAGAAGTCGTAGTGCCGACGCGAGCCGAAGCCGCGTGGCCGGCCATCGCGATCGACCGCCAGCATGTCGGGGTACTTGTCGATCATCCAGCGCGGCGGTGTTGCCGTCGGGGTGCCGACAATGACCTTCAGCCCATGCCGGCCAAGCACGTCCATCGAGGCGACCAGCCAGTCAAAGGTCAGCTCGCCAGGCCTCGGTTCGAGCTTAGACCAGGCGAACTCGCCGATGCGGACATACTGGATGCCCACTTCCGCCATGCGGCGCGCATCGTCCTCCCACCATTCGACGGGCCAGTGTTCGGGGTAATAGCAGACGCCGACAGCAGGAAAGGACACGTGAAACTCAGAGCTTGAGGAAAGGTTCGGCGATGCCGGGCACGTCGAGCGCCACGGCGAAGACGCTGCCGGCATGCGGTTCGCGTTCGATCTGTTCAGGCGTCATGTGCTCGCGGGCAGTGGTGATGTAGAGGGTCTTCAAATCGCTGCCGCCGAAGGCCGGGCAGCTCACCTGGCTGACACCCGGGACTTCGACCACCGTGTCGAGCTTGCCGTCGGGCGAAATGCGGATGACCTTGCCGCCGCCCCAACGGGCATTCCACAGATAGCCCTCGGAATCGACCGCGGAACCATCGGCGCCCCCGGGACCCTCCATGGTGAAGAAATCTTCCCACGGCCCGACCGGCAAACCAGTCGCCGGGTCGGTGGCGCACCTGATGATCATCTTGCCGGCGTCAGTGAAATAGGCCGTGCGGCCGTCGGGCGAGAAACAGATCGAGTTGGGGATGCGGATGTTCCCGATCACCTTGGTGACCTGGCCGGCGCGGTACTGATAGACACCGCCAACGCTGGCGTCCGGTTTCCGCCCCATGGTGCCGATCCAGAACCCACCGGTCCGGTCGACGCGACTGTCATTGGTGCGATTGGTTGGGACGTCGCCTTCGATCTCGGCGATGACGGAGGTGCTGTCGGTGGCGAAATCGTAGCGGAGCAGGGCGCCCGACTGGGCGATGGCGAGGCTGCCTTTGTCGATCACCGCACCGGCGCTGACCGTGTCCTTGAAGGTGATGCGGTCGACGACATGGCCATCGGTTCCAGCGCTCAGCATAGTCTGGTTGAGGATGTCGAACCAGAACAGGCGCTCGAGCAGCGGGTGCCAGAACGGGCCTTCGCCCAACTCGCAGCGGCTGTCGACAAAGAGCTCGGCTTGGGCATTCATCGCGATTTTCCCTGATCATAGGCGGTGACGGCGGTGGCGGCGCGCGATGCCACTTCGGCGACGGACATACCGGGCTTGAAAATGTAGGTGCCGAGCCCGAAGCCGGCGCAGCCGGCGGCGAAATAGTCGACAAAATTATCGGGATTGGCGCCCCCGACGGCGTAGAGCGGGATATCGGGCGGCAGCACCGCTTTCATCGCCTTGATGCCCTTTGGTCCCAGCACTTCGGCGGGGAAGAATTTCAGCCCGGTGGCGCCGGAGCGAATGGCAGTGAACGCATCGGTGGGTGAGAACACGCCAGGATACGAGGTCATGCCGCGCTCGATGGTGGCCCCAATCACTGCCGGGTTGGTGTCGGGCGAGACAACGAACTGCCCCCCGGCATCGGCGACGGCATCGACATCGGCGCGGCTCAGCACGGTGCCGGCGCCAATCAGTGCGCGGCCATCGAATGCCTTGGCCGCATCCGCTATCGACTGCAGTGCGTCAGGCGAGTTGAGCGGCACCTCGATCATGGTGATGCCGGCGAGCACCAGGGCATCGCAGACTTCGAGGGTTTCGGGAGGGGTGATGCCGCGAAGGATCGCGATGATGTGTCGGTGGGTCATGATCTTTACTGTGCCTGTCTGGCGGCCGTCAGGCCGGCGAGGGTGGCGTCGGTGGCATCGATGATGCGCGTCGTGGCGCCAAGCCGGGCGAAGGCGAGTTGATACAGCCCGCACAGGCCGACACTGCCAACCAGTGGGATCTCAGCCGCACTGATCCAGTCGCGCTGGCCGCCAATCTCGGCGCCGATGAGAAGGCCCGAGAGAAAACCGGCGCACCACGGGGCACTGCGTGCCGAGAGGAGCGAGCCGGCGCGCACCTTGAACAGGGTGGCGGTGAGACGCTCAGGGCGATCCAGGCCCTGGTCGAGACCGGCCTCGAAGCCGAGCTCGCGATCTTCGCCTTCGAGTTCACCACCGAGCGAATGGCGCAGCACTGAGTGGGTGCGCAGCAGGTCGAAGATCTCGCCGGTCATGGCGCTGGAAAAGCGCTCGAGCCGGGTTCCGGAAAGCAGCGCCCACTTGCTGTGGGTGCCGGGCATGACGGCGAGACCGGCAAAACCTGGAATCAGCGACGACAGGCCCAGCAGTTGGGTCTCTTCGCCGCGCATCACGTCTTCGGCCCCGAGATCGCGCAGGCATACGCCGGGGAGGATGCGGGGGGTGAGCGGCCCCGGTATGTCGGGCGCCACGGCGCCCTGGGCGAGACGGCTGAGATCGGCGGGGGCGTCGAGGTAGGGGGCTTCGATCCAGCCCTGGCGGGCGCCCGCCATGCCGCAGATCAGCACGTCCTCGACATCATCGGCGACGCCGCCGAGCAGCGAAGTCAGCACATCGGGATACTGTTCGCGGCTGAGGCGGCTCATGCCGTCCGGCGACGAACGCGCGAAGCTGATTTCGCCGGCGGCGTCCATACCCCATGCGCGCAGATTGGAGGTGCCCCAATCAACGGCGACCCATTCGGTTTGTCCTGCCAAAACCTTCTCCCTGGCGCGCTGCAAGTTTGCTGCGCACCGCCATGCCGCTAGAGCGCGATCGGGAAGGTTGTCCACTCTCCTGGTACGATCGCGACAGCCGTTTGCACGGCGGCGCCTCCCCGTGGGCCATCAGGCCCTCCCGTGGCGGCGCGGACCGTAACGTCTTTGCTGGCCTTGCCCTAGTGCAATAATCGGCCGGCGCGTTCGGTTTAGTAAGAAACCGGCGTCACTACAAAAGAAAAGGGCCGGCTGATGCCGGCCCAGGGACCCGATTGGCGGAGGGTCAGGAAGTCAGTACTTGCGCAAGAGCCCTACCAGCCGGCCCTGTACCTTGACCCGGTCCGGCGGGAAGATGCGGGTCTCGTAGGCCGGGTTGGCGGCTTCGAGCGCCACGGAATTGCCGCGGCGGCGGAGCCGCTTCAGCGTTGCTTCCTCGTCATCGACCAGGGCGACGACGATCTCGCCGGTCGAGGCGGCGTCCTGCTTTTTGATCAGCACCGTATCACCATCGAAGATACCGGCCTCGATCATCGAGTCACCGCGCACTTCGAGCGCATAGTGCTCGCCTGGCCCGAGCATCTCGGGCGGCACCATGATGGTGTGGCTATGGGTCTGGATCGCCTCGATCGGCGTACCTGCCGCAATGCGTCCCATGACCGGAATGGTCACGGCCCGATAGGAGTCGGCGTTGACCACCGGGGCGGCAGGGCGCGGTAGCGGCGCGGCCACCTTGCCGAGGTTGCCCTCGATGACCGCCGGCTCGAAGCGCGCCTTGCGGCCGCCGAGCGAGGGGTTCATCGAGTCGGGCAGCTTGATCACTTCGAGCGCCCGGGCCCGATTGGGCAAGCGCCGGATGAAGCCACGCTCCTCGAGCGCGGTGATCAGTCGGTGAATGCCGGATTTGCTCCTCAAATCGAGGGCGTCCTTCATCTCGTCGAACGAGGGCGGAATGCCGGACTCTTTCATCCGCTCGTGGATGAACATCAGCAGTTCGTGTTGCTTGCGCGTCAGCATGGCGGCTCCGTGAGCAGAATCGGAACAAAGACTGAACGTGTTATACGTGTTCCAGTTATGTTCTGCAATCGAGCGGTGAATATTGCGTTACGACCGAATGGAATAGCGGGGCAGGCGGCTGATAACGCGTCCCGCAACCTAACGGCCGAGCACTCGTTGAACTCCCAAGCGCGAGGAGAACGACGATGCCCCAATATGGTCCCCAGGAACTGGCCGAGAAGTACGGGATCTCGCGCCTTCGGGCGAAGGCGATCATCGGACGCGCGGGTGGAAGCCGCCGGCGCGCCGAGACTGGCGCCAAGCTGCTGGTGCAGCAGATCGACGACAATCAGGACGATCTGGGGCGGGACCTTAACGAGCCGAGCAACCGGATCGGCGACAGGGCAACTGTCGACAAGGTCGGAAGGTAGTGGACTATTTCGCGACCTTGTAGCTTGCTGCGACCAGCAGCATGGCCGCCGAAAGCAGCACGAAGGCAAATGGCAGGGTGGTGAGGTGCGCCACCAGTCCGATCAGGGCAGGGCCGGCGAGCAGGCCGAGATAGCCGAGCGTGCTGACCGCGGTGATCGCGAGGCCGGGCGACATGTCTCGGGTGCGGCCGGCAGCCGAGAACAGCACCGGCACCAGGTTGGAGGCACCGACCCCGACGAGGAAGTAGCCGATGAGGCCGGCATGGGCCGAGGGAACAAGCAGCACGAGGGCGAAGCCGATGGCGCCGATGAGACCGCCGAATAGGATGACGCGCCGTTCGCCCAGCGCCGTGCGGATACGATCGCCAGCCAGGCGCCCACCGGTCATCGCCACCGCGAAGGCGGCATAGCCGAGGCCGGCAAGGCCGATATCGGCGCCGCGTACGGAGGTCAGGAACACCGCGCTCCAGTCGAGCACCGAGCCTTCGGCGAGGAAAGTCAGGAGGCAGAGGACGCCGAGGATAAGCACGCCTCCCTTGGGCAGCACGAACAGCGGCGACTTCTCATGCCCGTTGTCGCCATAGGGCAGCAGACCGCCCAGCGACAGCCCGACGAGGAGGATCGAGGCGACGCTGACCACTATGGCAGCGACCAAAGGCGTGAGGCCACCCAGTGCCAGCAAGGCGCTCATGCCACCGGCGCCGGCGATGCCACCGAGGCTGAACAGGCCGTGGAAGCCCGACATCATCGGCCGGCCGCTGTCGCGCTCGACCATCACTGCCTGGATGTTCATCGCCACGTCGACGGTGCCCAGCGAGGCGCCGAAGACAGCGATGGCGACCGCCATGCCGAGCCAGTTGTCGGCCACGGCGAGGAACGGGAAAGCGCCGATCATGATGACCGAGGCGACCGCGATGACGGCGCGGCAGCCCCACTTTGCCGTCAGGATGCCGGTGATCGGCATGGCGAGGATGGAGCCGAGCCCCAGGCAGAGCAGCAGCAGGCCAAGCGCACCTTCATCGAGGCCGAGGCGCTGCTTGGCGATCGGCACCAGTGGAGCAAAGCCGGCCATGACGATGCCGACCACGAGGAAGATCACCCGGGTGGCAATCTGTTCGCGGCGGGCGGAAGGGAGGCGATCGGAAGCGAGCGAGGTTGCGGTCACGGCGAAGATCCAGTGCGGGAGGGGTCAGAGGGCGAGGTGGACGGCGGTGCCCTGGGCAGCGAAATCGTCCAGCAGGGCGCCATCAGCGGTTGGCTCGACCACCAGGTGGGTCAGCGAACTTGGCCTCGCGACCCGGAACGGCGCCGCGAGGCCAAGTTTGTCGGTAGTGGCGGCAACAGCTACAGCGCGGCTCTGCATCACCATGGCGCGCTTGACCTCAGCCTCGACCGCATCGAGCGCCGAAACGCCAAAGCTTGCGTCGATGGCGCAACTGCCGAGGAACACCAGATCGGCATAGATTGCCTCGACGGCTTGGACGGTAGCGTTGCCGCCGACGCTGCCAAGCGAGCCTTTGTAAATGCCGCCCAGCATGATGACGGTGGCGCGCTCGTGGTCGGCCAGCGCGGCGGCGATGGCCGGCGCATTGGTGACCACGGTCAGTTCGAGCTGGCGCGGAATGGTGCGGGCGATGGCGTAGTTGGTGCTGCCAGCATCGATGAACACGGTGTGCCGGGGCTGCAGCAGTTTGACCGCCTCGGCCGCCAGGCGGGTCTTGGCGTCGGCATCCTTCTCGAGGCGCGCCGAGATCGGCATGGCCACCGGGGCAGGGGCAAGCGCCCCGCCATGCACCCGACGGCAATAGCCAGCCTTGGCCAGCTCGCGCAGGTCGCGTCGCACGGTATCCTCCGACACACCAAAGCGTGCGGCCAGGTCATTGGCGACGACCCGCCCATCGCTGAGCAGCAGGGCGCGGATCACATCGTGGCGTTCGTCGGTGAGCATATGCGACTCCATGCACGTTTGTGCACGACATTGCACGATACCGCACGATAAGCAACCGGTTACGGTTCGATACCCGCTATCGGCAGACGCAGTTGTACGCTGAAGCCGCCGGCTGGTGGCGAAGCCACAGTCAGCCTGCCCCCGAGAAGTTGGGTAATCTCCTCGACGATGGGGAGGCCGAGGCCGGCGCCCGGCTTGTCGCTATCGCCGCGGCTGAAGCGCTTGTTCACAGCGGCAAGCTGCTGCGGGGCAACGCCTTTTCCGGTATCGGCGACCTCGAGCAGCACGTCGCCTGCCGCAACGACGCGAACCGTCGCTTCGGCGCCCGGGCCGGCATAGGCGATGGCGTTCTCGATCAGGTTGCTCAGCAGTTCGCCGAGCAGCATCGGGTCGCCGCGGACCGGGGCGGGGCCGTTGCCGTCGAAGCCCAGATCGACTTCTGCGGCGTGAGCGCGGACGACGTAGTCACCCGTGCGTTCTCGTGCAAGTTCGTGCAAATCGACGATCGGGAAATGCAGCCGGTCGGAGGCGGCCTCATCGATGCGCGCCAGCAACAGCAGCTGCGCCAGCACGCGTTCGGCATGCACCACCGCGGCATCCGCCGTTCGTGCCGCTTCGCGCGCTGCAGCCGGTGTCTCGGCGCGTAGCGCCAGCGCGAGCTGGGTGCGGATGATGGTCAGCGGGGTGCGCAACTGATGGCTGGCATTGCCGGTGAAATGCCGCAGCGCCTCGAGAGCGGCGGACAGCCGGGTCATGAAGGAGTTGATGGTATCGACCAGCCCCTGCACCTCACGCGGCACTTCCTGCTCGATGGGCCTCAGGTCATCGAGCGCCCGCCGTGAAATGGCGTCGCGCAGCCGATAGAGCGGCGCCAGCGAGAACCCGACCGCCAGCCACAGGATCACCGCCGCGGCAAGAATCAGCAGCGCGAGGCGGATGGCCGAGCGGATCAACAGCGTCTGCGTCAGCTGCGTGCGGGCAATAGTGGTTTCGGCGACGGTCACCGTGAACGGAATGGCGCTGACCCCGGACGAGGCGGCGCGCTGCAACACCGCGACGCGGATCGGCTCACCGCGGAAACTGGCGTCGGAATAGGCGATGTCAGCGGTCGCCAGGTCGGAGGTCGGCAGCGTCTGGTAACCGGTAATGAAGCCCTCGGGTCCGTCGACGCGGTAGAACACCCGGTCCTGCGCCGCCGAGGTCAGCATCTCCAGCGCCACATAGGGCACGTCGACCTCGAGCGCCCCGTCCTCAGTGACGATGACGCGTTCGGCAATCGCCAGCACCGAGCCGGCGAGCACCCGGTCCGACAGCGACGTCGCGGTGTCGCGTGCTTCGCGCCAGGTATCGACCACTGCCAGCGCCGCAACCGCCAGCAGCGCCACCATCAGCCAGAGCAGCAGGCGTCGGCGCAGCGAGTAGGGCCGCGCCATCAGTCGGCGATCCGGTCGAGATAGTAGCCGAGGCCGCGGGCGACACGGACGGTGAGGGCATAGGGAGCCAGCCGGCGGCGGAGGCGGGAGATGTATTGCTCCACGGCATTCTCGCTGAGGTCGTCGTCGAAGGCGGCGAGCGATTCGATGATCGATTGCTTTGCCACCACCTTGCCGGCCTTGCGCAGCAGTGTTTCGAGGACGCTGAGTTCGCGCGCCGGGAGATCGAGGGTCTGGCCGAACGCCGATAGGGTCCGCGATACCGTGTCGAGCTCGATGCTGCCAAAGGCGATCGACGAATTGTGGAGGCCGGCCTGGCGCCGCAGCAGCACCCTTATGCGGGCTTCGAGTTCCGACACCTCGAACGGCTTGGTCATGTAGTCGTCAGCGCCGAGGTCGAGGCCGCGCACCCGTTCATCGAGAGCACCGCGAGCGGTGAGGACCAGCACCGAGGAAGGGTTGCGGCGGCTGCGCATGCGGCGCAGCACATCGAGCCCATCCATCTCTGGCAGGCTGAGATCGAGCACCACGAGATCGAAGGTTTCGGTGGTGAACACGGCGTCGGCCGAGATGCCGTCATGCACCACATCCACCGCGTAGCCGGCGACGCGCAGCACCGCGGCGAGGCCGTCGGCCAAGGTCCGGTTGTCTTCCACCACCAGGATACGCATCACTCACTCCCCCTTGGGGCACGGTAGAGCGAGATCAGGAAAAGTTGCAGACTTTTCCGGTTCGATCTCGCGACAAACACCGAGTCGCTGAGTACGAGCGCGGTCTGAGAACGCGATCGTGCTCAGCATTTGACGGCGCTCTGTTGCCCATAGCCCTTGTGGAGCGGGCGGGGGAGCGGGCATGGTCGCCGCCATGCTGCGCCTCATCGTCACCCTGCTGTTGTTTGCCGTGTCTCCCTGCTTCGCGCAGGAGACCAAGGTGTTTCCAGCGGTTGACGGCGCCACCGACGCCCGGACCGTTACGGTCTACTCGTCGCTCGACGAGCCGCTGGCCCGCCCGATGATCGCTGCATTCCAGGCCGCCAACCCTGATATCGCCGTGGCTTACGAGGACCTGCAGACGGTCGATATCTACGATCGCGTCGTCGCCGAAACCGATGCCGGCGGTCCGACGGCCGATTTTGCCTTTTCGTCGTCGATGGATCTGCAGGTGAAGCTGGCCAATGACGGCTATGCGCAGGAGAGCGGCGTACCGCTATCGGCCAGTTGGCCGCGCTGGGCCAACTGGCGCAACACCGCCTATGCGCTGACCTATGAACCGGCGGTGTTCATCTACCATAAGCCGAGCTTTGCCGGCACGAAGCCACCTTCGACCAGGGCCGAACTGATCCAGTATCTCAAGGCCAATGCCGACCAGGTGCATGGCCGGATCGGCACCTATGACATCGAGCGCTCCGGCGTCGGCTTCATGTTCTTTTCGCGCGACCAGGAGCAGTATTCGGACCTGTGGACGCTGGTCGGCGCCATGGGCGCGGCGGGCGTAAAGCTCTACTCGACCACCTCGGCCATCGTCGACCGGGTGGCCGATGGCCGGTTCGTCTTCGGCTACAACATCCTCGGCTCCTATGCGGCCGAAGCGGCGGCTCGGAACCCCGATCTCGGCATCATCCTGCCGGCAGACTATACCATCGTCACTTCGCGCATCGGGCTGGTACCGAAGGCCTCGGCCAACCCGGATCTCGGCCGGCGCTACCTCGCCTTCTTCATGTCGGCCGAGGGGCAGACCATCATGGCGCAGCAGCTGCAGATCGCGGCGCTCAACCCCAACGTCACCGGCGACAACACCGCCAATGCCATGCAGCAGGCGCTGGGCAACCAGCTCAGGCCGGTGCCGGTCAGCCCCGGGCTGATGGTCTATCTCGATCAGGTGAAGCGGGCCCGGCTGATCCGGCGCTGGAACGATGCGCTGAGCATCCAGTAATCGGGGGCCGGAGCTTTCCGCTTCCGTCCCCCTCGACTGACCGCGTCCGCTGGGGGAATAGACGTCAGGTTCGCGACAGCTTCGTATGATCTGGTCCAGCGTGGCCGAGGCGCAACAGCGTCCGGCCGAGGAGTCTGGGAGGACCCCGCCGTCTTGATCTGCGCTGCCGCAACCGTGCGGCCGCCCGTGGTGTTTCATCACGGGGCATTCCCCCAGGGTTGAACAGTGACGGTCGGCAGTGCGCCGATCGCAAAGGAGGACAAACAATGAAGCATCTCGTCGCGACTGCCTTGCTGGCTGGCGCCGCTACTTTGCTGGGCGGCGCCTTGGCGCTGCCGACCGTGGCCATTGCCGCCGACTACTCGATCATGGCGCCCGCGGCGCCGGGCGGCGGCTGGGATCAGACCGCCCGCTCGATGCAGGAAGCGCTGACCGCTGACGGCATTTCCGGCAATGTGCAGGTTACCAATGTGCCGGGCGCCGGCGGCACCATCGGCCTCGCGCAGTTCGTGCAGGAAGCCAATGGCAACCCCGGCAAGCTGATCGTCGGCGGCTACGTGATGGTTGGCGCCATCCTGACCAACAAGGCGCCTGTTACCCTCGACGCAGTGACGCCGATTGCGCGCCTCACCGGCGAGTACGAAGTGATCGTGGTGCCGGCGGCTTCCGATATCCAGGACCTCGCCGGCCTCGTCGCCAAGCTGAAGGCCGATCCGGGCTCGGTGTCCTGGGCCGGCGGTTCCGCCGGTGGCACCGACCACATCACGGCGGGTCTTTTCGCCAAGACCGTCGGGGTCGACCCCAAGGCGGTCAACTATGTCGCCTTCTCGGGTGGCGGTGAAGCGCTGGCCGCCGTGCTTGGCAGCCAGGTGACCGTCGGTATCTCCGGCTATGGCGAATTCCAGTCGCAGGTGGAAGCCGGGGCGCTGCGCGTCCTCGGTGTGTCGGCGCCCGAGAAGGTCGCGATCATCAACGGTCCGACCTTCAAGGAAGCCGGCGTCGACCTCGTGGTGCAGAACTGGCGCGGCGTGTGGGCCGGTCCGGGCCTCAGCGCGGAGCAGACCGCCGCGATCGGAGCAGACATCGAGAAGATGGTGAACTCTGCTTCCTGGCAGAAGACCCTCGAGACCAAGGGCTGGAACAACACCTTCCTCGCCGGTGAAGCGTTCAAGACCCAGTTGGCCACCGAGATCACTGCCACCGAGGCAATTCTCAAGGACATCGGTCTCGTGCAATGATCGAGCCTATGGCTCAGCCAAATAAGCAGCGCCACCCCGACTGGGCGGCGCTGGTCATCGCTGCAGGTCTGCTGGCCCTGGCGCTGCTCGTTGCGTGGGATGCCTCGCGGCTGGGCGCCGGTGGCGCCTATGCCCGGATCGGTCCGCAGACCATCCCCTACGCCATCGCGATCTGCCTCGGCGGTCTCGCCATATGGACGGTCATTGCCGCTTACCGGCACGATTTTCTCGAGCGCGAGCAGCAGGATTTTCCACCTGTTCTATGGATCGTCGGCGGGTTGATCGCGCAGATGGCGCTGATCAAGTTCGCTGGCTTCTCGATCGCCACGGGGATCCTGTTCGCCATGACGGCGCGCGGCCTCGGCAAGGTTTCGTTGCCCTTGGCGCTGTTGAGCGGCTTCCTGCTTTCGGCCTTCGTCTGGTTCTTGTTCGCGCGCCTGCTGCAACTGACGCTGCCGGCCGGCCCGATCGAACATCTGATCATCCAAGGCGCCGACCTCGTCACGGCGCCGTTCAAAGCCGCTCCGGGGAGCGCCACCTGATGGATACTTTCTCGCTGCTGCTGCAGGGGCTTTCGGTTGCTATCCAGCCGATCAACCTGCTGTACGCCCTGGTTGGCGTGACGCTCGGCACTGCCGTCGGCGTGCTGCCGGGGATCGGGCCGGCGACCACCGTGGCGCTGCTCCTGCCGGTCACCTACAAGCTCGATCCGGCGGGTTCGCTGATCATGTTTGCCGGCATCTACTACGGCGGCATGTATGGCGGCTCGACCACCTCGATCCTGCTCAACACGCCGGGCGAGAGTGCCTCGATCGTCACTGCGCTCGAGGGCAACAAGATGGCCAAGGCGGGCAGGGGCGGCCCAGCCCTCGCCACCGCGGCAATCGGCTCGTTCGTGGCCGGGTTGATCGCCACCGTCGCGCTGGCATTCCTTGCACCTTATGTGGTGAAGTTCGCACTCGCCTTCGGGCCGCGCGAGTATTTTGCGCTGATGGTGCTGGCCTTCGTCACAGTATCGGCGGCGTTCGGCGACTCCGCGCTGCGCGGGCTCACCTCACTCTTCATCGGGCTGACGCTGGGGATCATCGGGATCGACCTGCAGACCGGACAGGCCCGGCTGAGCTTCGGCATTCCCGACCTGCTCGACGGCGTCGAAGTGACGACGCTCGCCGTCGCCATGTTCGCCATCGGTGAAACGCTGTTCGTCGCGGCGCAGGGTAAGCGCGCGCCGGAAACGGTAGAGCCGGTCCGCGGCTCGCTGTGGATGAGCGCCAAGGACTGGGCCCGCTCGTGGAAGCCCTGGCTGCGCGGCACGGTGATCGGCTTCCCGATCGGCGCCATGCCGGCGGGCGGCGCCGAGATCGGCACGTTCTTCTCCTATGCGGCCGAAAAGAAGCTCTCCAAGCACCCCGAGGAGTTCGGCAACGGCGCCATCGAGGGTGTGGCCGGCCCGGAAGCGGCAAACAACGCGTCAGCGGCCGGCACGCTGGTGCCCCTCCTGACGCTGGGCCTGCCGACTTCGGCAACAGCGGCGATCATGCTCGCCGGCTTCCAGCAATATGGCCTGCAACCGGGCCCGCTGCTGTTCACCTCGAACCCTCAACTGGTCTGGGGTCTGATCGCGAGCCTGCTGATCGCCAACCTGATGCTGATTGTGCTCAATCTGCCGCTGATCGGGCTGTGGGTGAAACTGCTGACCATTCCGAAACCGTGGCTCTATGCCGGCATCCTGCTGTTCGCGACGCTCGGCACCATCGGCGCCAACCCCTCGGTGTTCGAACTGGGCATGCTGCTGGCCTTCGGCCTGCTCGGTTATGGCCTGCGGCTGTTCCACTTCCCGATCGCCCCGGTGGTGGTCGGGCTGATCCTCGGGCCGATGGCCGAGCAGCAACTGCGCCGCGCCCTCGCCATTTCGCAGGGCGATGTACTGGTGCTGTTCACCTCGCCGATCTCGGCGACGCTACTGACCTTGGCAGCGCTGGCGTTGATCGTGCCGCTGATCCTGCGGGCTCGCGGCAAGGGCCAGGTGCTGGCGGCAGTGGCGGCCGACAATGACTGACGCCTGAGGGGCGCACCCGCCTCTGAACGCTTGCAGCACACGCATGGCTTGCCTGCCTCCGGACCTACTGCTGGAGGCAGGCAGGCCTTCCCATCTGGAGGGTGACGAAAGGACCTTTAGATGAACCGCAAGCCAAGCCTTCTTCGCGACCTGTTCGGCATGTTCGCCGCAGCCAATGCTGCAGCCGCTGCCACTCATGAGAGCCGGACGCCCCGCGCCCGTGACCTGCAGGCCTTGGGCATCGATCCGCGGCAGTACCACACCATCAGCCGCTGACGCAGCAAACAGCCGCAGAAGACTTCGCGCGGGCACCGGTCCCGTGCAATGCGATGCTCTTACCTCGCCGGGCGCGAACTAGTCCTGCCAATCCCAACCGGTTCGGGGATGACGTCGGTGGGTCTGCGCGCGGGTCAACCGGGGATGCACACGCACCGCGATTCCTTCAGCCCCAGCTGAGGGGAATTACGTCGACGATCTCGCCGGGCGGCACGCCGGGCGTATCCTCTGGCACGACGATCAGAGCATCGGCGAGGGCCAGCGAGGTGGAATGGCTCGAGTCCGTCTCGAAGATCGGCTCGACCTGCATGAAACCGATATCGTTGCGGCTGAGCGTTGCGCGCATGAAGTGCCGGCGGGGTCCGTTCGGCGGCAGGCCGAGCAGGGTAGGGACACCGATGCGCGGCCAGAACGGATCGATATGACCGGTGAGGGCTCGCAGCGCCGGCTTGAGGATTACTGTCGCCGTCACCAGGGCCGAGACCGGATTGCCCGGCAGGCCGAACACCAGCGTCTTGCCGCGGGTTCCGAACATCAACGGCTTGCCGGGACGCATCCTCAGCTTCCAGAAATCCACGTCGACGCCGAGGTCGCGCAGCACCTCCTGCACATAGTCGCGCTCGCCGACGCTGGCGCCACCGGTGGTGACCAGCATGTCGACGCCCTGGTCGAAGGCGCCGAGCAGGGCAGCCTCGAGCTTCAACTTGTCGTCGGCGACGATGCCGAGGTCGATCACCTGCTCGGCCCAGGGCGCCAGCAGGGGGATCAGCCCATAGCTGTTGGAGGCGATGATCTGGTCCGGCCCAAGTGGTGTGCCGGGCGCCACCAGTTCGTCACCAGTCGCCAGCACGGCAATCCGGGGGCGGCGCGTCACGGTCAATGTCGGGTGGTTGGCCGAAGCCGCGAGGTTCAGCATCGCCGGGGTCAGCGCCACGCCTGATGGCAGCAGCTCGGCGCCGCGCTTGAAATCAAAACCCTGCTTGCGAACGCTCTGGCCGGGCTTGGTCACCTTCTCGAAGCTGATCTGGTTGCCCTTGGCCGTCGCCTCCTCCTGCATGATCACCGCATCGGCGCCGATTGGCAGCGGCGCTCCGGTGAAGATGCGGACGCATTGGCCATGCTCCATCATGCCGACGAAACGGGCGCCAGCTTGC
The DNA here is from genome assembly GCF_035944845.1 of Devosia sp. Lineage (GTDB taxonomy): Bacteria > Pseudomonadota > Alphaproteobacteria > Rhizobiales > Devosiaceae > Devosia_A. The sequence goes on along the minus strand of NZ_DASZAW010000075.1, from coordinate 12,959 downwards.
GAGGTACCGGCGAGCTTGAGCGGCCGGCCCAGCGTCACCTCGGCCGCGCGCACGGCATAGCCGTCCATGGCGCTGGCATCGAACGGCGGCTGGCTATGCCGAGCCACCAAAGGCTGGGCCAGCACCCGGTTATGCGCCCGCGCCAGCGGCACATTCTCGCTGCCCAGCACCGGGAGCTTCCTGAAGATGCGCTCGATGGCTTCGTCGACCGGCATCATCGGTGGAAATCACCCGACTTGCCGCCCGACTTCTGTTCGAGCTGAATGGCGGTGACGCGCATGGCGCGATCATGCGACTTGGCCATGTCGTAGAGCGTCAGCGCCGCAACCGAAGCCGCAGTCATTGCTTCCATCTCGACGCCGGTCTGCGCTGTCGTCTCGGCCGTTGCGGTCACCAGCAGGGCAGGGCCGTTGCCTTCGATCTCCACACTCACCTTGGTGAGCGGGATCGGGTGGCAAAGCGGTATCAGTTCGGAGGTTTTCTTTGCCGCCATGATGCCGGCGATGCGGGCCACCGCCAGCGCGTCGCCCTTTTTCAGCTCACCGCCGAGGATCAACGCTACCGTCTCGGGCTTAGCCTCCAGCCTTGCTGTCGCCACTGCGCGGCGGCGCGTCGCGGCCTTGTCGCCGATATCGACGATATGCGCTTCCCCACGCTGGTTGAGGTGGGTGAGCGCCATCAGCCGTGCAGCAGCTTGATGGTTGCGGCGGTGACGTCGTCCTGGCGCATCAGGCTCTCGCCGACAAGGAATGTGCCAATCCCGACATGCTCGAGCTTCATCAGGTCGGCATGAGTGTTGACGCCGCTCTCCGATACCAGATGCACGCCCTGCGGCACGCCGCCGGCGAGCGTCACCGAGGTGTTGAGCGTCGTCTCGAAGGTGCGGAGGTTCCGGTTGTTGATGCCGATGAACTCGGCATTCAACCCCAGCGCCCGGTCGAGCTCGACCTGGTCGTGCACTTCCACCAGCGCATCCATCCGCCACTCCTCGGCGGCGTCGAGCAGGTAGCGGGCCGTATCGTCGTTGACCGCAGCGAGGATGATCAGGATGCAGTCGGCCCCCCAGGCCCGGCTCTCGGCCACCTGGTAGGTCTCGAACAGGAAATCCTTGCGCAGCACCGGGAGCTTGGTGGCGTTGCGCGCTTCGATCAGGTAGCCCGGCGCGCCCTGGAAGCTTGGCCGATCGGTGAGCACGGAGAGGCAAGCCGCTCCGCCCAGTTCGTAGGCCCGGGCGATTTCGGCCGGATTGAAGTCCGGGCGGATCAGGCCCTTGGACGGGCTCGCCTTCTTCACCTCGGCGATCAGCGCGAACTGGTTGTCGGCCCGCTTCTTCTTCAGCGCCGAGAGGAAGCGCCGAACCGGCGGCGCGTCATGCGCCTCGGCGACCACTTCGTTCCAGGGCCGGAGGGTTTTCGCCGCGGCGATTTCCTCGCGTTTGTAGACTTCGATCTGCGAGAGGATGTCGGACATGGCTCAGCTGTTCGATACGGAAATGAGTTTGTCGAGTGTGGCTTTGGCGCGGCCGGAATCGATTTCGCGCGCCGCGAGTTCGGCGCCCAGCTTCAGCGTGTCGGCGCGGCCGGCGACGATGAAAGCGGCGGCGGCATTGAGCAGCACGATGTCGCGATAGGGGTCTTTGACCCCATCCAGCAGCCCGCGCAGGCGCGAGGCGTTGTAGGCCGGGTCGGCGCCCTTGAGGTCGGCCATGGTGGCGCGCGGCAGGCCGGCATCCTCGGGGGTGATCTCGAAGCTGCGCAGGTCCCCGCCCTTGATCGAGGCGACGAAGCTCGGGCCGGTGGTCGAGAGCTCGTCGAGCCCATCGGCACCATGCACGACCCAGGCCGAAATGGCGCGGTTGGCGAGCAGCGCTGCCGCGATCGGCTCGACCCATTTCTTGTCGTAGACGCCGAGTATGTAGCGGCGCGCGCCAGCCGGATTGGACTGCGGACCGAGCAGGTTGAACATCGTCCGCGTGCCCATCTCCATGCGGGTGGGGCCGACATGCTTCATCGCCGGGTGGTGCGCCGGGGCAAACATGAAACCGATGCCGGCTTCGCGGACGCACTGGCTGATCTTGTCCGGCCCGATATCGATCTTGATGCCGAGCGCCTGCAGGACGTCGGACGCACCGGAATTCGAGCTCAGCGCCCGGTTGCCGTGCTTGGCCACCGGGATGCCGGCCGCTGCAGCGACGATCGAGGTGGCGGTCGAGATGTTGAGCGTCTTTGCGCCGTCGCCGCCGGTACCGACGATATCGATGATGCTGTCCGGCGCATCGACCGTCACCGGTACCATCTTGGCGCGGAGGATGGAGACCGCTGCGGCGATCTCGCCGACCGTCTCGCCCTTCACCCGCATGCCCATCAGGAACGCGCCGATCTGGCTCGGTGTCGCCTCGCCGTCCATGATGATCGTCATCACGCCGCGCATCTCTTCGCCGGTCAGATCCTGGCGCGAGGCGATCTTGTTGAGAGCTCCCTTGATGTCCATCACGCGGCCTTCCTGAGGTTGAAGTCGCGGGCAAGGTTGAGGAAGTTCTGCAGGATGGCGTGCCCGTTCTCCGACGCGATGCTCTCGGGGTGGAACTGCACGCCGTGGCTCGGATAGTGCCGGTGCTGCATGCCCATGATCAAGCCGTCATCGGTGGAAGCGGTGACCTCCAACACGTTCGGCAGGCTCTGCGGCCGGACGATCAGCGAGTGGTAGCGCGTTGCCTCGAAGCCGGAATTGAGCCCGCGGAACAGGCCCTTGCCGCTGTGATTGATCTTCGAAGTCTTGCCGTGCATCAGGTGCGGGGCGCGGATCACTTCGCCGCCCATCGCCTGACCAAGCGCCTGGTGTCCAAGACACACCCCGAGGATCGGCGTGGTCGGCGCAAAGCGGTCGATCAGGCTGAGGCAGATACCGGCGGTGTCCGGGGTCGCCGGACCAGGGGACAGCACGATCGCCTCGGGCGCGATGTCCGCGACCTGATCGAGGGTGATCTTGTCATTGCGCCACACCTCGGACTCGCCGCCCAGTTCGCCCAGGAAATGGACGAGGTTGTAGGTGAAGCTGTCGTAGTTATCGATGACGAGGAGTTTCATTCGGCCACTTGCTCCCTGTAGCCCTTCTATCACCGGGTCATTCCCGCGAAAGCCGGAATCTCCGTTTTCGATGCCAGCCGAGGACCCGGTAAACAGAGATTCCCGCTTTCGCGGGAATGACTCAGTGGTGGCTGCATCTACCGACCAAGCCCCGCCATCGTAGCGCGTTCATTGGCCGACCCGCGCTTCGCCGGCATAGCGGAGCGCCTCTTCGGCGGCGCTGAACAGGGCGCGCGCCTTGTTCTCGCATTCGAGCTGCTCGAGCTCGGCCTTGCTGTCGGCAACGATGCCGGCGCCCGACTGCACGTAGATCTTGCCCTTTGCGACGATGGCGGTGCGCAGCACGATGCAGGTGTCCATGGTGCCGTCGGCGCCGAAATAGCCGACGCAGCCGCCATAGATACCGCGGCGCGATTTCTCCAGTTCGTCGATGATCTCCATCGCCCGCACCTTGGGCGCTCCCGACACGGTCCCGGCCGGGAAACCGGCGGCGAGCGCATCGACGAAATCGTATTTCGGATCGAGGTCGCCCACGACGTTCGAAACGATGTGCATGACGTGCGAGTAGTACTCGAGGAAGAACTTGTCGGTAACCTCGACGCTACCGATCTTCGCCACCCGGCCGACATCGTTGCGGCCCAGATCGAGCAGCATCAGGTGCTCGGCCAGTTCCTTGGGATCGCTCAGCAGTTCGTCCGCCAGTTCCTTGTCGCGCGTCGGCGTGGCGCCGCGTTTGCGGGTACCGGCAATGGGGCGGATGTTGACCTTGCCATCCTGCACTTTGACCAGGATTTCCGGGCTCGAGCCGGCGACGGCGAAATCTCCGAAATCCAGCATGTACATGTAGGGCGAGGGGTTGGTGCGGCGCAGCGCGCGATAGAGAGCCGTCGGCGGCAGGGTGAATTCCGCCTCGAAGCGCTGGCTCAACACTACCTGGAAGATGTCGCCGGCCCGGATGTACTCCTTGGCGTCCTCGACCATCCGCGCGTACTCGGCGACCGTGGTGTTGGATTTCACCGCAATGGAGTCGATGTCGGGCGGCGTCGCGGTATAGGGCAGGGTGCGCCCCATGCGGCCGACGGCATCGTCGATGCGGTTCTGCGCGCTTTCCCAGGCCTGCTTAGCCGTCATGCCCGGGCGGATATAGACGGGCGCGGTGAGGTAGAGCTCGTCCTTCAGCGTGTCGAATACGGCGAGAACTGTCGGCCGCATCAGGATTGCCTCGGGAAACCCGAGCGGATCCTCGTGGCGGTCCGGCAACACCTCCATCTGGCGCACCATGTCGTAGCCGAGATAGCCGTAGATGCCGGCGGCGGTCGAAGGCAGGCCGGCGGGCACCTCGGCCTGGCTCTCGGCCACCAGGGCGCGCAGTACATCGAGTGGTGGCTCGCTGACCGGCGTGAAAGCCTCAGGTGTCAGGCCGGCGTTGCGATTGATGCTCGCCTGGCCACTTTCGACCTTGAGGATGATGTCCGGGTCGAACCCGATCATCGAATAGCGCCCGACCGTCGCGCCATCCTGCACGCTCTCGAGCAGGAAGGTGTTCTTCCGGCCTTCGGCGAGCTTCAGGTAGGCGCCGATCGGGGTTTCGAGGTCAGCGACGACGCGCCGGAAGACGATCTGGGCGCGGCCGGCGTCATACCCGGCCGCGAAGGCGCCATACTGGTCGTCAGCGGTCATTGCAGCGCGCCGGTATCGGTGAGTTGCCTCAGAACCTGCTCGTTGATCCGCATGCCGGCCTCGGCTTTCAGCCCGGTCAGCAGGTCGCTGTAGAGCGCATCGCGGCTCGATTCCTCGACGAACTTCCTGATGTCGGCCGTCTGATCAGCGGTCCCCTGGTTCACCTCGACCACCTGGAACACCACGTGGTCGCCATCGCCGTTCACGGCCGAGCCGAAATGCGTCGGGCCGCCATTGAAGATTTCATTGGCGACAGTCTGGTTCAGCACGGTGGTGCCGTCGCCGGCGCGCTTCAGCGGCTGGCTGAGGATCGGGAACTGGCCGATGCTGGCAGCAACATCGACGAACGCGGTGCCGGCCTTCACCTGATCGAGAAGCTTGGTGACTTCCGCAGCGACAGCTTCGTCGGTCTTGGCGTCGGTCCAGGCGGCGACCACTGCGTCGCGGACCTCGTCGAGTGTCTGGTCGCGCGCCTCGTCCACCTGCTTGAGGTCAAACCATACATTGCGGGTCGAACTCAACTGAATGGTCGGAGCGAGGTTACCCTGCTCGGCCTTGAATACGGCGGTGGCGATGCGCTGCGCATCCTCGGCGCCGACATCGGGGTCGTTGGCGAGTTCAACCCCAGCCTCGGTCAGCGGAAGGGTGACCGTCTTGAGGCCGAAGCGATCGGCGATCTCGGGCAACGGCTTGAAGGCGGCGCGCAGTTCTTCGATCTGGTCGAGCACATCGGTGTACTCGTTGCGGGCCTGGGTCAGCGCCAGTTGCCTGGCGATATCGGCCTTGGCGTCCTCGAGGCTGATCTCACCGCCCGGCTCGATCGCGGAAACGGTGACGGCGCGCTTCGAGCCGATCCCCTCGATGATGACGTAGTCGTTCAACGCCAGCCCGAAGGCCGAGTCGGCGAGGCTTGAGTCGGTGATTTCAGTCTTGGCAAGATTGCCCAGGTCCTGGGCAGTGGCGCCGCTGGCAGCCAGAACGTCGGCAAAGGGCGTGCCGGCGGCCTTTCCGTCGGTGAAAGCCTTCTCGAGTTCGGGCGTATTGAGCACGACCTGCTTGACGGTGCGGCGCTCGATCTTCACCCGGCTCGCTTTGGTGCGCTCGTACTCGGCGGCGATATCCTCGTCCGAGATGGTCTTGGTGGCGGCGATCGCATCGGGCGACAGCGCCAGCAGTTCTACCGTGCGTGTCGCCTTGGTGCGGAACTTCGCCTGGTTGTCCTTGAGGTAGGTCGCCAGCTCTTCTTCGGTCGGCTCGGCAACCGGGGGCAGGGCCTGCGCGTTGAGGACGAAGTAGTCGACAGTGCGGGTGTCGCCGGAAAAGCGCGACAGCAGGTCGGTCGCCGTCGCCGGCGCCGGCGCCCCGGAGAGCAGGCCGCTCACCAGCTGCTGGCGACGCGCCGCCTTGGTCTGGAGGTCAAAATACTCAGCTTCGGTGAAGCCATTCTGCTGCAGGACGCGCAGAAAATTGTTGCGATCGAACGAGCCGAGCGCGCTCGAAAAGCTCGGGTCCTCGCGCAACATCTTGCCGAGGCGATCCTCGGAGACACCGAGACCAAGATCCTCGCCGAGCTTGTTGACGGCCGCTTCGCCGGCCAGCCGGTTCAGCACCATGCCGGGAACGCCAAAGGCGACAGCTTCCTCGACCGTGGGCACACGGCCGATCTGCTGAGCCACCGCATTGACCTGACTATCGTAGGCGCGCTGGTAGTCGCGCACCGAAATATCCTGGCCGGCGACGGTCGCCACCGTATTGGTGCCAAAGCCGGTGATGACGTTCGAAATACCGAACCCCGCCAGGCCGACAATCAGAAAGGCGCCGAGAATTTTGCCAAACCAGGTCTTGGTCAGGTGGCGGAAGCTATCGAGCATCGAGACAAATCCAACAACAACCGCCTCCCCGGCGGGCGGCGGATACTAGACAGGGTCGAGTTTGTGCCGCAAGGCACATCGGGACGGGGGTTATGGGAAACTCCCACATTAGGCAAGTAGAAGGAGCGTCAAGGTGACGGCAGAGATAACGCCGCTGATCGCGGGCAACTGGAAGATGAACGGCACTTCGGCCTCGCTCGGCGAGGTGCAGAAGCTCGCTGCGCTCCTTGCCGATGGCGCCGGCCCGCGGGGCACGGTGGTGATCTGCCCGCCCGCGACTCTATTGGAGCGGCTCAACGAACTGGCCTCCCCCGCCGGCATCGTGACGGGTGGGCAGGACTGTCACACGGCGGCCAATGGCGCCCATACCGGCGACGTCAGCGCGCAGATGCTTGCCGATGCCGGGGCGCAGTATGTGATCGTCGGACACTCCGAACGCCGCACCAACCACGGCGAGACCGACGGGCTGGTGCAGCAGAAGGCGCTCGCCGCGCACGCTTCGGGACTGGTGCCGATCATCTGCGTGGGAGAAACCGAAGCCGAGCGCGACGCGGGCAAGGCCGTTGCCGTCGTCATCGGGCAGCTCGAAGGCTCGGTGCCGGATGACTGGTCGGGTCACGACATCGTCATCGCCTACGAGCCGGTCTGGGCGATCGGCACCGGGCGCACGCCCACGTCAAGCGACATTGCCCAGATGCACGACGCCATCCGCGAGCAGCTGAAATCGCGGTTCGGCGAGCGCGGTGCGGTGGTCCGGATTCTCTATGGCGGGTCGATGAAGCCGTCCAATGCCAGCGAGATCCTGCGCATCTCCAACGTCAATGGCGGGCTGGTCGGCGGTGCAAGCCTCTTGGCAAACGACTTCCACGCCATTATCTCGGCTCTCTGAAACAGGCATCCGGCGCCGATAGAAAGGCGGCGGATGGCGCTGGCATTTGTCGTGGCGCGCGTGTAGAAGGCGCGCCAAACCGATATCGAAAGCCTGAAGGTCCAATGGCCAACGTCCTGATCGTCGCCTATCTCCTGATCGTGCTCGCGCTGATTGCAGTGATCCTGCTGCAGCGGTCCGAGGGCGGCGGGTTGGGCATGGGTACCTCGAACGCTAACGGGCTGATTTCCGTCCGCGGTTCGGCGAACCTGCTGACCCGTACCACGGCCATCCTAGCGGCGCTGTTCTTCGCTTCGGCCATCGCTCTGACGATTCTCTCTTCGGTCGATCGAGGCACCAGTTCGATCCTCGACCGTGCCAGCGAGGGCGGAGATGCCGCGCCGACGACCGTACTCGATGCACTGCAGCAGCTGCAGCAGCAGAGCTCGGGTGACCTGCCGGTGCCGACCGACACTACGACCGCTCCGGCTCCCGCCACCACGACGTCTCCGTCGTCCACGACCGAGGCGCCGGCTGCTGGTTCCGACCTGCCGGTGCCCGCCGAAACGGCACCCGCTGCGGAAACTCCGGCAGCGCCGGCGACGACAGAACAACCAGCGGCGCCCGCCAACTGAGGCCGCCGCGACAGCGAACCGGGGAAGGGGATGGCAACATCCCCTTCTTCTTTTTGTGTGGGGTGCCGTTCGTGATCGGCAGCACTCTTGAGAATCAGAACTTCGACCGAATAGGATAAAGGCCCATGGCTCGGTACGTTTTCATCACCGGTGGCGTGGTTTCCTCCTTGGGCAAAGGCCTTGCATCCGCGGCGCTCGGCGCGGTGCTGCAAGCGCGTGGCTACAAAGTCCGCCTCCGCAAGCTCGACCCCTATCTCAACGTCGATCCGGGCACGATGTCGCCTACCCAGCATGGCGAGGTGTTCGTCACTGACGACGGGGCGGAAACCGACCTCGATCTCGGCCATTACGAACGCTTCACCGGCCGGCACGCCAACAAGCGCGACAACGTCACCACCGGCCGCATCTATTCCGACATCATCGCCAAGGAGCGCCGCGGCGACTATCTCGGCGCCACCGTGCAGGTGATCCCGCACGTCACTGACGCCATCAAGGATTTCATCCGCGAGGGCAACGAGGACTTCGACTTCGTGCTCGTCGAAGTCGGCGGCACCGTGGGTGATATCGAGGGCCTGCCGTTCTTCGAGGCGATCCGTCAGTTCGGCAACGACCTGCCGCGCGGCCACGCCATTTACATGCATCTGACGCTGATGCCGTTCATCCCATCGGCGGGTGAGCTGAAGACCAAGCCGACGCAGCACTCGGTGGCGACGCTCCGTTCGATCGGCATCGCGCCGGACATCCTGCTGATCCGCTGCGATCGCCCGATTCCGCAGTCGGAGCGCAAGAAGCTGGCGCTGTTCTGCAACGTGCGCGAGAGCGCGGTGATCCAGGGCCTCGACGTCGCTTCGATCTACGACGTGCCGCTTGCCTACCACAAGGAAGGCCTCGACCGCGAAGTGCTCGCCGCTTTCGGCATCGAAGACGCACCGGCGCCGGACCTCACGGCGTGGGAAGACGTCTCGACCCGCCTGCATAACCCCGAGGGCGAGGTCAACATCGCTATCGTCGGCAAGTATACCGGCCTCAAGGACGCCTATAAGTCGCTCAGCGAAGCCCTGGTGCATGGCGGCATCGCCAACCGGGTGAAGGTCAACCTCAACTGGATCGATTCCGAGATCTTCGAGCACGAGGATCCGGCCCCCTATCTCGAGCACATCCACGGCATCCTGGTGCCAGGCGGCTTCGGCGAGCGCGGTTCGGCCGGCAAGATCCAGGCGGCCCGCTTCGCGCGCCTGAAGGATGTGCCGTATTTCGGCATCTGCTTCGGCATGCAGATGGCCTGCATCGAGGCGGCGCGGAACACTGCCGGCATCAAGAACGCCAATTCCACCGAGTTCGGCCCGACCAAGGAACCGATCGTCGGCATCATGACCGAATGGACCAAGGGTAACGAGCAGGTTACGCGCAGTTCCGAAACGGATCTCGGCGGCACCATGCGGCTCGGCTCCTACCCGGCGCAGCTCGCCAAGGGGTCTCGCGTCGCCGATATCTATGGCTCGACCCGGATCACCGAGCGGCATCGCCACCGCTATGAAGTGAACATGAACTACCGCAAGGTGCTCGAGGCCAATGGCCTCCTGTTCTCCGGCGTCTCGCCCGACGGCAAGCTGCCCGAGATCGTCGAGCGCACCGATCACCCGTGGTTCATCGGTGTGCAGTTCCACCCAGAGCTGAAGTCGAAGCCGTTTGAGCCGCACCCGCTCTTTGCCAGCTTCATCGAGGCGGCAAAGGAACAGAGCCGGCTGGTCTGATGGAAATCCGCACGGCGCGGCTGGTTCTGCGCCGGGCGGTTCCGGCTGATCTGGCTGCCTTCCATCCGATCCTGTCGTCGCCCGAGGCCATGCGATACTGGGCAACGCTGCCGCATGCATCGCTTGAGGTGACCGAGAAGTGGTTCGCCGACCAGTTCTTCAGCGGCCTCGCCAATCGTGACGAGTGGGTGATCGAGCGGGACGGCCGGGTCATCGGCAATATCGGCATCTGGAAGCTGCCGGAGTTCGGCTTCATCCTCCATCCCGATGCCTGGGGGCAGGGGATCGGTACCGAAGCCGCACGGGCCTTTCTCGACTATGCCTTTGCCACCCACCCGGTCGATGCCATCAAAGCCGATGTCGACCCGCGCAACAGTGCGTCGCTGAACCTGTTGCAGAAGCTCGGCTTCACCGTCACCGGCACCGCCGAGAACACCTTCCTGCTCGGCGACGAATGGTGCCACAGTGTCTATCTGGCGCTGCCGCGCCCCAGTTGAGCTTCGGAGCTCCCGTCATGGCCGAAATCCTCTCCCTCTCGAAAGCCCGCAAGGCCAAGGCGCGTGTCGTCAAGGAGCAAACGGCGGCAGCGAACCGGATCAAGTTCGGCCGGACCAAGGCCGAGCGGCAGCTCGAAGAGGCCAAGGGGGCGCTCGAGACCCGGCGGATCGATGCCCATCGTGTAGAGCCCGAGGACTCCGAGCGTTAGGAAGCTCGGCTGGCCTCGCGAACGAGCCGGACCAGGCGCGATCGTCCCGACAGTTACAAACCTGTTGCTTGAAATGCGCCGGCACATGCTGCAGCTATGCGGTTAGGGCAGCCATATTGCCTTGATCGGAGATGCTGCCTTGACCTCACTTTATGACTTTTCCGCCCCGCTGCTCGGCGGCAAGACGCAGTCGCTCGCCGATTACCGCGACAAGGTGGTGCTGGTGGTCAACGTCGCCAGCAAATGCGGTTTCACGCCGCAATATGCCGGGCTCGAAAAGCTCTACGAAACCTACAAGGACCGCGGCCTCGTCGTTCTCGGCTTCCCCTGCAACCAGTTCGGCGAGCAGGAACCCGGCACAGAGGCGGAAATCGCCGCCTTTTGCGACCTCAACTACAACGTTACCTTCCCGATCTTCGGCAAGGTGACGGTGAATGGCCGCGGTGCGCTGCCGCTCTACCAGTGGCTGCGCCGCAAGGCGCCAGGACTGCTCGGCGTGCAGCTGATCCCGTGGAACTTCACCAAGTTCCTGGTCGATCGCAGCGGCAATAACGTCCAGCGCTTCGCCTCGGCGACGGAGCCGGCGGATCTGGCCGCGTCAATCGAGAAGCTGCTTTAGCTCTTGTGATGCAGGCGCCGACGCTCGGCACGCGTCTCGTGCCGGGCCTGGTGCTCGGCCGCACGATCAACGACCCGCCCACGCCAGAACAGCACCGCGCCCCAGGCCGCAAAGCCCAGGAGCACCACCACAGCCAAGACTACCCCACCCGGCATCTTCGCCACCTCGTTTGGGTTGCTGAGGGGGAGGATATGCCTGTTGGGGGGAGGTGGATAGGGGGCTCAAGTTTGCCCGACTCACCGGCCCCCATCTCCCCCTTGGCGGGGGAGAAAGCGAAAACTTGGGCTTAGCGGAGCTAAGTCCTTAGTTTCGCCAGAGAGGGGGACGTGGGGAGCCGCCGTGCCCTCCAGTTTCCCCTCTCTTGGAATTTCTAAGGCTTAGCGAAGGGCGCTAAGCCCAAGAAATTCCATTCTCCCCCGCAAGGGGGGAGATGGCAGAGAGATCGTGGACACAAACAAAAAGCCCGGCAAGCTTTCGCTCACCGGGCCCAATCAGTTCCGCCGTGCGATCACTCGGCCGGCTGCATGTCCTTGCCGGTGTAGACTTCGTCCACCCAGTACTGGTCGCGGCGCCAGAAGCCGTTGAACGGGGTCAGCGACGCCTGGGTATAGGCGCCCATCAGGCCGAACTCGATCCAGTCGTCCTCATCGACGTCCGAGGGCAGGGTGAAGATCTGCGGCAGCACGTCGTAGCTGTCGCAGGTCGGACCCCACACGGTGAAATCGGAGAACTCGCCGTCATTGTCGTGCAGGCGGGGACCGCGCCACACCCGGGTCGGCGGGGTGAAGTGCATGAACTTCACTTCCATCAGCGAGCCGTAGGCGCCATCGTTGAGATACACCGATTGCCCGCCGCGCTGGTGCTTTACACGCAGCAACAGCGAAGTGGAGGACGTCACCAACGCACGGCCCGGCTCGATAATCAGCTCGGGCTTGGAGCCGGCGAAGTTGTCCTTCAGCGCCTGCGAGATGGTCTCGAAATAATAGTCCATCGGCGGGGCTTCGGAGGTCGGGTAGGGGGCCGGGTAGCCGCCGCCGATGTTGAGGCGCTTCAGCTCGATGCCCGATTCCTCGGCGATCTTGGCGGCTGCCGCGATGTGGCGCTCATAGGCGTAGACGTCCTCGCATTGCGAGCCGACATGGAAGCAGAGCGACGGCGTGTAGCCCATCTGGTCGACGAGTTTGACGATCTCGGCGGCGCCGTCCTGCATGACGCCGAACTTGATGCCGAAATCGTAGGATTTCAGCGCCTTGCCGGCCTTGAAGCGCGTGGTCACCTCGATGTCGCGCGACGGCGAGACCACCGCTGCCAGCTGGTCGAGCTGCTGCGGGTGGTCGATGGTGAACGAGCGGACCCCGAACTCCTCATAAGCGCGTTCGATCTCGCGCTTGTTCTTGATCGGGTTGTTGTAGTGCATTGCCGCGCCTGGGGCGTGATCGCGGACCAGCTCCATCTCCATGTTGGAGGCGACATCGAAGGCCTTGAGGCCCTCTTCATGCAGCTGCCTGATGATGTGCGGCGACGGGTTGCACTTGACCGCATAGGTCAGCAGGCCGTCAAACCCCTTCTTGAACACCTTGGTCGCCCGGTGCAGTTCCCTTTTGGAGAACAGGAAGCTCGGAAAATCCGGCTCCTCGCTGGCGATAAGCTGCGACGTGTTGGTGTAGACCGTGGTCGGCTCAGTCATTGGGCGGCTAACCTTTCAGGGGTCTTGTACGAGAAGGTCCTCGGGGCAGAAAA
>NZ_DASZAW010000074.1:0-21608 GCF_035944845.1 Devosia sp. | reverse complement strand
GGGGTCGAAGTGCGCCGGCGAGGCTTCCGAGCAGAACACGAGCTGCTTGGCATAGACGCTGCCGCCCATCACCGCGACGAGCGCAGTGGCGGCGAGCAGGGTTTTCATCAAATGCATGATGGTTGTCTCCCGAAAAGCATTGCGCCCCGGCATTCAAGGCAGAGTCCCTTCCGCCGGCCGGAGCTTGGCGCGCAACAAAGCGCTTTTTCTTCCGCCACGCAATGGCCCAGTTTGACCGGTTGGTCAAAGCACTGTCATGCGCAATGCCGTTTCAACAAAGACGCCATCGTCGCAAAGCTGGGTTTTGCTGGAGGTAAAGCGGTTGCGCAGCTGGGATCGATTTCACATCCCGCCGATTGACGGCAAGCGAGGCAGTGCCGCAAATGATCCGCCCATGAGCCAGTCCATCGCCACAATCGCCCTCGTCGTTGCCGACTATGACGACGCCATCTCGTTCTATGTCGACAAACTCGGATTCGCCTTGCAGAGCGACCTCGATATGGGTGACGGCAAGCGCTGGGTGACGGTGGCGCCATCCGGTGGCGGAGCGAAGCTCCTGCTGGCGAAGGCCGACGGCGCCTCGCAATCGGCCCATGTCGGCAACCAGACCGGCGGCCGGGTGGGGTTCTTTCTCGAGACCGACGACTTCATGCGCGACCATGCCGCCTATGTGGCGCGCGGGGTGAGATTCCTCGAGGAACCGCGACACGAAGCCTATGGCTCGGTGGCGGTGTTCGAGGACCTCTACGGCAACAAATGGGACCTGCTTCAGCCCAAGGGCTGAGACGTCCATCGCTTGTCGCCGATGGATGGTGCGGCTAGGCTCACCGGACTTCCCGCCCGACTTTCAGCAACTATCGGAGATAACCATGAGCAAGCGCCGACTTGGCCGCACCGAGCTTTTCATCGATCCCCTGGTTTTCGGTTGCAACGTGCTCGGTTGGACGCTCGAGGAGCAGGCTGCCTACCCGGTGCTCGATGCCTTCCTTGATGGCGGCTTTGCGGCGCTCGATACCGCCGACAGTTACGGCAAGGGCAAATCCGAGACGATCATCGGCAACTGGATGAAGGCGCGCGGCAACCGCGACAAGGTGCTGGTGTTCACCAAGGTCGGCTCGGATATGGGCCAGGGGCATCGCGACCTCAGCGCCAAATGGATCGCCGAGGAGGTCGACGCGTCGCTCAAACGGCTGCAGACCGACTATATCGATCTCTACCAGACCCACTGGCCCGACCCGAATACGCCGCAGGAAGAGACGCTCGAGGCGCTCGACAAGGTCGTGAAGGCCGGCAAGGTGCGCTACATCGGCTCGTCCAACCAGGATACGGCCCTGCTCAGCGAAGCGCTCGGCATCTCGAGGGCCAAGGGCTACGCCCGCTACGAGACGATCCAGAACGAGTTCAACCTCTACGACCGGATCAAGTTCGAGGAGGTACAGGCGACCTGCGTGGCCGAAGGGGTCTCCGGGATCGGCTATTTCAGCCTGGCGCGCGGCTTCCTCGCCGGCAAGTATCGCAGCGCGGCCGACGCGCAGCTGAGCCCGCGCGGCCAGGCGGTGGTCGAAAAATACCTCAACCCCAAAGGCTTCCGTATTCTCGACGCACTCGATGCCGTCAGCAAGCGCACCGGCGCGTTGCCGGCCGAGGTGACGCTGGCCTGGATCGCCGCGCAGCCCGGCGTCGGCGCACCGATCGCCTCGGCGACCTCGGTGGAGCAGGTCAAAAGCCTGATGCGCGGGGCCAACCTGACGCTGAGCGCCGATGACCTGAAACTGCTGACGGACGCCGGCAAGTGAAACTGGCTTCATGGGCGCCACCCCCGGTGACCGCCCTATTTCCAACGGCGTCGTCGCGGTTGGGGCTGATGCTGAGCCTGACGACGATGATGGCCGCCCCTAGCCTCGCCCAGGAGGCCGGCTGGCATTATTCGCCGCTGGAAGGAGAAGGTGATCGGGCGGCTTTAGGCTGCGCTGCAGAATCGACGCCGCAGGAATTCGTCTGCATAGCGGTACGCTGCGAAGACGATTTCGCGGTCGGCATCCACCTTTACACCAGCCGGCCCGGCGGCGACGCCGGGCGCTGGCGCATCGATATCGACAAGGAAGACGGGCACGAGGTCGACGCCAAGCCGGATGGCTCGCCCTATCACGCCCGGATCGAGGGCGACGTGGCGCCGCTGCTCGATGCGCTGAAGAATGGCGGGCTCGCTTATCTCGATCCGAAAGCCGGGCCGGACCTGCCCAGGAACGGCATTGCGCTCACCGGCTCGCTCTACGTCATCAACCAGGCGCTGTACTTCTGCGCACCGCGCGTGCCGCCGACGACCGCATCAGTCGCCGAGTAACTCGGCGATTGCCATGCGCTTGAAATTGGCGACGTAGGCGTCCCCCTCCTCGCGGCTGACCGAGATGGCGAGGCGCATGCTGGCACTGCCCAGATACATCACCAAGGTGGCGCGGTTGAGCAGTTCTGCCGGATCGGCATCGGGATAGATCCGCTGCAGCACGGCGCCGACCAGCGCGCCGTTCTCGTGGCTGTCGGCGAGATCGATGCCGTGCAGCGACTTGTCGGCCTGAGTACCGGACCAGATGTCGCGCATCACCGGTTCGGCGAGGAACAGGCCGTAGTAGATGTCGATCAATTCGCCGAAGGCGCGGCGGAACCCGGGCGCATCGTTCACCCCGGCAAGGCCGTCGCGAATGCAGGCCCGGCCCTCTTCATTGTAGCGTTCGGCCAGCGCACCGATCACCGCCGCCTTGTCGGGGAAGTACTGATAAAGCGAGCCGATCGAAATTCCCGCATCGATGGCCAGTTCCCCCATCTTCATGGCGTCGCTGCCACTGCGCTCGATCAGACCCTTTGCGGCATTGAGGATGCGCTCGACCCGCTCGCGGCTGCGCTGCTGCTGTGGGGTACGCCGCGCAGGGGCCGTAGTCTCGAGGCTTTCAGCCATAAGTGAGTAATCCTCATATTTTCCTTGACGGCATAATATGAGGATTTATCACCTTTCGCAACGTGAGACTTCCTCATGTTTTGCGAATGGAGCATGAAATGACCAAACCCATCCTGATTATCGGCGGCCGCGGCAAGACCGGGGCGCGCGTTGCAGATCGCCTCGTGGCACGGGGGCTGCCGGTGCGGCTGGCCTCGCGGTCGACGGGCTTTGACTGGACCGACAGCAGCACCTGGGCGGCGGCGCTCGATGGAGCCGCGAGCGCCTACATCACCTACTACCCCGATATCGCGATCAAGGGCGCGGCCGAGGCGATCAGCGCCATCGCCGAGCTGGCCCTGTCGCTCGGGGTGAAGCGGCTCGTGCTGCTGTCCGGCCGAGGTGAGCCGGAGGCGCAGCGGGCCGAACAGCAGCTGATCGCCTCGGGCGCCGACTGGACCATCGTGCGGGCCAGCTGGTTTAACCAGAATTTCGACGAAGGGCAGTTCCTTGAGATGGTGCTCGGCGGCGAGGTGGCGCTGCCGGTCGACACGGTGCGGGAGCCGTTCGTCGACTGCGACGACATTGCCGATGTGGCGGTGGCGGCGCTGACCGACGACCGCCACATCGGCGAGGTCTACGAAGTCACCGGACCGCGGTTGCTGACGTTTGCCGAAGTCATTGCCGAGATCAATCGGGCGAGCGGCAGCAGCGTCAAGTTCCGCACCATGCCGGCCCATGAGTTCCTCGATTCGCTCGCCGGCAGCGAAATGCCTGAAGAGATTGCCGGGCTCCTGGAGGAGCTGTTCAGCGAGGTGCTGGACGGCCGCAACGAATCCATCGCCGATGGGGTGCAGCGCGCCCTCGGGCGGCAACCCAAGGATGTTGCCGATTTTGCGCGCGAAGCGGCAGCCAAGGGCGCCTGGAGGCAAGCATGAACTGGATCGATATCCTCAGTATCGTGGTGGCGCTCGGCGCGTCGCTGATTGGCGGGACGTTCTTCGCCTTCTCCAACTTCGTGATGCCGGGCTTTGCCCGGCAGCCACCGGCCAGCGGCATTGCGACGATGAATGCGATCAACGTGACGGTGCTGAACGCCGGGTTTCTCGGCGCGTTCATGGGCACGGCCATCCTGGGGCTGGCGCTGGTGCTCGCGGTGCTGGTTGCGGGCGGCAGCCCCTGGGCCGCGGCAGGGGCGCTGGTCTATGTCATCGGCACGTTCGGCGTGACCATGGCGATCAACGTGCCGATGAACAACCGGCTGGCGAAGTTCGACGCCGAAAGCGCCCAGGGCGCCGCATACTGGTCGAGCTATCTTTGGGACTGGACCCGGTGGAACTCCATCCGCTCCGGCGCCGCGATGCTCGCCACGTTGCTGCTGATGCTCTCGCTCATGCGATGAGGTAGCCGCCGTCGACCGGCAGGATCGCTCCGGTGATGAAGCCGGCGAGCGGTGAACACAAGAACAGGGCGGCGGGCGCCAGGTCCGCCGGCGTGCCCCAGCGGCCAAGCGGGGTCCGGCCCATCAATTCGGCGTTGCGCGCCTCGTTGGCACGCGGCACCGCGGTCATCGCTGTCTCGATCCAGCCCGGCGCCAGCGCATTGACGCGGATGGCGTCCTTGGCAAACGCGACGGCGAGCGACTTGGTGAGGCCGGCGACAGCGTGCTTGCTCGCTGCATAGGCAGGGGCGTGCGGCGCGCCGAAGAACGAGAACATCGAGCCGATATTGACGATGGCGCCACCGGAAAGCTTGTCCTTGAAGGCGTAGGCGGTGCGCATCGAGCCGTTGAGGTTGATGTCGATGACGGTCGCAAAACCATCGACGGTGTGCTCGGCGGCGCGGAGGTTCACCCCGGCGCAGTTGACCAGTGCGGCAACTCTGCCGAAAGTCGCGGCGTACTCGGCGACCTGCTCTGAGTTGCGGACATCGAGTTGGGTGTAGCGGAAGCGCGGCTCGGCCGCGGCGCCGGCTTCGACCTCAGCCTGGGTGGCGCCAGTGACATGCACCACCGCGCCGGCGTCAGCGAAGGCCCGGCCGATGCCCTGCCCGATGCCGGAGGTGCCGCCGGTGATGACGACAGTTTTGCCGGCGTAGAATTCGGATGCCCAGCTCATTGGAATGCTCCGCTAAGGCCCCCTCACCGCCGCTTCGCGGCGACCTCTCCCCCAGGGAGAGGTGGTGCAGAGGCTCGATCTTGCCACAGCGCACCTCTCCCTTGGGGGAGAGGTCGGTCCGAAGGACCGGGTGAGGGGGCCTTTTGCCTACCGCACGAACTGCTCCACGTAGTCGGCGCCCAGCCCCACCTTTTCGTAGTGCTTCCTGCACATGTCGATCTTGGTGAAGACGTCCTCGAAGCCGATCTGCCTGTTGTCCTTGTCGAGATAGACCATGCAGCCGGAAATGTTGAAGAAGGTGATCATCTCCGGGGTGTCCTCGGGGACGGTGAGGGTGTGGATCTCGCCCGGCGGTTCGAACACATAGGAGCCGGTCTCGGCGACCCAGTCGTGCTCGAGATAATGCCAGCGCCCCTTGATGACGTAGCCATGCACCGGTTGCGGATGGAGGTGACGGCTCAGGATCCCGGCGCGACGGACGCGCAGCAGGTTGCACCACTGGCCTTGCAGGGTGTTGAGGAACAGCGGCCGGAACCACACGCCCTCGGCCTGCGGCACCCAGACCCGTTCGTCCTCGGGCACCGCGGTGATGGCGATTTCCTTTGGAGCCATCGGGTGGGCCGAGCCGTTGAAGGTCTCGTACATGGCAGGTCTCCTTGAACTGGTATGGTAGTTGTAGGCGGTGCGAGCCAACTCTGCCAGTCGACCTACGTCTAGTGGGGCAGTAGGCAATCGGCAGTCGGCAGTCGTCCTGGCTGCCTGCTGGCTACTATTGCCGACTGCCTACTGCCGACTGCCGACTGCCGACTGCCGATTGAGACAGGCGTGGGGGCGCTCCGTTTACCAGTGGAACTCGTCGACGTTTTCGCGGGCGCCGAGGAGGAAGGCGTCGCCGATCAGCCGCAAGGGCGAGCCGTCCATTTCGGACTTGCCCTTCTTGAGCAGCTTGGCGAAGCGCTCATAGATCGCCTCGTACTCACTGGACGGGTTGGCGACGGTCTCCTTGCCATCGACCCTCAGCACGGTACCGCCGCGTTCGAGCTTCAGCTCGGTGCCCTTCCGCGTCTCCATCGCGATGGTCCAGATCTCGCCCGACTCTTCGAGCCAGTTGAAGCCGGCGCTGAGCTTGGGCTGGTGCTTTTCGGCCGACTTGAAAACGATCTCGACATCGACCGGCGTCTGCCGGTTGGACGGGAACTTCAGCCTGGCGCTCTCGACGAAGACCGGGAACGGCATGATCCTGGTGAAGATCGACATGGCGTTGATGCCCGGATCGCAAACGCCGAAGCCACCGGGTTCCCACACCCATTCCTGGCCCGGATGCCACTTGCGGACGCTCTCGCGCCAGTCGATGCGAACCGAAGCGACGCCTTCGTCCTTGAGGATGAGTTTCGCCGCGTCGACGGCGGCGTTGTAACGCGAGTGCCAGGTCTGGAACAGCACCCTGCCCTTCTTCTCGCCATAGGCGACGAGATCCTCGAATTCGGTGATGGTGGGGGTCGGCGGCTTTTCCAGCAGCACGTCCTTGCCGGCGTCGATGGCCTGCCGCACATAGGCGTGGCGCACGCCGGGCGGGGTGCAGATAGCGACGACCTTGACCTCGGGCATGGCCTTGTAGAGTTCGGCCGGGGTCCTGAACACCGGCACGTCGCGATGGCCGAGGCCGCGGGTCGAGACGCAGGCCGCGAGCTCGAAATCCGGGCTCTTGTCGATCACCGGCAGGTGCTGATCCTGCGCGATCTTGCCGATCCCGATGACGGCGATCTTCTTTTTGGCCATTGCCGAAACACTCCCTGAAAGCGGCGGCACTTAAAGGCATGGGCGGCGGAAAGGGAAGTTCCTCGCAAAGGAAAAATCGTCCGGCTGCCTAAGGTGGGCTATGCTGCAGCGCAAACTCTGGAGCATCACCCGGGAGAGTTGCGATGTCGCGGGCATTCGTCAGTGAAGGCAACAGCGTGCCGCAGGTGTTCGCCTCGGCGGACAGCGCCGAAAGTGCCGCCAACCTGCAGCGGGCAATGGACGGTAAGGACTACGACTACGAGGTGCGCCCGCGTCAGCGCGGCGGCTACATGGTGGCGCGGCTGACAAAGGATGGCGAGTTCGACTCGTGGGTCGAGGAATAGGCGAGCGCAGTCGGCAGTCGGCAGTCGGCAGTCGGCAGTCGGCAGTCGGCAGTCGGCAGTCGGAGGAGATCTCGTTTCCTACCCCGATTGTCTACCCCTACTGCCTACTGCCGACTGCCTACTGCCGTCTTACCGCACGATGACGGCGCGGAAGTCGTTGACGTTGGTGCCGGTGGGACCGGTGAGCAGCAATCCGCCGACGGCGCGGAAGGCAGTGTAGGCATCGTTGTTGGCCAACGCCCTCCGCGGGTCGATGCCGGCCGTTCGCATCCTCGCGGCCGTGTGGCCATCGCAAACCGCGCCGGCATTGTCCCCTGCGCCATCGATCCCGTCGGTATCGGCGGCAAGCGCGGTGATCCCTTCGATGCCGTCTATGGCCAGCGCAAAGGCCAGCAAAAACTCGGCGTTGCGGCCCCCGCGGCCGTCGCCGCGGATGGTAACGGTGGTTTCGCCGCCCGACAGCAGCAGCGTGGGCTTTGTGAAGGGACGGTTGCGGCTCTTGATCTCGCGGGCGAGCGCCGCGTGGACGGCGGCGACATCGCGGGCTTCGCCTTCGATGGCGTCGGAGAGGATGTGGGCCTCGAGCCCGGCATTTCGTGCCTCGGCGGCCGCCGCCTCGAGCGACAGGGCGGCGGAGGCGACGATGCGAACGGTGTTGTGCTGGAAGCGCAAATCGCCGGCGCGGGGTGCCAGGTTGCGATCGGACGCCAGCAAGTCCTCGGCCGCCAGCGGCAGCTTCAGCCGGTAAAGCGCGGCCAGGTGACGGGCTTCGGCCCGACCTGAGCTCAGCGGCACAGTCGGCCCTGAAGCGACCAGCGAGGGATCGTCACCGGGGATATCCGAAACGATGAGGGTGGCGACACGCGCCGGCGAGGCCAGTGCGGCAAGGCGGCCGCCCTTGATGGAGCTGAGCTCGTTGCGGATGACGTTCATCACCGAGATCGGCGCGCCCGAGGCGAGCAGGATTTCGTTGACCGCCTGCTCGTCCTCGAAGCTGAGGCCGGCCGCCGGTTGCGGCAACAGCGCGGAACCGCCGCCGGAGATCAGCGCCACCACCAGGTCATCATGGCCGAGCCCGGACACCGTCTCCATCAGACGGCGCGCCGCGAGGTAGCCCGCCATGTCGGGCACCGGGTGAGCAGCTTCGACAATCTCGATACGCTCGCAGGACGTGCCGTAGCCATAACGGGTAACGACGAGGCCACGATGGATCGGGCCGGGCCAGGCCTTCTCGAAAGCGCGTGCCATCTGCGCCGATGCCTTGCCGGCGCCGATGACGATGGTACGGCCCGGCGGCGGCTCCGGCAGGTTGGCGGCTATGGCATGCTGCGGCTGGGCGGCATCGACGGCGCGGTGATAGAGCCGTTCGAGAAGGTCGCGATCCATGGAGCCCCGGGTGCTGATTTGCCGAGATATTGGCGGCGACGCCCGGCTGAGGCAAGCGCCTGGGCCATGCGGCAACACGTTCATGCCCGGTACAGCTCAGTTCTGCTAAAAAGCGCGCCAGAAGATGCACCGGTCCGCTCTGTGTCCGATGCGCAACGTTAACAGCTGGTCCTGCCGAACAAAGGCGAAATGGCCACCCCACGCGAGGTTCAAGCGTCAGGACCTAGTTGCCGCCGCAGGAAACCAGCGACATAGTCAGGGTATCGATCGTGGACGCGATCGAAGGGCCTGCCAGGAAACAACAATGAACAGAATTCGTCCTCTCGCGGGCGCGTTGCTCGCGATACTCATGCTGTCTCCGCTTGCTGGAGCGGCCGTTGCCGGCGACGTACTGCCGCTCGACCCCGGTGGCGGACTGCCGCCGATCGATGGCACCGGCCCCGCCGGGACCGGCCCGATCGATGGTCTTGTCCCTCCAGGCACGGCCGAGCTGGGCACGGTCGAGCCGGGCGCCGTCGCCACAACGACGTCGACCTCGAGCGGCGGTGACGGCGACTCCGACTACGAGCCGCCCCTGCAGACCAGGCATTTCGGACTCAATGTCCAACTGAGCTGCACGGTGTCCGGCCCCCCCAACGCCATTGTCGTGGTCAATCACAGCGCCGAGGCGCTGCCGCCCGGCACGCGGATCAAGTGGCAGCTGAAGGGCGAAGGCAAACGCGGCTTCTTTGCGCTGCTGCGCCCCCTGCCTGGTGGCGATACACTGGTTGCGGACAATGTACTCGATGGCGCCATCAGCCAGGCGGCCGACTGCGTGGCGCGGGTGATCTAGGCCCCGCCCTGTCCACCCAGTGGACAGCTTGTCGGACTGACAAAAAACTGACATCGAACGGGGCTAGTCAGCCCCGTCCCTTGCCGAACCCCAGTTCCCGATGCCCGAACGTTTCGCCATTTACTACGCCCCCGGTGCGGCCACCCCGCTCTGGGCAAAGGCCGCCGAATGGCTGGGACGCGATCCGCTGAGCGGGGCAACGATCGACGGGCCGCTCGCCGGCACGGCGCGCGACGCCCTGTTCGACCGCAGCGTGTCGGCGCGCCGCTACGGTTTTCACGCCACGATCAAGGCGCCGATGGCGCTGGCCGCAGGCAAATCGCGCGCCGAACTCGAGGATGCGCTGGCTGATTTCGTCGCTGATGCCGAGCCGGTAGCCATCGGCCGGCTGAAGCTCAGCCTGATCGACGGCTTCCTGGCGCTGACTCCGGCACAGCAGACGGCTGAGCTCACCGACTTCGCCAGCCAGGTGGTCGAGGCGTTCGAACCGTTCCGGGCGCTGCCGTCGGCAGCCGAACGTGAGCGCCGGCTGAAAGGCGGGCACCTGAGCGCCCGGCAGATCGAACTGATGGACCGTTTCGGCTACCCTTATGTGTTCGAGGAATTCCGCCTGCACATGACGCTGACCGACCGGTTGCCGGAGCATGAGCGCGAAGCATACCAGCGGGCTGCTGCGGCGCATTTCGGCCCACTGGCCGAAGCCGAGACGCTGCTGGACAGGTTAGTGCTGTTCCACGAACCCGAGCCGGGGGCGCCGTTCGTGCGGCTCGACGATTTCATTCTCACTGGGGAGGCCGCCGATGAGCGAATTCGCGCTCGCTAACGCTCGTATCGTCCTGAGCGACGAGGTGGTCACCGGTTCGGTGCTGGTGCGCGACGGAGTCATCGCCGCGATCGATACCGGCACGGCCCGTGCCGGCGAGGATGTCGAGGGCGACTACGTCATCCCGGGCCTTGTGGAACTCCACACCGACCATTTCGAGAACCACTATCGGCCGCGGCCGGGGGTGACCTGGAACGCCATCGCGGCGCTGCAAAGCCATGACGCGCAGGTGGCAGGCGCCGGGATCACCACGGTGTTCGACGCGGTGCGGATCGGCTCGGACCCCGAGACCGGCGATATCACTGCCGACGTGCGCGCCATGGTCGACGCTGTGGCGGAAGCCGACGCGACCGATCGGCTCAGGGCCGACCACCACATTCACCTGCGCTGCGAGTTGGCGACGCCCGACGTAGCGCAGCAGTTCGAGGACAATTGCAGCAACCCGATCGTCGGGCTGGCCTCACTGATGGACCACACCCCGGGCGCGCGCCAATACACCACGCTCGAGCACTACATCGCCTACTACCAGAAGAAGCTGCGGCTATCGGACGCCGAGATGGCGCAGTTCATCGCCGACCGGCAGGCGGAGCGCGACAAGTATGCCGACACTAACCGCGCCGCCATCCTGAAGCGCGGCCGCGAGATCGGCCTGGCCTTCGCCAGTCATGACGACGCCACGGTCGAGCATGTCGACGAGGCAGTGCGCGACGGCATGGCGATTGCCGAGTTCCCCACCACCATGGAAGCGGCGCGGGCCTGTCACGAGGCTGGCCTCGCGGTGCTGATGGGGGCGCCAAACGTGGTGCGCGGCCAGTCGCACAACGGCAATATCTCGGCGGCGGAACTGGCCAAGGCCGGCGTGCTCGACGTGCTGAGCTCGGACTATGTGCCGTTCGCGCTGATCTATGCGGCGTTCCTGTTGCCCGAGCGGGCCGACAATATCAGCCTGCCGCAGGCGATCGGCATGGTGACATCGCGGCCGGCAGCGGCAGCGCATCTGGGCGATCGCGGCGAGATCGCCGTGGGCAAGCGCGCCGATCTGGTGCGGGTGCGGCGGGATGACCCGGTGCCCGTGGTGCGCTCGGTGTGGCGGCAGGGCAAGCGAGTCAGCTGATGCACAATGGCGCCCTCGCTCTCGTGGTCGGACCGTCGGGCGCCGGCAAGGATACGCTGATCGGCGCGGCCAAGACGGCGCTGGCCGACGACCACCGCTTCAGCTTCCCGCGTCGCGTGGTGACTCGTGCGGCGATGGTCGAGCTCGAGGACCATGACAGCGTCGACGCCAGCGAGTTCGGGCGGCAGAGGCTGCGCGGCGCATATGCGCTCGATTGGGAAGCACACGGGCTTTGCTATGGCGTGCCGGCGGCGATCGAAGCGGCCATGGTGGCCGGGCGGATCGTGGTGGTGAACACCTCCCGCAAGGTCATCGAGCGGGCGATCGAGAAATATCCCAACTGCCACGTCCTGCTGGTGACGGCGCGACCCGAGGTGCGGGCCAGGCGCCTCGCTGGTCGGGGGCGGGAAAGCGCCGAGGACATCGAGGCTCGCCTGCGACGCGAAGGCGCTCCGGTGCCCGATGGCGTGGTGCCGGTGGTGATCGACAATTCCGGCGGGCTCGACGAGGGCATTGCGACCTTTGTCGGCGCACTGCGCGCCGTCGCCGATTGAACCTGCCGCCGGGCTGATGCGTTGCAGCTAGCAACAGCGTCAGAGGACCCCGCATGAGCAGAAGTTCGCTTTACACCATTATCGCAGTGCTTGCGGCGCTCGCCGTCGGCTTCGCCATCTACGTCGCCTATCAGGAGTCGCAGAAGCCGGCGCTCGAGATCCGCGTCGACGAGGGAGGGATCAAGATCGATGGCAATGGCGGTTGACGAAGCCCTGCGCACCCAGTTGATCGAGGAAGCGCTGAAGCAGGCCCTTGAACGGCAGTCGGTCGAGAAAGTGGCCGATCTCGACCTCACCAAGCTCGCAGTCGACATCGAAGCGGTGATTGGCGCCGAGCGACACCCGCTAGACCCCGAGGGGGATGGCCTGACCACTGGCGAGCTCAACGCAGCGAACGATCTCTGAAACAACAAGGGGCCGCCCGTCTCACCCGGGCGACCCCTGATTTTGTGAACCGATCGGCCCTCGAAGCATCGAGATCAACCGGAAAAGTCTCACGACTTTTCCTGCTCTCGCTCCATTGGCCACGCGCTCGAAACGGACTGGTCTCAACCCGGCCCTGAGCGCAGTTCGGTCTTGTGTTACAGCTTGGCGACGCACACCTTGCCGACACCGGCATTCTTGGTGCCGAGCTTGGCAGCGGCTGCCTTGCTGAGATCGATAATGCGGCCCTTGGCAAAGGGACCGCGGTCGTTGATCGTAACCTTGATCGACTTGCCCGTCCGCTGGTTCGTGACCTTCACGACCGTGCCGAGGGGGAGGGTCTTGTGGGCGGCAGTCATGGCATTCTCATTGAACCGCTCGCCCGAGGCCGTCTTCTTGCCGTGGAAACCTGGTCCGTACCAGGACGCCCCACCGCACTGATCTGCCATTGCGCCTGTGACTGAGGTCATAAGGCCCGTCACGAGGGCGGCGGCGACCAGAACGATTTTCCTATTCAACCTTAGACTACTCACGCTTGTTTTCGATGGCCGGAAAAGGCTTTGGCGGTGTGGCGAGAATATGAACCGAAAATGAACGCTGGCCTTCCAAGTGCAACCGTTGCGGAAATGCATCAGTAGCATTACCCGGCCTCGCGGGAATTTTGCACGAGATTCCAGAAGCTTGCCCGGCCTCAGGCAATGACTCGAAAAAGGAGCCAGCCTGGCGAAGTTTTTCACGGCGAGACGAGAAAAGCTGCCCGAAGGCGGGAGCCGATAGAAAGAATAAGGCGGCAATTCGGTCGGAAAAGACGGCAGATGGCCCTCCAACGTCCTTGTCGCAGGCCATGAATACCCATCGGTGCCGCCACTCCGGCACGGGTCGCAAATTCCCATTTTTGACCAATTGATAAAATTTCGGAGCTGCGCTAGCGTCCTCAGTCTGGAATGGCTCTAAGGAGAGAGGGAGCTGCCGATGAGCGGGGGAATGCTCAAGCAAGGCATCGCATCGGGGCGACTGGAACCCGGCCAGTACGCACGCAATTTTTCCGACCTGCATCCGGCGCTCGACCGGCACGAGGCCTTTGTCGAGGCCGACCGCTGTTACTTCTGTTTCGATGCGCCCTGCATGAACGCCTGCCCCACCGAGATCGATATCCCGATGTTCATCCGGGAGATCTCGACGGATAATCCGCTGGGGGCGGCCGAGACGATCTTCGAGCAGAATATCCTGGGCGGCATGTGCGCCCGCGTCTGCCCCACCGAGCAATTGTGCGAAGATGCCTGCGTGCGCATGGAGGCCGAGGGCAAGCCGGTCAAGATCGGCCAGTTGCAGCGCTATGCCACCGATATCGCGATGGCGGAGAATGCGCAGTTCTTCACCCGCGCGCCCGCTACCGGCAAGACGGTCGCCGTGGTCGGCGCCGGCCCCGCCGGCCTCGCTGCAGCGCACCGGCTGGCGGTGCACGGGCACGACGTGGTGATCTACGACGCGCGCCCCAAGGCGGGTGGGCTCAACGAGTACGGCATCGCCTCGTACAAGACGCCGGACGGCTTTGCGCAGGCCGAGGTCGACTATGTCACCTCGATCGGCGGCATCGAAATCGCACTCGGCCAGCGGTTGGGGCAGGACCTGACGCTCGACCGACTGCTTGAAACGCATGACGCGGTGTTCCTCGGCATCGGACTGGGCGGCGTCAACACCCTGCGGGCCGAGGGAGAAAACGACGGCTCGGACGGGCTTGCCGATGCCGTCGATTTCATCGCCGAACTGCGCCAGAGCGACGATCTCTCAAAGCTCCCGGTCGGTCGCCGTGTGGTGGTGATCGGCGGCGGCATGACCGCGATCGACGCCGCCGTGCAATCCAAGCTCCTGGGCGCCGAAGAGGTGACCATCTGCTATCGCCGCGGGCAGGAGCACATGAACGCCTCGAGCTTCGAGCAGGATCTCGCGGCCTCGAAGGGCGTCACCATCCGGCACTGGTTGCAGCCGAGGCGCGTCTTGAGCGAGAACGGCAAGGTGACGGGGATCGAACTCGAATACACCGAGATCAAGGACGGACGCCTGAGCGGCATGGGTCATACGCTGACACTGCCGGCCGACCAGGTGTTCAAGGCCATCGGCCAGACGCTCGAGGACGAGACGGTAGCCGGGCTCGCGCTGACCGCCGGCCGCATCGAGACCGACGCCGAGGGCCGCACCTCGCGGCCAGGCGTCTGGGCCGGTGGCGACTGCATCGCGGCCGGCGACGACCTGACAGTGACTGCGGTGGCGCAGGGTCGCGACGCGGCCGAGAGTATTAACCGCTATCTCGCTGGAAACTGAGGAGGGACGCCATGGCTGACATCCGCAACAACTTCGTCGGGATCAAGTCGCCCAATCCGTTCTGGCTGGCGTCGGCGCCGCCGACCGACAAGGCCTATAATGTCGAGCGCGCCTTCAAGGCAGGCTGGGGTGGCGTGGTGTGGAAGACGCTGGGCGAGGAAGGCCCGCCGGTGGTCAACGTCAACGGCCCGCGTTACGGCGCGATCTGGGGCGCCGATCGGCGGCTGCTCGGGTTCAACAATATCGAGCTGATCACCGACCGCGACCTGCAGAAGAACCTGCAGGAAATCAAGCAGGTCAAGAAGAGCTGGCCGGATCGCGCCGTGGTCGTCTCGATCATGGTGCCGTGTGAAGAAGACGCCTGGAAAGCCATCCTGCCGCTCGTCGAAGAAACCGAGGCGGACGGGATCGAGCTCAATTTCGGTTGCCCGCACGGCATGAGCGAGCGCGGCATGGGCGCAGCGGTCGGCCAGGTGCCGGAATATGTCGAAATGGTCGTGCGCTGGTGCAAGCAATACTCCCGCATGCCCGTGATCACCAAGCTGACGCCGAATGTCACCGACGTGCGTCGCCCGGCGCGTGCGGCCAAGAACGGCGGCACCGATGCGGTATCGCTGATCAACACCATCAACTCGATCACCGGGGTCGATCTCGACAATTTCGCGCCGATGCCGACGATCGACGGCAAGGGCACGCATGGCGGCTATTGCGGCCCGGCAGCCAAGCCAATCGCGCTGCACATGGTGGCCGAGATCGCACGCGACGCCGAGACCCACGGCCTGCCGATCTCGGGAATTGGCGGGGTCACCACCTGGCGCGATGCGGCCGAGTTCATGGCGCTGGGCGCCGGCAACGTCCAGGTCTGCACCGCAGCCATGGTCTACGGCTTCAAGATCGTCGAAGAGATGATCTCGGGACTGAAGAACTGGATGGATGAGAAGGGCCACGCGACGCTGGAGGATTTCACCGGCCGCGCCACCCGCAACGTCACCGACTGGCAGTTCCTCAACCTCAACTACATCACCAAGGCGCATATCGACCAGGACAAGTGCATCAGCTGCGGCCGCTGCCACATCGCCTGCGAGGATACCTCGCACCAGGCGATCATGAAGGAGAAGGACGGCAAGCGGCACTTCGAGGTGATGGACGACGAGTGCGTGGGCTGTAACCTCTGCGTCAATGTCTGCCCGGTGGAAGACTGCATCACCATGATCCAGCTCGAGCCGGGGATGCTCGACGAGCGGACCAAGAAGGTGGTGGAGCCGACTTACGCCAACTGGACCACGCACCCGAACAACCCGATGCGCAAGTCGGTGGAGCCGGCGGAGTAGGCGACCTATTTGGCCTACCCCCCTCTGGTTTGGGCCGGGCCATGTGGTGCAACGCAACGCATAAGCCGGTGAAGGAAGAGTACCTCATCCCTGTCCCCTCCCCCGCAAGGAGGAAGGAGACCAAAACACCGGCGTCAGTGTTGGCGTCTCCTCCCCCCTTGCGGGGGAGGGACAGGGTGGGGGGTACTCTTCCCTCGCTGCACTATCAGCCTCTCTGCCGTAACCATTGTTCAACCATGCGCCGACGACGGCCCGCGGCGATAAGGGATTGGCAAACTCCCGCGCCGTAGCGTCCCCCTGACTTGGAGGGGATGATGGCACAGCGCGGTGCAGGGATGGTCGGTTCGGCTCGTCGAGCCGACGATGCTGCCATGGCGGCCGACCTCGAGCTGCCCCATCCGCGGCGCCTGCTGATTATCAGCATCGTGGCGCTCCTGCTGCTTGGGCTCAGCGTGGTAATCGCTGCCGCCTACTCCATCCTTTCGATAGATGAGACGGCGATCAGTGCAGAAACCGAACGGGCCCAGGTGGCGCTCACGGCGGTGATGCGCGCCGGGCAACCCGACGCTGCCGGCGCCGCTCGCCTGACCCAGGACTTCATGCTGAACGGCGCCAGGTTTGGCGAACCAACCAGCATCCAGGCCGGCGAAGTGGCGATCCCGGTTCCCGGCAGTTCAACACAGCTGATGTGGACGCCGCGGCGGCTCGGCACCGAACTGGCGCAGCACCTGGCGCCGATCCGGCTCCTCGCCAGTGCGTTGTTCCTGGGCGGCATCGCCATCGTGCTCAACCGGCTCTACCGGCTGGCGCGGCTGCTCGAAGCGCGGCGGCGGGCGGCGCAGGAACTGGCGGCGCGCGATGCACTGACGGGGCTGCACAACCGGCTCGGCTTCGACCAGCGGTTGGCGCGGTCGGGCAATGGTCCGGCCCTGCTCTATCTCGACCTCGACGGCTTCAAAAACGTCAATGACAGCTTTGGGCACGGCGCCGGCGATGACCTGCTGCGGATCGTCGCCGACCGGCTGAAGGGCCTGGCGCGTGATGGCGACTGCGTAGCGCGGATTGGCGGCGATGAGTTCGCTTTCCTCCGCCTGCCCCCGACCTCGCGTTCGGAACTGGCCGAACTGGCGGCCGATATCGGGGTGGCGTTGAACGAACCCGTTCGTCTGGGGACGACGCAGATCCAGATCGGCGCCAGCATCGGTATCGCCATGGGCAGCGAACATGGCGATGACCGCGCCCGCCTGATCGCCGCTGCCGATGCGGCGCTCTACCGGGCCAAGGCCCTGCCCGGGCATGCCTTCGTGTTCGCCGACTCTCCCACCATCGCTGTCGCGGCCTGACTCCCGCCGCCGTCAAGATAGGACTCGACTCCTGTCATAATCATGGATAAACAATATCCATGATTTGGGAGTTGGACGATGAAGCTGAGCGACGGGGTCGAGCAGGCCATCCACTGCATGCTGATGCTGAGCGGGTTGCAGGCAGATGGCGCCATGCCGGCGGCGGCGATGGCGGAGTATCACGGCGTTTCGACCAGCTATCTGCTCAAGCACCTGCAGGCACTGGCCGGCGCCGGGCTGCTGACGTCGGTGCCGGGTCCGCGCGGTGGCTATCGGTTGGGCCGGTCAGCCGACAAGATCAGCCTACTGGACGTGGTGCTCGCCATCGAAGGCACGGGGCCGGCGTTCCGGTGCACGGAAATCCGGCAGCGCGGGCCCGAGCCCCTGGCCTCGAAATTCTTTGCCAAACCATGCGCGGTCACCGCGGCGATGCTCCGAGCCGAGCGCGCCTATCGCGACGAACTCCGCAAAGTCACAATCGCCGAACTCGCCCACAACCCGGGTACCGAGCTCGGCAATGCCATCGCAGGGCGCAGTTGCGCCTTCCTTGAACAGCACGAGCGGCGCCCCGCCGCCGGCTAGATCCCGTTCCCCAACCAAGAAGGACAATTCCCATGCGAGCTCGCCTCGACATCAGCAAAGTTGCGCCCGAAACCTACCGCGCCGTAGCCGCGCTCGACCGTTTCGTGGTCAAGGAAACCGGGCTCGAGCCGCGGTACATCCACCTGATCAAGCTCTACGCCTCGCATATCAACGGCTGCGCCTATTGCGTCGATATGCACATCAAGGAAGCGCGGCACACCGGAATGCCGGACCAGTGGATCAACCTCGTAAACGTGTGGCGGGAATCGCCGGTCTACAATGACGCCGAACGCGCCGTGCTGGCCTGGACCGAGGCGCTGACGCTGCTGGCCGACACCCGAGCGCCGGACGCGGCGTACGAGCCGCTGCTGGCCCATTTCACCGAAGCGCAGATCGCCAACATCACGGTGGCGATCAGCACCATCAATGTCTGGAACCGGGTCACGGTCGGGCTCAGGACGCTGCACAGCATTGCGCCGGAAACGGCGGCCGCCTGAGACGCACGATTTTGGTGGGCCGGTGTCGATTCCGGCCTGCCCCGTGCGTCGTTGTCCTGTAACTAGGGCGCTTCACGTTCGGTGAAGCGCTCGTCGCACATCCGAGGAGCTTCGCGCATGTTTTCGACTTTGATCTTTCTCGCCCACCTCCTGCTGGGCGGCGCTTTCGTGGTTTTCGGCATCCGCAACATCAAAGCCATTCCGGGCCTGGCGAGTTTCCTCGCCGGCAGGAAGGTCATCCAGCCGGAGACGGCGGCAAGATTCGGTGTGGCCCTGCAGATCGTCGGCGGCGCATTGGTGGTGCTGGCGCCGTTCGTACCGTTTGCCGGAGTGCTGGGCGGGCTGGCGCTGATCCTGTTCCTGGTGCTGGCCACCCTGTTGTTCCACCCGTTCTGGGAGTTTTCGGGCGAGGAGCAGAAGCCGCACGTGCAGTCGTTCATCATGAACAGCGGGCTGACCGGGGCGTTCCTGCTGGTTATCGCCTATGGACTTTAGCCACCCGTGAGCATTGCCGACAGCAGCATCGAGACATTGAGCGCGAGGCGACAGCGGGTGCTGTCGCATCTCGCCATGCTGCTATTCGCGGCGCTGATCGCGGGCTCGTTCACCTTTGGGGCGCTCACCGTGCCCTATATCCATGCAGTGCCGCTCAATGCGCTGCGTTTCGTGCTCGCGGCGTTCATGATGGGGGCGTTCGCCTTCGGCGTGGCGCGGCAGACGTTCACCTTTCCAGCCGCACCCTGGCGGTTCGGGATCAACGGGTTTCTGA
Organism: Devosia sp.; assembly: GCF_035944845.1. Lineage (GTDB taxonomy): Bacteria > Pseudomonadota > Alphaproteobacteria > Rhizobiales > Devosiaceae > Devosia_A. The sequence continues at coordinate 2,460 of NZ_DASZAW010000074.1, read as the reverse complement.
CCGCCGTCTATTTCGTCACCATGTTCATCGCGCTGACCATGACGCAGCCGGTGGCAACCAGCGCGGTCTATACGCTGGTGCCGCTGATGACGGCGGTGACGGCCTATTTCATCGTCGGGCAGCGCTCGGGCCTTGCCGTGCTGATCAGCCTGCTGCTCGCCGGCCTCGGGGCGATCTGGGTGATCTTTCGCGGCGATATCGATGCGCTGTTGCGCTTCGATATTGGCCAGGGCGAGCTGATCTACTTCGTCGGCTGCGTCGCCTACGCCATCTACACGCCGCTGCTGCGCCGCTTCAACCGCGGCGAGCCGGCGCTGGTGCTGAGTTTCTGGACCATGGTGGCGACGGCAGTGTGGATCGTCCTTTACGGGCTGCCGGAGATCCTCGCGACCGACTGGCTGCACCTGCCGGCGCTGGTCTGGTGGGTGGTGCTCTACCTCGCCATCGGTCCGACGGCGGTGTGCTTCTTCCTGATCCAGTATGCCTCGGCACGGCTGCCGGCGGCCAAGGTCATTGCCTATGGCTACCTGGTGCCGGCCTTCGTCATCGTGTTCGAGGGCTTGGCCGGGCACGGTTGGGCGAGCCTCAGTGTTGCCGCGGGGGCGGCGATCACCGTGCTGGGGCTGGTGGTGCTGGCGCTGCTCAGGGAACGCTGACCAACTCGCGCCGGCGCTCGACCACCCAGCGACGGAAGGCGCCCTGGTAGAGCGACATCGGCCAGGGTTGCGGGGTGGAGAGAAACCAGGATTTCTCGATAGCGGCGAGCCAGGAGCGCTCGATGAGAGGGCCGACGCCGACCTGATCCTCTTCGCCGAGACCCGACGAGGAATAGACGGTGAGTTCGCCGAAAAAGATTGCGCTGCCGCTGAGGTAAAAGTCGACGCGAACGTGGTCGAGGCCGCGGCTCAACTTGCGGGCAATTTCGGCGGCTCGCTCGAACATGTCGCGCCGTACGAGCTCGGCCGCAGCGGGCGCATCGGCGGGGTGGAAGGCAGCGCCGTCCCGGGTGAGATAGCAACCGCGCGCATCGGCAGTCTTCCAACTGACGCCGACAAAGGCGGAGGCGATCTCGCCATCCTGACAGCGGAAGGTCAGATCGATGAGATCGGTTGGAGCGGCGATCAGGCGCTCGAGCATCAGGCGGCTGGAGACCTGGTCGTAAGCCCATTCGCCGGGTCCACGTTGCGGGTGGCGCAACCAGCGGCCAAAGCGCTGCCGCAGGGTGGCATCGTCCCAGCGGCCGCGTCCGGGGAAGTAGTTGCTGTCGGTGCCGCTGTTGACCTTCAGCACCTGATCGTCGGTGGGCAGGCCCGGTGGCAGGTCATCGAGCGATGTACCGGTCCACAGCAGGTCGGACATGCCGAGATCGGAGATGCGCGCCTTGGCCCATGCTCGGGCGGCGAGCTTGTCGCAGAAGGTGACAAAGAGCGGGTTGCGATCAAAGACCTTGCGCCACTGCATCAGCGCATCGTGGCCACGCGGACGGGCGAAATCGGGCACGTAACCGAAATGTCGGCGGCAGGCGCGCACCAGGCGGCGATTGGTCAGGCGGACCCAGGCGTCTGCAGCGCTGAGGATCCATTGGTCGGCACGGCTCGTCACGGCACTTCCCCCGCCCGCGAAGCCCGCGGACCACGGGGCCGTGTTCATGGAGTCGGCGCCGAGGGTCAACCCCGACAAGGAGTTGTAAGCGGTTACTTCGGCAGCAGCCCGTGCAGGAACAGGTTTTCGAGAAAGCGGGCGGCGTCCTCGAAGCGGCCTTCGCCGCCGCGGTCCTTGCCGAGCACGGCGCGGACCTGCACGTCGAAATCGGCATAGTGCTGGGTGGTGGCCCAGATCGAGAAAATCAGGTGATAGGGGTCGGTGCGGACGATCTTGCCGGCATCCATCCAGCCCTCCATCACCTTGGCCTTTTCGTCGACCAGGGCCTTGAGGTCGGTCTCCAGCATTTCGAGCACGCGCGGCGCGCCCTGCAGCATCTCGTTGGCGAAGAGCCGGCTCTGGCGCGGATAGTCGCGGCTCATCTCGAGCTTCCTGCGCAGGTAGGAGCGGAGCTCGGGGATGGGGTCGCCGACCGAATCGATCTCGCGCAGCGGCGCCAGCCAGATGTCGAGCATCTCGGCGAGCAGGCGCTGGTAGATCTCTTCCTTGCGCGGAAAATAGTACAGCAGGTTGGGCTTACTCATGCCTGCCGCTTCGGCGATCTGGTCGATGGTGGCGCCGCGAAATCCCTCACGGCTGAACACGTCGAGCGCCGCCTCGAGAATGACTTCCTGCTTCTCGCGCTGGATGCGCGTCTGCGCCCTTGGGCGCTTCGATGGCGCTGCCTTTGCGCCCCCTTTGCCGCCCTCGGTCTCCAGCATTTTCACCTTGATCGGCGGCATGGGAGTGATAACGTTTTTTCCAACTGGTCAAATTTCTGGATAACACATCCAAAGGTCAAGCGCCAAATATACTTGA
>NZ_DASZAW010000073.1:0-50436 GCF_035944845.1 Devosia sp. | reverse complement strand
GCAGGCTGCAGCAGCACGTCGTCGAACGTCAGTGCGCTATCGCCGGTGATGGAAGTAATGATCTTCGCCAAGGGTCGGGCCCTTCCCTTCTGAGCATCAGAAAAACGGAAGCCCGTGAGCGGAACGACTCGTCGCCGGCTCACGGGTTGGCGAGGGTGATTACCACTGGAGTTGGGGATTGGGAAGGGTGGTTATCTGCAGGGCTGGTGCGCGCTGCCCCCCACCCTTAATCCCTCCCCGCAAGGGGGAGGGAGACGCAAACTGTGATGCCAGTGCCTTGGTCTCCCTCCCCCTTGCGGGGAGGGGACAGGGGTGGGGGTCCACAGCCACCGGCCCAACTGCCTTCCATAGACACGCGCCCCAGATTGGCTCCGCCCACCGAGAGCGCTACAGTATCCCCCGCGGACGCGCCTCGACGGTGCGAAGACCACGCACCGGGGAGGACGTCGCCGAGGGAACAAATCACGAACGAGGAGGAGTAGATGGCAAACGACAACGGCAGACAAGCCGGGCCCCGGTGCATCGCGCTGGTGGGGCCGTTCGCGAGCGGCAAGACTTCGCTGCTCGAAGCAATCCTCATGCGCACTGGGGCCATTACCCGACAAGGCCACGCCAGGGACGGCAACATGGTGGGCGATGCCGCACCGGAAGCCCGCTCGAACGGCATGAGCGTCGAGGTCAACGTCGCCGAAACCGATTTCATGGGCGACCGCTACAGCTTCATCGACTGCCCCGGTTCGGTCGAGTTCCAGTATGAATCCCTCGCCGTGCTCGCCGGCTGCGACATGGCAGTGGTGGTGGCGGAAGCCGACCCCAAGAAGGTCGCGGCGCTGCAGTTGATCCTCAGGGATCTCGAAGCGCGGAAACTTCCGCACCTCATCTTCCTCAACAAGATCGACAAGCTCTCGGGCCAGGTGCGCGACATTCTCCAGATGCTACAACCGGCGAGCCGGGTGCCGCTGGTGCTCAGGCAATTGCCGATGACCAAGGGTGGCGTGGTGACCGGCTGCATCGACCTGGCGCTCGAGCGGGCGCATGTCTACCACGAAGCCAAGGAAAGCGAGATCGTGGTACTGCCCGATGGCGAGAAGGCAGACGAGGTCGCGGCGCGCACGGCGATGCTCGAACAGATCGCCGATTTCGACGACGTGCTGATGGAGCAGTTGCTGGAGGATGTGCAGCCGGAAAAGGACCTGATCTTCAAGGACCTGGTCGAGGAAATGCGGGCGGGCAAGATCTGTCCGGTGTTCATCGGCTCGGCCGAGCACGGCAACGGCATCACCCGGCTGCTCAAGGCGATCCGCCATGAAGCGCCGACGGTGAAGGAGACCCGCGCCCGGCTGGGGCTCGCCGACGGACCCGGCAGCGTCGTCCAGATCATGAAGACCATGCAGACCGCGCGCAGCGGCAAGATGTGCGTGGCGCGCGTGCTGAGCGGCACCGTCGCCGACGGCGCGGTGCTCCGTTCCGCCGACGGTCGTGAAAGCAAGGTGTCGGGCGTGTTCCGGGTGATGGGCCAGGAAACACAGAAGCGCGACACGGCCAAGGAGGGCGAAACCGTTGCGCTCGGTAAGGTCGAGGCGGCCCGCACCGGTGACACGCTGTCTGCCGGGCGCATGGTGCCCGACCTGATGCCGCCACCCCAGAGCAGGCCGATGATGGCGATCGCCGTCTCACCCAAGGAGCGCAAGGACGACGTGCGGCTGTCGACGGCGCTGCAGCGCATCCTCGAGGAGGACCCTTCGCTGCACCTCACCCATGTGCCCGAGACCGGCGAAACCGTGCTCGAAGGCCACGGCGAGATGCACCTCCGCGTCGTTATCGAGCGGCTCACCGGGCGCTACGGCGTGCCGGTCACCACCTCGGTGCCACGCATCCCCTATCGCGAGACGATCCGCAAATCCGCCAATGTGCGTGGCCGCCACAAGAAGCAGTCGGGCGGGCACGGGCAGTTCGGCGACGTGGTGCTGACCATCAAGCCGCTGCCGCGCGGCGGCGGGCTGGGATTTGACGAAAAGATCACCGGTGGCGTGGTGCCACGGCAATATATCAGCTCGGTCGAGGCGGGCGTGCGCGAGTACTTCGGCATGGGCGGCCCGCTGGGCTTTCCGGTGGTCGATGTGGCGGTGACGCTGACCGACGGCTCGTACCATACGGTCGACAGCTCCGACATGGCGTTCCGGCAGGCGGCGCAGATCGGCATGCGCGAAGGCATGCCGCAATGCGAGCCGGTGCTGCTCGAGCCGGTGATGGAGGTGACGGTGCACTGCCCGAGCGAGGCCACCGCGCGCATCAACGCCATCCTGCCGCGTCGGCGCGGCCAGATCGTCGGCTCCGACACCCGCGACGGCTGGGACGGCTGGGACGACATTCACGCCTATGTTCCGGCCTCGGAGATGCAGGACCTGATCATCGAGCTCAGGTCAGCGACGGCTGGAGTCGGCAGCTTCGAGCAGTCGTTCGACCATCTGGCGGAGATCGGCGGACGGTTGGCCGAGGAGGTGGCGAGCAAGTATGGGCGGCAGGTCGCTTAGGCCGGCCCTATGTTGACAGCGTCCACCTGCGTTGCTCCGATGGTTCGGGGGCGCAGGTGGACAAGCAATTCTTCGTCTACATGATGGCGAGCGGCAAGCGCGGCACGATCTATACGGGCGTCACGTCCGACCTGATTGGCCGCGTCTGGCAGCACCGAAACCACGCGATCGCTGAAAGTTTTACTGCGCGATACGATGTCACGCAGTTGGTGTGGTTCGAGGAGCACGGGAACGCCGAGTCGGCGATCACGCGTGAGAAGCGGATCAAGGAATGGCGCCGGGCGTGGAAGGTGGAGCTGATCGAAGCGACGAACCCGCGATGGGATGACCTGTGGGACGAGATTGTGGGGTGACTCTTCCCCTGCTGCGTCTGCCAGTGTCTCGCTATTCCACCACCCACCGTCGTCATCCCGGCGAAAGCCGGGACCCACTGCTCGAACGGTAGGGCATACGCGGACCGGGCCGGTCCATCACGGCAGGGTCGGATGGTTTCGCGCTCGTTGCGCAGTCAGAGCACTGGGTCCCGGCTTTCGCCGGGATGACGGCCGGTGGGTGGGGTGGCGCAAGCGCTCAACAGCATCGGCCCGTAGCAGTGGCGCAGAGCGACTCTAAGCCTCGATGCCCACACCCTTCACCGGCTCCGGCAAATCCAGCGACTCGATCTTCTGAATCAGCGGCTCGATCCGCTCCACCGCATCGATGTGGCGCTGTTCCATGACGAAGTTCACCGTCATGTATTCGCGGCCGGGGCAGAAGGTGGCGATGTTCGAGGCCGGGTGATAGGCGCCGCAATAGATCGGCTCCATCATCCACTGGGTCACCGGGCCGAGCGTCCGGTGCGGCGGCACCAGGGTCAGCACGGTGTCGACGCGCCCCGAAAAGCGCCAGAAGCGCTCCCCGTAAAGGAACGGGAACCAGCTGTGGAGCTTCCTGTGCATCGCAAACAGCGCCAGCACCTGGGTCTGGAACGAGGTGATGTCCTTGCTTTCGATCTGGCTCACCACATCATCGACCGAGCGCACATACTCGACGAAGTCCTCCTTGTAGGGGAACTTCGCCTGCAGCGCCCGGACTCGGAAGAAATCGTCATCGGCATCGGTGCGACGGGTATCGAGCATCGTATAGGCGGCGGCGATCACCGCCTCGTTGAGGCGACGATCGGTATCGGAATGCAGCGCGTGGGTGACGATGGCGAAGTAGAGCGAGCGCTGCCGCACGCCGAGCCGGCTCGCCAGCCGGCGCAGCCGGTCGCGGCGCAGCGGCAAGGTCTTGAAGCCGAACGGCTTGTCGGGTGGCGACATGATGTGGGCGAAGAACAGGTGCAGCGACACGCCGATGCCGGCCTGCAGCGCGCCCTTGATGCGGTCGCCAAGGCTGACCTTGTTGTCCTTGTTGGACTGTATACCGTGCCCGGCGGTCTGCGAACGCGACAGCAGCGCCGAGTCCGATCCCTCGAGCACGCAGTGCGCGGCGCGCACCTGGATCACCGAGATGCGGCCCTCGGCATCCGGCCCGTCCTTCAGCGTCGCCGCCATGAAGCGGAACAGCGGCAGATCGGGGTGATCGAAGATATCGGCGCTTTTGCCGAGCCACTTGTCCGGGTAGCCGTCGAAGCTATCGACCAGCTCGACCGAGGTGATGGCGTCGAGCTGGCTCTCGGTGAACGGGTGCCCCGGACGGGCGCCGACGAAGCCGTGGGTCAGCTGCGGCGCCAGCGCCACCACCTGCGCCACCAGGTCCTTGAGCTTCTGCTTGTCGAACTTCTCCTTGGAGAAGGCGGTAAAGAAGATCGTGTCCTTGCCGGTGTACAGGAACCACTGGAAATTAGTGAACAGCGCCTGTGGATTCTTCTGGACTGCTGCAAAGGCAAGGTCGAGCGCCTCGGCATGATTGCTGGCGAAGCTCGACGACGAAAAGCTCTTCATGATTCAACCCGAACAAAGTGTGATCACAATAAGCCACGTGTGGGCTCGCAGGGTCAATCGCTTAGGACTCGAGCGATTAATGCCTCTGCTACGTGTTGCGTTGCGGCCCCACGCACCGTAAAGCTCACGCCGATAGTTTCAATCCTAACATTGCCTCGCCAGTGAGGCTTCCCCCGTGCGCATCATCCCCCTCGTCCTTGCGGTCGCGCTGTTCATGGAAAACATGGACTCGACCGTCATTGCGACCTCGCTGCCGGCGATCGCGGCGGATATCGGGGCCGAACCGATTTCGCTGAAACTGGCGCTGACCGCCTATTTCGTGGCGCTCGCCATCTTCATTCCGCTATCCGGCTGGATAGCCGACCGGTTCGGGGCCAAGAACATCTTTCGCCTCGCCATCGTGGTGTTCATGGCCGGCTCGATCTGCTGCGCCTTCTCGGATTCGCTGCTGACCTTTGTTCTGTCGCGGTTTCTCCAGGGCATTGGCGGTTCGATGATGACGCCGGTGGCGCGGCTGGTGCTGGTGCGCGCGACGCCGCGCAACGAGCTGGTGTCGGCCATGGCCTGGCTGACCATCCCGGCGCTGATCGGCCCGATCACCGGTCCGCCGCTCGGTGGCTTCCTCACCACTTATCTGAGCTGGCACTGGATCTTCTGGATCAACATCCCGATCGGCATCATCGGGCTTATCCTCGTCACCAAATACCTCAACGCCGCCGATGGCCGGAACGAACGGCCGGTGGACGTGCCCGGGCTGATCCTCTCGGCCATCACCTTTGCCGGCATCATGTTCGGGTTTTCGGTGATCAGCCTGCCCGCCATTCCCACTATCGCCGGATACGGCTCGATCGTCGTCGGGGCGATCGCCGGGCTGCTTTATCTCAGGCATGCCAAGCGTACGGCGTTCCCGATCCTCGACCCGAAAATGTTCCGGCTTCCGCTGTTCAGGAATGCCATCATCGGTGGCTCGCTGTTCCGCATCGGCATCGGCGCGTTCCCGTTCCTGATGCCGCTGATGCTGCAGCTGACCTTCGGGCTGACGCCGTTCGAATCCGGCCTCACCACCTTCATCGCGGCGATCGGGGCGATCCTCTCGAAGTTCGGCGCCGAAAAACTCTACGCGGCCTTCGGCTTCCCGCGCACGCTGATGGTCACGGCGGTGCTCGGCTGCACCTTCCTCGCCATCAACGGCTTGTTCACCCCGGCGGTGCCGCACTGGGTGCTGATGGGGGCGCTGCTGTTCGGCGGCCTCACCCGCTCGTTCTTCTTCACCGGCGTCAACGCGCTGGTGTTTGCCGACGTCGACGAGGCGCATGCCAGCCAGGCGACGGCGATCAACGCGGTGAGCCAGCAACTGAGCGTCGCGGCGGGCGTTGCGGTAGCGGGCGGCGCGCTGGAGATCGCCTCCAATATGCATGGCGGCGAACTGGTGCTGGCCGACTTCCACATTGCCTGGTTCGTCGTCGCCGCGGTCGCCATCTGCAGCGCCATCCCGTTCATGCGGCTGCCACCCGATGCCGGTAGCGACGTGTCGGGCCACAAGCTCAAGCCCATCACCAAGCCGGTTCCGGCAACACTCTGAAAGCTCCGATGTCCGCGCTTCGCCTGACCCCGCTGATCCTCGCCGTGGCGCTGTTCATGGAAAACATGGACTCTACGGTGATCGCGACCTCGCTGGCGGCCATCGCGCATGACATCCAGACCGAGCCGATCGCCCTGAAACTGGCGCTCACCACCTACATGGTGGCGCTGGCGATCTTCATCCCGATTTCGAGCTGGATGGCCGACAAGTTTGGCGCGAAACGCGTTTTTGCCTGGGCGATCGTGGTGTTCATGCTCGGCTCGGTGTGCTGCGCCATCTCGGATTCGCTGCTGACCTTCGTGTTGTCGCGGTTCCTCCAAGGCATGGGCGGAGCGATGATGACGCCGGTGGCCCGGCTGGTGCTGGTGCGGGTGACGCCGCGGCAGCAACTGGTCGATGCCATGGCATGGCTCTCGATCCCGGGCCTGGTCGGCCCGATCGTCGGCCCACCGATCGGCGGCTTCATCACCACCTTTGCCAGCTGGCACTGGATCTTCCTGATCAACGTGCCGATCGGCATCGTCGGTATCATCCTCGTCAACAAATACCTGCCGGAGTGGCATCGGAACGAACCACGGAAGATGGACTTCACGGGCTTCCTGCTCGCGGGGCTCTGCTTTGCCGGCCTCGTGTTCGGTATTTCGGTACTGACGCTGCCGGCGCTCCCGGCGAGCTTCGGCTATGGCTCGCTGCTGCTCGGCGTCGTGGCGGCGGTGGCCTACTGGTTCCACTTCCGCCGCACCGAGTATCCGCTGCTCGACCTCAGGATTTTCCGCCAGCCGCTGTTCCGGTTGACGATGATCGGCGGCACCATCTTCCGGCTGGGCACCGGGGCAATGCCGTTCCTGTTTCCGCTGATGCTGCAGCTCGCCTTTGGGCTCAATCCGTTCGAAAGCGGCATGGTGACCTTTGCCTCGGCTGTCGGCGCTTTCACCATGAAGTTCATGGCCGAGCGCTTCATCGCGCGCTGGGGTTTTCGTCGGGCGCTGGTGATCGCCTGCACCGTCACCGCCGGTGGCGTGCTGGCCATGGGGCTCTACACCCCGGATACGCCGACGCCGCTGATGCTGGCGCTGCTGGTCATCACCGGGTTCTTCCAGTCGCTTTTCTGGACCACGACCAATGCCTTCATCTTCGCCGACGTCGCCGACAAGGACGCCGGGCAGGCCAATGTGCTGAGCCAGGTGAGCGTGCAACTGTCGCTGGCCTTCGGCGTGGCGGTCGGCGGCGGCATCTTCGAGGGCGTCCACCTGCTGCATGGCGGCGCCCCGCTGCTCAGCGATTTTCACGTCGCCTTCTGGGTGATGGCAACGGTTACCTTGATCGCCGCGCTGATCTTCCTGCGCGTCCCGAAGACCGCGAGCATGCACAGCCACCAGGCCGAGGGCGGCGCGCCGGCCGAGTGATCAGGCCCGTGCGCCGGCGATCAGGCGCTCGGAAAAGCGGACAAGCTCGGGGCCAATGACACCCCAGTCGTAGGCGTCGAGGCGGCATACCGACGGCCGCTCGGCGGTTCGGACCCAGGCCGCTGCATCGCGCAGGACGGCGCCCGTCAGCTCGCCGTCGTAGAGATAGACCCACTGACCGCCCACCGCGTCGCGCAATTCCGACAGGCCGCCGAGCGCCGGCGCGATCACCGGCCGGTTGCGCGAGAGCGCGAAGAGCGCCGAGCCGCTGTTGAGAATTTGGCGATACGGCAGGATAGCCGCGTGGCTCGAGTCGACGATCCGCTCGAATTCGATCTCGTCGAGAGGAGCGGAGCGGAGATCGAAATGCAGCGCCGCAGCGGCGGCGCCCCGTCGGCGCAGTTCTGTCCCAAAACCGTCCGCGGCAAAACCTGCCACGCCGAGCTCGGTCTCGACATCCAGGTGGCGCGCCGCCTCGACCAGCCGCTCGAGGTTCTTGTAGGGCCTGATCTGGCCAACGAACTGCAACCTGGTTGTCCCCTCGGGTCGCCGCCAAGGCGCGGGTGGCGTGAGGGCGCCGGTGCGATAGTCGCCATGGCGGGTTACCAGGTGAGGCAGATTGCAATGCTCGGGGTGATCCGCCGCGAAAGTCTGGCGCGATTCCCGCGACAGAAAGACCAGCCCGTCGAGTTCGTTGGTGAAAGCCCGCCAGAGCTTGGGGTCGCCCGCTTTGCGATCGTGCGGAATGAGATTGTGCACCACCCAGATCCAGCGCACGCCGAACAGCCGCCGCGACGTGGTCATCAAGGCGATGCGGGCCCAGCTGAGCAGGCGCGACCTGAGATCGGGCGAGGCGTAGAAATCGTCGGGCCAGTGGAGGATCATGAGGCGACCGGCAAGGACTGGTGCGATGCGCCAGTTCAGCGTCGCCACCTCCCAGCCCGCCTGTTCGAATGCCGCGGCGAAGAGTTCCACGTAACGATTGTGCGGCGAGCTTTTCGGACGGATGGCAACCTTCACGCGCCGACTAGTCCGGGCTGTTGCCTTTGAAGCCGCGCGCCAGGAGGTAGGTCTCGGCGGAATCGGCGCGGCTGGCCTTGGGCTTGGCGTGGATGGTGGTGGTGAAGTGCCGCTTCAGCAGGTGCAGCAATTCATGCTCGGTGCCGCCCTGGAACACCTTGGCGACAAAGGTGCCGCCCGGCGCCAGCACCTTGATGGAAAAGTCGGCGGCGAGTTCGACCAGTTGCATGATCCGGATATGGTCGGTCGCGCGGTGCCCGGTGGTCGGCGCCGCCATGTCGGACATCACGATATCGGCCTTGTGCCCACCCAGCGCATTGATCAGCGCCGCGGGAGCGTCGTCGTCGTTGAAGTCCTTCTGCAGCAGGATGACGCCCTCGATTGCATCCATCTCGAGGTAATCGATGCCCACGATCAGCGGCTTTTCCGCAGTCGTGCCGACGATGGGCGCTGCCACCAGCGACCAGCCGCCGGGGGCCGCGCCGAGATCGACAACGCGCATGCCCTTCTTGAACAGGTGGTAGCGCTCGTCGAGTTCCTTGATCTTGTAGGCGGCACGCGAGCGCAGCCCTTCGGTCCGGGCCTTGGCGACATAGGGGTCGTTGAGCTGGCGTTGCAACCACAGGGTCGAACCAATCTTGCGGCCCTTGGCGGTCTTGACGTGAACCTTGAGACCCGTCGCCGATTTGCGTCCGGCGCCCTGCCCTGTTCCCTTCGGCATCAGCGGCTCCTGCGGTTGCTGGCGCGACCGGCCCGGTCGGCGTCGATGAGTGAAATGAGAATGCCCTCACGCAGGCCGCGGTCGGCGACGCGCACCCGCTCGGTCGGCCATTCGCGGCGGATCGCCTCGAAGATGGCGCAGCCGGGCAGCACCAGGTCGGCGCGATCCTTGCCGATGCAGGGATGCGCGACGCGGCGGTCAAAGCTCATGCCGAGCAGCGCCGTCATGGTGGCGTCGACATCGGCGCGGGTCATCCACAGGCCGTCGACCTTCTGGCGCTCGTAGCGCTCGAGCCCGAGATGGAGGCCAGCCAGCGTGGTGACGGTGCCGGAGGTGCCGATCAGGTGCACCGGGTGCTCGGCGATCATCTGGCGCAGCTTTTCGCGGCCGCGGAACTGGCGAAGCTGGCCGGCGACGAACCCCACCATGTCCTCGAAGGTCTCGGGCGTGACGTTGACCCCGCCGAACTTCTCGGCGATCGACACCACACCGACCGGCAGCGACTGCCAGGAACGGATCGACGACGACATGCGGCCCTGGCGGCGCGGCCGGCCGCCGCGGAAATCCAGCCAGGCGAGTTCGGACGAGCCACCCCCGATGTCGAACATCAGGGCGCCCGACGATGCCTCCTCGATCAGGTCTGCGCAGCCGGTGACGGCGAGCGAGGCCTCGGTCTGGCGGTCGACGATCTCGAGCACGAGGCCCAGTTCGCGCTCGACCCGGGCGATGAACTCGGGGCCGTTGGCGGCGGAGCGGCAGGCTTCGGTGGCGATCAGCCGCATGCGGGTCGGCTCATGCTCACGCAGCTTGTTGCGGCAGAGGCGCAACGCCTCCATGGTCCGCTCCATCGCTGCATCGGACAGCCGGCCGGTGGTCGACAGTCCCTCGCCCAGCCGGACGATGCGGGTAAAGCCGTCGAGCACGCGAAAGCTGTTTTCGTGCGGGCGGGCGATCAGCAGCCGGCAATTGTTGGTCCCGAGATCGAGCGCCGCATAGAGCGGCCCTCGCGACCGGCGCGAAGAGGGATTCCCTGCGGGGTGCGTCCGCCGCTCCGCTCCGCCAGATCCGGGTTGCCCCCCAGGATTCGCGGTGGTCTGGGCGGGGGTGTGGCCCTGCCCGTCACGGTGCCGCTCCAGGCTCTCGGCCCCGGCTGCGGCGGCGGACCGATCTTGATCGGTCAACCTTGCTCCATTTCCCCGCGCGGTCGCCGACTGCCGGCCGAAGCCGTGGGCGCCCGACACGGGCATATTTCAGTGTCGCCGCTGAGGGTAGAGGATGATCGGGGGCAACGCAACGCCCTGAATCTGCCGCAAACTTGAACGGCACCTGACGGACGCGAGAAGGCTGAAGAATGCCGCAAAAGGGGTGTTGATCAGATGATCGATTGCCGCTAGAAGGCGCGCACCAAATGCTGACGGCCACGCCGCCGGCATCCAGGCGCAGCGCTTGGGGAATAGTTCAATGGTAGAACTGCGGACTCTGACTCCGTCAATCTTGGTTCGAATCCAGGTTCCCCAGCCAGCCCTCTCTCTCGACTAGATCAGCGGCGTAGACCTCGGGTCGGCTCACGTAGGTGCCCCATGTCGCGTCCGCTCCATGCACGCGACAGATTTTGACTCCTGAGATGCCGCTTGCCGGGCCGATCGCCGACATGCTGGCGCCGGACGAGCTTGGGCATGTCGAGGCGGCAGGCGCGTACTGGAGGGTAGCTCCCCAACTTCTGGAATTGCCGATGCTGGTCCACCGCAAGCGGAAAGCTTGCGGCGCTGGGATGTGAGGCGTCCGGATCGGATCAGCATGCCAGTTTCCGACTGCCGAAGCCCTGCAAGCCTCTGAACGAAGCATCGCATTGGCGCGAGGCCCCGAGTGAGCAGCCCCCCGCGTGTCCGCGGGTAAGGCAAATTCCGCCGTGCCCCAAACTAGCGCACCCGCCTCTGCCAACCTGTCGCATCCACAGGTCCGGGCATCCCCCTTGACCAATGTCGTTATAACGTCATAACTCTATGACGTCAGGCGAGCATAGCGCTCACTGGCAGCACAGGGAGAATTCAAACATGCAGCTGTTCCAGGCTTTCACGCGCACCGCGGGGGCGGTCGCGGTCCTGCTTTCGAGCACCGCACTGGTCCAGGCCGCGGATGTGTCGTTCCTCACCCACTGGGCCCCGGATACGGTGGCCAAGCTGGAGGCGGCGGCCGCGACCTATACCGAGGCGCACCCCGATACCAAGATCACCGTCCGCGCCGTGCCGTTCGGCGACCTGCTGACGACGCTCCGCACTTCGGGTGGCGGCGCCGGTGGGGCGACCATTGCCGGCATCTATGACGCATGGCTACCGGATCTCGCCAAGGACCAGTTGGTCGCGGCGGTGCCCGATGCCATTGCGGCCGACACCAAGGCCAACTGGCCGGCCGGCGTGATCGGCGCGGCCTCGATCGACGGCGTGCTCTACGGCATCCCGAACGAGATCGACGTCTACGCGCTCAATTACAACAAGAAGCTGTTTGCCGAAGCCGGTATCACTGAGGCGCCCAAAACCTGGGACGAGTTCCTCGCCGCGGCCGAGAAGCTGACCGACAAATCCAAGGGCCAGCAGGGTTTTGGGCTGATCAACTCGTGGGCGGCGGGTGTGCTGCACCCGTTCTCGTCGCTCCTGGTTTCGAACGGTGGCGACCTGGTGGTCGACGGCAAGCCGGTGCTCGACAGCGAAGCGGCCAAGCAGACCTTCGAGCTCTACGAGAAGTTGATCAAGTCGGGTTATTCCGACCCCGCAATGGCCACCGCCGACGCCAACACCACCGGGCCGTTCCTCGACAGCTTCGTGTCGGGCAAGACCGGCATGATCATCATGGCGAACTGGTGGGAATCGGCGCTGAAGGCCGGCATGGGCGACAACTTCGCCGATATCGCCACCGCCCCGATCCCGGTGGGGCCGTCGGGCGATACGGCGCGCTCGATCTCCTACTCGTGGATGACCGTGGTCAATGCCAAGGCTTCGACCGAGGAACAGGCGGCGGCCTGGGATTTCCTCAACTGGCTCAATGGGCCGGAATCGGGTCCGAACGGCGCCTCGGCGATGGGCGACATCCTGATGTCGATGGGCATCCTGCCGTCGCGCACCTCGGACGGCACGGCATTCGCCGACCGGCTGTCGAGCGATCCGTTCCTCAAGGGCTATACCGAGACCTTGGCCAACGCCAAGCCGTTCCCCGTGGTACTGGGCGGCCAGGAATTCTCGGAATCGCTGCAGAAGACACTGGAAGCCATGCAGTTCGGCCAGCTCTCGGCCGCTGACGCGCAGGCTACGGCCCAGGCCGACGCGACCGAGATCCTCGAGCGCAACGCGAAGTAAGTGTCGGGGCGATCTCGCCCCGATTGACCAACAACCCACGGTGTCATCCCGGCGAAGGCCGGGATCCATCCCGAGATTTCACAACCGCAGCGGATGTGGAAGGACCTCAGGATGGGCCCCGGCCTTCGCCGGGGTGACACCGGTGGATGGGAACCAGTATGCCCTCGACCAACACCCAGCACCGATCAGCGGTCTTCATGCTCGCGCCCGCGACCGGGTTGCTGGCGGTCTTCATTATCATTCCGATGCTGCTGACCATCTGGCTGAGTTTCCAGAACTGGTCGACGCAGACCGGGTTCGAGACGGCGAGCTTCGTCGGCATCCAGAACTTCATCGATATCTTCGCCAACAATTCGGTGGGCCGAGACTTCAAGGCGGCGCTGGTCAACACTGCGCTCTACACGGTCGGCTCGGTGGCGATCATCCTGCCGCTGTCGGTGCTGCTGGGGCTTTTGGTGCACCAGAAGATCGCACCGGGCGGGGTGTTCCTGCGCACCGTGCTGTTCTCCACCTACATGGTGCCGATGATCGCGGTGGCGCTGGTGTTCTCAAAGCTCTATTCACCGACCGAAGGGCCACTGAACCAAATCCTCGGGTGGGTCGGCATCCCGCCGCAGACTTGGCTGAGCGCGCCGCAGACGGCGTTGTTCTCGATCGTCATCCTCAATGTCTGGCAGCAGGTCGGCTACTTCACCGTGCTCGCCGTAGCCGGGCTGACGCAGATCCCGGATTCACTGTACGAAGCCGCCAAGATCGACGGCGCCAACCCTATCCAGCGCTTCTTCGCCATCACCCTGCCGCTCCTCGGCAACACGCTGCTGTTCTCGTCGGTGATCGCCATCATCAACGCGGTGCAGGTGTTCGAGCCGGTGGCGCTGATCACCCAGGGCGGACCGGTGAATGCCACCAACGTCCTCACCTATCATATCCGTCGCGTCGGCATCGAACGCGCCCAGGGCGGGCTCGGCTCGGCCATGGCGGTGACGCTGATGCTGGCGCTGGTCGTGGCGATCGCGCTGCTGTTCGCCTTCGCCCGCTCGCGGGAGGCAAAGTCCGCATGACCACCGCAGTTGCAGACCGCCGCCGGCTCGAAGGCCCCCGCTTCAAGGCGACGCCGGCCAGCGCATTGCTGGTGCTGGCGATCATCGTCGTCGCCGTGATCGCTGCGTTTCCACTGGCCTGGATGATCCTCACCAGTCTCAAGACGCCGCAGGAGACCATGCAGGTCCCGCCGGTGTGGCTGCCCGGCGCACCCAATCTCGACGCCTATACGCAGGTCGCCGAGGTGGTGAGCCTCGGACGCTCGTTCCTCAACTCGGCAGTGATCGCTGTGGTGACGACGGTGGCTATCATCGTCACCAGCCTGATGGCCGGATACGCCTTCGCCAAGTACGAGTTCCGTTACAAGGAAGCGCTGTTCGCGCTCCTGATCGCGACGATGTTCCTGCCGCCGATCGTGACGCTGATCCCGCTCTACCGGATCACCGGCTATCTCGGGCTCAACGCCAGCCTTGCCGGGGTGATCGTCCCCAACCTCGCCAATGCCTTCGGCATCTTCCTGATGCGGCAGTTCATCAAGGGCGTGCCGGACGAGCTGATCGAAGCGGCACGGGTCGATGGCGCCTCAGAGTTGCGGGTGCTGTTCCAGATCGTTGCGCCGGCGGTGATGCCGGCCATTGCGGCGCTGGTGCTGTTCGCCTTCGTCTACCACTGGAACAGCTACCTGTGGCCGCTGACGGTGCTGCAGGGGAGCGCCGACCAGTACCCGATCGTCATCTCGCTCTCGCGGCTCCTCAGCTACAACCGCGGCGCCATGAACACCGGCCTCGTGATGGCCGGCGCGACCCTCGCGGTGCTGCCGCCGGTCCTGCTGTTCGTGATCCTGCAGCGCTTTTTCGTCGATTCCGTCGTCAGTTCGGGGGTGAAGGGATGAGCACAATCCTCGCCATCGATCTCGGCGGCACGCGGTTCCGCGCTGGCATCGCCGAGTTGGGCGACCCGGCAGCAGTGCGCGCGGTGGGCGAATGGGCCGCGCCGCAAACGCTGGCGGCATTCCTCGATTTGTTGCGGCAGCAACTGAGCGCGCACCAGGCGACGCGGCTGGGTCTCGGCATTCCCGGGCTGGCGCAGGGGACGGTATGCCGCTGGGTGCCGAACCTCGGCTATCTGGATGGGCTCGACCTCGCGGCAGAGCTGCCAGGTGTCTCGGTGGGGCTTGGCAATGACGCGCAGTTCGCGCTTCTGGCCGAGGTCTCGGCCGGGTCGGCCAAGGGACTGGAAGATGCGATCCTCCTCGCCATCGGCACCGGCATCGGCTCGGCGGTGCTGGCAGGCGGACGGATCGTCGCCGGCAATGGCGGCGCAGCCTGTTCGTTCGGCTGGGCGGTGGCGGACCTTTATGACCCCGGCGAGGACCGGAGCGGTTGGCTGGAGCGGCAGGCCTCGGGCCGGGCGCTCGACGCGGCGGCGCGAGGCGTCGGGCTGCCGGATGGTGCAGCGCTGGTGCGGGCGGCGCGCGGACGCGATGCTGCAGCGATCGATGCTCTGCGACCCGGCATGCAAGCACTTGGTACGGCGCTGGCAGGCGCAGTTGCACTGCTCGCACCCGAGGCCATCATTTTCGCGGGTGGCGTTGCGGCATCGCTGGATGTGCTGCGGCCGCTGCTGCTGCCGGCGCTGCACCGGCAACTGCCGCCGCATCTGAGATCAATCGATATCCGCCCCGGACAGTTCGGGCCGCAGGCGGGACTGGTGGGTGCGGCATTTGCCGGCGCCTATGGGCCGAACTGGAGGAATGGGCATGGATGAACCAAACGGTCTCATAAAGCCCGATCGGCGGCGGCCGGAGCCGCTGTGGCATCAGGCCGAAATGGCGCTGCGCGAACTGGTCGAGCGCGGCGAATGGAGCTCGGGCATGCAGATTCCCAACGAGGATCGGCTCGGGGAGATGTTGGGAATTTCGCGCATCACGCTGCGCCACGCGCTGCGCAACCTCGAGGAAGCGGGGCTCCTGCGGCGCGAGCATGGACGCGGCACGTTCGTGCGGTCGGCCACGGTCGTCGCCGGCGTGCGCGGGCTGACCAGCTTCACCGACGAGATGAAGTCGCTGTCGCTGCAGGCCGGCACCCGGCTGATCGAAGCCAATCGCGTGCCGGCCGATGAAGAGATGGCCGATGCGCTGGAGATCGCGATCGGCGATCCCGTCGTGCAGCTCAAGCGCCTTCGGCTCGGCAACGGCATGCCGATCGGTATCCAGGCCAGCCACCTGCCCGAGGTGCGCGTGCCGGGGCTGCTGGAGGACGCTGCAAACGTGCAGTCGCTCTATGGCTGGCTGAAGGAGCGCTGCGGCATTACCCCGGTAAAGGCCAAGGAAGTCTACCGCGTCGGCAGCGTCGCGGCGGCCGATGCCGAACTCATCCAGCTCACGGCGGGAACGCCGGCCTTCGAGGTCGAACGTATCGCCTATGACGCGAGGGGGCCGTTCGAATACGCCCTCTCCACCATGCGCGCGGACCGCTACGAGATCCGCTCCACACTCTACGTGTAACGCTTTGTTCTGAAAGGCAAACCAATGTCCACGCTCTATATCAGCAAGCTCGTGAAGATCGCCGAGGCGGCGGCCTCCGCGAATGCCGAAGCCTTCGACAAGGCCTCGTTCGCAGTTGCGGAAACCCTCGCCAACAAGGGCCTCGTGCACCTCTACGGCTCGGGCCACTCGGTGCTGCCGGTGCAGGAAACCTACCCGCGCTATGGCTCCTATGTCGGCTTCAACCCGCTGACCGACCCGCGCGTCATGTGGCACAACATCCTCGGCGCCGGCGGCGTGCGTGAGCTCCTGTGGCTCGAGCGCACCGAGAACTACGCCGACAAGTTCCTCGACCACCAGCCGCTCAACGCCGGCGATACCATCGTGATCTTCGGCCACTCAGGCTCGAACGCCTCGGGCATCGATACGGCGCTCTACGCCAAGGCGCGCGGGCTGACGGTGATCGCCATCACGGCGAAGTCGAATGCCGGCAAGCCCGCCACCCACTCGTCGGGCAAGCGCCTGCCGCACGCGGCCGACATCGTGATCGACACCGGCTCGCCGGTGGAGGATGCGATCGTCGACATCAAGGGCTGGTCGCGTCCGGTGGCGGGTTCGTCGACCGTGCTCGCCATGATGATGATGCATGAGCTCCTGGCCGAGAGCGCGCAGAAGCTCGCCGACCGCGGCATCGAGCTGCCGGTTTTTGCGTCCCCGACCATCCCGGGCGTGACGCTGCACGACACCGACATCATCTACGGCCAGTACCGCGAGCGCATGCTGGAAGCGCAACAGAAGCACCTGCCGCAGTTCAAGAAGTCGATGGCCAAGGAAGGCTGATCGGACGTCCCGGGCGGAAGCTGACCCTGACGCCCGGGACGGTTTTCATGGGCCACCGGATGCGCGGTGGTCCTCCCCTGCGAAGCGGGGGAGGGGGACCAGCGAAGCTGGTGGTGGGGGCGGCCGCCGACACCGGCGCTTCCCGCCGCCCCCTCCACCGCCTTCGGCGGTCCCCCTCCCCCGCTTTACGGGGGAGGACCACCTCGACATCGAGCCCCATGTCCAGAACTACCGCTTACTTTGGCGCCCGCGTCTTCGATGGCGAGACGTGGCACGACGATGCCGCGCTCGTCGTCGCTGACGGCGTCGTGCAATCCATCGGCGATGCTCCCGCTGGCGCCACGCGCGTGCCCCTCGATGGCGGGGTGCTGGCGCCCGGGCTGATCGACCTGCAGGTGAATGGCGGCGGCGGGCACCTGGTCGGACCAGGAACGACGGCGGACGACCTGACGATGGTTTGCGCGACGCACCGTGCGTTCGGCGTTACCGGGTTGCTGCCGACGCTCATCACCGACACGGCCGTGGTTACCGATGCGGTGCTGGCAGCGGGTGCCGAAGCGGCGCGGCGGCGCGTGTCGGGCTTTCTCGGACTGCATCTCGAGGGGCCGCATCTGTCGCTGGCGCGCAAGGGTGCGCATGATCCGGCACTGATCCGGCCAATGGATGAGGCGGACCTGGTGCGGCTGGAGCGAGCACGTGGCGCCCTCCCCCACCTGCTGCTGACAGTGGCTGCCGAGACGGTGACGCCGGAGCAGATTGCCAGGCTGGTGCGTGCCGGGGTCGTCGTCAGTATCGGGCATTCGGATGCCTCGTTCGAGGTAACCTCGGCGGCGATCCGTGCCGGAGCAAGCATGGCAACGCACCTGTTCAACGCGATGAGCCAGATCGGCAATCGCGACCCCGGCGTGGTCGGCGCAGCGCTGCACCATGGCAGCGTGTGGGCCGGGCTGATCGCCGATGGCATTCATGTGCACCCGGCGACGCTGGGTCTGGCGCTGCGCGCCAAAACCGGACCGGGGCGGATCTTCCTCGTCTCGGATTCGATGTCGCAGGCCGGGACGGACTTGACGAGCTTCGAACTCAACGGCCGGACGATTTATCGCAAGGACGGGGCGCTGCGGCTCGGCGACGGGACGCTGGCGGGGGCAGACCTGACGCTTGATGCGGCAGTGCGGTACCTGCACCTCGAGTTCGGGCTGGAGCTGGGTGAGTGCCTGAGGATGGCCTCGCTCTACCCGTCGGAGGCGATCGGGGCGAAGGGGTCAGGGCGGCTGGTGCCGGGAGCAGCGGCTGATCTGATCTGGATGGTTGAGGGTCTGACGCCTCGGGCTCTGCCCGAATAGCCCCCCAAACTCGGTGTCATCCCAGCGAAAGCTGGGACCCAA
Organism: Devosia sp.; assembly: GCF_035944845.1. GTDB lineage: Bacteria > Pseudomonadota > Alphaproteobacteria > Rhizobiales > Devosiaceae > Devosia_A. The sequence continues at coordinate 32,147 of NZ_DASZAW010000073.1, read as the reverse complement.
CTCGCCACAGCGCAAGCGGAGGCATGGGTCCCAGCTTTCGCTGGGATGACAGCCGGTGGGTGCGGCATCACCGGCGGTACTTCACGGACTGGCCTACTCCCGAAAACTATAACGCGGGGCGGTTTCGGGCTGCAGCAGGATGGCGCGCAGGTCGCTGTCGCCGGCGGCATAATCCACCGTTTCGGCCGGCGGCCTCGACATGGCCTGGACGCCGATCCAGCCGGCAACGAGCACACCGACCAGAATGCCGGCGCCGGTGAAGCGATATTTGCGGGCGCGCTTGGCGATCCGTCCGGGCAGCAGGAGCAGCCAGAGCACTGGGATCAGCAAGAGGAGAAAGAGCAGTTCCATTCTGGGAACCTCGCACTCATTCCGCCGTACCCTACCCGATCGTGGTTAAGGATTGGTGTGGAGCACGCTCCTGCCCCTTGCGCAACCTGCGGTTGCGATACCCCTCATCCGCCCTGCGGGCACCTCCCGGCGAGGGCTACGCCCTCGTCCGGTGACCTCAAGGGGAGAAGGAAGAGCGAGCCATAGACGCCGGGCGTTGCCGCTGCTACGCATAGGCGTCTAGTAAAGCGGTTTACAAGAAACAATGACAAGCAAATTCAAGACGGTGTTCGGCGACAAAAAGCCGGTGATTGCCATGGTGCATCTGGGGGCCCTGCCGGGCTCGCCGCTGCATGACTACGAGGGGGGCGTGGAGGCCATCGTCGAGGGGGCCCGCAAGGACCTCATGGCGCTGCAAGCCGCCGGGTTCGATGCCGTGATGTTCGGCAACGAGAATGACCGGCCCTATGAATTCAAGGTCGATACCGCTTCGACCGCGACGATGGGCTACGTGATCGGGCGGCTGCTCTCGGAGATTACGGTGCCGTTCGGCGTGAACGTCCTGTGGGACCCGGAGAGCTCGATCGCGCTGGCGGCGGCGACCGGTGCGCGGTTCGTGCGCGAGATCTTCACCGGCACCTATGCCTCGGACATGGGGCCGTGGACGCCGGATGCCGGCAAGGCGATGCGTTATCGCGACCGGCTGGGCCGGCAGGATCTGGCGCTGCTCTACAACGTGTCGGCCGAGTTCGCCTATTCGCTGGACCAGCGGCCACTGAGCGACCGGGCGCGCAGCGCGGTGTTCTCGTCGATCCCCGATGCGATCCTCGTCTCGGGCGCCATCACCGGCGAAGCGGCGAAAATGGTCGACCTCGAAGCCGTGAAGAAGGCGCTGCCGACCACCCCGGTGCTGGCCAATACCGGCGTGAAGCATGCGACGGTGGCCGATGTGCTCGATGTGGCCGACGGCTGCATCGTCGGCTCGTCGCTGAAGGTCGATGGCGACACCTGGAAGGCGGTCGATGCCGACCGGGCAGCCGAATTCATGCGGCTGGTCCGCGCCGCGCGGGGGTATTGATGAGTTTGAAGCAATGGGTGACCGACCTGATGCTCATTCCCGGGCTCTCCGGGTATGAGGGCCGGGTCCGCAAGTACCTCAAGGCAGCGATGGCGGGGCTCGGGATCACCTCGACCACGGACCGACTGGGCAACCTGATTGCGACGCTGCCGGGCGACAAGGGATCCCCGAGCGTCATGCTGTTCGCCCATATGGACCAGCTCGGGCTGATCGTGCGGAAGATCGAAGCGAACGGCATGGTCCGCGTCGAGCGGCTGGGCGGCGTGCCGGAGCGAGCCCTGCCTTCGACCGAGGTGCTGTTCTGCATCGGCGAAGGCGCTGACGTGCCGGGGCTGATCGCGCACAAGAGCCACCATGCGACGGCGCAGGACGAAAAGTACAAAGTGCTGCCCTATCCCGAGCTCTATATCGACGCCGGGTTCAAGTCGGCGGCCGAAGTGCTGGCGGCAGGGATCGACGTGGGCACGCCCATCGTCTATGCGCCCAAGGTGACCGAACTCGCCAACGGGCGGATTGCCGGCACGGCGGTCGACGATCGCGCCGCCTGCGCGGTGATGATCGAGGTGGCGAAGGCGCTGGTCGAGGTGAAGAAGCGACCGACCATCCATTTCGTCTTCTCGGTCCAGGAGGAGTTCAACCTGCGCGGCGCGGTGACGGCGGCGCAGGTGCTGATGCCCGATGTGGCGATCCAGCTCGACCTGATCCTTGCGACCGATACGCCAGACATGGCGGCGCGTGGCGACGTGAAGCTCGGCGGTGGGCCGGCGATGTCACTCTACTCGTTCCACGGGCGCGGCACGCTGAACGGCACGCTGCCGCATCCGGCGATGGTGAAACTGTTCGAGGACAGCGCCGCGGCAAAGAAGCTGCCGCTGCAGCGCAGCGCCCATATCGGGGCGCTGACCGACCTCAGCTACGTACAACTGGTCGGCCAGGGCGTGGCCTCGATCGATGTGGGCTTTCCGATGCGCTACTCGCATTCGTCGCTCGAAGTCTGCGACCTGGCCGACCTCGAGCAGCTGACGACGCTGCTGGTGGAAGCGCTGCCGCGGATCGACAGCAAGTTCAGCCTCGACCGGGACGATTACATCGGATGAGGCACTATCTCGGCATCGATATCGGGACGTTTGAATCGAAGGGTGTGCTGGTGGATGCGGAGGGGCGGATCGTCGCCAGCGCCGCCCGACCGCACAAGATGCTGGTGCCGCAGCCCGGCTGGGCCGAGCACCGGCCGCGCGAGGACTGGTGGGGCGACTTCTGCTTTCTGAGCAACAAGCTGATCGCCGACAGCGGCGTCGCGCCCGCGGACATCGTCGCGGTGGCGGCGAGCGCCATCGGCCCCTGCATGCTGCCGGTCGATGCCGAGGGCGAGCCGCTGATGAACGGCGTGCTCTACGGCGTCGACACCCGGGCGGCCAGGGAGATCGAGGAACTGACGGCACGGATCGGCGAGGATGTGCTGCTGAGCCGCTGCGGCAACGCGCTGACCAGCCAGTCGATCGGGCCGAAGATCCTGTGGCTGAAACGGAACCGGCCGGAGCTCTACGCCAAGACCGCCAGGATCCTGACCTCGACCACCTACATCGTGCATAAGCTCACTGGCCGCTATGTGATCGACCACTACTCGGCGGCGAACTTCTCGCCGCTCTACGACGTCGAGAAGCTCGAGTGGACCGACGAGCTGGCTGACGACATCATCGGGCTCGACAAGCTGCCCGAGGCGATCTGGACCACCGATATCGCCGGCACGGTGACGGCCGAGGCGGCGGCGGAGACCGGGCTGGCGGTCGGCACGCCGGTGACGACGGGGACGATCGATGCTGGCGCCGAGGCGCTCAGTGTCGGCGTGCTCGACGACGGCGACATGCTGCTGATGTATGGCTCGACCATTTTCATCATCGAGATCACCCCGGTGCGGGTACCCGATGCGCGGCTCTGGTATGCGCCGTGGTTCTTCCCGGGCAAGCACGCGGCCATGTCGGGGCTTGCCACCTCGGGGACGCTCAGCCACTGGTTCCGCGAACAGTTCGGCAAGGAGCTGGATCCCGCAACTGCCGTGATGGCGCTGGCGCTGGAGGCCGAGGGCTCGCCGCCCGGCGCCAACGGGCTGGTGATGCTGCCCTATTTCTCGGGCGAGCGGACGCCGATCCACGACACCGAGGCCAAGGGCGTGCTGTTCGGGATGAACCTGACGCATAGCCGCGGCGACATCTACCGGGCGCTATTCGAGGGCATCGCCTTTGGCACGCACCATGTGTTCGAGACCTATGCCGATGTCGGGCAGCCCCCCAAGGCGATCCTCGCGGCCGGCGGGGGCACCAAGAACAAGGTCTGGTCGCAGGCGACATCGGACGTCTCGGGCCGCACGCAAATCGTGCGGCAGAAGACAGTGGGAGCGTCCTACGGCGATGCGTTCATCGCGGCCTTGGCGATCGGCGATGTGCAGCCGGACGACATCCGGAGCTGGAACCCGGTCGATCACGAGATCACGCCGGACGAGAACCTTCGCGAACTCTACGAGCGGCGATACCGGGTGTTCCGGGAGCTCTACGAGCGGAACAAGGATCTGATGCGGGAGCTTTGAGATGCCCCGCCCACCGGCGTCATTCCCGCGAAGGCGGGAACCCAGTGCGGACTCTCCGTCTCATTGATCTTGGAAGCATCCCACTAGTTTCCCGCCTTCGCGGGAATGACGCCGGTGGGTAGACGCGCTTGGGAAATCAATCCGCGCCCTCGACGGCTCTACCCCTTCACGCTGCCGGCCGTTAGCCCGCGGATGATGTAGCGCTCCAGCAGCACGCCAACGACGACCAGCGGGGCGATGGCGGCGGTGGAGAGGGCGGCCATGCTCCACCAGTTGATGCCCTGCGAGCCGGTCTGGCTGGCGACCATCACCGGCAGGGTCTTGGCTTCGGAGCCGGTGAGGAGCGCTGCGAAGAAATATTCATTCCAGCAGAGGATCAGCGAGAGGATGAAAGCCGCCACCATGCCCGGAAGCGCCATCGGCAGGATGATGCGGAAGAAGGTGCCCCAGGGCCCGAGGCCATCGACCTGCGCGGCTTCATCGAGTTCGATCGGGATGGTGTCGAACTGGTCCTTCATGATCCAGATGACGATCGGCAGCACGGTGAGGGTGTAGAGCAGCACCAGCCCTACGATGCTGTCGAGCAGCGCCAGCTCGCGGTAAAGCACGAGGAAGGGCAGCGCCAGCACCACCGGCGGCAGGATCAGCTGGCTCAGGAAGAAGAAGCCCAGATCCTGGTTCTTCATCCAAAGGAACTTGTACTGGAAGCGGCTCAGGCCATAGGCGGCGAGCGAGCCGATCAGCACGGCGAGAAACGAGGCGCCGAAGGCTGTGTAGATCGAGTTGAGGAAGCGATCGAGGAACTCGTCGCGCACCGTCGACACCTGCCCGATGGTATCGGGCGACAGGCCAAGCGAGCGCCAGCCGAGCCAGTTGGGCTGGAAATCGACCCACGGAATCAGGTGGCCGAGTTGCACATCCTTGGCCACCTTCATCGAGGTGGTGATGGTCCAGTAGACCGGGAACAGCGAGACGAAGGCCCAGGTGACCAGCGCGGCGTAGATGCCGACCTTGCCGGCAACGTGCTTCAGGCGCCGGGTGGCGGCGCCGCTATCGGCTGAAGCCTGGGCGGAGAGGGTTGCTTCGGCGGCCATCAGGTCATCCTCTGCATGTGCTTGCGCAGGAATCTCAGCAGCAAGGTGACGAAGATCACGATCACCACAAGGTAGAACATCGCCAGCATGGTGCCGTAGCCGACATTCGAGCGATCGCGGTACTCGCGATAGATAAAGCTCGAGACGCTGTCGGTGGCGCCACCGGGACCGCCCGAGGTGACGGTGATGATGATATCGGCGAGCTTGAGCTTGAAGATGATGCGCAACACGATCGCGGTGATCGAGACGGGCAGCATCAGCGGGAAGATCACCTGCCAGAAGCGCTGCCAGGGCGATGCGCCATCGACCTTGGCGGCCTCGATGACTTCCTTGGGCATGGCCTGGAGACCGGCGAGCAACAGGATCATGACGAACGGGATCGACACCCAGGCATCCATCGCCTCGATCCACAGCCGGGCGACCCAGGGGTCGGTGAAAAAGCTCGGGTTGTTGAAGCCCAGCCAGCGGGCGAAACGGGCCACCGGGCCGAAGCGGTATTCGAGCATCGACTTGCCCACCATCCAGCTGACGGCAACCGGCGACAACATCAGCGGGATGAGGAAGACGACGCGCCAGAATTTTCGCGCCCGGATTTCGGCGTTGAGCAGCAAAGCGAGACCGAATGCGATCGCGTACTCGACGAGCACGAAGAACACATAGATCACCATGTTGCGCATGGCGTTCCAGTAGAACGGGTCGCGGACCAGTTGCACCAGGTTATCGAAGCCGTTGAACTTCTGGCCGGTGAACGAGGCGAGGTTCCAGTCGGTGAAGGCGATCGAGAGCCCGAACAGCGTCGGAAAGATCGCCATGGCGGCGGTGAACAGCGCCGCCGGCAGGATGAACAGCGCCTTGAGCCCGGCATCGCCGCGCACCATCACCTGGCCGACACCGAGCGCCACGGACCAAAGCAGGAAGGCATAGAGCGTCGGCCGCCAATCCTTGAGCCCCAGCGGCACGATGCCGGCGGAATTCAGCGCTTGTAGCAGGCCGACGGCGAGGAAGAGTATGGTGGCGGCGGCAATGAGCGCCCTCCCCCCATCCTTGCGGCGACGCGAGATGGCGCCGTAGCTCGGTGTTTCAGTCAACGCCATCCATGCCTCTTGGACAGTTCGCGATCGGAACTAAATCGGCTGGTGACGGTCCGCCACCAGCCGTGGATTGTCAATCAGAGCGGCGAGGCCTCACATGCCGAGCGAGGCCTTGTAGAGCTTGATCTGGTTGTCGCGACCGATCTGGTCGGTGATCTTCTCCCAGGCCGCGGCGATGGCGTCGGCGGTCTCCTGCGCGGAGGCGTATTGGCCGTTGATGCCCTTCACCAGCTCATCCTCGGCGATCGAATAGTACTGGAAGATGCCGGGGATACGCGGCTCGATGGCGCCGTTCGGATGGTTGTAGCTGTCGAGGTTGGAGCCGAGGTAATCCTCGACAAAGGCGCGATCGTAACCGGCCGCTTCCCACTCTTCGTACTGGAAGTGCGAGTTGCGGTAGGGCTGGAAGCCGGAGGGATAGGCCGAGGTCCACAGCGAAATGTCCTTGCCACCGAGATGCGCCGCGGCAGACCAGGCGGCCTTGCGCTTCTTTTCGTCGGCCGAGACACGGCTCGTGACGTAGACGCCCCAACCCAGGTAGGCGAGGTTGGGAGCGAAGTTCTCCTTCTCCTCCCAGGCGCCGGCCTTGTGGTTGTAGACCTTCTTGGCCCCGGGGTTGATCGCGAAGCCAACCACGTCGCCGACCACCGAGGTATCGGAGGTGCGGGCGTTGGAGCCGACGTCGCCCCACCAGGTGAGCGCCGCGCCGGTGCCGCCGAGGAACTGGCTGAACGCCGTGGCATTCGGATCGGCATTGAGCTGATCGGGCGGATAGGCATTGGCCTTGACCAGATCGAGCACATCCTGGATGGCCTGGACCCAGCCCGGATTGTTGACGCGCGGCTTCATGGTGTCGGGGTCGAACAGCCAGGCCGGATCGTCCGGGTGCTTGCAGTAGGCGGTGGCACGATCCTCGAGGAAGTAGAAGCCGAAGCCGCCCCACTGATACTTCAGCGGATCGAGGAAGCCGTAGGCCGGCGCACCGGTGAGCGGATCGTTCTTGCCGGCGAGCGCTGCGGGCAGCGCGTTGAGATCTTCCCAATGCGTCGGCACTTCGGCGAGGCCGGAGATCGAGCCGTCGCCGAAATAGTCCTTGCGGTAGGCGAAGGTGTGCGTGTCGCCATCGAGGTTGATGCGGTAGGTCTTGCCATCCCAGGTGCCGACCGGCGCCTTGAGATAGTTCACCAGGTCATCGGCCTCGATCTGGGTAGCGACCCAATCGGGCATCTCGTCGAGCAGGCCACGGCCGGCGGTATCACCCTCGAACGGCGCGCCCATCTCGATGATGTCGAAATCCACCGTGCCGGTGGCGATCGACTGCTGCAGGCGGGCGTTGTAATCGGCCTGGGCCAGGTCGATCCAGTTGATCTTGGCGCCGGTATAGGCCTCCCAAGGCTTCAGGAAGCCGCGGAACAGGAAGTTGTGCAGGTTCTGGTTGTTGAGCCCCATGAACGTGAGCTCGACGCCGGCGAACTCGCCTTCGGCGACGTTGGCCTTGGTGGCGCCGAGGCAGAGTTCACCGACCTTCTGCCAATCGGCATCGGTGGGCGAGCCCTTGCCGACGCCGGGGATCTGCAGGATCTGGGCGCGCACGCTGTCCTGAGCGAAGGCGCGGCCGGCGAAGGTGGTGCTGAGCGCGGTGCCTGCGGCGAGCGCCGCAGCGCCCTTCATGAAGCTGCGGCGGCTCGCCTGGATAGCCGCAACCCGGTTGTAGAGTTCGAGTTTCACGTCCGTTCTCCCTCAAAGCGCCGCTTCCAGCGGCGTTGTCGCCTCCGCGCCGGCGCTCGATGGGAAACTGAACGTGCAGGTCGGGCGGCGCAGTCCTGCGCAACCCAAGTCCCTCAACTCCTGCCTACGTCCCTCCCCAGGGAGCGCACCCTTATCTGCGGGATGCTGACGAATGGTATGAAGCTGACATGTTAGAAGTCAACACGTTGGCGGAGGGGCGGCGCGCCCCCAACGCACAAAGTGGGGGTTGCATTCATTAGTGAACAGTTTCTGCTTTCACCAGTGAATGCGCAGTTTCGGCAGGAGCGCCTCGCGGCTTTGCTGCCTCGGTGGGCGCTCCAACTGTTTTGCCGGGCGCGCGTTCGAGGCGGGAAAGTCTGCAACTCTTCCCTGAAAGCGCTTCAGGCCTCGGGCGGCAGCACGCCTTTCTTGAAGATGAAACAGCCGTAGAACCGCCGCTCGCCGGTCTGGATCACCACGTAAGACTGCTTGGCTGCTTCATAGAAGGCGAAGCGCTCGATCGACCCCATCGGCGAAGGCTTGCCTTCGGCCTTGTCAATCGCCGCCTGCACCTCCTGCTGCACCGGCGGCACCTCGTCGGGCTGGCCGACAATCTCCATGCGCAGCGCAGGATGCGGCACGAAGCTATCGAGCGGCAGCAGCGACAGGATCGCCTCGGCAGCGCGGCCCGCAGTGACATTCTCGAGCTTCAGCAGCTTGCCATAGACAGTCTGGCGGGCAATCGAATCCGAGGGGAAGTTCATGTCGGCGATAACAAGGTCGTCGCCGTGGCCCATGGATTTGAGCGCGTGCAGCACGTCGGCATTCAGGATGGGATCGAGCCCCTTGAGCATGGTGTCCTCCTCCAAGGATCATGGGTGATTAGCATGGGGCGGGCGGGTGTGCATCCCGTCGCAGCGTGCGCATTTCCAGCCTCTCATCAGCCCCCCGCAAGTTTCGTGGCTGCAACGCCGCAGCTCGGCGCCGTGCTCAAGACAATGCCGATTCGACAACGCGTCAGCGGCAAAGCTTTGAGCTTGCACGCGAAAAGTCTCGCCAAGCAAAGCCGCTTGATCATTCAGCGGCTCTAGCTATGGTGCACGGCGCAGTCGTCAGTGTGGACCGTCGACAATGCCCGGCTCCTCGGCGCCGGGACTTTGAAGGTTATGTGGTTATGCGGCGCAGACATTTCGGTCTCCGCGCATGCCGGTTTGTTGCGAACTGGCGTGCGGCGAATGGAGGCCACGGGCGATGACAGCGGCCGGGGGGCGGCTGGCAGTGCTGATGGCGACCTACAACGGCGCCAGGTATATCGACGAGCAGTTGCGCTCGGTCGATCAACAGGCTTGGCCCGCGATTGACGTCTGGGCGTCGGATGACGGCTCGACCGACGGCACATCCAACGCGCTGGAGCGCTGGGCGGTGTACTGGAGCAAAGGCGCGTTCACGCGTCTGCCCGGCCCGGGAAGCGGCTTTGCCGCCAACTTCCGCTCGCTGCTGGTCAACCCTGAAGTCGATGCCGATTATGTGGCGTTCTGCGATCAGGATGACGTGTGGCTGGCGGAAAAGACCCAGGTCGCCGTGGCGGCGCTGGAGCCGCATGGCTGCCGACCGGCGCTCTATTGCGCGCGAACCATCATTACTGACGCCGAGGGGGAGGAACTGTCCCGTTCGCCGCTGTTCCGCCGCCCGCCGGATTTCGCCAATGCACTGGTGCAGAACATTGGCGGCGGCAACACCATGGTGCTCAACCGGGCGGCGCACGAGTTGGTGCGCAAGGCGGCTGCGCTGACGGATTTCGTGAGCCATGACTGGTTCGCCTACCTGATCGTTGCCGGTGCGGGCGGGTACGTCACCTACGACGAGACCCCCCATGTGCGCTACCGGCAGCACGGCAGGAACCTCGTCGGCTCGAACCAGGGTTGGGGGCCCCGGCTCAGCCGGATCAAGGCGGCATTCGGGGGCCGCTTCATGCTGTGGAACGACGGCAACGTGGCGGCGCTCGATGCATGCCGTGACCTGCTCACGCCGGCAGCAGCGGAGATCTTCGATCGATTCCGCCAGGCGCGGACGGGCCCCCTGCCCGACCGGTTGGTGAACCTCTGGCGCTCCGGCGTCTACCGGCAGACCGCGCTGGGGCAGGTGTCGCTCTACGCCGCGGGCCTGCTCGGCAAGCTCTGACTCGGTGGCAGATCATGGGTATTGCGGCTAAGGTCCGCCGGCGGAAGGAAACTGCAAAAAGATGACTATCCTGGTGACCGGCGGCGCCGGCTTCATCGGCTCGAACTTCGTGCTCGACTGGCTGGCTGCCAACGACGAGCCGGTGGTGACGCTCGATGCGCTGACCTATGCGGGCAACCTCGCCAATCTTGCCCCGCTGAATGGCGACAGCCGGCACCAGTTCGTGCGCGGTTCCATCGGCGACGGAGCCCTGGTCGGCCGCTTGCTGCGCGGCAATGAGGTGCGGGCGGTCATCAACTTTGCCGCGGAGAGTCACGTCGATCGGTCGATTTCCGGCCCTGCCCCGTTCTTTGAAACCAATGTCATGGGCACGCTGCACCTGCTCGAGGCCGTGAAGGCGTATGCCGCGGGGCTCGATCAAGAGAAACGGCAGGGCTTCCTGTTCCTCCACGTCTCGACCGACGAGGTCTATGGCACGCTGGAGCGCGACGAAGCGCCGTTTGCCGAGACCAACCCGTATAAGCCGAACAGCCCCTATGCGGCATCCAAGGCCTCGTCGGATCACCTGGTGCGGGCCTATCGCGAAACCTATGGGCTCGCGACCATCGTCACCAACTGCTCGAACAATTACGGGCCGCTGCAGTTCCCTGAGAAACTGATTCCGCTGATCATCCACAACGCCTTGAACGGCAAGGCTTTGCCGATCTATGGCGACGGGCTGCAGGTGCGGGACTGGCTGTATGTCGGCGACCACTGCGCGGCGCTGCGCCGGGTGCTCGATGCCGGCGTGCCGGGCGAGACCTACAATATCGGTGGCGACAACCAGAAGACCAATATCGAGGTGGTACGCACCATCTGCGCGTTGCTCGACGTCAGGCGCCCGCGAGCCGACGGCGCGAGTTACGCTGCGCAGATCACCCACGTAACCGACCGGCCGGGACATGACCGGCGCTACGCGATCGATCCCACCAAGCTCGCCGGCGAACTCGGCTGGCGCCCGGCGGAAGCGTTCGAGGGTGGGCTCGCAAAGACCGTAGACTGGTATCTCGCCAATGAAGCCTGGGTCGCCGACGTGACCAGCGGCGCCTACCGCGAATGGGTGGCGAGGCAGTACGGATGAAACTGCTGATCCTTGGGCGCGACGGCCAGGTCGGCACGGCGCTGACCCAGTTGCTGGCCCCGCTCGGCACCATCGTTGCACTCGGTCGAGATGGTGCGGACCTCGCGAATCCCGACGGGCTGGCGAGAGTGGTCGACCGCGAGCAGCCCGACGTGATCGTCAACGCCGGCGCATACACCGCCGTCGACAGGGCCGAGAGCGAGACCGAACTGGCGCAGCTGGTGAACGCCGATGGGCCGGGCGCCCTGGCCCGGGTCGCGGCGGAACTCGATGCCTGGCTGATCCACTATTCCACCGACTATGTATTCGATGGCGAGAAGTCGGAACCCTATGTCGAGGATGACGCCACGGCGCCTCTCAATGTCTACGGCGCGACCAAGCGTGCCGGCGAACTGGCGATCGGTGAGGCCGGCAGCAAGCACCTGATCTTTCGCACCAGCTGGGTACACGCGCCGGGCCGCAACAACTTCATCGCCAAGATCCTGAGCCTGGCGCAGAGCCGCGACGAACTCAAAGTGATCGACGACCAGATCGGGGCGCCGACCAGCGCTCGGCTGATTGCCGAGGTCACGGCCCGCGCGCTCGAGCAGATCGCCAGCGACCGGCCGCTGCCGAGCGGCATCTACCACCTGGCAGCAGCGGGCGAGACGAGCTGGCACGGCTATGCGAGCTATGTCATCGGCGAAGCGAGGAGGCGTGGAGTGCCGCTCAGGGTACCGCCGGAGCGGGTGCTGCCGGTGCCGTCGACCGCCTTCCCCTCGCCGGCGAGGCGCCCGCACAATTCCCGCCTCTCCACGCACAAGCTGCGCACCGCGCTCGGCATCGACCTGCCCGACTGGCAAGCCGACGTGCTGGGAACGCTCGACAACCTTCTTCCGGAGACCACCCGATGACGCGCCGCGGCATCATCCTTGCCGGCGGCGCCGGCACGCGCCTCCATCCCGCGACGCTGACCGTCTCCAAGCAGCTTCTGCCGGTCTACGACAAGCCGATGATCTACTACCCGCTATCGACGCTGATGAGCGGCGGCATGCGCGAGGTGCTGGTGATCTCGACGCCCGAGGATCTGCCACGCTTCCGCACGCTGCTGGGCGACGGCCGGCAATGGGGGATGGAGCTGAGCTATGTGGTGCAGCCCAGCCCTGACGGGCTGGCGCAGGCGTTCATCCTGGGGGCCGACTTCGTCAATGGCCGCCCGTCGGCGCTGATTCTCGGCGATAACATCTTCTTCGGCCACGACCTGGCAAAACTGCTGGAGGGCGCCGACCGCGAAGTGCACGGCGCGACGGTGTTCGCCTATCACGTGCACGATCCCGAGCGTTACGGCGTGGTGGAGTTCGACCACGCGGGCGCTGCGATTTCGATCGAAGAAAAGCCCAAGGTACCGAAATCCAACTATGCCGTGACCGGGCTCTATTTCTACGACGCCGAGGTGGTCGAGCTGGCGCGTGGTCTGAAACCGTCGTTGCGCGGTGAGCTGGAGATCACCGACCTCAACCGGCTCTATCTCGAACGTGGAGCGCTCAACGTGCAGCGCATGGGGCGCGGCTTCGCCTGGCTCGACACCGGCACGCATGACTCGCTGCTCGAGGCCGGCCAGTTCATCGCCACTCTGGAGAAGCGACAGGGCTTCAAGGTCGCCTGCCCTGAGGAAATCGCCTGGCGCAACGGCTGGATCGACGACGAAGCGCTGGCGCGACTCGCAGAACCACTAAAAAAGAGCGGCTACGGCATGTATCTGACGGCGCTGCTGCGCGAGGGGCGAGGCTGATGAACGTCCAGAAACTGAATATCGATGGGTTGATGGTGTTCGAGCCGCGCGTCTTCACCGACGAGCGTGGCGCCTTTTTCGAGAGCTTCAACGAAGCAGCGTTCAGGGAGGCGACGAGCTTTTCTGGCGCCTTCGTGCAGGACAACCACTCGATCAGCCACAAGGGTGTGCTGCGGGGTCTGCACTACCAACTGCGGCCACATGCTCAGGGCAAGCTGGTGCGGGTGGTTGCAGGCGCGGCGTTCGACGTTGCGGTGGACATTCGCAGGGGTTCACCGACATTCGGCAAATGGTCAGCAGTGAAACTCACCGCAGAGAACCGCAAACAATTTTGGATTCCGGCTGGGTTTGCACATGGCTTCCTCGCACTCGAGGACGGAACCGAGTTTCTGTATAAGACCACCGATTTCTGGCACGCCGAAAGCGAGCGGAGCGTCCGCTGGGATGACCCTACGATCGGCTTGCAATGGCCAATGGATGGGAGGCCGGTGGTTTCGACGAAGGACGCAAAGGCGCCGCTACTGTCTGACGCGAAGGTGTTCGATTGACTGCTGCGCACGACGATAGCGAGGCCGAGGAACTCGCCCGGTTGCTGGACGAGCCACCTCCCGCGGTCCTGATTTCCCAAGAAGAGGAGATCGTCCGCCTCCGCGAGGAATTGGATGGCATCCGACAGAGTGCTGCGTGGCGCATTTCTAGAGTGGTGGACCGGATCGTTGGCCTGCCGGCGACGATTGCACAGTATTTTGGTATGCGTGTCAGAGTAACTCCGCTGCACGACGTCAGGAAGTACGCAAACGGCATGGTCGACGATTGGGAGGTCATCGGCCCCGATCCACAGGTTGAGCTGCACTGGGCAAACGGCAGACCCTTACCCAACGCGAGGTATCTGTTCGCCGTCAACTCAACTGAAATGCGCAACGAAACGATGAATCTCTATCTGGACCGTGGGGACGGATTCACGGAACGCGATCACGTGACGCTCCGCTACCGGCGCCTGGGTCGCCGCCAGCAGGCAGCAAGGTTCATCTTGCCAAAGGAGGCCAAGCGCCTTCGGCTCGATCCTCACGAAGACACACCGCTCGTTCAACTCCACGCGCCGCGGCTGCGTCGTTTGTCGGCACTCGAGTATTACGCCCGCTCGCTGGCATGGCGCATCGATGACTACGTTGCACAGGGTCACTCGAGACGTGCTGTACTGGGCTACGTGGTGAAGCTGGCCCGCGAGCGCGGACTGCGTGCGATGGCTGCAGAACTGCGCGAGGAGGGCAGCGCGCCGGCACCTGAACGTGGTGGTGCAGACGTGAAACGGCGGCCGCTGTTGCATGCCGTAGGCCAGGCCAAGTCGCTCATTCGTAACGCGCCGATCTCGCCCAAGGTTAAGCAACGACTGCGGGCGCGTTTGCTTTCCAGTCCAGCAATTAGAAGCCTCAGTGTAGCAGAGATCGCAAGCAGACCAGATAGTGGCCGAGTGCAGCTTGGTGAGGGGGATCTGGCGGTCGCGCTCGGCCCCTCAGTGTATACCGACTACGTCGCCCAAGTGTTGTCGCTGCCCTCACCAGCCACCTCGCTGGGAATCTCCTACGTGCCCAAGCTGCCAGAGGACGCCGACTTCAGCCGTGCAGCGTTGTCCGTGGTGGCATTCTATCTACCGCAGTTTCACCCCATCCCGGAAAATGATGCCTGGTGGGGCAAGGGGTTTACAGAGTGGACCAATGTTACCAAGGCCGTGCCGCAGTACGTCGGTCACTATCAGCCGCACCTGCCGGGCGAACTTGGTTTCTACGATCTCCGCCTGCCGGAGATAATGCGGCAGCAGGCGGAATTGGCGCGAGCCTATGGCGTCCGAGGCTTCTGTTTTCACCACTACTGGTTCGGCGGCAAACGTCTTCTTGAGCGGCCGGTACAGCAACTACTGAAGGATCGGAGCATCGAAGTCGAGTTCTGTCTGTGCTGGGCGAACGAGAACTGGACGCGACGCTGGGATGGCCAGGAGTCTGACATCCTGCTTGCCCAGAACCATTCGCCCGAAGACGACCTCGCCTTTATTGACGATATCGCCCCCGCACTAAAGGATCCTAGATACATCCGTGTTGACGGGCGAGCGGTTCTCATCGTCTACCGAGTGAGCCTCCTTCCCGACGCTGCCGCAACCGCGAGCCGGTGGCGGGCTCGCGCAAAAGAGCTGGGGGTTGGAGAGCTCTACCTGGTTTGTGCGCAGACATTCGGCATCGAGGACCCGCGTCCATATGGTTTCGATTGTGCCATCGAGTTTCCTCCCCACATGGCTATCTCGGGCGACATTCGGGACCAACTCCAGATCGTGAACCCGCAGTTCTCGGGTCAAGTCTATAGTTACGAGGACATGGCGTCGTCGTATCTGGCTAGGCCTCAACCTGATTACCCGGTAATCAAAACAGTGTCGCCGGGTTGGGACAACGAGGCCCGAAAGCCGGGCCGCGGACACAATTTTCACGGCGCGAATCCGGCATCCTACGCACGCTGGCTCAGGCGAGCGGGTGAGGCAACACTCAAACGCGTGGAGGAAGGGACCAAGCAGCCGCCGCTGGTTTTTGTCAACGCGTGGAACGAGTGGGCCGAGGGTGCTCACCTCGAACCGGATAGGAAGTTCGGATACGGAAACCTGCACGCGACGGCGAACGTGGTCAGAAACACTATTCCGATGTCGGCCGAGCTTCGCGATCTTGTTCTGAAGAGCCAAGCCGCCTTTGCCAAGCACTCCGACACGGCGCTGGTTCTACACCTCCACTATACCGACCTCATCGAAGAGATTCTTCCGTTCCTGCACAGCGCGGCAGAAGCAGATTTATTCGTAACGCTGCCGGCAAGCGCCCCGGCCAGTATCGCCCGACGGCTTCTGGAAGAGTTTCCGAACGCCCGCCTGGACTGCTACGCCAACCGCGGACGCGACGTATACCCATTCCTTGAGCTGCTGCAGATAATCCATAAGCTTGGGTACGGTTATTGTTGCAAGGTGCACGGCAAGAAGTCGATGCACAGATCTGATGGTCATCAGTTGCGAGCCGGTGCATTCCGCTCGCTGCTGGGATCCCCAGCCGTTGTTGCTAGGCACCTGACGCTGTTGCGCGAGGATCCGACCGTCGGGCTCATAGCGCCGCCTGCATCGGTCCTGGAGCTTGCTGAGCCTTCTCGGGTGACATTCAACAGAAGGTGGCTGGAAACCCTTGGCGCTCGTATCGGACTCGACGACGTTGCGGAGAATCCGGACAGCCGGTTTATCGCCGGGACGATGTTCTGGTGCCGACTGAATGCTCTCGCACCGCTCCTGGCGCTCAATCTCACGGTTGAGCAGTTTGAGGACGAGGCCGGGCAATCGGACGGAACGCTGGCGCATGCTGTCGAGCGCATCATCGGCTCCGTCTCCGCCAAGTCCGGCCTCAGGATTGTGGAAGCGGCAATCGCTGAAGCTACAGAACCGGGAAACGACCGCGTATGAAATGGTACTTTTGCCTGAACGAAGGCGGCCTGTCGTCTTTCGCTGAACCCACCCTGGTTGCCGTTCATTCTGCGTTGCAGAACACGACGCTCGAGCCACATTTTATTTACGACGGTCCGCCGAACGAACTAACATCTTACCTGCAGGCGCTCGGTGTCACCGTGCATTTCCACCGGAGCACACTCCGAGACCTGATTTCTTCGGCCAAGCAACAGGACGGATACAACCCCACGGTGGCGCACGGCGCTTACTTGCGCCTAGACATTCCTCTGATCGACACCTCGGACGATGTGGTGCTGTATACCGACATCGACGTCATCTTCCTATCCAATCCGGTGATCAATGACCCTCCCGTCATCTTCGCCGTAGCTCCAGAGTATGCGGTCGATACCGGAGTGGCGGTTGAATATCGTCCGGTCATCAACTCCGGCGTTATGGCCATCAACCTGTCCAGTTTTCGCAGCACACGAGGGGACCTGATCCGGTTTTGCGAGCAGAACGACTTCTATTTTCATGGAGACGGTGGATTTTACGATCAGGGAGCACTAAACAAATTTTACGACGGGCAGTGGCAGTATCTACCACAATCGATGAACTGGCGGCCATTCGCCGCCGATCCGTCGCCCCCTGTCATCATTCATATGCACGGCACCAAGCCGTTCGAACTGCATAACCTGATCTCCGGCACCGACGACTATCGCCCAGTCGCGCGAAGCTTCTATGAAATGAACCGCGCCCACTACATTATGGCGATCGGACTCTACCGGCGTTTCCTGCCGCCTGATGCCCGACGTCTGCTCGATCGCCATCTCCCATGGGTACGCCGCGCCACACCAAGGGCAGGCGACAAAACCGACGGGCCGATGAACTATAAACCCGACTTATTCTCTTTCTACTTCAATGGGCAACGGATTATCGCGTCCCATTTCTACGACACCCCCTATTTGGAAGAGTACTGTCAGATCATCCTTCGTTACGCCCTCCGCGGAACGGAGGCGCACATCCTGGAATGGGGCTCGGGATTTACGACGCTGGTCGCTTCGTCGCTGCTCCTAGACAAGGGTGCCACTTACTCGATCACCAGCCTCGATGACTATGGCCCCTATCAGGAGAGCGTCCGCGCCAGCTTGGATACCGGCGAGAGAGTGAAGATGGTGTTGGACGACCTCATTGGTCCGGGGAAATCTCAGTCAGATCCCGAGTTGAACTATTCGACGTGGCCATTGTCTACGAAGAAGCGTTACTCGATGATCTTCATCGACGGTCGACGACGCGTCGAGTGTGGCTTCGTTGCGGCGCTCCTCTCAGACGCAGATACGTTTGTTGTGCTGCATGACTTTAGGCGTGGACGCTACCAGGCGATGCTTGGCCTGTTCGAAGTGGTCGAGGAAACCAAGCAGTTCAGGATCATGAAGCTGCGCCCCTCGGTGCATGAGGCGCTGATGCCGGGTCGCGAGGCAGTCGAGAGCGCGCTACATGGCGCGCTCAACTAGCTCACCCGAACGACTTCACCCTGCCCCGCTCTAGTTCCAGCCGCTTGTTGCAGGTCTTTTTCAGTAGCTCTTCGCTATGGCTGGCAAGGACGATGATGCCGGCTTTCTCAGCGAGTTCGTTCATGCGCTGCTTGGCTTTGACCTGGAAGGCAGCATCGCCCGCGCCGATCCACTCGTCCATCAGGAGGATTTCTGGCTCCATCGTGGTAGCTATCGCGAACGCCAGGCGAGCAGCCATGCCTTGGCTATAGCTCCTGAACGGCATGTCGATGAAGTCGCCGAGCTCTGAGAATTCGATGATCTCCTCGGTTCTGCCGGCGATCTGATCTTCGGTCCAACCATTAATCAAGCCGCGGAGCATAATGTTACGGCGACCAGTGGCTTCCTGCCGGAAGCCGATGCTGATGTTGAACAGAGCGTCCACTTTGCCCCTGATTTCGAGGTTGCCGGCAGTCGGCTCGTAAATGCCGTAGAGAACCTTGAGAAGAGTCGTCTTGCCGGCACCGTTGGCACCGACCAGGCCCAGGCGATCGCCAGCTTCAAGTTCGAAACTGACGCCATCAAGAGCAGTGACAAACCTGTGGCGCCCTGCGCCGGTGATGGTGCCGCCGGTGTGTTTTGACACTCGCGTTGCTCGTGGACGAAGCGTGAGCTTCTCACGAACATGATAAGCGAGCCGAAGATCGTTTGCCTTGATCGAGACCATTAGAGGACTAAAGCAACCTGACGCCGTAGCGAGCCCAAGAGAACGATGGCCAGCACCCAGAAGGCGACACCAACCAAAATGCATGCGCTCAGCGCCAGAACCGGGACCGTGCCATCGACAATCGGCTGGCGTACGGCGTCCAGCAGGTAGGTAAAGGGATTCCAGTTGTAAAGGGCACCGCGGAGTCCTCCCTCGCCGCCATGCACCCAGAAAACCGGTGTAGCGAACATGGCGACGCGCATCAGGTTGGACACGATAAACTGACTATCGGGGAAGAAGACTCCCAGGAAGGCGAACACTACGATCATGGCTGGCGAAACGAACAGCACGATGAGGATGCCGACGAGAGACCATAGCCATACCATGGCCGGCGCTGCCCCCATCAGCAGCAGGATACCGGCGCACCCCAGAACCGCATAAGCTGCACGGATCACGTTCTGCAACGTCAGCCGCATGACATAGACGGAGAGAGGGAGCGTGGTGCCGCTGATGAAACTCTCCTCGCGCTGGAACAGGTTAGCTGCTTGGGTGATGTTGTCGTTGATATACGTCCAGACCAGCAGGCCTACGGCAACGTAGATCGCATAATAAGGATCGACCGGACCGGGATTGAAGACGAAGATGAAGGTGCCGGCGAAGGCAAGGTAGTTGATCAGCAGCCACAATGGCCCCAATGTAGTGCGGCGGTGCTGGTCGAAGATGTCTTCGGTGGCTAGCGTGATCCAGACGCGCCGCTGCACATAGCCGCCGACTATGTCGCTGAGCGCGCTGCTGAGAATCTTGAGCATAGTGGCCCCAGGCGATTTCCGCGCGCTAGTAGCACAGGGCGCCGCGGCGGCCAATTGCATCAATGCCACGACTGGGGATAGCCACAACGCAGCCGGTGAAGCGACCGCCGCTACGCACGCCGTCTGCGCCGACTATGCCGGCTGCAGTTCCGGCTTCACCTCTTCGAGCTCGATTAGCGTCCCATCGAAATCCTTGGGGTGCAGGAACACCACCGGCAGGCCATGGGCGCCGAGCTTCGGCTTTCCGTCGCCGAGGACGCGGGCGCCGGCTTCGACCATAGTGCGGATGGCCGAGGCGATGTCAGGTACTTCGTAGCAGACGTGGTGCATGCCGCCGGAGGGGTTGGCAGCGAGGAATTTGCTGACCGGCGAGTTCTCGCCGAGCGGCGTCATCAGTTCGATCTTGGTATTTTCGAGGTGGACGAAGACGACCGTGACGCCGTGCTCGGGCAGATGATGAGGAGGATGCACGTCGGCGCCGAGCAGGTCGCGGTATTTCGCGGCGGCGGCCGCGAGATCGGGGACGGCGATGGCGACGTGGTTGAGGCGGCCGATCATGCGAGGCACCGAGGCATCGACGCCCCCTCCACCGGCTTCGCCGGTCCCCCTCCCCCGCCCTGCGGGGGAGGATCAAGGCGAGATCGCGAACTCATCGGTTACCCAGCCTCCCCTCGATCTGGTTCAGCACCGAGAACGCGGCTTCCAGCACGTTGGTGCCGGGGCCGAAAATCTCGGCCACGCCGGCCTGGCGCAGGAACGCATAATCCTGCTCGGGGATGACGCCACCGACGATGACGGTTACGTCGCCGAGGCCCCTGCCCCTGAGTTCGCCGATGAGTTCGGGGACCAGGGTCTTGTGGCCGGCGGCGAGGGAGGAGACGCCGACGGCGTCGACCTTCAGTTCGGCGACGTGATCGGCGACCTCGGGGGTGGTTTCGAACAGATCGCCCATATGGACGGTGAAGCCGAGATCGGCAAAGGCGGTGGCGATGACCTTGGCGCCGCGGTCGTGCCCGTCCTGCCCCATCTTGGCGATGAACAGGGCCGGCGGGCGCTTCTCCTTTGCCTCGAAGGCAGCGATCCGTTCGGTCAGTTGGGCGTATTGCGGATCGGCGGCATAGCTTTCGGCATAGACGCCGGAGATGACGCGGGTGACGGCCGAGTGGCGGTTGAACACCTGCTCCAGTGCGGCAGAGATCTCGCCCAGGGTGGCGCGGGTGCGGGCGGCGGCAATGCTGGCGGCGAGCAGGTTGCCGTTGGATTTCGCTACGTTCTGCAGCGACAGCAAAGCTGCCGCCACCGCGTCAGGGTCGCGGCTCCGGCAGATTTCGGCGAGGCGCGCCACCTGTTCGTCGCGCACCTTGTTGTTGTCGATCTCGCGGATGGCGATCGGTGGTTCGTTCTCAAGGCGGTAGCGGTTGACCCCCACGATGACATCCTCGCCGCGATCGACGCGGGCCTGGCGCAAAGCCGCGGCTTTCTCGATCTCGAGTTTCGGCGTGCCGGCCTGCACCGCGGCGGTCATGCCGCCTTCGGCTTCCACCATTGCGATCAGCGCGCCGGCACGTTCCACCAGGTCGGCGGTGAGGCTCTCGATGTAGTAGGAGCCGCCGAGCGGATCGACCACGTCGGTGACGCGGCTTTCATGCTGCAGGATCAGTTGGGTGTTGCGGGCGATGCGGGCGGAGAATTCCGTCGGCAGCGCAATGGCTTCGTCGAAGCTGTTGGTGTGGAGGCTCTGGGTACCTCCCAGCACCGCGGCTAGGGCTTCGATGGTGGTGCGGACGATGTTGTTGTGCGGGTCCTGCTCGGTCAGCGACACGCCGGAGGTCTGGCAATGGGTGCGCAGCATCAGCGACTTGGGGTCTTTGGCGCCGAGCTCGGCCATGTAGTTCTGCCATAGGGTGCGAGCGGCGCGGAGCTTCGCCACTTCGAGGAAGAAGTTCATGCCGATGCCGAAGAAGAAGCTCAGCCGGGGCGCGAAGGCATCGATCTCTAGGCCGCGCGCCTGGGCCGAGCGCACATACTCGATGCCGTCGGCGATGGTGTAGGCAAGCTCCTGCACCGCCGTCGCTCCGGCCTCGTGCATGTGATAGCCGGAAATCGAGATCGAGTTGAACTTAGGCATATGCTGGGCGGTGTAGGCGATGATGTCGCCGACGATCCGCATGCTCGGTCCGGGCGGGTAGATATAGGTGTTGCGGACCATGAACTCCTTGAGGATGTCGTTCTGGATGGTGCCGTCGAGCTGGGCTTGTTTGACCCCCTGCTCTTCCGCGGCGACGATGAACATGGCCAGCACCGGCAGCACGGCGCCGTTCATGGTCATCGAGACGCTCATCTGATCGAGCGGGATGCCGTCGAACAGGATCTTCATGTCCTCGACGCTGTCGATGGCGACGCCGGCCTTGCCGACATCGCCGGTGACGCGGGGGTGGTCACTGTCATAGCCGCGGTGGGTGGCGAGGTCGAAGGCGACGCTCAGGCCCTTCTGTCCGGCGGCAAGGTTCCGGCGATAGAAATCATTGCTTTCGCGAGCCGTGGAGAAGCCGGCATATTGGCGGATGGTCCATGGGCGGTTGGCGTACATGGTGGCGCGGACGCCCCGGGTGTACGGGGCGGCGCCGGGAAGCCCCGGGTCGGAGGTGGCGTCCTCGGGGAAGTAGGCGGGGCGGATCGGCAGGTCGCCATAGTCGCGATTCAGCGACTCCACCGGGGTATCGCGCAGGTCTTTCTGGGCGAGCTTTGACCAGTCGGCGAAGGTGGGTTTGCCGGGCATCTGCTACTTCCCCTCACCCGTCTCGCTTCGCTCGCCACCCTCTCCCTCAAGGGGAGAGGGAAGGAAGGGGCCCGATCTCACTACGGCTCCCCTCTCCCCTTGAGGGAGAGGGTGGCGCGAAGCGCCGGGTGAGGGGACGTTTCCCATCATACCGCCTCGAACTCCAGAATCACCTCGTCCACCGCCAGCACGCTGCCGGGCTTGACGCGGACCTTGCTGATCCGGGCGCGCTTTTCGGCCTTCAGCACGTTCTCCATCTTCATCGCCTCGACGATGGCGAGGGTCTGGCCGCCCTCGACGATATCGCCCTCGGCGACGTCGATGCGTACGATCTGGCCGGGCATCGGGCAGAGCAGGAATTTCGAAAGATCCGGCGGGATCTTGACCGGCATCAGCGGCATCAGGTCGGCGACATCAGGCAGCAGCACCTTGGCGACGAGATCGGCGCCACGCCAGCGCAGGCGGAAGCCGCCGGTGACGCGGTCGAGCTTGACGTGATGCAGGCGCCCGTCGACGCGGGCGATGCAGAGGCTGTTGCCGGGCTTCCAGCCGCTTTCGACCAAGAGCTTCCGGCCGTCGGGCGCGGTGAGCCAATACTCGATGCCATCGGCCCGCACCGAAAAATCCCAGCGCCGATCGCCGATGATCACCGCACGAGGTTCGGGCGTCGTCGGGTAGAGCCGCTTGTCGAGGGCGAAAGCCGAGCAGCAGGCGAGCGCCGCCAGATGCGTCAGTGATTCCGCATCCGGCGCTACGCCATTAAAACCGCTTGGGAATTCCTCGGCGATGTAACCCGTGGTGAGGCGGCCGGACCGGAACCGCTCCTGCCCCATCACCGCCGAGAGGAACGGGATGTTGTTGCCGACACCCTCGAGTTCGAACTCGTCGAGCGCCACTTCCATGGCATCGATCGCCGCGATACGGGTCGGCGCCCAGGTGCAGAGCTTGGCGATCATCGGATCGTAGAAGGTGGAGATCTCGCCGCCTTCGGCGACACCGGTATCGTTGCGCACCACGAGCTCGGCGCCGGCCTCCTCGGCAGGTGGGCCGTAGCGGGTGAGCCGGCCGGTCGAGGGCAGGAAGTTGCGGAACGGGTCCTCGGCGTAGATGCGGCTCTCGATGGCCCAGCCGCTGAGCGGCACCTCGGCCTGGGTGAGTGGCAGCTTCTCGCCGGCGGCAGCCAGGAACATCAGCTCGACCAGGTCGAGACCGGTGATCAGCTCGGTCACCGGGTGCTCGACCTGCAGACGGGTGTTCATCTCGAGGAAGTAGAAGTTGCGATCCTTGTCGACGATGAACTCGACGGTGCCGGCCGAGGTGTAGCCCACCGCCTTGGCGAGGGCGACGGATTGCTCGCCCATGGCCTTGCGGGTTGCGGCATCGAGGAACGGCGACGGCGCCTCCTCGATGACCTTCTGGTTGCGGCGCTGGATCGAGCACTCGCGCTCATTGAGCCAGAGCACGTTGCCGTGCTGGTCGCCGATCAGCTGGATTTCGATGTGGCGCGGCTCGGTGACGAATTTCTCGATGAAGATGCGATCGTCGCCGAAGCTGGAGGCGGCCTCGGACTTCGAACGCTCGAAGCCCTCCCGGGCTTCGGCGTCGGTGTGGGCAATGCGCATGCCCTTGCCACCGCCGCCGGCCGAGGCCTTGATCATCACCGGGTAGCCGATGGAGCGCGAGATGGTCACCGCCTCGTCGGCATCGGCGATGAGGCCCATGTGACCGGGCACGGTGGAGACGCCGGCCGCGGCAGCGAGCTTCTTCGACGTGATCTTGTCGCCCATGGCCTCGATGGCTTTGACGGGCGGACCGACGAAGATGATGCCAGCCTTTTCCAGCGCCGCAGGGAAGGCCGGATTCTCCGAGAGAAAGCCATAGCCGGGGTGCACGGCTTCGGCGCGGGTCTCTTGGCAGGCGGCGACGATCCTGTCGATCGAGAGGTAAGAGTCGCGGGCGGCCGAGCCACCGATATGCACGGCTTCGTCGGCGAGCTTCACATGCACGGCATCGCGATCGGCATCGGAATAGACGGCAATGGTGCGGATACCCATGCGCCTCGCGGTGCGGATAACGCGACAGGCAATCTCGCCGCGATTGGCGATGAGGAGGGAGGAGAACATTCAGGGGGTGCCCATATCGGGGTATGAGTTCGGGGCTTCCCCCCTCCCAACCTCCCCCGCAAGGGGGGAGGTGCCGATCGAGTTTGTGGCTGGGTCTGTACCAAGTCCACCGGCGGGCACCCTCCCCCTTGCGGGGAGGGTTGGGGAGGGGGACGCCGCGCGCTGGTTGGTTCGGCGTGTCACGAGGATGTCGGAGATGACTGTGTAAACGCCTTCGGGGTTGGTCATGACGTCGTCATTGGTGAGCCGCAGGACATGGAAGCCACGGCCCCGGAGGTAGTCGTCGCGAACGGCGTCGTTGGAGCGTGCGACATCACCGCCGTGGGTCTCTCCATCCAGTTCGATAGCCAGACCAGCATGCAAGCAGGCGAAGTCGACGTAGTACGTACCGATCTGAATCTGCTTGCGGAAGTGATAGCCGCCAGCGCGAAATGGATGGAGCAAACGCCACAAGCGACGCTCGGGAGCGGTCGAGTTGTGACGCAGTTTCCTGGCGAGTTCTATGCTCATCGGCGAGACATCGAGCTTGCGGCTCCCCCCACCCTTGATCCCTCCCCGCAACGGGGGAGGGAGACGCTAGGGGCGCGGCCGGTGGGCTGCACCGGCGCCCTCACAGCGGAATGTTCCCGTGCTTCTTCAGCGGCACAGTCTGCTTCTTGTTCCTCAGCGTTTCGAACGCCCGTGCCACCCGCCGCCTCGTGCCGTGCGGCATGATCACGTCGTCGATGAAGCCGCGCTCGGCCGCGACGAAGGGGTTGGCAAACCTTGCTTCGTAGTCGGCGGTGCGCTTGGCGATCTTGTCCTTGTCGCCCAATTCGGAGCGGTAGAGGATTTCCGTTGCGCCCTTGGCGCCCATGACGGCGATTTCGGCGGTGGGCCAGGCGTAGTTGACGTCGGCCCGGATGTGCTTGCTTGCCATCACGTCATAGGCGCCGCCATAGGCCTTGCGGGTGATCACGGTGACCTTGGGAACGGTGGCCTCAGCGTAAGCGAACAGCAGCTTGGCGCCATGCTTGATGATGCCGCCATATTCCTGGGCGACGCCGGGGAGGAAGCCGGGGACATCGACCAGCGTCAGGATGGGGATCGAGAAGGCGTCGCAGAAGCGGATGAAGCGCGCCGCCTTCTTCGAGGAGTTGATGTCGAGGCAGCCGGCAAGCACCAGCGGCTGGTTGGCGACGACGCCAACAGTGGAGCCGTTGAGGCGGACGAAGCCGACGAGGATATTGCCGGCATGATCCTTCTGGATCTCGAGGAAATCGCCCTCATCGGCGATTTTGAGGATCACCTCGCGCATGTCGTAGGGCTTGTTGGCGCTGTCGGGGATCAGCGTATCGAGGCTGAGTTCGGCGCGATCGATGCTGTCATTGACGGCGACGACCGGCGGCTTGTCGGCGGCGTTCAGCGGCAGGAAGTCGAACAGGCGGCGGACTTCGAGCAGGGTCTCGATGTCGTTGTCGAACGCGGCGTCGGCGACGGAACTGACCTTGGTATGGGTCGAGGCGCCGCCGAGTTCCTCGTGGGTGACGATCTCGGAGGTGACGGTTTTCACCACGTCCGGGCCGGTGACGTACATATAGGAGGTGTCCTTCACCATGTAGATGAAGTCGGTCATGGCTGGGGAATAGACCGCGCCGCCGGCAGTGGGGCCCATGACCACCGAAATCTGCGGGATGGCGCCCGAGGCCTGGACGTTACGCCAGAACACCTCGGCATAGCCGCCGAGCGCCGCGACGCCCTCCTGGATGCGGGCGCCGCCGGAATCGTTGAGGCCGATCACGGGAGCGCCGTTCTGCACGGCGAGATCCATGATCTTGCAGATCTTCTGAGCGTGGGTCTCGCTGAGCGAACCGCCGAACACCGTAAAGTCCTGGCTGAACACGTAGGTGAGGCGGCCGTTGATGGTACCCCAGCCGGTGACCACGCCGTCGCCTGGGACGATGTTCTCGTCCATGCCGAAATCCACCGCGCGGTGGGTGACGAACATGTCGTATTCCTCGAACGACCCCGGATCGAGCAGCACTTCAAGGCGCTCGCGGGCGGTGAGCTTGCCCTTTGCATGCTGCGCATCGATGCGCTTCTGGCCACCGCCGAGACGGGCGGCGCTGCGCCGCTGATCGAGTGCGGCGATGATCTTTTGCATGGAGTCCCCTGGCCTTGGCTTGTCGGCAACATACACCTTCGTCCACGCGGTGAGAGACAGGAATGTGCGGACCTGCTAATTCTGCAAAGTTGCAAACTGCAAAATTGCGAACTTGCGAATGGCCGACCGAAAGATCTTCGCCGGGGCCCGGGTGCGGGCGGCGCGCACCAAGGCCGGGCTGACACAGCGCGAGCTGGCGCGGCGGCTCGAGATCTCAGTGTCCTATCTCAACCAGATCGAGAACAACCAGCGGCCGCTGACGGCCTCGCTGATGCTGACGCTGGCCGAGAATTTTGGGCTGGATCTTGCGGAGCTGACCTCGGAGGGGGCCGATCGAGTGCTGGCCGATCTGCGTGAGGCGATGGCCGATCCCCTCTTCGGCGAGGCAGCGCCAGGGCTGATCGAGCTCAAGTCGGTGGCGGCGAGCGCGCCCGATACGGCACGGGCGATGCTGCGGCTCTACGAGGCCTATCGCAAGGCGAACGAGCGACTGATGGGGGCGGATGCGGCGATGGTCGGCGGGCCGGGGCTGCAGACCAGCTACGAGGAAGTGCGTGACTTCTTCCACTACGCCAACAACTACATCGATCCGCTTGATCTGGCTGCCGAGACCCTTGCGGCGAGCATCGGTCTCGCCCTGCACGGGCGGCTCGAGCGGCTGGCGAGCTACCTGACGGCGCGGCATCGGATCTCCGTGCTGTTCGAGGAGCCGAACGCGCCGGACCAAATGCGACGGTACGAACGGGCGAGCCGCACGATCGTCCTCAACGGGCGACTGGCGCCGGCGACGCAGTATTTTCAGCTTGGCGTGCAGCTGGCACTGATCGAACAGGCGGAACTGATCGACGGGATCGTCGGCCGGGCCGAGTTCAAGACCCGGCAGGCAGCCGATATCTGCCGGCTGGGGCTCGCCAACTATTTCGCCGGGGCGCTGCAGATGCCCTATGGCGCATTTCTCGCAGCGGCGGATCGGACCGGTTACGACGTCGAAGAACTGGCGTTCGAGTTCGGCGCATCGATGGAGCAGGTCGGACACCGGCTCTCGACCATGCAACGGCCGAAGGCGCGTGGAGTGCCGTTCTTCTTTGCGCGGGTGGACGCAGCCGGGACCATCACCAAGCGGCACTCGGCGACGCCGCTGCAGTTTCCGCGTTTCGGCGGCGCCTGTCCGCTGTGGAACGTGCACCGGGTATTCGGCGAGCATAGTGGGCGGATCGCGCGGCAGCTGGCGGAGACGCCGGATGGCAACCGCTACCTCTGCCTCGCCTGGTCGGAGGAAAAACACACCGGCGGGTTTCGCGGGCCGGTGCGGCGCTATGCCTATGCGCTCGGCTGCGAGATAGCGCATGCGGGCAAGCTCACTTACGCGGCCGACCTCGACCTCGGGCGGGGCTTTGAGCCGATCGGCATCAGTTGCCGGATCTGTCCGCGCACCAACTGCATCCAGCGTTCGGTGCCACCGATGGATGCGCGACTGGAGATCGATGTCGACCGACGCGAGGTGGTGCCGTACCGGTTGGGGTGAGGCGCGTGGGCGCCACGGAACAGATCAAAGAGAACCCGCGCCGGAGCGCGGGTTCCACACTTGCACCTGCCGGTGCTTCGATCAGGCGCCGCTGCCCGACACCAGCGAGGTGATGCGGCGAACGGTGACGCGGCGGTTGGCGCGTTCGGCGCCGTCGGTCTCGACCTTGAGGTAGCGCTCGCCATAACCCTGCGTGGTGAGGTTCTCCGGCGGGACGTCGTAGAACTCGCTGAGGAGGTCCGCGATGGTGCCGGCGCGCTCGTCGGACAGCACCAGATTGGACTCATCCGAGCCGACAGCGTCGGTGTGGCCCTCGATGAGGAAGGTCTCACCCGGGTTGCGGTCGAGTATCTCCTTCATCGCCTCGGCGACCTTGCCGAGAGAACCCACCTGGTCGCGGCCGAGTTGGGCCGACCCGGTGTCGAAGGTCAGGTCGCCGATTTCAACGCGACGAACGGTGTCGCGGATACGGGCTGAACGCTTCACTTCATCGACGGTGTAAACCCGCGCGGCTTTCTCCAGCGGCGGCTCGCTGAGGAAGCGCTCGATATCGTCTTCGTCCGAGCGCTCGCTGTAGAGCACGTAATCGTCCACCGGGATCGGCAGGTAGAACGGCGGCAGCTCGTCGCCCGGATCGCGCCAGTCGTCGTTGCGGCGATCGTCGGGCGAGAAGACCAGGATGACGCGGGTGCCGTCGGGCAGCACCTTCACGCGACGGATGATCTCGCCATAGCGGTTCCATACCGTCACGACGCGGGTGCCGTCCGGCCGGATAACCGTCTGGCGGTAGCGGCCGTTATCGAGCTCTTCGTAATAGACCTCGTCGTCGCCGCGGCCGATGCGGTCGCGATCCTTGTAGGGCGTGAAGATGTTGATGTTGATGCCGATATTGATGATCAGCTTGTCACCATCCTTCTTGGCCTCCTGAGCTGCAGGCGGAGCCTCGGGAGCCGGAAGCTGCTCGACGCGCTTGCCTTCTGTGGCTACCGCAGCCTCGACTTCCTCGGCCGGCGGGGGAGCCTGGGTCTGAGCTTCGGCATCGGTGGCAGGCGGCGGGGCCTGAGCGGCAGGCGGTTCGGCCGGAGCCGGTTCTTCTGCGCCGGCGTCCACGGCGTCCTTGGCGCTATCGAGCACCGGCGCTGTCGGAGCGTCCGGGTTTTCCTGATCGGGCACGACCTCGAGCGGTTGGCCCGACTGGTCCACTGCCGGAGTTTCACCTGGCTGCGCCGGCTCGGCCGGAGCTGCCGGTTCGGCAGGAGCCGCAGGAGCGCCGCCCATCAGGGCAAGACACTCGTCGAGTGACTGGATGCCCAGGCGGTTACACTCGGCAAGAAAGGCAGCCTCGGCCGTTGCCTTTGCATTGGCGTCGCCGCCCGAGCTGGCCGACACGTAGGCCTCGAACGCGGCGATCAGGGCCGGATCACTTGCGGGGGACGGCTGTTCGGCTGGAGCAGGTTGCTCCGCCGGCTGCTCGGCCGGCGCGGGTTCGGCCGGCTGCTCGGCGGCAGGCGGCTGTGCAGCTGGCGCGGCAGGCTGCTCGGCCGGCGCTGCGGGCTCTTCGGCCGGAGGCGGCGCCGGCTCTTCGGCCGGAGCTGGTTCGTCGGCAGGTGCGGCGGGCTCCTCGGCAGGTGCGGCCGGCTCCTCGGCAGGTGGCGCGGGCTCCTCGGCAGGTGCGGCCGGTTCCTCGGTGGGTGGAGCAGGCTCCTCAGGAGGTGGCGCAGGCTCTTCAGCCGGCGGGGCGGGCTCTTCCGCGGGCGCGGCAGGTTGTTCGACGGTCGCGGCGCCGGTCGCGATAGCGATGCATTGTTGCAGGTCGGGGGCGCCGATGCGCTGGCACTCGGCGAGGAAAGCGGCCTCGGCGGCGGCTTTTGCATCGGCGTCGTCGCCACTCTGGGCTTCGACATAGGCGTTGTAGGCCGCTGTCAGCCCCGCATCCTGCCCCAGGGCAGTGAGGGGGAGCAGCGAGAGCATGCAAAGGCTCGTGGTGGTAAGCAATAAGCGCTTGAGCTGCATGGATTTTTCTCCGTTCTTCTTGTGATGCAACAGCCAACCCGCCCTGAACTGGCGCTGGATCGGAACGGGTGCGACCACGATTTGTTCCGGATACGGAGGTAATTGTCGGACCAGTGGCGGCATTGCGTGGGTTGGCGGGGTCGCGTAAACCGCTCGCCGCCAGCACAAGAGCCCGAGACCATGCGCGACAGCCTTATCGGCACCCTGCCCCCTGCCCTCGTCGAAGACGCCGTTCGCCGCGCCCTTGCCGAAGACCTCGGACTTGCCGGCGATCTGACCTCGCAGGCAACGATCCCGGTTGGCTCAGTGGCAACGGCAACGCTGACGGCCCGCGAGCCGGGCGTGATCGCCGGGTTGCCGCTGGCGCTCGAGGTGTTCCGGCAACTGGGGAACGCCGTGTCGTTCGATCCGCAGGTGGCGGACGGCGCCAATGTGAACAAGGGCGACATCGTCGCGGTGGTGGCCGGCGATGCGCGGCAACTGCTGGCCGGGGAGCGGACGGCGCTCAATTTCCTGAATCATCTCAGTGGCATCGCCGCACATACGCATAAATTCGTAGAAGCGGTCGCCGGCACCACTGCCCGCATCTGCGATACCCGCAAGACCACCCCGGGGCTTCGGGCGTTCGAGAAATACGCCGTCCGTTGTGGCGGCGGCGCCAACCATCGCTATGCGCTCGGTGACGCCATCCTGATCAAGGACAACCACATTGCGGTGGCTGGCGGAGCGGCCAAGGCGTTTATCGCGGCCCGCGCCGCGGCAGGACACCTGGTGGCGATCGAGATCGAGGTGACGACACTCGATGAACTCAGCGATGTGCTGGAGGCGGGCGCAACGATCGTCATGCTCGACAACATGGACAACAGCCTGTTGCGCGCCGCAGTGAAGCTGAACGCGGGACGCGCGCGGCTCGAAGCGTCAGGCGGTGTGACGCTCGAGCGGGTGCGCGGCATTGCCGAGACCGGAGTGGACTTCATTTCGTCGAGCCAGATCACCATGGGCGCCAGGCCGCTCGACCTCGGACTGGATGTCGAAATCCGATGACCCTGCCACTGGCCGAACTGATGAATCGCGCCGCCATGGCAGCGTCGGACGTGATCCTCGAGGTCTACCATCGCCAGGTGGTGGCAATGGAAAAGGCCGATGGGTCTCCGGTGACGGAAGCCGACCAGCGCGCCGAGGCGATCATCCTCGAGTATCTGGCCGAGACCGGCCTGCCGGTGCTGGCCGAGGAAAGCGTCGCTGCAGGACGTATCCCGGAGCTCGGGGCGCGCTACTTCGTCGTCGACCCGCTGGATGGCACCAAGGAGTTCCTGAAGCGCAATGGCGAGTTCACCGTCAACATCGCCTATTGTGAGGATGGGCATCCGGTGAGCGGGGTGGTGCTGGCGCCGGCGAGTGGCGAAATTTACTGGGGCGGACCGGATGGCGCGTTCGCTGGACGCTTGGCCGGCGACGCCATAGAGAGCGTGGAGCCGCTGCAGGTGGCCGAGGCCGAGCATCCGTTGCGCATCGTCGCCAGCCGCTCGCATGGGCACGCCGCGCTGGCCGAACTCTGCGACACCCTCGAGGTAGCGCAAGACGTGTCGGTCGGCTCGTCGCTGAAGTTCTGCCTGCTCGCCAAGGGCGACGCGCAGCTTTACCCGCGGTTTACCCCAACTTCGGAATGGGACACCGCGGCGGGTCAGGCAGTGCTGCAGGCGGCAGGTGGTGTGGTACTGGGAATGGACGGGTTGCCGCTCACCTGCGGACACCGGGACGATAAGTTCCTCAACGCCTGGTTCGTGGCCGCAGCCAGCCAGAAACTGGCCTTGCGAGCCCTTGCCGAAATGCTGCGGTTCGTCGACGCCTGACGGAAACCGTTAGTATTCAAACGGTTGGCCATGAAGAAAATGCATGGCAGCCCCTCCCCAGCCCTTGTTGCGCTTTTTTCCGGCTCCATATATAGGCCCGGCATATGCTGGTTCGATATATACCAGCCGGATAGGAAGCCAATGAACGTCAGAACCATCTGCCTTGCCATCCTCTATGATGGCGACGCGACTGGATATGAGATCCGAAAGCTCTCCGTTGAAGGGGAGTATTCGTATTTCATCGACGCCAGCTATGGGGCGATCTATCC
>NZ_DASZAW010000072.1:0-55233 GCF_035944845.1 Devosia sp. | reverse complement strand
CCGGATGAGGGGTTCGCGAAACGCAGTGTAGCGCGACCGGAGCGTAGCGACGGGCGACATAGGACGCGGAGAGATACCCCTCATCCGCCCTTCGGGCACCTTCTCCCACAAGGGGAGAAGGCAACCACTCCAACGCCGGTGTGTACCCCGCCCTAGACCCCGAGCAGCGCCGACACCTCTTTCGCCGTCACCTTCCGCCCATAGTCCGCCAGCTGGAAACTCTCGGCGAACTCTCCCGCGCCCGCCATTCCCGGCTGCGTGTACATGAACTCCGGCCAGTACTTCAGGATGAACGCCCGCTCCGCCGCCCAGTCGCCAATCACCGGCGCTTCGTTCAGAAAGCCGCGCTCGAACGGCGCGAACTCGTAGAACTGCGTCGCATGCGCGGCGCACGCTTTGAGCTTGGCATCGATCGACGCGCCGACATCCACCACCACGTCGTGCCTGTGCACGTCGAGGGCGCCGTAGTCGGTCATCTTCAGGCAGATCGGCGCATCGGCCAGTGGCGGCACGTCGGGCACGATATTGCCATTGGTGCAGAAGCCGGAAGCCTCGCGCACCGCGCGACCGGCGGCACGGTTGTCGAGATGGCCGGGGCAATCGTCATGGAAGGTGATGACGATGTCGGCCTGCCAGCGGCGGATCGCCGAGATCACCGCGGTGCGCAGCGAGAGGTCCGGCACCAGCTCGCCATCGTGGATATCGAGGATCTCGTAGTCGAGCACGCCGAGGTGGCGGGCGGCGGTATAGGCCTCGCGGGCGCGGCGGCGCTGCAGCGGTACCCGATCCATCTGATAGTGGCCGGCATCGCCATTGGTCAGCGACATGAACTTCACGGCCGCCCCTTTGTCGGCAAGCAGCCGCATCGTGCCGCCGGAGTACATTTCCGCCTCGTCGGGATGGGCTTCGACGACGAGCACTTTGAGCGGATAATTCATTTGCGGCTTACTCCTTTGAAACGGTCATGCGCAGCGCATCGGCTGCCGCCTTGAGGGTCGCGCCACTGCGCGTGACGAACCCTTCGAGTTCGTCGAGGTCGGGATTGGGGGAGAAATAGTCGTCGGGGGCGATCATCGTCCCGTTGGCGACGCCGTCCTCGAACAGCCGCGACAGGCGGATCAGTTCGAGGATCTCGCCCATTTCGGCATCCGGCTGGCGGGCCTGCCAGTCCGGATCGAACAGCGGGATCTGGTTCTTGTCCGAGCCCCAGACATTCTCGATGGTGAAGTTGGGAAAGCTGCCGGCGGCGAACAGCGCGCCGAGCACGGCCTGCCAGTCGATCACCCCGTCGCCGCAGGCGCGTGTCTGCCGCTCCAGCCCGAGCGGGCGGGCGAACAGCACGATGTCGCGCATGTGGGTCTTTTTGACATAGGGCGCGACGCGCCGCGTTGCCGCCACCGGGTCTTCGCCGCGTACCACCACATTGGCGAGGTCGAGCGTCACGCCCAGCGTATCGGCGCCGACCTGTTCGATCAGCCGCACGATCTCCGCCGTGGTGATCTCCTCATGCGTCTCGACTGCAATGGTGGCGCCGCGATCTCTCAGCACCGGCTTCAGCTTCAGGAGGAACTTCCGCGTCGCCTCGAGCTGGTCGGCCCACTCGACATCGGTGCGGTAGCGGTCGATGGCGTGCAGCCCCCACTCGTGTCGCTGGTAGTTGGCGGTATCGCCCCACAACGCCGTGCAGCCGATGGCCGTCGTCGCCTCGATCATCCTGGTCATGCCGAGCAGGTAGTCGCCCTTGCCGACATCGCGGACTTCCGGCGCCTCGGGTGTATTGTACGGGTTGATCTTGCCGAGCCCCATTTCGAGGTAGAGCCCGAGCTCGTCCGCCCGCTGCTTCACTGCGGCCAGGAAACCCGGGTCGAGTGTCGGTGAAACGTCGAGCACGGTGCGGAAGAACACCCCGGCATGGCCGAGTTCGGCGCAGCGCTCGAGGAGTTTGAGCGGACCGAGCTCGGCGGCGCGGGGAAACTTCCGTCCGTCGATACCGACGCGGATTTCGGGGATGTGGCTTATTGTCATGATGCGGGAACCGGTTGGGCGGTGGAGTTGCTTTCGAGCCCGATGCCGCCGGGAACGGCGGCAATGAGCTGGCGCGTGTAAGCGTGTTGCGGGTTGGCGAGTACCGCCTTGGCCGGCCCTTCCTCGACGATCTGGCCCCGATGCATCACCGCGATGCGATCGGCGATGTAGCCGGCGCTGACCACGTCATGGGTGATGTAGAGGACGGCGACCCCCTGCTCGTCGCGGAGCCGCGCGATCAGGCTGAGGATGTCACGCCGGATCGACACGTCGAGCATCGAGACCGGCTCGTCGGCCACGAGGAGCTTGGGCGAAGCGGCGAGCGCCCGCGCAAGGCCGACGCGCTGGCGCTGCCCGCCGGAGAGCTCATGCGGACGGCGGTCGAGATAGCTGGCGGTCGGCAGCAGCCCGACCTCGGTAAGGAGGGCCGCCACCCTGCCCTCAACATCGGCCTTGTCGCCGCCGGGCGCCGAGATCACCGCACGGCGCAGGTGGTGGCCGATGGTGTGCAGCGGGTTGAGCGAACCATAGACATCCTGGAACACCATCTGCGCGGCGCGCGGCTGGTGCGGACGGCGGCGCGACACCGGCACCGGGGTGCGACCATCGACCAGCACATCGCCCGAACTCGGCCGGGTCAGGCCGGTGACGATGCGCCCGAATGTCGATTTGCCGCTGCCCGAGGCGCCGACCAGCGCCACGATCTCGCCCGGCGCCAGCCGGAACGACACATCGTTGACCGCCACCAGAGCCGAGCGCCCCGTCAGCGGGTTGGTGCCATAGGCCTTGGTGAGGTGCGCCGTCTCCAGCACCGGATGCGCCACCGTCTTCGGCCGCACGACCTGCGGCACCGAGAAATCCACCTTCGGCGTCGCGCTCAGCAGTGCCTTCGAATACGGGTGCTCCTGGTGTAGCCGGAACTCCGCCACGGCGGCCGTCTCGACGATCCTGCCGTCCTTCATCACCGCGATGCGGTCGGCCACGTCGAACAGCAGCGGCAGGTCGTGGGTGATCAGCAGCACGGCAAAGCCCATCTGCCGCTGCAGCGCTTTCACCGTAACGAAGATTTCCTGCTGCACGATCACGTCGAGCGCCGTGGTCGGCTCGTCGAGGATGATCAGCCTGGGTTCGAGCGCCAGCGCCATGGCGATCACTACGCGTTGCCGCTGCCCGCCCGAGAGCTCATGCGGGAAGGCCCGCAGCCGCCTGGGGTCGATATCGACCATCTGCAACAGTTCGGACGGCGTTCGCTTCACCCCGGCACCGCCGCGGTTCAGCGCTTCCTGCAACTGCCACTCGATCCGCTTCACCGGATTGAGCGAGGTCAACGAATTCTGGAGGACGATCGACGCAGTGCGCCAGCGCAATGCCCGTACTGCATCGTCGTTGCTCGACAACATGTCGTTGCCGGCCACGCGGATCTCGCCGCCAGTGATGATCCCCGGGGCGCGCAGCAACCTGAGGATCGACTGCGCGATCGTCGACTTGCCGCAACCCGATTCCCCGGCGAGCCCCATGAACTCGCCGGCAGCGATGCTGAACGACACCCGGTCGACCGCCGGGATGATGCCGTTCTCGCCGGCATAGCCGACCGAGAGGTCGACGACGTCGAGGGCAGGAGTATCAAGCATCGCGCTTCACCGGGGTCATGAGCGTAGCGCTCGGTTTCCTGACCCCGGCCTTGCGCAACAGCCGGTCGGCGCGCAGCCGCGGATTGCCGATCTCGTCGACGGCGTTGTTGATCAGCGCCAGCGAGAAGGCAGTGAGGGCGATGGCCATGCCGGGGACGACGAAGGTCCACCAGGCGCCGCGGATCAGGGCGGAGCTGTTCTGCGCCCAGAACAGCATCGAACCCCAGGTGATCTGTCCGCCATCGCCGAGCCCAAGGAACTCGAGCGAGGCCTGCGCGGTGATAGCGAAGATCACCTGGTTGACGAAATAGGCGGCGACCACCGAGCCCATGTTGGGCAGCAGCTCGATGGCGACGATGCGCCAGCGGCTTTCGCCCACGTCTTCGGCAGCCGCGATGAACTCGCGCTCCCTGAGGCTCAACGCCTGCGACCGGAACAGGCGCGCCCCGAAGGCCCAGCCGGTAATGGTCAGCACCATGATCATGGTGAGCGGACCGGGCGGCAGGAACGCCGCCAGCACCACCACCAGCGGCAGGCCGGGGATGACGAGGAAGACATTGGTGACCAGCGTCAGCACGTCGTCGACCCAGCCGCGGAAATAGGCGGCAGTGAGCGCCACGATCAATGCCAGCAGCGTCGTCAGCACCGCGATCGAAAACGCCACCCACAGCGTGTTCTGCCCGCCATAGAGGAACTGGCTGAGCACATCCTGCCCCTGCCCGGTGGTGCCGAACAGGTGGGCCAGCGAGGGCGGCTCGTTGATGCCGCCGGTGGCGCGCTTCGGGTTGTAGGGCGCGATCAGCTGCGCCAAAGCGCTGGCCGCGACCAGAGCACCGAGGATCACGAGCCCGACCGTCACCGGGATCGAGCCGAGGAGTTGCCGGCGCGCCCTGGCGCCAAAAGTTTCGCTGAGCGACATCTAAGCCTCCCCGCCCGTCCGCACGCGCGGATCGAGCAGCACGTAGAGCGTGTCGACGAGGAAGTTCGCCGCCAGCACCGACAGGGTGATGATGAGGAACAGCGCCTGCATCAGCGGATAGTCGACGGCGCTGACGGCGCGCATCAGCGCATAGCCGAGGCCGGGATAGGTGAAGACGATCTCGGTCAGGAGCTGCCCCGAGAACACCGCCCCCACCGCCGCGCCGAGCGCCGTGATGTTGGGCAGCAGCGCCGTGCGCACCGCATGCGACAGCAGCACCCGGCGCGGCTTCAGCCCCTTGGCCTCGGCGAGGGTCAGGTAATCCTCACTCAACACGCCGATCATGGCGTTGCGCATGTTGAGCGTCCACGGCCCGAGCGACACCAGAACGATGGTGAAGGCCGGCGCGATCAGGTGCATGAGGATGTCGCCAATGCCAGCGAGGTTCAGCGCCGGCGGGTTGACGCTCGAATAGGCATTGCCCATCGGGAACCAGCCGAGCTTGAAGCAGAAGATGTAGAACAGCAGCAGCGCCAGGAAGAAATACGGGAACGAGCCGAGGAACAGCAGCACCGGCGGCGTCAGCCGGTCGAACCAGCCGCCGCGGCGCCACGCCGCGATGGCGCCGAGCACCGAACCGATCACGAAACTGAGCAGCACCGAGGTGAGACCGAGGAGGATCGACCAGCCGAACCCGGCGCCGATCACCGCCATTACCGGTGCAGGAAAATTGGAGAGCGAGCGGCCAAAATCGCCGCGCAGCACATTGCCGAGATAGCTCACATATTGCTGCAGCAGCGGCTCGTCGGTGAGCCCGTAGGCCGCCTTCAGCGCAGCCAGCGACTCGGCGTTGAGCGAGGTCGAGTAGGTGGCGACGATGGTCGACGCCGGATCGCCCGGGGTCAGCCGCGGCAGGAAGAAGTTGACGGTGATGGCGACAAAAGCTGCCAGCACATAGAACGCCAATCGCTTCGCAATGTAATACATCGGCAGGCTCCGGGGACAACGAAGGCACGGGATCCTCCTTGGTCCTCCACCGTGAAACGGGGGAGGGGGACCGCCGAAGGCGGTGGAGGGGGCGGCGGGAAACGCCGGTGTTTGGGGTCGCCCCCTCCACCAGCTTCGCTGGTCCCCCTCCCCCGCTGCGCGGTGGAGGATCACTGAGGCCGGTGGCTGGGGCTCCCACCCGCCAAAGGCGGGAGCTCCGGTTCAGGTAGTCGAGACGTGCAACGCATCTACTCGGCGCGGCGGGCCAGGTGCGGCCAGACCAGCAGCGGACCATTGGTCATCTGCAGGCTGAGCGGCGCGTAGGGGTCCTGCTCATTGGGGAAGCCGGTGAAGCGACGGGTATTGTAGAGACCCCAGTCCGGCTGCTCGTAGAGCGGGATGGCGGGCGCCGCGGCCGAGAACATGCCTTCGAGTTCGGCGATGATCGCCTTCTGCTCGGCCGCATCGGTCGAAGCGGCGAACTTGGCCAGGAGCTCATCGACCTTGGGGTCGCCATAGCGCTGCTGGTTGTTCGGCGAGGCCTCGCCAACCGGCTTCACCGAAGTGGTCGCCATGTTGTTGCGATAGAACTCGAACGGCGTCGCCGTCCGCTGCGCCGTGCCGAGCGAAAGCTGGAACTGGCCGGTGAAGGTCGAGTTGGTCCAGCTGTCCGCCGTGGTGGTGCGCAGCGTCACGTCGATGCCGATGTCTTTGAGATTCTCGGCGACGATCTGGCAGGCCGACACCCAGTCGTTCCAGCCCGAGGGGACGATGATGTCGTACTTCAGCGGCTTGCCGTCCTTGCCGACGCGCACCCCGTCGGCGCCCTTGGCATAACCGGCGTCGTCCAGCATCTTGTTGGCGGCGTCGGGGTCCATGCTGACCCACGCGGCGCCCGCTTCGATCACCTTGGGGTCGAGCCAATCCTTGAACGGCGCTTCCGGCAGGCCGGTGGCATTGGCGGCAACCGATTTGCCCCACACACCGGTATTGATCATGCGCTGGCGGTCGAGCGCCATGCTCATGGCCTTGCGCACCACCGTGTCGCCCAGCGCCCCGTCAGTGGTATTGGCGAGCAGCAGCACCACCGAAGTGCGCGGCCACCAGTAGCCGAAATGCTCGGGATCGAGCGGCACGAACGTCACGTCCGGGTCGGGCACCAGCCCACCCCAATCGAGATTGCCCGAGAGCGTCGCGGCGCTGACCTGGTCGTTGCCGTTGAAGCCCTGGACGAACACGCCCTCGATGTTGAGCGGCTGCCAGTAGTTCGGGTTCTTGGTCACCTGGTAGCGATCGGTGCCGAAGGCATCGATGGTGGTGAAGGGGCCCGTGCCGACCGGATCGGGGTTCTCGAAGGTCACCGGGTCGGCGACATCCTTCCAGATGTGCTGCGGCACGATGAACTGGTCGACCAGTGAATAGAGACCGGGCGTATAGGTCGAAGAGAAGGTGAACTTTACCGTCTTCGCATCCACCGCCTCGACTGCGCTCAGATACTGGCCGAAGGCGCCGGATGCCGGCCCGATCAGGCCGGGATTGGCCTTCATCAGCTCGAAGGTGAACTTGACGTCGTCGGCGCTGAACGGCTGGCCATCCGACCACTTCACGTCATCGCGCAGCGTCACCGTCAGGCTCAGCGCATCGGCCGACCATTCATAGGCCGTCGCCAGCCACGGATCGAGCTTGCCGGTAGCATAGTTCTGAATCATCAGCGGCTCGTACATGGTCCGCGTGCTGACCCAGCGCGCCGTCGGCGAGAACGGGTTGAAGGTGCGGGTAAAGCTGTTGCCGCCCTCGGCCACGATACGAACCAGCTGGTCGAGCGGGACTTCGGCGAGCGCCGGAGCGGTGACGGCGAAGGCAGATACGCTGGCCAGCGCCCCAAGCGCCAGGGCGCGAAGGCTTGTGCGCAAACGTCCGATCAAGCTCGGGGAGGGCTTCTTAGGCACTGAATTGGTATGCATAATCGTCTCCGGGGAATGGGTGCTTCTCATCAAGTGGTCCAATCTCCTCACGGGAGGCCGCGTGCCGCGCTGCCTCCCGTGAACACACGTTCTCGAGCATGCTCGAGCGCGAGTTCTACGGCCCCCGCCCGCACGGCGTTGCTGCTCACCGCGGTCGGGACAATCTGTGGAATGGCGATCGGCAGGGTCTTGAGGATATCGGCGACGCTGTCGGCCAGCGCCCGTCCTCCGGCGCGGCCGATGGCCCCGCCCAACACCACCATCTCGGGGTCGAGAATGCCGATCGCGCCGGTCAGCGCCGCGGCGACCCGGTACCCCAGCTCGGCGAAGAATTTCGGATGTTTGTCGCTGAGCGCCGCCTGCCGGATCGCCTCGGCGCTGTCCGGCCCGCGCAACTCATGCGCCGTGACCAGCGCGTCGATCGCCGGCACGTCAAGCAGCGCTTCGACCAGCGCCATCCTCACCGGCTCGCCGGGCTTTGCCATCCGGTCGGGCACCATGGCTCCGCCGAGTTCGCCAGCGGTGCCGGTCGAGCCATGCATCAGCCGTCCGCCGATCACCACGCCGGCGCCGACGCCGTCGCCGACCCAGAACAGGATGAACGACTGCACGCCATTGGCAGCGCCGCACGCCATCTCCTCGATGGCGACAAGGTTCACGTCGTTCTCGATCAGCACAT
The DNA here is from genome assembly GCF_035944845.1 of Devosia sp. GTDB lineage: Bacteria > Pseudomonadota > Alphaproteobacteria > Rhizobiales > Devosiaceae > Devosia_A. The sequence continues at coordinate 47,028 of NZ_DASZAW010000072.1, read as the reverse complement.
GGCGATGTCCGAGCACGCTCTCGAGCGCCTCGGGGATGTGGTAGCCCTCCCAGTTAGGGAGCTGCTGGCCCTTGCGGAGGTTCCCCGCCCGGATATCGACGATGCCCGGAAGGCCCACGGCCAGCTGGTCGATGTCGCGCACGGTGATCCCGGCTTCCCGGGTGACGCTCGCCAGCACCGACGTCAGCCGCTCATGCGCGTCATAGCGATCGCCCGGCTCGGCAGCGTGGCGGAAGCTGGCAATGGTGTTGCCGGTGATATCGGAAATGGCGGCATCGATGCCGTGGGAGCCGACATCGATGCCTGCGACGAACCCCGAGCGCGGCTCGAGGCTCCATAGGCCGGCCTTGGGGCCATAGGTGCCGGCCTTTTCTCCGTCGCGACGGATGAGGTTTGCGGATTCCAGCCGGCGCAGCAGATCGGACATGGCCGGCTTCGACAGCCCGGTAAAGGCTTCGAGCTCCATGCGCGTCAGCGAGCCCTCGGCGAGCAGGCGCTGCAGCACTGCTTTCTCGTTGAGGTTGCGGAGCAGCCGGGGGCTGCCGGCAAGGATCTGCATGTCCATCTGAGACCGTCTGGTAACTTTCCTTACAGTTTGATATCGAACCATCCAGAACCTGTTGTCAAGCGGCACCGAGCCGCCTCACCGCTCTTGTGGATGTCAGATGACCGCCGCTCTCCCGATTGCCCTGCTTCAACAACGGCTAAGCGCCGGTCGCGAACTGCTCGTGCGCCACGGCCTCGATGCCATCGTCGCCTTCTCGGCGCCGCGCGGCCTTGCCGCCGCTACCCAGACAAGCGGCAATATCGGCTGGTTCACCAACTTCACCCCGATGTGGGCGCCCTCCATGCTGGTGATCACCGCGACTGATGCGGTGATCGTCGCTCCCGGCAAGAACGAGGCGCGGCTGTTCGACACCCGCGTCGGCAGCCTCTATGCAGTCGAGATCGCCGGACCGGCCGGCCTCGTTGCCCGCGCCTCGGCCATCGCCCACGCCAACCGCTGGCGCATCGGCGTCGCCGGTGCCGACGAAATGACCGCAAAGCTCGCCGCCACTTTCGCCTCGTCCTTCCCGCGCATGGTGCGGATCGATCCGATCCTGCAGGCCATGCGCCTCGATCGCGACCCGGCCGAAACCGCGCTGCATCGCCGCGCTGCGGAGATTTCCGACGCCATGCTGGCCCGCGCCTTCGCCTATGCCGCCGAGCCTCAGGCCACCCCGGCCCGCCTGATGGCCGAAGTCGAGTACGCCGGCCGCGCGCTGGGCGCCGATGTTTCGCGCCTCTGGCTCTCTACCGGTCCCGAACCGCCGGTGACGTATTTCGAGATGTTCGAGCTGCCGCCCAGCATCGCGCCAGGCGATCGCGTGCAGCTCGGCACCATGGTGTCGTTCGAAGGCTATTTCGCGCAGGGGCTCCGCATCGGCAGCCGCGGCAAGCCCGCGTCCGAGCTGGCCGACGCGACAGCGCGTCTCATCGACATGCAGGATGCAGCGCTTGCTGCGCTCGTTCCCGGCCGGCCGGTGCATGAGCTGGTCGATCTGCTTGAAACGGGGATCGACGGGCTTTGCCCCCATACCCGCGACAACGATCCGTTCCGCTTCCAGTCCTGCCACGGCCTCGGCCTCGACTACAGCGAACCCGGCCTCGCCGAGGCGCTATCGCCACGCCGCGACCGGAGCCGCGACGCCGACGGCCCGTTGCTACGACCGGGCATGGTGTTCGAGATCCACCCCAATTTCACCCTGCCCGGCCTCGGCCATGTCTGCGCCGGCGACGTCGCCCTGGTGACCGAGACCGGCGCCGAATGGCTGACCCGGTTCCCACGCGGCATCCTCCAGATCGACTAGGAGTTTTGCGATGGGGCTGCACCAATCCAATGATCGCGCTCAAACCCGCCCCATCCACCGGTGTCATCCCCGCGCAGGCGGGGACCCAGTGGGATCTCGCAGCTTCAGCGAGGGCAGCGGGCATCCCACTAGGTTCCCGCCTGCGCGGGAATGACGTCCGTGGGCGCTGAGCCGACATACCAGACCCATCCTCAACGCACTCCAGGAGCCTCCGATGTTCTCCCTCATGCGCGGCAGCATCCCCGACGCCGGCAACGACCCGCTCGACGCCATCAGCAAAGCCGCCGCTCTGGGCGCCGACGAAATCACGTTCTACAGCCTGTTCGAACTGAGCCCGACGCTCGACCCTGCCGTGCTGCGTGAGCTGAAGGCCGAAGCCGACAATCTCGGCATCGCCATCGCCGCGAGCCTCGACTGGCTCAACCCGTTGCGGCTCGATCGCCACACCCGCGAACTGCAGCTCGGTGACGGCAACCTCGCGCTGGGCGTCCGGCGGCTGCTGGAAACCGGCGTGTCGCTCGGCATGCGCGAGATGTTCTTCACCATCGGCACCCTCGAGGATCGCGCCGGCGACTGGCGCGCCCAGCTCGGTGCCGTCGCCACGCTGCTCATCGAGCTCAAACCCGTGCTCGCCGATCTCGGCATGCGCGCCTTGGTGAAGACCCACGAGGAGATCACCTCGCACGAATGCCTCGAACTGATCGAGCGCGTCGGACCCGACACCCTCGGCGTTTCCTACGACCCCGCCAATATGCTGGTCCGCCTCGAAGAGCCCCTCGCCGCCGCCCGCCGCCTCGCCCCGCACGTCACCCAGGTGCATATCGACGACGCCACCCTGAGGTTCGAAGGCGACACCGACCTCCGCCGGCACCTGGCTCCCGTCGGCCAGGGCGCCGTCAATTGGCCAAGCCTCCTCGCCCTGCTCCCAACGGCGAAGCGGTTGATCGAACTCCACCGCGGCCAGTTCGCCATCCCCGCCTTCGACCAGCCCTGGCTCGCCGGCCAGCCCTACATCGAGCTCGGCGAATATGCGGCACTGGTCCGGTCGGCGGTCCGCCGAGGCAGCCAGCTCCCAATCGACCAGGACGACATCACCCTGCGACTGCCGGCGGCGCTAGAGATGGCGAGGTCGTGAGATGCTGATTGAGACCTCGAGCGAGACGGGGGCTCCGCGCAATAGCCATCGATTGGTTGCGACCGATGAACGCCAGGGCGAAGTCGTCCGCTCCGCCTTCCGCGGGCAGAGCGCTCGGAGACATCGAGCTAGTCGGTCGTTACCTTCTTCGGCTCGCCACTGCGTGGACCCAATCTGTGAGCTCTCTGTCCGCCCCAAGCGCATTCGCTGCATCGATCCAATCCGTTTCCAAGGCACAATCCGATGTCCGTGGAACCTGGGTTGAATCGATGAGAGCATCGAGGGCTTCGTTCACCGCGTCCACTGACCCTGTCCTGATAGCTTGGCGCATCAAGTTGCCAGCGGCAAAGTTCACATAGACTCTCTCACTCACTGCTTGGGCAAGTGCTGCCGTGGCACAGGCGAGCCCCTCCAAGGGTTTTCCGACATCGCACAGTGTCCCAGAAAGCGACATGAGAGAGAGAATATCCTGAAACTCCTCATGGGCTGCGACAGCTATGCGCTCCGCCGCACTCAGGCAACCCTTCAGCAGACACTCTGTGACGGCCCCCCGTAGAGCGTGGACCGGAACATGGGATCCTCGGTTTGAGCCAGTGCGCCGATCAAAAAGGAGGCGCTCTCTGGAGCAGCCACACCAAAAACCGAAACGATTCTCTCTCGAAACTTGGCGACATGTCGCAACAACCTCTTGAGTTCGGTTCTATCCAAGGCGATTTCCTCGCAATTTTGGACAATTGGTCGGCCGCCAATCATCGACTCAATGTCACTCCGTGTTGGTAGCACGCGCAAGACACCGCTGCGCTTGAGCTGGTAGCGCGCCAGGCCGCTTGCCGGCCGCCCCCCGCAAGGTTCCATCGACCCCACTCCTTTGTCGGAAAACCACGACCCAGTCCTCGGACAAGGCACCTCTCGTTTTGCGCCCTCCCAAGCGCCCGCTTGACGTCGTCCCGGATTCCAGCTGTACTCAGTTCACTATCCAAACTGTGAGTTCATCTAGTGAATTCTTCAGACGATCGCTACGCCATTCGCTCCGTCGATCGGGCCGTCGACATTCTCGCTGCGGTAGCGGCGAAGAACGGTTTGCTGACCGTCGATGGTGTGGTTGCCGACACTGGTTTGCCCAAGAGCACGGTGTTCCGCATTCTCGCGACGCTGACGGCGCGGCGGCTGCTCGATCGCGACGAGCAGGCCCAGACCTATCGGCTCGGCATGCTGGCGTTGGTGATCGGGGCGCGAGCAATGGGCGATCTCGACTTGCGCCGTTCGGCCCGGCCGCATCTCGAGAGCCTCGTCGCCGCGACCGGCGAAACCGTGCACCTCTCCATCCTCAGCGAGGACAATGCGCTCTGCATCGACAAGCTCGATGCCTCGCGATCGATGCGCATGGCGAGCTTTGTCGGCTTTCTCGACCCGCTGCACTGCAGCGGCGTCGGCAAGGCGCTGCTGGCTTTCCAGGACGAGCCGGTGCGCCAGCAACTGCTGGCGCGAATGCGCTTCGAGCCGCACACTCCGCACACCATCACCGACCCCGCGCGCCTCGCCGAGCAGATCGTCGAGATCCGCCAGCGCGGCTACGCTATCGACGACGAAGAGATCGAGCAGGGGCTGCGTTGCGTCGCCGCCCCGATCCGCGACCATTCCGGCACCGTCATCGCCGCGGTCAGTATTTCCGGCCCCACCACCCGCGTCACACAGGACGGCCTCGGCGAGCTCGCCCGTGCCGTCGAGGCCTGTGCCCAATCCATCTCGCGCGACATCGGCGCTATCGAGAAAGTACCTGCCCCATGATCATCGACGTCCACTCGCACACCCCGCAGTTCCGCCACGCCGTGCCGCCGGAAAACCGTCGCCTGCATCACACCTGGCGGCCCGATCGTTCTGTCGATTCCGTCTATAGCTGGAACGATTTCCTCGAGGCGCAAAAGCCAGCCGACAAGTCGATCGTCTTCGGCGTCGCCTGGTCGCCGGGCGAGATCACCGGTGGCGTCAACGGCTTCAACGAGCCGGGCGACGTGGCGATCGGGGTGAACGACGCGACCTCGGCTTTCGTGATGGCCCATCCCGATCGGCTGATCGGCTTCATGTCGGTACATCCGCATGACCCCAAGGCACTCGGGGAGATCGAACGCTCGCGCACCGACCTCGGCCTCAAGGGCATCAAGATGGGCGCCAACTACCAGGTGTTCGAACCGCTGGAGAGCCGCGCCCTCGCCATTTATCGCGAGGCCGAACGGCACGGGCTGCCGATCCTGTTCCACATCGGCACCTCGCCGGTGCGCACGGCCCCGATCAAGTACGCCCACCCGCTGGTGGTCGACGAGATCGCCATGCGCTACCCCAACCTCAAGATCATCATGGCCCATATGGGCCACCCCTGGACCGTCGATACCGCGGTGGTGATCCGCAAGCACCCCAATGTCTATGCCGACGTCTCGGGCCTGCTCTACCGGCCGTACACCTTTTACGAGGGCATGATCAAAGCCACCGAGTGGAACGTGCTCGACAAGCTCCTGTTCGCCTCGGACTACCCGATCACCACGCCGGCCGAGACGCTGCATGCGCTTCGCACCGTCAACGCCATCGTCGAAGGGACGGCGCTGCCGCGCGTCCCCGCCGACAAGATCGAACAGATCATCCACCGCGACAGCCTGACGCTGCTCGGCCTGTCCTAGCGAATTCCACCGTTTCATTGAAACGGCGGAATTCTCCTAAGTCTTTGTTCTGTCGCGCTTTCTAACCGGAAAAGTCTGAAACTTTTCCTGAAAGCCCTCCTAAGAGTTTCGTTCCCTATGCATATCGAGAAGTCCAAGAGCATCACCGAACGCGCCACCAGGGTCATTCCCGGCGGCGTCAACTCCGCGACCCGCCGGCTGAGCCAGCCCTATGCCTGGGAATGGGCCGAGGGCGCCCATATCCGCGACGTCGATGGCAACACCTATCTCGACTACCACGCCGCGTTCGGCCCGATCGTCCTCGGCCATAACGACCCCACGGTGAATGCTGCCGTCGCCAAGGCGCTGACCGGACCCGACATGGTCGGGGTCGGCATCACCGAACAGGAGATCATGCTCGCCGAAAAGGTTGTGCAGCACGTGCCGTCCGCCGAGCTGGCCCTCGCCTTCTCCTCGGGCTCGGAAGCCACCTACATGGCGGTGCGCCTGGCGCGCGGCGTGACCGGCCGCGAAAAGCTGATCAAGTTCCAGGGCACCTTCCACGGCTGGCACGACTACCTCTTGATGAACATCGCCAGCCCCGCCGACAAGATCGGCAAGAAAGATCCGGGCAGCGCCGGCCAGCTCGCCGACGCCATCGACAACACCATCATCGTGCCGTTCAACGACCTCGCCGCCACCGAACAGGCGATCCTCGACCACCCCGGCCAGATCGCCGCGATCTTCATGGAAGCGATCCCGCACAATATCGGCTGCGTGCTGCCGCGGCAGGATTTCGTCGAGGGCCTGCGCCGGCTCTGCGACCAGCACGGCATCGTGCTGGTGTTCGACGAAGTGATCACCGGCTTCCGCCACGGGCTCGGCGGCTACCAGTCGGTGCTCGGGGTGAAGCCCGATATCAGCACCTTCGCCAAGGCCATTGCCAACGGCTACCCCTGCGCCATCATTGCGGGGAAACGCGAGCTGATGCTGCAATTCTCCACCGCGCCGGGCGGCAAGGTGTTCGTCGGCGGCACCTATAACGGCCATCCGGTCGGCTCGGCTGCGGCGCTCGCCACCATCGCCGCGCTCGAAGACGGCAGCATCTATGAGCGCACCTTCCGGCTCGGCGACCGGATGCGCGCGGGCCTCGCGGAGATCGCCGGCCGCCTCGGCGTCGAGATGGTGTCGGCCGGCTTCGGCTCGGTGTTCACGCCCTATTTCATGAGCGGCAAGGTCGAGCGCTACGAGGACCTGCTCGCCAACGACACGGCGCGCGACCTCGCCTTCCGGCAGGGCATGTGCGAGCGCGGCATCTTCATGCTGCCCATGCCGATCAAGCGCAACCACATCAGCGCCGCACACACCGATGCCGATATCGACCGCACGCTCGAAACCGCTGAAATCGTTATGAAAACTCTGCGGTAGGACCTGACTTTTCATATGCGAAAAGTCGTATTGATATATGATTGCAGCCGTCATAACGTTGCGATCTGACGACAGGCAGCGAGGCAAACAGGGAAGCGCCTCGCCTGCCGACCAGCCAGGCCAATCGGTTCGGTTGAGAATGTCGAAATGCCCGGGTCCGTTGGGCCGAACCCGGAAACCCTGCGGCTCTGGTTGCAGGCAAGGCCTGCAGCCAGGCTGCGGAAAACGATGTCGTCCGCGACGTCTCGTCGATTCAGTTCGTCAAGGAGGGAAAGCTATGACGATCACTAACGCCACCCGGGGCTTCGGTTCGCTGAACCGCCGCTCCTTCCTCAAGGCCGGCGGCGCATCGGCGCTGGCCGCCAGTCTCCTGCCGGGTCTGCTGACCGGCACAGCCAAGGCCGCTTACTCGGGCACGCTCGATATGCTGGCCTGGGATTTCCAGCCCGACACCATCAAGTCGCTGGTCGGCGAATGGACGGCAGCGGGCAACCCGGCGGTCAATGTCGCGGTCATCCCCAACCTCGGCTACACCCCGGCGCTGCAGACCCGCCTGCGCGGTGGCGACAAGATCGACCTCTATTACAACTTCGCCTATAACTCGCAGAAGTTCGTCAACGAGGGCTGGGCCAAGACGCTGAACGGCCTGCCCGGTGTCGACGACATGATCGCCGATATGTTCGAAAGCGCCCGCGGCCGGCACGTCAATGCCGCCGGCGACATCATCAGCGCCCCGTATTTCTCGGCCGTGCACATGCTGCACTACAACGAGAAGTTCCTCGCCGATGCCGGCCTCGCCGTGCCGACGACGCTGAAGGAAATCTACGACGCCTCCAAATCGCTGCAGTCGACCGTCGCCTCGCCCTACGTTGCGTACTGGGTGAAGGAATTCTGCGAGGAATACCTTCACACCTACCTGCTCAACGCTGAGATCACTGCCTTCGACGATGCCGGCCAGCCGGTTTTCGCCGATGACCCCAAGACTGTCGGGGTATTCGAGTGGTGGCAGGCGATGTACCAGGAGGGCCTCGCGCCCAAATCGCTCCTGACCGACGACCCGGGCAAGCTCAGCAACGAGATGGCACAGGGCAATGCCGCCTTCTACGTGCTGCACCACTACTTCCTGACCTCGATCCGTTCGCTCGAAGGGCCGCAATCGGCCAACGTCACGACGGCTCCGGCCGGCCCGTCGACGCTGCAGATCGGCGAAGTGCTCCAGATGGGCCAGTCCGACAGCGACGACGAGCGGCTCGCCGCCTGGGAGCTGATGAAATACTACGGCTGGAAGGACACCGACGGTAAGTTCAAGGTGTTCAACCAGTGGGCCAAGGCCGCCGGCCTTGCCGCCCCCTATGCCGGGTTCTTCACCGACCCCGAAGTGATCGCCTCGTTCCCCGACTACTACGATCTGGCTCTGCTGTCCGACACCTTCGCCACCAAGTCTAACGTGGTGCCGGCCCGCACCCTGCCCTGGTACCCCGATTTCCAGGCCAAGGTCGGCGACATCGTCCACGCCCTGCTGCTCGGCCAGGCCACCCCGGCGAAAACCGTCGAGGACCTGACCGCCGCCGCCAAGGGCGCCCAGGGCGGCCGGACGCTGTAGTCTTACCTCTCCCTTAGGGGGAGAGGTCGGTCCGAAGGACCGGGTGAGGGGGCCTTTCCCAAGCTCAGCGTTTGCGGCAAGGCCCCCTCACCCCGCGGTGAGGCCTTCGGCCTCATCCGCCGCCCTCTCCCCCCTAGCGGACGCGGCAGCGCCGCGGGGAGAGGGGACGCTAGAGCCGAAGCTGCGGCTGACCCGAATTCAACTGAAGACCAACCAACAGGACCCACGAGCACATGGCCGGAGCAGCTGACCTACTCGGACCGAAAGCCGATCGCGCCTTCGGGCTGAAGCTCGTAGCGCCGGCGATGATCATTCTGATCGTGCTGCTGGCCCTGCCGACCCTGCTCACCCTCGTCTACAGCCTCCACGATGTGCCCGCGAGCGGCTCGAGCTTCGGGCCGTTCGTCGGCCTCGAGAATTTCACCATCATCTTTTCCAGCCCGGTGTTCTGGCGCTCGGCCCAGGTGACGCTGACCTTTGCCGTCGGCTTCGTCATCCTCTCGACGGTGATCGGGCTCGCCATGGCGATGCTGCTCAACCAGCGCTTCATCGGCCGCGGCCTCGCCCGCGCCCTGCTGATCATTCCGTGGGCGACGCCCTGGCTGGTGATCGGGATCCTCTGGAAGTGGTTTGCCGATGGCAGCGTCGGCGGGCTCAACGCCGTGCTGATGATGCTCGGCCTCAGCAGCGACTACCATCCCTTCCTCTCCGACCCGAACACCGCGCTGCCGATCACCGTGATCGCGGCGGTATGGCGGCAGGCGAGCTTTGCCGGCATCCTCTTGCTGGCGGGGCTGCAGACCCTGCCCGAGGAGCTGAACGAAGCGGCGCAGCTCGATGGCGCCAACTGGTGGCAGCGCTTCACCAACATCACGCTGCCCTGGCTCAGGCCGGTGCTGATCACCGTCACGGTGTTCAACGTGATCTATGCCTTCCTGCAGTTCGACGTGGTCTTCGCCATGACGCAGGGCGGGCCGGGCGACACCACGCAGGTCTTGAGCGTGCTCATCTACCGGCAGCTGTTCATCAACACCAATATCGGGCTGGGCTCGGCGCTCGCCGTGATCCTCGGCGTCGTGGCGCTGATCGGCGGCCTCACCATCGTCCGGCTGTTCTATCGCAGGGAGCTGCACTGATGGCCTCCACCGCCTTCGAGCGCGGCCGTCGCCGCAGCCCCGCCGCCACCATCGCCATCTACCTCGGCGTTTTGGTTTTCGCCGTCTGGATCCTCTTGCCGGTCTGGTACCTGGTGGTGTCGAGCCTCATCACCCCGTCGCAGCTCGGCATCAAACCCTTCCCGCTGGTGCCCGCGAGCGTCACCCTCGACAACTATATCGCCGTGCTGTTCGGCAATACCGGCGGCAAGGGCATCGGCAGCACCGATATGGGCACGCGCCTCGTGCCGGCAATCGGCCAGAGCCTCCTCGTCAGCTCGATCCTGGTGGTGCTGAACCTCTTCATCGCCGGTGCTGCGGCCTATGGCCTGTCGCGCTATCCGTTCCGCGGCGCCCGGGCGTTCGAACTGTCGGTGATTGCCACCCGGATCGTCCCCGCCATCGCCATCATCGGCCCGTTCTTCGTGGCGTTCCGGGTGATCGGCGTGCTCAACACGCCGTGGGCGCTGGTGATCAGCTACAACGTCTTCACCCTGCCGCTCGCCATCATGATCCTCAAGAACTACTTCGATCAGCTGCCGCGCGAGATCGAGGAAGCCGCCAAGATCGACGGCGCGACGCGATTGCAGACGCTGTGGATCATCATCGTGCCGATCGCCCGGCCGGGCCTCGTCGCGGCGGGCGTGCTGATCTTTCTCGAAGCCTGGAGCGAGTTCTTCTATGCACTCGTCCTCACCAACCAGCTCACCGTGCCGCCGCTGCTCGCCGGCTTCCAGTCGGTGCAGCAGTTCAACTGGAATGCCCTCGCTGCGGCGACCGTGATGTCGATGCTGCCGCCGACCGTGCTGGTGTTGATCTTCCAGCGTCACGTCGTCGGCGCCCTTACCGCCGGGGTGGGCAAATGAGTTCCACCATCAAGGCTGCCGTGCTCAGCGCCGGCGCCTGGTCACAATCGAGCCACCTGCCGGCGCTGAAGGCCGATCCCCGCGTCGAGCTCGTCGCCATTTCGAGCCCCGATGCGGAGATGGCCGGGCGGCTCGGCAGCCAGTTCGGGACGCCGCATTTCGCCGACTGGCGCGAGGCCCTGGCCCTCCGCCCAGACATCGTCGTCGTCTCGAGCCCGCCAGTCGCCCATGAGGAGCAGGTGATCGCGGCGCTCGCAGCCGGCGCCCATGTCCTCGTCGAAAAACCCTTTGCCTTGAGCGCTGTCGCTGCCCGCCGGATGCGCGACACCGCCGAGCGGCTGGGCAAGGCCCTGTTGGTCGGCTTTGGCTGGCCGGCAGCGCCGATCTTTGCGCTGAGCCGCAGCCTGATCGAGGCCGGCGAGATCGGCAAGGTCGAACACCTGACCATGCACCTTGCGGTCAACACCCGGGCGCTGCTCTCGGGCAGCACCGATGGCGGCTGGGGTGGCAAGCTCGAATCGAGCACCGCCACCTACACCGACAAGGCGATTTCCGGCGGCGGCTCGGCCGCAGTGACGATGTCGCACGAGCTGGGCATGGTCGAATGGCTGGTGGGCGAACCGATCATCGCGCTGCACGCCAGCACCTTTCCGCCCGCGAGCGACATCGACCTTCACACCACGGTCAATGCCGAGTTCGCCGGCGGCGGCTCGGCGGCGATCAGCGCCGCGTCCACCCACCCGTACCTGGCGCGGCCGCAATGGCACATGGCGCTCTACGGCGACAAGGGTCAGCTCTGGGCCGACTCGATAGCCGACACCCTGCGCCTCGTCCGCGCCGGCGGCGAAGTGGTCGAGTTCGGCGCCCCCGAAGCCTCCGGCGTCTATGACCCCGGCGCGCCGACCAAGGCCCTGATCGCCTGCGCCTTCGGCGCTGCCGCCCCCGCCGGCCTCACGGCCCGCCTCGCAGCGCATGTCGTCGCCGTCACCGACGCCATCTATTCGAGCGCCAAGTCCAACCAGAGATTGCAAGTCGAAGATCTATGAGCACCTCCACCCTGTTTAGCGGCGGCCTCGTCGTCGACGGCCTCGGCAACGCGCCGGTTCCAGCCGATGTGCTGGTGATCGGGGACCGTATCGCCGGCATCTACAAAGGCGCGCGGCGTCCCAAGGCCGACCGGACGGTCGAGATCGATGGCCTCTGCATCGCGCCCGGCTTCATCGACATGCACACCCATTCCGACCTGCAGGTGCTGGTGAGCCCCGACCATACCTCGAAGCTCAGCCAGGGCGTCACCACCGAAGTGCTCGGCCAGGATGGCCTGAGCTACGCGCCGATCGACGATGCGACGCTCATCGAGATGCGCAGCCAGATCAAAGGCTGGAACGACGACCCGCCGGGCTTCGACTGGAACTGGCGCAGCGTCGGCGAATACCTCAAACGCCTCGACGGCAATGTGGCGGTGAACTGCGCCTACCTGGTGCCGCACGGGAACCTCCGCATGCTGGTAATGGGCAACGCGCCGCGGCTCGCGACATCCGATGAACTCGAACGGATGAAGGCCCTGCTCCGCACCGCGCTCGAAGAAGGCGGCGTCGGCCTCTCCACCGGCCTCACCTATGTGCCGGCGATGTATTCCGATACCGACGAGCTGGTGGCGCTGTGCGAAGTGGTGGCCGAGTATGGCGGCTTCTACTGCCCGCATCACCGCAATTACGGCACCGATGCGCTGGGCGGCTATGCCGAGTGCTTCGAGATCGCGCGGCGCTCCGGCGTGGCGCTGCACCTGGCGCATACCCACCTGAGCTTCGAGGCCAACAAGGGCAAGCTCCCGGCGCTTCTCAAGCTGTTCGACGACGCCATCGCCGAGGGCATCGACTTGAGCTTTGACGCCTACCCCTACCTCGCCGGCATGACGACGCTCCTGTCGCAACTGCCGAGCTGGGCCCTCTCGGGCACCGGCGACGAACAGATGGCGCGGCTCAAGGACCCCGATACGCGCAAGCGCATCATCGAGGCGCTCGACGTCACCGGCTCCGATGGCCACCAGGGCCTCACCGTCAACTGGTCCAGCGTCTTCCTCGCCGGGCTGCCTGGCGCGCCCGAGATGGAATGGATGATGGAGGGCAACCTCGCCGACGCAGCGCGCAAGCTCAACACGTCGCCGGCCGAACTTGCCCTCGACATCCTGATCGCCACCGACCGCGCCGCGCCTTGCGTGTTCTTTATCGGCATCGAGGAGCACGTCCGCACCCTGATGCAACGCGACGAACATACGGTGGGCAGCGACGGCATCCTCGTCGGCGACCGGCCGCATCCGCGGTCCTGGGGCACCTTCCCGCGCATGCTCGAAACCTATGTGCGCGAGGAAAAGGTGCTGACGCTCGAGGAATGCGTGCGCCACATGACCAGCTCGGCCGCCGACCGGCTGCGGCTGACCGATCGCGGCCGCATCGCTGCCGGCGCCAAGGCCGATCTCGTCATCTTCGATGCGGCTAACGTCAAGGCCAATGCCACCTACGAGAACCCGCGGCAGGCCGCGACCGGCATCGTCCATGTGCTGGTGAACGGCCAGTTTGCCGTCGAAAACAACCGCGTCACCGGCCATCGCGCCGGCCGTGCGCTGACGCTGGGAGCCTGATCGTGGCAGCAACCGCCATCTCCATCGCAACCGACGCCGCTGGCCCGAGCTGGGCCGAACTGCCGGTCGCGACCCCTGGCCTCGTCGTCGATCTCGGCGTGCTCGACGGCAATCTCGACGAGATGGCCGCTATCGCCCGCTCGGCCAAAGTCGAGCTGTTCCCGCACGCCAAGACCCATCGCATGGCCGAGATCGGCCTGCGCCAGGTGGCGCATGGCGCCGACGGGCTCTGCGTCGCCAAGCTCGGCGAGGCCGAAGCCTTCGCCGCGGCCGGAGTGAAGCGGCTGTTCGTCGCCAACCCGATCGTCGGCGAGGACAAGGCTGAGCGCGCCCTCGCCTTGTCGCGCCGCGTCGACCTGACCCTCGCCACCGACAGCGAGGCGGCTGCCGCCAGCATCGGTGCCGTGTTCGCTGCAGCCGGCGCCACCGCCCGCATGATGCTGGCGATCGATTCCGGGCTGGGCCGCGAAGGCGTCGCCGCCGACCGCGCACCCGATGTCGCAACGGCGGTCCACGCCGTCCCCGGCGTCGAACTGGTCGGCATCTACACCCATGAGGGCACCACCTACGGCGCCAAGGACCACCCCGATCTCGCGAGCCGCGCCAGGGCCGCCGGCGCGTTCATGGTCGGCGTCGCCAATGCCATCCGCGCTCGCGGCGTACCGCTGCCGATCGTTTCGCTCGGCGCCTCCGCCTCGGCGCGCGAAGTCGCCCATGTGCCTGGGGTGACGCAGATCCGCCCCGGCATCTACGCCTTCAACGATGTCGGCCAGATTGCGCTCGGCAATGCCAGCCTCGAGACCACCGCCATCCGCGTCATCGCCACCGTGGTCAGCCACCCCGACCCCGAGCGCGCCTGCATCGACGCCGGCTCGAAATCGCTCAGTACCGATCTCGTCCCCGCCTCGGCGCATCGCGACGCGTTCCCCGGCATGGGCCTGATCGTCAACGCCCCCGGCTGGGTGATCGAAAAGATGTCCGAAGAGCACGGCTGGCTGCGCTGGCACGGTGAGGGCGCGCCGCGGCCGCTGCCGGTCGGCACCCGGCTCGAGATCGTGCCCAACCATGTCTGCATGGCATTCGCCATGCTCCGTCGTGCCAATGTCGTCGAACACGGTAAGGTGGTAGCGCATTGGGACGGCTTTGGTCCCGGCGCATCCGAGTGATCTGGCTGATAGCGCCTTGAGGAGGGACGATGTCGGAATTCAGGCTCAATGAGGGGCAGTCGTTGCTGGTCGCATCGCGCGGCATCTTCGAACTGCATGGGCTGACCCGCTGGGTGCTTGAGGATGGCAAGTGGCGCGGCAAGACCCTTGCCCGGGTCAACCAGCTCTCGAGCCTCGCCCGTCACCCCCGCCTGCCGGTGGTCTACGGCACCTCACGCGTCGGCATGGAGGGCGACATCCATGCCTGGCGCATTGAGGGCGACAGAGCGATCACCCTCGGCGAGAAGTCGAGCGAGGGCGCCGAGCCCTGCCACCTCACCGTCGACCCGAGCGGCCGGCTGCTCATCGTCACCAACTACACCACCAGCACGCTCGGCCTGCAGCGCCTCGCGGCCGATGGCAGTTTCGACGGCCCGATCGTGCAGCTGAAGCTGAGTGGCGGCGGCCCGGAACTCGACCGCCAGGACGATGCTCATCCGCACCAGGCCTTCTTCAATGGCGATACGCTCGTCGTCATCGATCTCGGCGCCGACCTCGTCCGCGAGTTCAGCCTCGATTTGTCGAAACCAGGTGTGGATGCGCTGACCCAGACGCGGGCGACGGCAGTTCCCGCCAACACCGGCCCTCGCCACGCCGCGGTGCTGCCCGACGGGCGCCTGGCGGTGAGCGGCGAGCTCGGCTCGAACCTGGTGGTCGGTCGGCTCGGTGAGCCCGTCTCGAACTGGGCCAGCATCCGCAGTACCCGGCAAACCGGCCCGGGCAAGACCCGCTGGAGCCGCAACTATCCGGGTGACCTGCAGCGCTCGCTCGACGGCCGCCACGTCTACTTCGCCAATCGCAGCATCGACACCGTCTCGACCTTCGACGTCTCCGGCGCCAACCCGGTGCTGGTCGGCGAACTCGACACTGAGACCCAGTGGCCGCAGCACTTGCTGGTGACTGAAGATCACGTGCTCGTCGCCGGTTGGGATTCTTCCACCGTCAAGGCGCTGCCGCTGGCCGATGGCGTTCCCACCGGGGTGACACATCTGTTCGATTGTCCGGGAGCCGGCTGGCTGCTGCTTTGGGACTGAGCCTTTTTTGCCGTTTCTTCGGACCGACCCATCGGTTGGGCTTGATCTTGGACCTACCCACCGGCTGTCATCCCAGCGAAAGCTGGAACCCATTTCACCGCCCGCGCCAGCTGATGGTTGGGTCCCAGCTTTCGCTGGGATGACACCGCGGGTGGGGCTACTTCATGCGTGATACGGGGCTTCAGATTTCCTGTGCCCCGGCCCTCCCCATAGTGGCGGGCCGAATGGCGCGGTGTTAGTGGACATCGGCGCCGAAACGAGCGAGCGGGGGGAGCATGGCAGCAGCTGAAGACGGTGCGCCGGCCGAGAAGGGCACCCGCAAGCGCCGAAAGCCCGTTCCCAAGGCCGAATATACCGCCCCCGCCCTGGAGAAGGGCCTCGATGTGCTGGAGCTCCTTGCGACCCTGACTGTCCCGGTCACCCCGAGCCAGATTGCCCAGCGCCTCGGCCGCTCGCTGTCCGAGGTATACCGTATGGTGATGGCGCTCGAGCGCCGCGGCTACCTGATCCGGCCGCCCGGTGAGGAGGCCCTGGTGCTCTCCACCCAGCTCTACGGCCTCGCGACATTGTTCCCGCCGTTCCGCCGCGTCGTCGATGCCGCCCAGCCGATCATGAACGCCCTGGCGCTCGAGACTTCGCAGGCCATCCACATGGCGGTGCTCGATGGGCTCAACCAGCGCATCATCGCGCAGGTCGACAGCCCTGCCCCGATCGCCATCCGCCTGCGGGTCGGCGCCGCCAGCCCGGCCATCCGCGGCACCTCCGGCCGTACCATCATCGCCTTTCAGCCCGCCCCGGTGCAGGCCTGGATCATCGGCCAGTCCGAAGCGCTGCTGCCGCCCGATCAGGCCAGGCGCTACCGCGGCCGGATCGCCACCATTGCAAAGCGCGGCTACGAGCGGATCGAGGGCGAGATGGTGCAGGGAGTGACCGACCTCAGCTTTCCGATCATCAACACCGCAGGCATCTCGATCGCCGCGCTCACCATGCCGTTCCTCACCAGCCAGCAGATCATCGTCCCCTTCGACGATGCCGCCATCATGCTGTATCGCGCTGCGCGCAGGATCTCCGAGTCGATGGGCGGTACCCTGCCCGAGCCGCACTTCCCGCTGCCACCGGATGAGCAGTCCTGATGAGCGAAGCCAATCCCTTCGCCGCTGCCGACGCCGACCGCCATGCCATCTGGGAAATGCTGGTGCGGCGCGACAGCGACTTCTTCCTCAGCGGCGACTTCTCGCTGGTCGCCGCCGACTATGTCGAGACCGGCTTCCTCGGCATCGACGCCGCCCTGTCGCTCGACCCCGCCAACTGGCGCCCGGCCTACTCGGACGTCGACACCTATCGCGATGCCGCCATCGCTGCGCGCTGGAACGCGGCTGATTTCGCCGAACCGCTGCGCGCCGCCTGGTTCCGCTGCCAGTCGATCAACCGGATCGACATCAATGGCGACGCGGCCCTGGCGCATAAGCGCATCTCCGGCCAGATCCGGCGCGCCTCGGGCGAAGCCATGGCGCTCGCCTGGCGTTCGGTCTTTCACCTGCGTCACGAGAACGCGGCCTGGAAGATAGCCGGCTTCACCGGCTACCTGCCGCTAGAGGGCGGGATGTAGGCGGTTACTGCGCCTTCCCCGCCGGCTGCGAAACTGCGATGCCTTGGTGCTCACCCACCGTGGCCAATGCGCCACGCCGGCAGCCGCTCGATGGTCATCTCATTCATATGAATGATGCGACGCATGCCGAGGCGTCCCTAATCTGATGTCCATGGCGCCGGTTGCGGCGGACTTGGACCAGGAGATTATTGAATGCGCGGTATTGCTTTGGGGGCGCTGGTTGTCGGCGCGGGGCTGTTGATGGCGGGATCGGCGGTGGCAGCTGATCTTTACGTGCCGGTGCCCGAAGAGGTCGCGATGCCCGAGAGCACGCCATGGAGTGGCTGCTATGTCGGTCTGCCGGTGAGCTGGACAACCGGCGATACGCCTTCGACGGCGCCGCTAAGCGATTACAGCTCGCCGCTCGAGGGGTTCCCGGTGGGGCTGCAGGCCGGTTGTGATTTCAAGACCGATGCGAGCAGCCCGCTGCTGCTTGGCATAGTCACGGATGTTTTCGGCAATGGTCCGTCAGGAGAGTCCGATCCGATTGAGGATGTGGCGCCGGGAATCGATGCGTTCTCCGACAGCAGCATTCCGTGGTTCGGAACATTGCGCGGACGAGTAGGGCTCAGCACCGACAGCACATTGTTCTACCTGACTGCAGGTGTGGCGGTGGCACAGGTCGAGAACAACGTCTCCACGACGACCTTCCCGGGCGGCGAGACGGTTTCGAATACCCATGTCGGCTGGGTCGCCGGTGCGGGGGTCGAACAGATGATCGACGAGAACTGGGCTCTCTTTGCCGAGTACGCGTATTACGATCTCGGCGCTCAAGACTATTCCTATAGTGCGCCGCTGACTGTCGGGACGCTGGAACTTCATCCCACGTTCCACCAGATCAAGGTGGGTGTGAACTACCACTTCTGATCCTGCGGACTATCCTGACCCTGGATCGGCGGAAGGGCCCGACGTTCTGTCGGGCCCTTTTACTGTTGATCCACCGCAAATCTCCGCAGTGCAGACAAAGTCCGGCCGATGATCGTCGTGGAGCCACCTGGCCACTGCTGGCTTTTGTCGTGCAGTGGCATGGTCGGCGACGCCGTCCTGTCAGTCGACTGCTAGTTTGCCATGCTGTGCAGCAACGCGATCAGTTCGCCCTGTCGGCTGGTGTCGGTTTTCTGCAGCAGTTGCGAGAGGTGCGTGCGCGCGGTGGACAGGCTGATGCCCTGCTCACCGGCAAAGTCCTGCACCGAGGAGCCGGTCGCCAATGCTTCGGCGAGTTCTCCTTCGCGGGCCGTCAGCATGAAAAGGCCCCGAAGGCGTTCCTCGAAGCCCGCCGGCAAGCGTGGGCCGAGGCGACGCACGAGGACGCCTGCCGCCCTGCCTACCGGCAGGCCCAACGCCGGAGCATCGACAATCCGGACAACCGAGAGAGCAGATTTGCGACGGCCGGTCGTCGGATCTTCCAGCAGCATGTCGCCCGCTGCGGCCGGTTGCCCCTCCAGCCCAACCGTGGCTGCGTGGACAGCATTCCGGAACCGCTCACGCACCCGCCCCTCAACCCTGAGGGTACGATTGGCGGCAACCAAACCAGAGGTCGGGTCACGCAGTTCGCGCTCCGCCGCCTCGTTGTGCACAAGAATGCGCCCTTCGGCATCCACGACGAAGAATGCATCGTTATTGCTGTCGAGGTCCGCCAGCCGCCAGGCCAGTTGCTGGCCGCCGAACTCGGCGCGCAAGCAGGCGACGCGATGCAGCACCGGCATTAGCTGGTGGAGGAGCGTTATGTCAGACGTGTCGAACGGCCGCATGTTGCCGCCGCGCAGCATCGACAAGTGCGCACCGGCACTGCCGTGGCGCCACAGCGCTACCGTCAGCACGGAGTGCTCGCCTTGTGGACGTAGCCACTCATTGAAGAACGTACTGCGTTCAAAGTCATGGCGCGGCATCGCCATCTGGTCGATGTGGACAGCGCCTACAGCACCCCCAAGCACAGCCGGCTCCAGCGGGTTCTTGTTTTCGGCGCCAATAAAGGTTTGGGCGTAGGGCTCATCGCAGTCGCTGTGCAGCATCAACTGCTCTGTCGTTGCGGCGTCGACATATCCGTACGCAGCGCTCGACAGGTCGAGGGCGCTTTTGATCGCATCCATGACGCCGCCCCACCGGCCATCGTCATGCACCGTCTGGAACAGCAGATCGGTAATTTCGCCGATCGCCCGTTCGTCAAAGCCGTCCACAATATCTCACCCGTGCCGCATCGGAGAGGAGAATGTTAGCACTCTAAATATTGTCGCGAACAATCAAATTAGTAGAGCCTGTCTCGTTCACTGGTCCTGCGGTTCGCCGAGCCTCATGCGCTTACAATATCGGCGCCGATCTCTCGCAACTCCTCTCTACTTTCCGTCGAAAGCCAACTGGTGGTCATCGGTGTCAGTCGATCGACCAGATCGACATCGATGGTGACGCGGCCCTCGCGCAAGAGCGCATCGATGGCCACGCCATGCTTCTCGGCTGGCGCTCGGTATTCCACCGACGCCGCAAGGTGCAGGGCTGAAAGATCGCCGGCTTCACCGGCTGCCCGCCGCTGTGACGCTCCATTCGCCATGCGTGCCTGGACAAAGCCAGTCGGAGCGTTGTTGATGATGCCATGAGCGACGTGGATCCCACCGGCAGCGACTGGACCGACGCCGAGGTCGACCTAATCGTCGCCGACTACTTCGACATGCTGCGCCTCGAACGTGCCGGCGAGCCCTACGTGAAGGCACATCGCAACGCGGCACTACAGGAACTGATCCACCGGTCGCGCGGCTCTATCGAGTTCAAGCACCAGAACATCAGCGCCGTCCTGCTCAAACTCGGCATGGACTGGATCACCGGCTACAAGCCAATGGCGAACTTCCAGGCCGGGTTGCTGGCTGGGGTCGAACGCTACCTCGACGCGGTGGGGGACGCGGCCATCGTCGCGCCACTAACCATTGCGGCTGGAATGGGCGAAGCGGCGTCACTGTTTCTTGAGCCGCCGCCAACACTCGCACCGCCCTCCGCCGACTCTCCCCCTCTGGCGCGATTGGTGCGGAAGTTCGACCCCGCCGCAAGGGACGCCAGCAACCGCCAGCTCGGTCGCGCAGGAGAGCAGAAAGTGCTCGAGTTCGAGCGGCTCCGACTGCTTTCGGAAGACCGTTCCGATCTGGCGCGGAAGGTCAGGTGGGTGGCGCAGGAGGACGGGGACGGCGCTGGTTACGACATCCTGTCGTTCGATTCCGTGGGACGCGAGCGGCTCCTCGAGGTCAAAACCACGTCCGGACACCAGACCACGCCGTTCTATCTCAGCGAGAATGAGCGCCTGTTGTCGGAGGAACGGCCGGATGCGTTTCGGCTCGTACGCCTCTACGGCTTCGGTCGCGATCCACGGGCCTTCGAACTCGTCCCACCACTCGCCGCGTCGGTCATGCTGCAGCCAGCAAACTATCGAGCAGCGTTCAGCTAAGCACTGAGGGCCGTCCAGCCCATCAAGCGAAATGCCAGAACCACCTCTTCCAATCCCTCCCCAACCGTGCTCTAAGCATCGCCATCCACAGGGGTGCTCCGTATTGCCGGGGCTGAGATGCAGCACGCCAAGTGCGCGGACCCTAAAGCTGATCTGGGTAATACCAGCGGAGCGAGGCGGGCGATGTTTTCTGGCGCACAGGTTTCCCTTTATCCGATGGCCGACGATTTCGTCGGCGTCATCCTCTCGGCGCTCGGCGCTCTCGATCCCTATCGGGACCGGCTGCGGATCGAGACCGATGATCTCTCGACCCTGCTGGTTGGGCCGCCGGAAGTGCTGTTTCCAGCCATGCGCGACCTGTTCGTCGCGGCAGCCCAAAGCGGCCAGCACGTGACGTTTTCGGCCGCCATTTCACGCGGCTGCCCGGGCGAACCCGATGAAGCCATCTGCGCCACCGACGCACTCGCCGGTCCGCTCGAACGGCTAGCCGACCGCCAATCCGCCGCCCACGAGGCCGTCGCATCGGCCGCATCGACCGGCCAGGCCATTGCCGCCCAGTTCTCGCTCTACGTGATGGGCTCCGGCCAGCACATGGACGAAATCTATGGCTGCATCGACTTCCTGAAAAGCTCCGGTGTGTTCGACCGCTCCAAGCATTTCTGCTCGGTGCTGCGCGGCGATGCCGGCCCGGTGTTTGCGACGCTCGCCGAGGCCTTCTGCCGCTTTGGTCCGCCCGAAGGCCACGTCACCATCGACCTGACCGCTTCCGCGAACAGCCCGACCGCCCGCTGAGGCCCAGGCCTTCCATTCGAGGTTCAGTTCGATGCCATCCGCCCGCCCGGTCGCGGCTCGTGCCGCTTCAACCTTCAGTCGTTTCTGGCCCGCCCTGCTTTCGATCGGGGGGCTCTTTTTCGCCTGGGAGGCTTACGCCCAGCTCTCGGGCATCCCGCCGACCACGCTCCCCCCGCCATCCCGCGTGCTGGTGCAGGGCGCGCTGCAATACCGGGCGCTGTGGGACAACACGCTCCCCACCATCTATGCCACTGTTCTCGGCTTTACCTGCTCGGTCTCTGCCGCCTTCGCCTTTTCGGTGCTGATCGACTTCTACCGTCCGTTGCGGCGCGCCCTGTTGCCGGTCTTCATCATCAGCCAGACCCTGCCGATGATCGCCATCGCACCGCTGGTGGTGCTGTGGTTCGGCTTCGGTCTTCTGCCCAAGATCATGCTGGTGGCGCTGGTCACCTTCTTTCCCATGCTGATCGCGCTGCTGCAGGGCTACGCCTCCACCGCCGGCGAGATTGAACAGCTGGTGGCCTCGATGGGCGCGCCGCGCTGGCGCATCTTCCTCCTCGCCCGGCTGCCTTCGGCCCTGCCCTACTTCTTCGCCGGCCTCAGGATCTCGATCACCTATGCCGTGGTCGGCGCGATCTTTGCCGAATATGCCGGCGCCGCCAAAGGCCTTGGCATCTACATCCTCAACGCCAAGAACAACTTTCGCCCCGATCTCGTCCTCGCCGCCGTCATGGTCAGCGCCAGCCTGACGCTGGTCCTGTTCGGCGTCACCGTATGGGTGCAGGGCCTTGCGATGCCGTGGCGGCAGCTCTCCGGGAGCCAGGACCGATGAGCGCCCCCCGGCTCGCACTCAATGGCATCGCCAAGGCTTTCGGCGACCTCCCGGTGCTGGACAACGTCTCCCTCTGCGTTGGCAACGGCGAATTCGTCTCCATTCTCGGCCCATCCGGCTCGGGCAAATCCACCCTCTTCAAGCTGTTGACCGGCGCCCTGCGCCCCGACGCCGGCGCCGTCTTGTTCGACGGTGCGCCGCTCCACCCCGACCGCCGCCCCTTCGCCTTCATGCCGCAGCGCGACGCCCTGATGGATTGGCGGCGCATCATCGACAACACGACGCTCGGCCTCGAAGTTCAGGGCGTAGGGCGGGCCGCAGCGCGCCGACGCGTGGCGCCGCTGTTCGCCGAGTTCGGCCTCGCCGGCTTCGAGCACCACTATCCCGCGCAACTCTCCGGCGGCATGCGCCAGCGCGCCGCGCTGCTGCGCACCGTCGTCCAGGACAAGGATATGCTGCTGCTCGACGAGCCGTTCGGGGCGCTCGATGCCCTCACCCGGGCCGAGATGCAGCTCTGGCTCGAGACGATGTGGGCCCGCCACGACTGGACCACGCTGCTCGTCACCCATGACGTGCGTGAAGCCGTGCTGCTGTCCGATCGCATCTATGTGCTGTCGGCCCGTCCGGCCCGCGTCATCACCGAAGTTGCCGTGCCGCTGCCGCGCCCCCGCCGCACCGGCGCGGCGGTCGCCGCGGTCGAGGCCGGCATTCTCGACCTGCTCCTCTCCCCTTCCGACAGCCAAAGGATCTGAACGATGAACCTCCATCGCTGGGCGCTCGCCGCCGCCTGCCTTCTCGGCCTCGCTGCCGCTCCCGCCGTCGCGCAGCAGCACGTCAGCATCGCCCTCGACTGGACGCCCAACACCAACCATATCGGGCTGTTTGTGGCGCGTGAGCTTGGCTACTACGCCGAAGCCGGGCTCGACGTCGAAATCCTGCCCTATACCGACACTTCCGCCGGCGCACTCGTTGCCAATGGTGTCGCCGATTTCGGTATTCTCGGGTCGATCAGCCTGATGACCCAGCGCGCCGCCGGCGCCGATCTAAGGGCCACCTATGCCATCACCCAGACCGAGACGGGTCGGCTGGTGTTCAACGCCGACCGTACCGATATCCAGCGCCCCAGCGACCTCGATGGCCTCACCTATGGCGGTTTCGGCAGCGCCTGGGAGAACGCCCTGATCACCTCGATGATCCGTGCGGATGGCGGCGAGGGAACCTTCGAGACCGTGACCCTTGGCACCTCGGCCTATGAGGCGCTGGCCAATGGTGCAGTGGACTTCACGCTCGAGGTCTACACCTGGGAAGGCGTCAAGGCCGAGCTCGACGGCAAGGCTCAGCGCGCCTTCCGCTACGCCGATTTCGGCGTCCCCGATGAGCATACGACTCTGATCGGCTCCAGCGCGGCCTATCTCGGCGCCAACCCGGAAACCGCCGCGGCTTTCATCGGCGCCACGCAGCGTGGCTACGCTTACGCCGTCGACCATCCCGACGCGGCCGCCGACATCCTCATTACCGCCAATAGCGATGTCCTGACCGACCGGAACCTGATCCGTGCGTCGCTGCAGGCGCTGATCGACGGGCACTACCTCAAGAGCGCCGATGGCGTGATCGGCACGATGGTGCCTGAAAAGGTCGAGGCGATCGGCCAGTATCTGTTCGCCGCCGGCATCCTGAAAGACGGCAACGGGACGGTGCTGGCGGAAAAGCCCGATTTCTCGACCTACTTCAGCAACGCCTACCTGCCAGCCGAGTAGTGCTTCACAGATGGACTGAGAATCGGGTGGGCTCGACCATTGGCCCACCCACCGGATGTCATCCCCGCGAAAGCCGGGACCCAATTATCAGGTGGCGCAGGTGGCGAGATGGGTCCCGGCTTTCGCCGGGGTGACATCACGAGTGGAACTGATCGGAGCGGTTCAACTCACCCTTGAAATGAACTTCCTCGCCCGCCCGCGTCACCGCCTTGGGGTGGCGGCGACGAACGCGTCGAGCTCGGCCCGTGTCCCGGCGCCTTCCATCGGCCCGCGAACCGTGACGTTGCGGGCTCCTGCCGCTGCGGCATAAGTCAGCGCCTGTTCGACGCCCATCCCGAGGCGTCGGCAGGCCACGTAAGCGCCGCCAAAGCAGTCGCCTGCCCCGGTCGGGTCGACTTCATCGACCACGAAGGCTGGGGCATCGAGCCGCGAGCCGTCCCGGCTGAAGCAGGTTGCCCCTTCCGCCCCGCGCTTCAGCACGATCTCCTTGACGCCCAGCTCGAACAGTCGCCGCAGCGCTGGCGTTTCGCCTGCGACGCCAGCCGCCCGCTCGAGTTCATCGCCGCTCGGCAGCAGCAGGTCGGCTTTTGCCACCAGCTCAGCGAACTGCCGCTCGATCCGCGCATCCACCCGCAGTTCCTTGCGCAGGTTCGGATCGACCGACAGCGTGCCGCCGCGCGTCTTGATGATATCGACGGCCTGTGCGATCACCGCGCCGGCGCTCGGCATGGTCAGCGCAGTGCCCATGATGTGAACATGGCCGGCCCGGCCAACCACCGCGGCAACGGCATCATCCCAGCCGAACCGCGACGCCGCTGATGTGGCAATGTTGTAGACGAAGTCACGCGCCCCGCTGGCCCGGTAGCGGACGAAGGCGCTGCCGGTTGGGTAGTCGCGATCGATCGTCACAGCCGAAACATCGACCCCGTCAGCCCGCAGCCGCTCGAGGTTGACCCGCCCAAAATCGTCGTCGCCCACCGCGCCGATCATCGCGGCGCGCCCGCCAATGCGGCCGCACTGATCGATAAAAATCGCCGGCGCGCCGCTCGGGTACGGTCCCACCAACGGCTGCGCCGCACGAAATCCGTCTCCGACAGTGGTTGCAACAATCTCCACCAGGATCTCTCCGACACAGATGGTCGGCCCCAGTTCGTCCGGGGACAGGACAGCATTCGGCATCGGCGATGGGCCCAAGGTTTGCGATGAGGCCGGGCAATAGTGACGCTGCCATGCGGGGTTAGCAACATTCTTGGCGGTAGCGTCACCCTGCAACGAGACCGTCACATAAGCCGGCTATGAGTCTCGTCATCCGAGACAAGGTCAGACGCAATGACGAAGACGCGACGAGTTGTGGTGACGGTAATACGTATTACCGCGTTTCCGGCCTGGGAGGTTTGATCGTGCCCCGCACCTCCCCGGCAAGCGCTGCGACCTCGCGCGATGTGGCCAAGGCCGCCAATGTCTCGCAGGCGCTGGTCAGCCGGGCTTTCAGCGGCAATGGCCGCATCGCCCCCGAGACGCGGGATCGCATACTGAAGGTCGCAGCCGAGATCGGCTGGCGCCCCAACGCGCTCGCCGCCAGCATGGTGACGGGCGATGCACCGCTGGTGTCGGTGATCACCACCCGGCTCAGTTTCGACTGGCGGGCCCAGGTGCTCTCGCACCTGCTCAAGGCCTTCGAAGCGTGGCACCTGCAGCCGCTGCTGTTCTACGCCGAAAGCGACAGGGAAGTGGATCGGCTCCTGGCCGAAACCATCAGCTGGCGCACCCGCGGCGTGGTAGTGACGGCGGGCGTGGTCCCCGAAGCGCGTGCCGAGGCGATCCTGTCGCGTGGACAGTTTCTCGCGGCGCTCAACCGCCCCGGCAACCACCCCGAGGCGTTTTCGATCGCTACCGATAACCCGGTCGGTGGGGCGCAGGCCGCCGCGGTGCTGCTCGGCGAAGCTCGCGGGCGGTTCCTGGCGCTGGCCGGCCCGGAAGACAGCTGGGCCAGTTCACGGCGCGTCGACGGCTTTGTCGATGGCCTGCGCGACGCCGGACACCAGCCGATGGTCTGGCACAATGCCACCATGACCACCGAAGCCGGCCTCGCCTGTGCCGCACGGTTGCTGGCTTTGCCGCCCAACGACCGGCCGGATGCGGTGTTCTCCACCAACGATGCCATTGCGCTCGGCTTCATCGACGGCCTGCGCGGCAGCGGCATGACGATCCCCACCGACC
Organism: Devosia sp.; assembly: GCF_035944845.1. Taxonomy (GTDB): domain Bacteria; phylum Pseudomonadota; class Alphaproteobacteria; order Rhizobiales; family Devosiaceae; genus Devosia_A. The sequence goes on along the minus strand of NZ_DASZAW010000072.1, from coordinate 20,785 downwards.
TGTCGATCATCGGCTTCGACAACCTGCCGGCCTCCGCCTGGACGCCGTATCAACTGACCAGCTTCGAGCAGCCGCTGGATGCCATGGTCGAAGGCGTTCTTGACCACATCCACGCCCACCAGCAGCCGGAGGCGGCCGGGCCGGCCATGCCTCTCCAAGCTCACCGCCTCGGTGTCGACGGCGTCATCTATTGCGCACCGCGCCTCGTCGTGCGGCAGACCACCCGGGGGCCCCAATGAGCCTCGAACGCCGCCTTGTCGTGGCCGGGGGACTGGTCGCCGCCGCCGGCGAGCTCGCCCGCCGCGCCCATGCCGATGATGGGCTCGAGATCACCAGCAAAGGGCCGGGAGATCTGGTCAGCGAAACCGATTTCGCCATCGAACGGATGATGCGCGACGCCATCGGCGCCGAATTCCCCGATGACGGCATCATCGGGGAGGAGTTCGGTGGCGCTCACCGCGTCTCCGGCTTCACCTGGCTGATCGACCCGATCGACGGCACCGTCAACTTCGCCCGCCGCCTTGGCTATTTCTGTATTTCCCTGGCGTTGCTCGAAGACGGTCGACCGGTGGCGGCCTTCATCCTCGATCCGCTGCGGAACGAGCTGTTCCACGCCGGCCCGGACCGCGTTGCACGGCTGAACGGCAAACCCATTCGCTGCGCCATGGAAGCCGATTTCGGCGAAGCGGTGATCGGCCTCGGCTTCTCCACCCGCCATGATCCGGCGCTCAACGGCCAGATCGTCGACGGACTGACCAAAGCCGGGACCGAGCATCGCCGGCTCGGGGCAGGAGCGCTCTGCCTTGCCCATGTCGCGGCTGGCCGCCTCAACGCCTATGTCGAGCCGCACATGAACCCCTGGGATGCCGTGGGCGGGCTCTATCTCGCCGCCTGCTCCGGCGCCGTCACCGGCAACTACATCGCGGTCGGCGGCCTCACCCATGGCGCTCCGGTCTATGCCGCCGCGCCACCGATATCACCGAGCTTGCTGGCCGTGCTGCCAGCCTTGATTTCCGGCACTCCGCTTCATCGGGAAAATGAGCCGCGGAGTGCCGGAGAAGTTGCGAGTTCATCGCATGCCTGACCCCAATGTGGAGATGAGACAATGAAAGCCTTGCTTGCGGCATCCATCGCCGTCCTTCTGAGCACCACCGCTTTCGCGGTTGAGCCCATCGGCTCGGACGGGTTCAACACCGATCCGGGTTTCGATCTCGGCACGCTGAGTGCAGACAACTTCTATGATGTCATTGTTCCGCTTGCGAAAACAGAGGGCACGCTTACCCTTTATGACTTCACCGACAGCTTTGGCCCGCTGTTCAACGACCACCTGATCCCCGAGTTCGAACAGAAGTACGGCATCAAGGTGGAGTACATTCGCGGCGAAGGCGCTGCGGCCAACCAGCAGTTGATCGCCGCGCACAAGGCCGGCGCCAAGGCCCCGGCCGATGCCTATTTCGTCAGCTCTGGCAGCCTGCCGCTGCTCAGCAGCGAGGGCGTCGTCGCCAACCTGCCGCTGGTCGAGCTGCTGCCTAACGGCGCCGCACTCGACAAGACCATTGCCACGATCACCGGTGGCATCGAGCACGGTGGCACCTTCCTGCCATTCCACCGCAACCAGACCGACATCGTCTACGACACCCGCGTCGTCGCCACCGACGTGGTACCGACCAACCTCGATTCGCTTGCCGCCTGGGCCAAGGCCAACCCCGGCAAGTTCATCCTGACCTCGCCGGCTGGCGGCGGCTCGGGCAACGGCTTCATGCAGTCCATTGCCTTCGCCAAGGTCACCGACGCGACCTGCCGCGCCACCTTCGCCAAGTACGACATCACTGCGGCCGAAGCCGATGCCTTTGCTGCCAGCGACTGCATGGCCCCGGTCTGGGACTATTATCGCGACATCCTGCCGTCGGTCGAAATCACCAACGGCAACTCCGATACGCTCAACCTGCTGGCCAACGGCGCGGGCAGCATCGGCACCGCCTGGGAGGACATGGCCTACGACTTCACCGGTCGCGGCCTCCTGCCCCCGACGGTCCGCCAGCTACTGCTCGAGGAAGGCCAGGTCGGCGGCGGCGACGGCCTGTTCTTCCCGGTCAATGGCTCCCATCCGGCGGCCGGACTGCTGATGCTCGACTTCCTGATCAGCAAGGACGTGCAGCTCGAAAAGCTGTCGATCAACGGTTCGCGTTCGGCCCGTACCGATATCGATCCGGCCCAGACCTTCACGCCCGAGCAGGTGGCCCGGCTGATCCCGACCGATCAGTTTGCGAGCCGCGCCATCGAGCGCATGCCGGCTGTCCTCAACGACCAGCTGACCGCCTACTTCGTCGCCAACGTGCTGCGCAAGTAACACCGGCCTCGGCGGCGGCGCTCCCCAGGGGGTCGCCGCCGCTACCGCAGCGGAGTTTCCATGTACGCCTCGCTCTCCATCCGCCAGCTGACCAAGCAGTTCGACGCCAACCAGGTGTTGAAGGGCATCGACCTCGAAATCACTGCCGGGCAGTTCGTCGTTCTCCTCGGTCCCTCGGGCTGCGGCAAGACCACGCTCCTGCGCGCCATCGCCGGCATTACCGACCCGAGCTCGGGCGGCATCTGGTTGCAGGACCGGCGCATCGACGAGGTGCCGCCCGAGAAGCGCAACTTCGGCCTGGTGTTCCAGACCTACGCGCTGTTCCCGCATATGAGCGTCGAGCGGAACGTCGCCTTCGGGCTCGAGATGCGGCGGGTGCCGAAGCCCAAGATGACCCGTCGCGTCGCAGCGGCGCTGGCGCTGGTGGGGCTCGGCGACTACGCCAAGCGCCTGCCCAGGCAACTCTCCGGCGGCCAGCAGCAGCGCGTCGCGCTGGCCCGCGCCATCGTCATCGAACCCGACGTGCTGCTGTTCGACGAGCCGCTCAGCAATCTCGATGCCAAGCTGCGCGACAGTCTGCGCGAGGATCTGCACGCGCTGCAGAAAAAGCTCGGCGTCACCTCGATCTACGTGACCCACGACCAGGCCGAAGCCATGGCGCTGGGCGACGAAATCGTGGTGATGAAAGACGGTGAGATCGTCGAACGCGGCACCCCGATCGATCTCTATCGCCGTCCCGTCTACCGCTTTACAGCCGAGTTTCTCGGCATGACCAATGTCATCGAAGCCGACATTCGCGACGGCTCCTGCCGCCTGCCCTGGGGCGAGGTCCGCCCCCTCGAGAACCCCGCCGCAAGCGACGTCGAAGGCGTCGCCATCCGACCCGAGGACCTCGCCATCGAACCGGTCGAAGCCGACCATCACGGCGTCGTCGAACAGGCGATGTTCATGGGCGCTTCCACCCACTACTGGATCGATGTGGGCGACAAGACCTTGCGCGCCATCACCACCGGCGGCAGCAGGGCCATCCTGCCCGCCGGCCAGAAGGTCCGGCTGGTGGCGCCTGCCTCGCTGCACCTGCTGCGCGCCCATCGCCCGGGAGGCCGGCCGTGAACGAGACGAGGGTCAGGCTCACGACGCTGCTGCTCTGCCTGCTGCCCGGCGTCGGCTACCTGCTGGCGCTGTTCGGGCTGCCGCTGCTGCGCGTCGTCTATGGCAGCTTCACCAGCAATGCGCCTGGCGCAGCGGGGTTGACCCTCGACACCTGGGCTGAGCTGCTCGCCAACCCGGTGTTCACCGACGGGCTGTGGTTTTCGCTTTGGCTGGGCGTCGCCCCCACCATCGTCAGCCTCGCCATCAGCCTGCCGCTCTCGGCGCTGATGCAGGCCAACGAGACCTCGCGCAACCTTTTCGGTACGCTCTACAAGATCCCGCTGGTGGTGCCCGGCATCGTCGCCGGTTTCCTGGTGCTGATCATCCTCGATCGCGGCGGCATGGCGACCCGGCTGCTGGCGCCATTCGGCATCGCCCTGCCCCGGCTGGTACGCGACGAATGGGCCATCGGCGCCATCATCGCCTCGGCCTGGAAGACCATCCCGTTCATGACGCTGATCATCGCTGGCGCCATGGCCGCGATCAACAAGGACATCCTTGCCGCCGCCCGCACCCTGGGCGCCGGACGGCTCACCATCATCGCCCGCATTCAGTTGCCGCTGGCGCAGCCCGGCATCACCGCCGCGGTGCTGCTGAGCTTTATCGGCTCGCTCGGCTCCTACGTGATCCCGAGCCTGCTCGGCCCAACCTATCCGCTCCCGCTCAGCGTCCACATGTTCGACGAGGGCTTCAAGAAAGGGAACTGGCCGATGGTCTACGCCATGGGCACGCTACTGAGCGTCATGGCGATCGCCGTGCTGCTTGCCTACTACGCCATCATCGGCTCGCTCGGCCGCAGCAAAGCGGCAAAGGGCTGATCCGATGGCAACCTCACGCACCAAACGTTCGCAGGCGCTGGTCGGCTTCGGCCTCTATGCCTACCTGGCGCTGACGCTGTTCTTCCCCGTTGTCATCGTCGCGCTCTGGGCCTTCTACGATCCGGCGGTCGGCTGGTTTCCGCCCGACATCATCCCGCGCTCGTTCTCGCTCTCGGCCTGGGCCGAAGTGCTGTCCGACCGCCACGTGGTGCCGGCTGCGCTGCTCAGCCTGTTTGTCTCGGTGGTGGTGACGGTGCTCACCGGGGTGCTGGCCTTCCCCACCGCCTGGGCGCTGGCGCAGTTCCCGTTCCGGCTGAAGCGCTTCGTCGAAATCTTCATCCTCGCGCCGGTGATCGTCCCCGGCATCGTCGTCGCCGTCAGCCTCGGCGAGATCTTTTTCCGCTTCGGCCTCGCCGGCACCGTCGCGGGGGTCATCCTGGTGCAACTGGTGGGTACCCTGCCCTTCATGATCCGCATCCTCACCGCCACGCTCGAAGGTATACCGAACGAGCTGATCTTCGCCGCCCGCACGCTTGGCGCCTCGCCCTTCGTCGCCGTCACCCGCGTCGCCCTGCCGCTCGCCTGGCCGGGCTTTGCGGCAGGAGGCCTGCTCACCTTCATCGCCTCGTTCGAGGAGTTCGAGAAAAGCTTCATGGTCGGCGCGCCCAAGGTGCGCACCCTAGCAGTGCAGCTTTGGAGCTATCTCGGCGGCGAGGTGCTGGTACTGCCCACCGCCGCCGTCGTCACCTTCATCCTCCTCACCCCGATGCTGGTCATCTTCGTCATCGCCGAACGCCTCGGCAAGGACGACGTCATGGCCGCCGGCCTCGGTAAACTCTAACTCTCCCGGAACCCTGAGATGCCCAATCCATTCCTTGCCGCCGATGTCGGCTTCATCCGCCTCTGCGGCCATCGCGGCCACAACCTCACCGCGCCGGAAAACACCTTCGCCGCCTTCCGGGCGGCACATGAGCTCGGCGCCACCAGCCTCGAGATCGACACCGTGCTCAGCGCCGACAACCAGATCGTCGTGCTGCACGACCTGCTGCTCGACCGCACCACCAACGGCAACGGCGCCGCGCGGGAAATGTCTGCTGCCGATATCGCCGCCCTCGATGCCGGCTCCTGGTTTGATCCGAGCTTTGCCGGCACGCGCGTGCCGACGCTTGTCGACACCATCGCCCTGGCGCATGAGCTCGATCTGGTGCTGGAAGTCGAGATCAAGGAGAAGGTCAACCTCGAGGCCTACTACGAAGCGCTGTCCCACGTTCTCGCCAACCCCGCCGACCGCGAACGGGTGATGATGATCTCGTTCGACCATGCGAGCCTCAAGGCGGTGAAGGCGCGTATCCCGGGTCTCCGCACCGGTGGCATCGTGCACGAGCACTTCCCCGATCCGGTCGCCGTCGCCCGCATGTCCGATCTCGATGAACTCTGCATCGATCTCGACGTCTTCGACCCCGCCGACGCGGCGGCGCTGCATGCCGCCGGCATTTCCATCCGCTGTCACGCCTACAAGCCCCGCACCTGGGAGATGGCGCGGCGGGCCGGGCTCGGCTGGGACGACACCCTGCCGGCCTGGTTGAAGGCCGGCCTGATCGACACGCTCTCGGGCGATGATGTCGGCTGGCTCAGGGACTATCTCGCCAAGGCCGTCGGCTAGCGCGGCGACGCTTCGGCGCGGGGTCTAGCCGCTGTCGCGAACGATCAGCGTCCATGGCAGGACGAAGCGACTTGGTGGCACGGCCGCCTTGTTCTGAATGCGATCGAACAGGTGGGCAGCAGGTTCGGCGAGCGAGATGGCGGTCGGGCCGATCGTCGTGAGGCGGGGGTTGGCGTAATAGCCTTCTTCGGCGTTGCCGCAGCCGATCACGGCAATGTCGCGCGGCACATCGATGCCGGCACGCTGCAGTTCCTCGATCACCGTGACGGCGGAAAAGTCGGACTCGACGAGGATCGCGTCAGGTCGCGTCGGCCGTCCGGCGAGGTCCCGCGCTACCTCGGCTGCTCTGGCTCGGCTGCTGGCGCATTGAACCATCGCGACAAGTTGCATATCGCTGCTTTGCGCCACGTAGTCGCGAACCATCTGGGCTCGGGGATTGGCGCGATTGGTGATGTTTTCGAGGTAAGCGATGCGGCGTCTGCCGCTGCTTCCGAGGTGCTCGAGGGCCAGCCGGAGCGCGCTCCGGCGGTCGTAGTTGATAACCGAAAACCCCTTGGGGTCGGCATTCGCGTGGAGGACTAGATGCGCCTTGCCGAGGCGGGAGCCATCGCCGAACAGGTCTGCCAGCTCCTCTTCGGTGAAACCGTCGGCGTCACCGATAATGCCGTCCGCAAGACCACCCTCCACCTCGGCAATCACCCGTCGCCATTCCTCGAGTGACTGGGCGGTGACGATGATCGCCGAATAGCCACGACTGCGCGCCACGTCGTCGACATCCTTGGCGATGCGGTCCGCGTAGGGAATGCCCAGTTGCGGCAGCAATACGCAGATTCGCTCGGTGCGCTGGATGCGCAGGTGTCGCGCCGTCTTGTTGTTCACATAGCCCAGCGCATCGACGGCTGAACGGACCCGCTCCCGCACATCCGATCCCATGCGGGCGAGCAGATCGGGACGCCCGCTCAGATAATGCGAGACGGTGGCGGTCGAGACGCCGGCAAGCCTCGCCACATCGGCCATGGTGGGGGCGCGAGGCGCGTCGGGCAGGCGGTCGATGAGTTCGTCGCGTTGGGGCACGGCATCCACGAGGCGGAGGTTGGCCCATCTCCTTACTCTGATGGCACGATTTCCGGAACTGCCTCTCCGGCCTGCCGCAGGCGCTCCACCAGGCGGTCGCGAAGCTGAGTTCGGATGCCCTCGTGCTCGACGGCGGCAACGAGGTTATCGAGCTCATGCGGGTCGGCTTCGAGATCGAAGAGATGCGCTTCGCGATAGAGCGGTGCATCGATGTCGTTCCAGCCATCGCCGCCGGGTGCGATCACCTCGTACTTCCAGCGCCGAGTGCGCAGCGCGCGCCCGACATGATCTTCGCTGAGCTGGATGAAGACGTCGTCATCGGTCTGTGGTGCGTTGCGCAGGATGGAGCGCCCCTGCATGTAGGCCGGCGGCGCGATACCTGCGGCGTCGAGCAGCGTCGGCGGCAGGTCGATCAGGCTGTTCATGCCCTCGTGCGCGCCGCGGCCATCGAACCTGGGGCCGGTGAACAACGTCGGCACCCGGATCGAGGCCTCATGGCAGGATCGCTTGTATTCGGCGTTGCGGGTCTTGAAGTGGTTGCCATGGTCCGAGGTGAACATCACCACCGTATCGTCGGCGAGTTTCAGGCTGTGCAGCGCGTCGTGGAGCCGCCCATAGGCTTCGTCGATCTTGGCGATCTGGCCCATATAGCCGGAGAACTGCTTGGCCGCGGTGCCGCCGAGCGCCACGAGATCGGCGGGCAGCACCATTCGCTCGCGCATCCGCTCTTCGTAGCCGGCAGGGGCGGGGTAGTCGTCGGTCTGGTTCTGGTGGTGCGGCTCGAGATAGGAGACGAACAGGAAGAACGGCTTGTCATGCACCCGATCGAGGTAGCGGATCGCGGCGTCAGTGAGGGCATCGACGCGATAGCCGGGCAGCCGCACCGGCTGGTTGTCGTTGTCGTACATCACCGTGTCGTAGGCATAGGAGGTGAACTCGAGAATGTTGGAGGCCAGCCACGCGTCGTACCCGCCGCGCTCCTCCAGCGGCACCGGCTCGTTGTCGGCGAGGTGCCACTTGCCGATATAGGCGGTGTCATAGCCGGCCGTCGCGAAGTGGTGGGCCAGCGTCTGCTCGCTCCGCGGCAGCGCAATGCCATTGCGGTAACACCCGGTGGTGGTCGGGTACTTTCCCGTCTGCAGGATCGAGCGGGCCGGTCCGCAGACCGGCTGGCAGGTGAACGAGTTGCGCACCAGCATGCCGGATTTGGCCAGGCGGTCGAAATTGGGCGTTGCGCCCATCGCACTGCCATGTGCGCCGACAGTGTCCCAGCGCTGCTGATCGGTGAAGAAAACGATGACGTTGGGGCGCTCGGTCACGTGAAATGCCTTTCGAGGCTCGTCACTTCATGCCGCTCATCATCACCGAGCGGATGAAGTAGCGCTGGGTGAAGAGGAACAAGACGAAGCTTGGGAAGAACAGGATCACACCGCCGGTGGCAGTGAGATTCCAGGCGGTGAAGAATTCCTGGTTGAACAACGTGAGCCCGGTGGTGATCGGGCGCATCTCGGTGGTCGAAACGACGATCAGCGGCCACAGGAACTCGTTGAACTGAAACACGAAGGTGAGCAGCCCGAGCGTTGCCATCGCCGGACGGATCTGCGGCAGGATGACCGAAAAGAAGATTCGGAGCTCACCCGCCCCGTCGATACGGGCGGCATCGATCAGCTCATCCGGGATCGGCAGGATGAACTGGCGCATCAGGAAGATGCCGTAGGCGCTCATGGCGAACGGCATGATCAGGCCCTGGTAGGTGTTGAGCCAGCCCATCTCGGCCGTGAGGATGTAGAGCGGGATCATGCGGATGAAGAAGGGCAGCATCAGCGTCGAGAGCAGCGCCGCGAACATCCATCGCTTGCCGGGAAACTGCATTTTGGCAAAGACGTAGCCGATCAGCGGATCGAAGATCAGGTGCAGCGCCGTGATCCCGCCCGCGATGATGAAGCTGTTGAGCACGAAGCGGGCAAACGGCGCGCGCTCCCAGATGTCGATGTAGTTCGAAAACTGCAGCTGGGTCGGGATGATCACCGGCACCCCCGAGAACAGGTCGGCGTCGCTCTGCAGTGACAGCGAGATCATGTAGAGGAACGGGAAAATCGCCAGCAGCACCGCAATTGCAAGCACGCCGTAGATGGCGACGTTTGCAAGCGGGTTGCGCGCGTGAAGGGCGGCGCTCATGCGTAGCTCACTTGTCGGCCCAGGAGCCGGAACTGGATGAAGGTGATGACGAGGATGACGAGGAACATCAGGAAGCTCAGCGCCGAGGCGTAACCGATATTGAGCTCGACGAACGCAGCTTCGTAGACATGCAGGCTGAACAGCCTCGTGGCGTTGGCCGGACCGCCATTGGTGAGCAGGTATGGCGCCGACAGGTCCTGCAGGTGGCTGATCATCGAAATGACCGCGAGGAACAGTGTCGTCGGTGCGAGCAGCGGCAGCGTGATCGAAAAAAAGCTCTGCCGCCGGCTGGCGCCATCGAGGCTCGCAGCCTCGTAAAGCGAGGCCGGAATGCCCTGGATCGCGGCGACATAGATCAGCATCGCGTAGCCGACATCCTTCCACACGGTGATGGCGATCATCGTCGGCAGCGCCGTCTGCGGCATGCCGAGCCAGTTCTGCCCCTCGAGGCCGAACGCGAAGAGGATCGAGTTGAGGATGCCGGTGTAAGGGTCGAGCAGGCTTTTCCACATCAGCGCAACGATGACGAACGAGATGATGTAGGGAAAAAAGATCACTGCACGGATGGCGTTGTTGGCGCGCACCGGCCCCGCGAGGATCGCCGCCAGCCCGAGTGCGATCACCAGCGTCAAGACGGTGGTGGCAACCGCGTAAACCAGCGTGATCCACAGCGCCCGGCGAACCCGTTCGTCAGTGATCGCCTGGATGTAGTTGTCGAAGCCGGCGAACCGGGCCTCCCCGATCAGCGGTGCGCCGCGAAAGAAGCTCGCCCAGAGCTCGACCACGATCGGGTAGTAGAAATAGGTGGCGAAGTAGACGATCGCCGGCAGCAGCAGCCCATAGGCAATCAGGGCCTGCCGCGTTTTCCAGTGGGCCAGGGATGGCATCGCAATTATCCGATCGAGCCGCGGTCCGGGTGAGCCGTCCCGTCATGTTGGCGCATGCCGGGACGGCTCGGGAGGACGACTATTCGCCGAGCGCCTTGTTGGCTTCGGCGGCGTACTGGGTCAGCACCTCCTGCGCCGGGCGATCATTGTAGATCACCTCGTCGACGGCGGTCTTCAGCAGTTCCTCGACGCGCGCGCTCTTGCCGGTGAGGCGAAGCTCGGCGGTGATGTCACGGGCATATGGCAGGCACTGTCCGAAGCTCGACAGGATCGGGTCGGCCTGCACCTCGGGCGAGGCTGCCCATGACTTGCGCGGCATGGTCATGCCATTGGCAGTCGAGGCGGCAAGCTCGGTATCGAGCGCCACGAAGCGCTTCAGCAGTTCCCAGGCCTGGTCGGGGTGCTTGGCGGCGGCTGGGATCATCAGGCTCACGCCGCCTGCCTGGGTCGCCTGCGTCTTGTCGGTGAGCGACGGCGCGATGGCCCAGTTGAGCTTGGGATTGCCGGTCCGGATTGGCGTCACATCCCACGGCCCGGTGATGATCATGGCGGCACGGCCGGCCGTGAACAGCTTCTGCGGCCCTTCATAGTCGGCGCCGGTGACCGGCAGGGGCGCGGCCTTGTCCTTGTGGATCAGGTCGGAAACGAACTGCAGTCCCCTCGCGGCTTCGGCGCTGTCGAACACCACCTTGTTGGCGGCCGGATCGAAATAGCTGGCGCCGGCCTGGAACAGCCACGGCCAGTAGTACGAGGTCACCGGGTTGGGTGCGAAGCCGAAACGGCCACCCTTGGTGGTGGCGATGGCGACATTGCGGAACTCCTCCCAGGTTTTGGGCGGAGCGTCGAAGCCGGCTTCCTTAAGCATGTCGACATTGTAGACCAGCGTCGCGCAGGTGAGATGGATCTGCACCCCGTAGTAGGAGTTGTCGATCATGTTGCGTTTGACCGAGAAGTCCTGCCAGTCGTCGGGATAGCCCATCGCGGTGCCATCGGCCTTGATGTAGTCGTCGAGCGGCTTGAGCAGCCCCTGCTGCGCGAATTCCTGCACCCAACCGCCCGGCTCAGCCGTGAGATCCGGCGTGTTGCCGACCGAAAAGTCGGCGATCAGCTTGGTGCGCATGTCCGGCCACTGGAACTTCTCCCACTGCACCGTCCAGCCGGGATTGTCGGCTTCGAACTTGTCGATCACCGCCTGGTAGGCGTCCCAGGCGTGCCCGGCGTTCCAGTAAACCGTCAGCGTCTCCGCGCGTGCTGCGGAAACGCCCAGTCCGATGACCGCCGCGACAGCCATCCCCTTCCAAACTGCCTTCATTTTCCCCTCCTCCGAGCCGCTTCCGGCTTCATTTGTTAATCGATTAACAAAATTGGTCTGCTTGTCAATCGAAACAATGCAGCGGATCGGAAGAGGAGAACACGACGCCGTGGCGGGGAAACCGTCCGCGATGCCGCCATGAAGCTCGATCCCCCGATCAACGAGTGCTGACTCGGGCATGACGACGTCGCACGGGCCCGCGTGACATGGTCGGCACAGGGCGCCAGAAGTACCGTTCCGAGGTCGGCCTGCATCGCCCCTGAACCGGCCATTATCCATTTGCTCAAACGCGGTTCACATCGTCACCAACATCCTTCTGGCACCTCAACAAGGATGGAGACCATCAGCATGAAGAACAACCGCACTGCCATTGCGGCATTCGCCACTCTCCTCGCCATGGGCTATGGGGTCGCCGAGGCCGCGCAGGTCCGCCTGCCCGTCAGGGGCGACCAACCGGCCGCCACCGGGTTTGTTGCCAAGCCCAAGGTGGTCGCTGACACCTGCGACCAGTCCTACCCCAGCGATTTCACCACCTGCGACCCGGACTCGCTGACTCAGCGCTGCGACGATGCAGGCGGGGGCATGTCGAGCCTGGAGGGCGGCGGCATCGACTGCGACCTTGGGCCCGAATGAGCCCATGGGCCGGGGCGCTCCACTGCCCCGGCCATTCACCTTCGAAAGGGGCGCTCCAGGGCGGCAGAGTTTTGCACGGCGCAACCGTCACCGCGCCCGAGTCTCGCGCGTCAGAGGGATATCAGAAGGCCCGCATTGCAGCTCGGAACCCGACCTGGCATAACAAAATCAGGCGTTTAGTGGAGATGAATGGCGGAGAGGGAGTCAGGACGTAGCAGGCTGTTCCTGCGGCTCTCCGGGCATGATGCTATGCGGACAGACAGGCGGACAGACGATTGCGATCCTACCTGCTCTGCCTCCGCCCAATCGCGCGATCACGGAACCTCATGTGGCTCCTCGTCACCGACCAAGCCTGTTCGTGCCTCCATTCTTCCCGCATCGCCCGGCAATCGATCGGCAAGTGGTTTGACAAGGTGAGAAAGAGCTATGCGTTCGCCGGTCTTGCTGAATGCCTCTACGGGCATCCCTAGGTGGAGGAGCCCGTCCTTCCGCAGCGTATCGCCCCGGCTGCTGGTCTATGACCTCGCGTCGCCGACCTCGTAGGGGCCAGGCACGGGACCGTAGACCTGCTGGACCATGGCGATGACCATGTTGCGACCCCGCTCGGTCAGACTGACACGGACGCGCCGCGCGTCGTCCCCGTCCGGCTGCCGGCGGACGAGGCCGGCGGCCTCGAGGCTCTCGATCCGGCGCAAGGTGCCGGTGGCGGAGATACCGGAGTCCGCCAGCACCTGCTTCACGCAGAGCTCCTCACCCAGCTCCCCGTTGACGAACAGCTTAAGGACGATGGTGACGTCCTGGAGGCCCTTGGGCATGCTGCTGCCATAGATAGCGCCGGCACTGATCAATCTACGGACAGCTTCGACCATGCCGTCTTTGGCCAGCGCGTTCTGAAGCACAAATCTCATAGCCCCCTCGCTAGGCATTTTCTGCCGCCCAGCTTAAAGGCCAATGCGAGCAAGGAACCTCCCATCAAATACTGAGGGTGATCCGTTTTCTCAGCTACGCTGTGGCTTATCAAAGCCCCGAAAACATGGGGATTTTGGACTGGACCGGTGCTAAATCGATTGCTTCCTGGCAGTCCGGAGCGCGGGTGCGTGGGGCGGCACCCGAATCAGGAAATGTCGGTTAGCGGCGTTCGGCACGTCTGCGCGTCGGCGCGATGCGTTTGCGCGGAGTGAACGGGATAATCTCGGCCGGTCCCTTGCGGTACTCCAGCGTCAGCACTGTTTCGATAATGCGATCGATGAGCAGGCCGAGATCTCGGTCGATGTGTTCCTTGTCGTTCAAGCGCTCCCTGGCCGCCTCAAGGTCGAGCCGCACGCTCTGGTATCTGAGATTCATTAGTCGTCCCGCTTTGGTCCGCCCCTGGGTTACGCCACTGCCGATAGCGGCATTGCCAACTGGGGCGCAGCAATTTTAACTTCCACAACCGGGGCGCTGGGCACGACAAAATGCCGAAAAACTCAGTATTGGCATGATCGCAGCAACAGCAACCAGTGCCCAAGCCATAGCTAGCAGATGGTCTTAACCACACTCTGCCCTCCCCGAGATACGGGGTGACAATACACGGCGAGCATTCGCGTGGATCTGTTGAAAACAATCGCGGCCTAACGCTCGCGCAGTGCCTCGGCGGCGCGGTTCAGCGGCTTGGCCAGGTAATCGAACACGGTCTTCGAACCGGTGTGGATATCGACTGTGGCCACCATGCCGGGCACGATGGGGAAGCTTGCACCGGCGGAATTGACCAGTTGGCCTGCCTTGGTCTCGATGAAAACCCGGTAGTAGAACAGCTCTGGCTGAGCCTGGTCCTGGATGGTGTCGGGGGAAACCGTCGTCACCTGCCCTTCCAGACCGCCATAGATCGAATAGTCGTACGCAGTGAGCTTCACCGTGGCGCGTTGGCCGGGTTGGATGAAGGCGATGTCGCGCGGCGAGATGCGGGTTTCGACCAGCAGCTTGTCGCCGAGCGGCACGATGGTCATCAGCCGGCCATTGGGCGCAATGACGCCGCCGATGGTGCTGATCTCGATATCCTTCACGATGCCGCGGACCGGCGAATAGAAGGTCAGACGCGAGAGTGAATCGGTGCGGCCCTTGATGACGGAAGACAAGGCCGCGACCTCGGCATTGGCCTTGGCGAGCTCCTCACGTGCCTGCACCACATATTCCGAGCGCGTATCGACCTGCTGCTGCTCGAGCTCGGCGGCCTGGCGGCGCAGGCGCAGGACCTCGACATTGCTGGCGGCGCCGACATTGGTCAGCTGCTCGCTGATGGCCAGTTCCTGGCGGACAAGATCAAGCGACTCGGCGACCCAGCGCTGCGTTTCGATGAGGCTCGATCGGCGGGCTTCGAACAGTTCGCGCTCGGAAACCTGCAGCTCGGGGAAGGCAGCGAGCTCTGCGGGGAAGATGAGCTCGGACCGATTCACTTCGGCCTGCAAACGGGCGGCGCTGGCGAGGGCGGCGCGATAGCGGGCGGCACTTTCTTCGACATTGGCGCCGGTTCGGGTGGGATCGAGCTGGGCGAGGAGCTGGCCAGGAGCGACCACATCATCCTCACCGACATGCAGCACGGCGAGGATGCCACCATCTAGCGACTGCACCACCTGCTCGCGCGAGATCGGCACGACACGGCCCGAGCCAGTGGAGACCTCGTCGAGCCGGGCGAAGATCGACCAGGCGAAGAGGGAAAGGAGCAGTAGGGCGGAGAGCGTGATGACGCGGGTCGAGCGGGTGACTCGGGTCTCGTCGGCGTCGCCATAGACCCAGGACTCGCCCCTGCCCGCAAAAGCCGAAAGCGACATGCTAGCGCCCTCCCCCGACAACATTGCTCATGCCCTGCATGCGCTTGAGGGCGTTCTCGCGCGTGTCGTCGAGGGCGATGAGCCCATTGTCGATGACGACGATGCGGTCGACCAGCTCAAGCACGCGCATGCGGTGGGTGGCGATCACCAGCGTCCTGTCCTCGGCGAGGAGGCCGAGCTGCTTGATGAAATGGCGCTCGGTGGCTTCGTCCATGGCCGCGGTCGGCTCGTCGAGCAGCAGGACAGTCGGCTGACGGATAAGGAGACGGGCGAGGAGGATCGACTGCTTCTGCCCGCCGGAAAGGCCGAGCCCGCCTTCGAGCACCTGATGCTCGAGCCCGCGCGGCAGGCGGCGCACGAACTCGTCGGCGCCGACCATGGCGAGGGCGGCGAGGATTTCGTCCTGCCCGGCCTCGGGGGCACCCATCAGCAGGTTGTCGCGCAGGGTACCGTGGAAAAGACGGGCGTTCTGGGTAAGGAGGCCAGTGTCGCGGCGCACATCGGCTGGGTCGAGCTGTGCGAGCGCCATGTTGTCGAGCAGCACTTCGCCGGCGACAGGTTCGAGCAGGCCGGACAGAGCCTGCAACAAGGTGGATTTACCGGCGCCGTTCTTGCCGAGCAGTGCAATCTTTTCGCCGGGCTCGATGTGGAGGTCGCGCACGGCGAGGGCGTTGGGCGAGGTCTCGTCGCCGTAGCGGAACACGGCGCTACGCAACCGGTACTCGCCGGCAATGCGCGGCACCTCGATGCGGCTCTCGTCAGGTGGATGATCGATGGGCATGCGCATGATCTGATCGAGGCTTTGCATGCCGACTTTGGCATGCTGCAGCCGGCTCAGCACCAGGGTGATCTGGGCCAGCGGCGCGACCATGCGGGAGCCGAGGATGGAGGCGGCGACGAGCGTGCCAGTGGTCATGTCGCCGGTGATCACCAGTGGTGCACCGAAGAAGATCACGACGGCGTAGGCGCCGGTCTGGACGCTCTGGGTCCAGGTACTGAGCATGCTGGTGAGCGCGCGGAGCTTCAGCTGCGCTTCGCCGGTTACGGCGTTGAAGTGGTTCCACTGCTGCTGGAAGCGCTCCTCGGCCTGCAGCGCCTTGATGTCCTCGATGCCCTGCACCGCCTCGACCAGCATGGCATTGCGCAGGGAGGACTCGCGCATGGCCTCGTTGGCATACGCGCGCAGCCGGCGCTGCGCCAACAGACCCGGGATGAGCAAGAGCAGCAGCGCGCCGATGGGCACGAGGATCAGCACGCCGCCGATGAACCAGAAGACGACGAGAAAGAGCAGGAAGAACGGGATATCGACCAGCGCCGTAACAGTGGTCGAAGTCAGCATGTCGCGCACTTGCTCGAGGTCGCGTAGCTGGGCGATGAAGCTGCCTGTCGAGGCCGGGCGGGCCCGATTCCGAACCCGCAGGGCGTGGCCGAAGACCTGGTCGGACATGCGGATGTCGGCGCGTTTGCCGAGGATATCGATGATGGAGGCGCGGGTATGCCGCATCAGGAAATCGAAGATCAGGGCGAGCAGCACGCCGGCGAACAGCACGTAGAGCGTGGGCAGCGATTCCGACGGCACAACGCGATCGTACACCTGCATGGAAAAGATCACGCCGGCGAGGCCGAGCACATTGCTGACAAGCGAGGCGAGCACAACGTGCAGGTAGGGTCGCAAGTCGCGGAACAGGATGCCGCGCAGCCAGCCTTCCCTGTGGGGGCGGATATAGGTGTCGATGCGCGAATCGGGCACGGCGCGGCTGGGGCGGGCGATCACCACGGCCTCGGCATTGTCGAGTAGCAGATCGAGCGGCAGGGGCGTCTGCAGCCCCCGGTTGCCGGTGAGAATGGCGCTCGCCTCGCCCGAGGCGCTCAAGGCGGTGACGACCGCGAGGCGGCCGCCGCGCAGCAAGACGACAAGCGGTAATTGCCAGCTCGAGATTTCGACCTCGTCCGGTTCGACAAACTTGAGGCGCAGACCCATGGTGCGGGCCAGCGCGTGGACGCGGTCTATTTCGGCCGTGGCCGTGCTCCAGCGCACGGACTGGCGGGCGCCCTGCATGGACAGGGGCACACCATAGTGCTGGGCGATGTGGCGCAAAGCCTCAAGCCAGGCGCCGCCGGCAAAGGCCTTCGGTTGCGCACTCTCGTCTCTGCCGGTGTCGTGCCTGTCCATCGCGTCCGTCGGCTAGAGCGGCACGCCGCGGATGGTCTGGCCGGATAGTCCGAAGGCCTGACGCGCGGCGCCGGAATTGTACATGCAGTCGAGCCGGAGTTTGCGGATATCGTGCTCGGCGTTGATCATCTCTAGGCGACCCTGATGCAGGTCGCGCTCGGCGTTGAGCACATCGAGCAGCGTGCGCGTGCCCAGTTCAAAATATTGCCGCCGATAGAGGTCGCGCGTTTCCACTAGCAGCGCGTCACGCTCGGCCATGGAGCCTATCATCCGCTGCAGGCCTGCGGTGCGACTGCGCGCGTCGGTGAGGGCGAGCGCCACTTCGGTGCGCGCGCCTTTGGCGGCGGCGTTGGCGGCACGCATAGCAAAATCGGCGGCGTTGGAGCGTGCGCCACCGGCGCCGCCATCGAACAGCTTACCAGAGAGATCGAAACCGATGCGGACCTCAGGACTGTCGTTGATGTCGTTGAGGTCGAGTCCAGTGCCGACATCGAGCGATAAGGTGGGGAGAGCCTCGGCGTGAGCAAAATCCAAATGCGCCTTGGCCTGGGCGCCCTGCGCCTCGGCCTGCATAAGCGCGGGAATATTTGCCCAGACCGGCTCGGCCGTGCACGTGCCGGCCAGCCATTGCGGCACGCCGGGTTGGGCACCGATGGGGCTGTTGGCGCCGGTGAGATACGCGAGCCGGCTCTTCCAGCGTGCCAGGTCGGCCTCGACCTGCAGAACGGTCGCCTCAGCGGCCTCTATGCGAAGGTCGGCTTCAACAGTGTCGGAACGGGCGCTGGCGCCCGTGTCGGTGCGCTGGCGGACCAGCGTCGCGATGTCGTGCACGCCGCTAAGGTGGGCCATCGCGGTCTCCCGCAGGGCCTCGAAGCGCTGCGCCTCGATGACGGCGTAGCCGGTATCGAGGATGACCTTATCGGTCGCTAGCAGCACCTGGGCGCGGCTGACATTGGTGCCGGCGGTCGCCGCGGCGACCGAACTCGAGAGCTTGCCGAAATCGAAGATCGTCTGGGTTGCCGAAAGGTTCAGCTGTGGCTCGAGGCTGCCGCCGCCGATGGCGTCGTCGGTACCGAGGCTCAGGCCGCCGGAGACACTGGGGAAGGCGCCGGAGCGGGCGATGTTGATCTCTTCGGCCTGCTGCATCAGCCGCGCCATCGCCTCATCAATTGAGGGATGCCAACCGACGGCGCGGCGCACCGCCTCCTCGAGGCCGAGGGAGGCGCCCGGATTGGCGGGCGCGTAAGCAGTCACGATGGTTGAGGGCGCATCGAGCTGCGGGGCGAGGATCGGTTGCCCGGTGGGCGGCGGTTCCATCGCCAGCGAGGACGGGGAACCGGAATGCGAACAGGCGGCGGTGGCAAGGCAAGGCAGGAGCGCCAATATTGCGGGCCAGCAGCGCGTACGCTTGGTTCCCATCAGCACTTCCGGCACGTCTGGCTCCCGCTCAACTAGACCACCGTTGGATGTTGCAGGTGCTGATCGTCGATGGGTACCGGTGTGAGATAGCCCAGCGGATCCTCCATAGTCGGCTCGGGCGACGGGGAGGTGTCGGGGGCACCGCTCGAGGTGCTATCGGGTTCGGTGCCGGCGTCCTGCGTGTCGATGAACTGATCGAGCAGGGCATCGACCGAAGTGGAGTCATCGGACGCCGGGGGCTCAACGATGCCGCTGAGGTCCGGGGCTTCGCTGGATAGGACCGAGTCCGGCGCCGCCGAGAAATCTCCCAGCGGGATGGTGTCGTCGCCGAAGCCGAAGCTCATAAGCGAGAAACCAGCGAAGCCGGCAATGCCCGCGCCCGAGGGTTCGACGGTCACATCAAGCACGGCCTGCGAGATCTGCCCGTTGGGATGCACCAGCTGATAGTTGAAGCTGTCGACCTGCGGCGTATCGAAATAGGCGACGCCGGTATCGGGGACGTAGCTGTAGCTGCCGTCGGCCTGCACGGTGAGCGTGCCGTAAGTGCCCTGCACCGTGACCGGGCCGCCGACATAGAGATCGGCATCGTTCTGCACCTGCAGCTCGGTCGTAGTCGCACCGGCGGCGTCGTTGTCGAGGACGTTGCCCGTAGCGCCCGTCGCCTGGTCCAGCACGAACTGATCGGTGTGGGTCAGCGTCAGATCGGTGGCGACGTTGATGGCGAGCGCCGCGAGGCTGCCGTTGAGGGTGACATGCACCCGGTAATTGCCCGGATCGAGCGTAAGCGCGCCGATGTCGATGCTGGCGAGTTCGGCACCGAGAACCGCGATTACCACACTGAACGAGTCGGTGGTGCCAGGCACGTTGGTCCAGACGCCGGGCGAAGTCTCTTCCTGCAGCACCGCGTTGCCACTCATTGCGACGCCGGCGAGGCCGGCCGAGACCACGACGGTGCCAGAGGCGAGCGTCGCGGCATCGAGCGTGAAGGTGGGGCTGTTGGTGGTCTGGGCCGTCAGGGCCCCGGAGAGGTTGTGGGAATCGGTGACTACCTCCTCGACATTCTCCCACACGAATGAGGCCGAAGCGCTGTCGCCGGCGGCCACCACCGCCTCACCATCGAGCGTGATGGTGAGCGTGGCGGTATCCGACGCGCCGCCATCGGAGAGCGTATAGGTGAACACATCGGCCTCGCCGACCGACATGGGCGCGCCATAGGCATTGTAGGTGTAACTGCCATCGGAATTGAGCGTCAGCTCGCCGTACTCGCCGGCGATGTTGACGCTGCCGCCGGCCGGGACCGGCGCGATGGTGCCATCGGAATTGACCACCTGGGTGATGGTGGCGCCGGCGCCAATGTCGTCTACCCCCAGCCCGGCATCGCCAGTGATGACGTTGCCGGTGACCGTTTCGGTGGCGAACTCATATTCGGTCAGCGTGGTGGTGATCGTCGTTTCCTGCAGCAGCGTCAGCGTGTTGCTGAGGAGGGCCGTGGCGATGGCGTCGACCACGTCGTCGACCGAGCCGAGGAAGCCGACCGTATTCAGGATGCCGGTGAGAGGCCCGACGATGCCGGTGACCGGCAGACCGTTCAGCCCGGTCAGCACCGGATCGAGCAGCAGCACGGCGGCCGGCCCCAATGGCCCGAGAGCATTGGACACCGCAGTGAGGACGACGGACTGGTTGTCGGCGCCGACCACCACGCCGGCATCGCCCAGCTCCTGGACCGAGACGCCGCCACCATCGGTATCGAGCAGATCCGTGAGGGCGCTGGAATCGTTATGGATCACAACGCTATAGGTCCCGGGTGGCAGGCCGGTGACCGTGGCGACCAGCGTGTTGTCGCCGGTGAGGCCGAGCACCTGCAGCCCGGCCACCTGGCCGACCAGCGGCGACGTTGCCGTCGCGCCCTGGTAGACGATGTTGCCATCGGAATCGATGACATCCAGCCGGTAGGCATCGCCAACCGCGACCAGCGCAGTCTGGCTGATCTCGATCCGCAATTCGCCGGAGCGGTCGGCCTGGACCGTCACGGCAGCGCTGGCATCGGCGCCCTCGTTGGACTCAAGCAGGCCGATGACCTCCACGTCGCTGGTGACCTGCGGGGCGTAGTCGACCTCGCTGACGGCGCCCATGTCGAGCGTCGTGCTGTCATTGACGGCATCGAGCGAGACATCCACGGTTACCGGGCCGAGCAGGCCTTCGTCGCTGGTGTTACCGGCAGCATCGGTCTGGCGCACCTGCACGTCATCGGCGTCGTAGGTGCCGGGCAGCAGCTCGAAACTGGTGGCGGTGCCGGGGTCCCACGTGGTTCCGCCGTCG
>NZ_DASZAW010000071.1:0-111771 GCF_035944845.1 Devosia sp. | reverse complement strand
GCAACGGCACGGCTGAGGAGTCTGTCAGAGTCCTGAATGGCGGTTTAGGAGCGGATAGTTGATGGGCTGGACTGAAGAACGCGTCGAGCTGCTCAAGAAACTTTGGCTTGAGGGGCTGAGCGCCAGTCAGATCGCGGGCGTTTTGGGTGAAGGCGTGACCCGCAACGCGGTGATCGGCAAGGTACATCGGCTGAAGCTCTCGGGCCGCGCCAAGCCGGCGACATCGACTCCGCGTGTCCGCAGCGCACCGCGTCCGGCGGCCCGCCGCGTCTCCTCGCCGGCCAGCACGTCGCGGTCGAGCGGGCTCGGCACGGTGATGAAGACCCGCAACTCGATGAATGTCGGGGGCGGCGGTGGTGGCGGTGGCGCCATCCAGGGCGCCACGGCGCTGAAGATGGAAGAGGAATTCGCGGTCGAGATGGAGATCGCGCCTCAGGCGGCCGAACTCTTCATCCCGGTCGAGCAGCGGCTGACCCTGCTGCAGCTCAGCGAACACACCTGCAAGTGGCCGATCGGCGACCCGCTGACGCCCGATTTCTACTTCTGCGGCCAGCACTCGAACGAGGGCAAGCCCTATTGCGAGTTCCACTCGCGCCGGGCTTATCACCAGATCGACAAGAAGAAGCGCTAAGCCGCACGTGAAATTTCGAACGAGGCCGGGAGCGATCCCGGCCTTTGTCGTTGGGCGCGGCAAAGCGGGAGGACGGCATGGCGACGACGACCTATCTGGCGTTGCTGCGCGGCATCAATGTCGGCGGCAAGAACAAGGTGCCGATGGCGGGGTTGAAGAAACTGCTCGAGGAGATCGGGCTCGAAGGCGTTTCGACCTATATCGCCTCCGGCAATGCCATGTTCCGATCGAAACTGATGGCGTCGACCATTGCCCGAAAGATCGAGGAAGGACTGACCGCTAGGTTCAAGCTCGATGACGAGCTGGTCAAGGTGCTGGTGCTCAGCCACGAGCAACTCAAGGCCGTGGTCGACAAGCGCCCCAAAGGGTTTGGCGACGAACCGACAAAGTATCACAGTGATGCAGTGTTCCTGATGGACATCGACAGGGACGAGGCGTTCGCGGTGTTCAAGCCGCGCGACGGCGTCGACAAGGTGTGGCCCGGCGAAGGGATGATCTATTCGCAGCGGCTCAGCGCCGAGCGCACCAAAAGCCGGCTCAGCAGCATCATGCAGTCGCCGCTCTACAAATCGATGACCATCCGCAGCTGGCAGACGACACAGAAACTGCTCGAGCTGATGGGGGCGATGGAGGAGTAGGTACGGGCCCGGTGCGTGGGGCTCCCCCCTCCACCGGCTCCGCCGGTCCCCCTCCCCCGCAAGCGGGAGAGGTGCGCCGACTGGACACTCAGAGCAGTTATGCGCCAGGTGGATGCCGTCAGGAGTCCTCTCCCGCTTGCGGGGGAAGGGGACCGGCGGAGCCGGTGGAGGGGGGTGCAAAGTTCACCAGGCCCAGCGCCGCGACCGCCGCCACCAACACTTGATGCACGTCCTGCCTTGCACCATCCGGCTCAACGATGCGCAGGCGCTGCACCGTGTGCCCATTGTAGAGGCTGACCATGAAGTCCTCGACACCGAGCTTGCCGTAGTCGGCAAGCGGCACTTCGACGGCTTCGGTGACGAGTTCGGCCCGGCCGGCGACCAGGTCGAAAACCGTGGCGAGCGCCGGATGGGCCGTCGCCAACCCAGCGCGAAACTCCAGTACATCAGCGGCCGGCTCGGCCCGGGCGGTGAACAGGCGATCAGCATAGGCATCGACGAGGTGCGCTGCCAGCATCGCCTTCCGGCGCGACAGCATCGCTCTGCCGGCCTCGGCGATCGCCTCCTCGAGATAGGCGAGGTGACGGGCGAGGTCAGCCGAGGTGCTTATGGAAGAACTCCAGCGAGCGCACCGAAGCCTTGGTGCACGAGGCTTCGTCGAACTTGTCCGGGCGGTCGCTGTTACAGAAGCCGTGGTCGCCGCTGTAGACGTAGATGTCGGCTTCGGGGTGGCGGGCCTTCAGCTGCTCGACCTGCTCGAGCGGGATGCCCTGGTCTTTGTCGCCATAGTGCATCTCGATCGGCACCTTGGGGGTGAGCTCGATGTAGTTGGGCACGCCACCGCCATAGTAACCCGAGGCGGCGCTGAGACCCCCGAGCTTGCTGGCGGCGATCCAGCTGATACGGCCGCCGAAGCAATAGCCGGTAATGCCGACCTTGCCGGCTTCGGAGGCTGCCGCGATGGCGGCCTCGACATCGGTCATGGCGGTATCCATCGAGAACTTCTTCATCAGCTCGCCGACCAGGGCGAAGTGGTCGGCGCCGTAGTTCTCGCTCTCGAAGCCGTACTCGGCGCGATCGAACATCGCCGGGGCGATGGTCAGATAGCCGTGGCGGGCCCAGCGATCTGCGACGGCGCGGACCCAGTTGCTGAGGCCCCACACCTCCTGAATCAGCACGACCCCGCCGCGCGGCTTGCCTTCCGGCACCGCGCGATAGGCGTTGAGGACGAAGCCGTCGGACGCAGTGAGTTTGATGCGTTCACCCATGGGGACCTCCGGTGGGACAGGTAACGAGTAAACCAGCTTACGCCAGTATCGGGGTAACGGGACCGGGCGCGTTCGGATGCAGCAGCCCCCCTGCGCGAAGCTCGGCCCAGAGCGCGTCCGGGATGGCCTTGCGGTAGCCGGCGAGGTTGTCATTGAACTCGGCGACATTGGAGAAGCCGGGAATAATCGCGGTGATCGCCTCATGGCCGAGCGGGAAGTTGAGCGCGGCGCGGATCAGCGTGGTGCCATGCTTGCTGCATAGTTGCTGGATGCGCCGGGTCTTCTCGATCATCTCGGGGCTCGCCTGGGCATAGTCGTAGATCGCGTTCGGGATCGGGCCGGTGGCGAGGATGCCGCTGTTGAGCGGCGCGCCGTCGACGATCGCGACGCCCTCGCGTTGCACCCGCGGCAGCAGGGTATCAATCACCTGCTGGTCGAGCAGGGTGTAGCGGTTGGCGAGGAGGAAAATGTCGAAGCGGGCATGGTTCATCAGCTCGTCGATGATCTGCCACTCGTTGACCCCTGCCCCGATGGCCTTCACCGCGCCAGCGGCGCGTAGCTCCTCGAGCGCACGGATGCCGCCGCCTTCGAGCGCCTGCGCCA
Organism: Devosia sp.; assembly: GCF_035944845.1. Lineage (GTDB taxonomy): Bacteria > Pseudomonadota > Alphaproteobacteria > Rhizobiales > Devosiaceae > Devosia_A. The sequence goes on along the minus strand of NZ_DASZAW010000071.1, from coordinate 108,631 downwards.
TGGTCTCGGCATGGCGCTCGCGCTGGCTGAAGGCGCCGATATCGTGGAGGAGCAGGATGTCGATGCTCTCGAGCCCGAGCCGCTGCAGCGAATTGTCGTAGCTCCGCATCACCCCGTCATAGGTGAAATCGAACTTCGGCCGGAACGGCAGGGCGCGCGGATCACCGTGACGTTCCATGGCGAAGGCTCGGTCCGGGACCAGCAGACGGCCAACCTTGGTCGAAAGCACATAGCTATCCCTCGGCTTGTCGCGCAGGAAATCGCCGATCCGCCGTTCCGACAGGCCGGCGCCGTAGAACGGGGCGGTGTCGAAATAGCGGATGCCGGCATCCCACGCGGCCTCAAGCACTTCACGGGCGCCGGCGTCGGTCGGGGCGCGCTTCAGGTCGCCCAGCGGCGCGCCGCCGAAGCCGATGCGGCTGATGTCGAGACCGGTGCCGCCGACCGGACGGGAGGGGATCAGCGGGCTGCCCACAGCAGCCCCCGGTGTAGGATGGTCTTGATCTCGGGCTTGTCGAACTCGGCCGGCTTGTGGCCGAGCGCGGTATAGAAGACCCGGCCATGGCCATAGGCCGACTTGTAGACCACCGGCATCTCGGCTCCCTTCTTCCAGAAGGCGTGCTCGCCCGAAAAGGTCGTGGTAGCGAGGACCTCAACGGTTGGATCGACATGCATGTAGTACTGCTCCGAGGTGTGCTCGAAGCTGCCGATGCCGGCCATGATCGGATCGTCGTTCGGCTTGGGGTCGACCCGGTAGCTGATGATATCGCCCGGATGGGTAGCGAAGGTACAGCCGCCGAGGAAGCGCATCCGCGCGTTGCCGGGGAAGCTGGTGGCCAGCGCGTGATGGAAACCTGCAAGACCCGTGCCGGCCTCGACGGCGGCGCAGAAGCGGATGGAATTCTCGCGGTCGAGTTCGCCGCCGGTGATCTGCGGCACGATCAGGTCGTAGGAGCCGACATTTTCGCCGCCCAGCGCGGTGTAGTCGCCAGTGACGGTGACCTCGAACCCCTCGCCCTCAAGGATCTCGCGCACGATGTGCGCGCCCTTTTCCGGCTCGTGAAGCTCGAGCCCACCCCATACGACCAACGCTGTCTTCATAGTCCTCTTCCTTCGCCGCTTACCGGCGGCAGACCTGAACAAAAGCAGCGCCTTAAGGCAAGCGCGAATTGGTATGGTAGTGCGTCGTTCCCCGCCGAAGGGCGCATTGTGCACCCCGCGCGTTCCCGCCGAGTATTCCGGTCAAGACCAAGGGGGGACACGTATGCCGACGACCGACTTTTCCTATCTGAGTGCTACCGAGATCGCCCGGCTCATCCGCCGGCGCGAAGTGTCGCCGGTCGAGGTGATGGATGCGACAGTCGCACGGATCGAGCAGCGCAACCCCAGCCTCAACGGCCTGATCTATCTCGGTTTCGATGATGCGCGTCGCGAAGCGAAGGCGGCCGAGGCGGCGGTGATGAGCGGAACGGACCTGCCGCCGCTGCATGGCGTACCCGCGGCGATCAAGGACCTGTTCGATTTCAAGCCGGGCTGGCCGACGACCTTCGGCGGGGTGCGGGCGCTCCGGGACAACATCGCGCAGTTCCACTGCCCGTTCGCCGAGCGGATCGAGAAGGGCGGCGCGATCCTCGTGGGCAAGACCAACGCACCGGTGATGGGATTGCGCGGGGTCACCGATAACTACCTGTTCGGGCCGACCAATAACCCGTTCGACACGACGCGCAACCCGGGCGGTTCCTCGGGCGGCAGCGCGGCGATCGTCGCCGATGGCTTGGTTTCCATCGCCGAGGGCACCGATGCCGGCGGTTCGATCCGAATCCCGGCGGCCTGGTGTGGAGTCTATGGCTACAAGCCAGCCTTCGGACGCGTACCAGTGGTGATGCGCCCCAACGCCTTTGCCGGTGACCTGCCCTATGTGTTCGAGGGACCGATCACCCGCACGGTCGAAGATGCGGCTTTGGCGATGAGCGTGCTCGGCGGCTACGACCCACGCGACCCCCTGAGCCTTAGCGAGACGGTCGATTATCTCGGCGCGCTGAAGCAGTCGATCAAGGGGTTCCGGATCGGCTACAGCCCGAACCTCGACGTGTTCCCGGTCGACCCGCGGGTGGCGGAAACCGTGGAGCGCGCGGTCGGCGCGTTCACCGACGCCGGAGCGCAGGTCGAGGAGATCAAGCTCGGCATCCGCTATTCGCAGCGCGAACTCAGCGACCTGTGGCTGCGGTTGATGATGCCGCTCAACATGGGGACGCTGGAAGCGGTGAAGGCCGGCGGGCTGGACCTGCTCGCCGACCATCGCGGCGACTTCCCGCCGGAATACCTGCACTGGATCGAAAGCTACGGGCAGACGATGACCGCCGCGGACCTCCGCCGCGACCAGGCGATGCGCTCGGAAATCTACGACGCCTTCCAGGCGGCGTTCGCCACCTACGACCTGGTGATCACGCCGACCGTCGCCGCATTGCCGGTGAAGAACGAAGCGGGCGGCAACACGCATGGACCGCGCGAGGTGAACGGCGAGGCGGTCGACCAGGGCATCGGCTGGTGCCTCACCTACCCGCTCAACTTCACCGGACATCCGGCCGCATCGATCCCGGCGGGGCTGGTGGACGGGCTGCCGGTGGGCATGCAGATCATCGGGCGGCGCTATGCCGATGCCGACGTACTGGCGGCAAGCGCGACGTTCGAACGGCTGCGCCCATGGGCGGAGAGCTATCGGATCTGCGCGGAGCGGGTGATTTAGTACCCGCTTGTCCCAGCCACCGGTGTCATTCCCGCGCAGGCGGGAACCTAGTGCGGACTATCCGCCTTCGCTGGCGTTGAGACATCCCACTGGGTCCCCGCCTTCGCGGGGATGACGCCGGTGGGTTAGTCGCTCAGCTGACCGCCGCAAAGCGCTCGTCAAACGCGTAGCCGGCGCCGCGGACGGTGCGGATGGGATCGGCGTCGCGGTGCCGATTGATCGCCTTGCGCAGGCGCCCGACATGCACGTCGACGGTGCGCTCGTCGACATAAACATCGTTGCCCCAGACGCCGTCGAGCAGTTGCTCGCGCGAGTAGACGCGGCCGGGGTGGCGCATCAGGTATTCGAGCAGGCGGTACTCGGTAGGGCCGAGGTGCACTTCGCGGCCACCGCGACGAACGCGGTGGCTGGTGCGATCGAGCTCGAGATCGCCGGCCTTCAGCACTGCGGTGACGAGCTGCGGGCTCGAACGGCGGAGCAGCGCATTGATGCGGGCCAGCAGTTCGGGGATCGAGAACGGCTTCACCACATAATCGTCGGCGCCGGTGGCGAGGCCGCGGACGCGCTCTTCTTCTTCGCCGCGCGCGGTGATCATGATGATCGGGGTGCGTGCGGTTTCTTCACGCGAGCGCCAGCGGCGGCAGAGTTCGATGCCCGAAAGGCCGGGCAACATCCAGTCGAGCAGGATCAGATCCGGGACGCCATCACGGATGCGTTCCACCGCCTCGTCACCCGAGGCGGCAGTTGCGACCCTGAAACCCTCGGCTTCGAGGTTGTAGCGCAGCAGGACGGCCAGATCGGCCTCGTCTTCGACGATGAGGATAGTGGCGGACATCGAACACCCCTAGAGTGCTTTCAGGACAGCTACGGCCCTGAAAGCTCTGGAAATCAAAGGCTTAGACCTTCGCCGTGGCAACGAAACGGCGAGGTGGTTCAGCGCGGCGAGCGCTGCTGTTCGTCGGCACCGAGATGGCGGCCGGTTTCGAGATAGTAGGCCGCCTCGGCGATGTTGGTGGCGTGGTCGCCGACGCGCTCGAGGCTCTTGGTGCAGAACAGCAGGTGCGTGCACTGCGTGATGTTGCGCGGATCTTCCATCATATAGGTGAGGAGTTCGCGGAACAGCGAGTTGTACATCGCATCGACCTCGTCGTCGCGGCTGCACACCTCGACCGCCGCGGCGGAGTCGCGGTTGAGATAGGCATCGATGGCGCTCTTCAGCTGGCGCGCCACCAGTTCCTTCATGTGCTTGACGCCATTGTAGAATTTTGGCGCGAGCCCGAGCGACTCGATCTGCATGGCGCGCTTGGCCAGTTGCTTGGCCATATCGCCGGTGCGCTCGAGGTCGTTGGCGACCTGGATCGAGGTCACCACCATGCGCAGATCCGCGGCCATCGGCTGGCGCCGTGCGATGATCGACACCGCTGCGTCGTTGATGCGCTGCTGCATCTCGTCGATTTTCTTGTCGAACAGGCGCACGTCCTGGGCCTGCTTGTGATCGAGCTTGAGCAGGGCGACGGCCGACTCGGTGATGGCCTGTTCGACCATGCCACCCATCTCGGAAATGGCCTTGTTGAGGTTGGTGAGTTCGTCCTCGTAAGAGGAAACGATGTGCTCGTTGAGCGATGCCATATTATCGATCCTCTAGGACGTCAGCCGATACGGCCGGTGATGTAGTCCTGCGTCTGCTTGTTCTTGGGATTGGTGAAGATGTCCTCGGTCTTGCCTTCCTCGATGAGCTTGCCGAGGTGGAAGAACGCAGTCTTCTGGCTGACGCGGGCGGCCTGCTGCATGGAGTGGGTGACGATGACGATGGTGAAGTTCTCACGCAGTTCGTCGATCAGCTCCTCGATCACCGCGGTGGCGATCGGATCGAGCGCCGAGCACGGCTCGTCCATCAGCAGCACTTCGGGCTTGGTGGCGATGGCGCGGGCGATGCACAGGCGCTGCTGCTGGCCACCGGAAAGCCCGGTGCCCGGCTCCTGCAGGCGGTCCTTCACTTCGTTCCAGAGGCCGGCTCGACGCAGCGAGGAGTGCACGATCTCGTCGAGATCGGCCTTGTTGCGGGCAATGCCGTGGATCTTGGGACCGTAGGCGACATTCTCGTAGATCGACTTGGGAAACGGATTGGGTTTCTGGAACACCATGCCGACGCGGGCGCGCAGTTCCACCACATCGATCGACGGATCGTAGATATCGTCGTGGTCGAGGGTGATCTTGCCGATCACGCGGCAGCCGTCGATGGTGTCGTTCATGCGGTTCAGCGAACGCAGGAACGTCGACTTGCCGCAGCCCGAGGGGCCGATCAGCGAGGTGACGTTGAACTGCTCGATCTTCAGATCGACGTCGAACAGGGCCTGCTTCTCACCATAAAAGACGCCGACCTTCTCGCCCTGCATCTTGGGCGGGGCGTTGGGGCGCGAGACGGGAGCGGCAATGGTCGCAGCGGATTCGAGGGACATGTCGGTCATCCAGGTCAGGGGTTACCAGCGGCGCTCGAAGCGGCGGCGGAGGAGAATGGCGGCGAGGTTCATCAGGGCGAGGAACAGCAGCAGCACGATGATGGCGCCCGAGGTGCGCTCGACGAAGGCGCGCTCAGCCTCGTTGGCCCACATATAGATCTGCACCGGCAGCGCGGTCGCCGGATCGAGCGGCGTGGTCGGGCGGTCGGCGACGAAGGCCACCATGCCGATCAGCAGCAGCGGCGCGGTTTCGCCCAAGGCACGGGCGAGGCCGATAATGGTGCCGGTGAGGATGCCCGGGGTCGCGAGCGGCAGCACATGATCGAACACCATCTGCATTTTGCTGGCGCCGATGCCCAAGGCAGCGGAGCGGATCGAGGGCGGCACCGAACGAAGCGCGGCGCGGGTGGCGATGATGATGGTGGGCAGGGTCATCAAGGTGAGGACGAGGCCGCCGACGAGCGGCGCCGAACGCGGCATACCGAAGAAGTTGATGAACACCGCCAGCCCGAGCAGGCCGAAGACGATCGACGGCACGGCGGCGAGATTGTTGATGTTCACCTCGATGAAATCGGTGAAGCGGTTCTTCTTGGCGAATTCCTCGAGATAGATCGAGGCGGCGACACCGATGGGCAGCGCACAGAGCAGCACGATCGCCATCATGTAGAGCGAGCCGACCAGCGCCACGCCGAGCCCCGCGGTCTCCGGGCGACTGGACGCGCCGAAAGTGAGAAGGCCCCAGTTGAACGGCGTCGAAATGGCGCCTTCCTGCTTGAGCCGATCGAGCCAGGCGACCTGCTGGTCGGAGACCTTGCGCTTGCTTTCGGGGACGCTGAGATCGATCTGGCCCTTGTTGGCGCTGTCGATATCGGCGGCGGCGAGCAGTGTGACGTTCCGAGTGGTGCCGATCACCGAAGGGTCGTTGACCACGATCTCGCGCAGGGTCGAGCGCGAACCGTCGGAGACGAACTTGCCGATGTCGCGCATCGCCGCCTTGTCGTCGGGCGAGACGCCAAGCGCCTTGGCCACGGCGTTGCGGGCGATGACCGGGTAGTTGGCGGAGACGAGGACGCGCGGGTTGGTGGCGCGCTCATTGTCCTTGTCGATGATGGAGGCCGAGAACTCCACCGGCACGGTGATCGCGGTCTGGACGAAGGCCGTGTAGCCCTTCGAGAAGATCGAAACCAACAGGATGGCGAGGAAGCCGAGGCCGATGACGATGGCGACGATGCCATAGAGGCGGAAGCGAAACTCGGCGGCGTGGCGGCGCTTCAGGCCGAAATCACGACGGGTCGAAGCCGCGGTGGCCACGGTGGCGTGGGGCAAGGCTGCGTCGGTCATTCATACTGCTCCCGATACTTGCGCACGATGTAGAGCGCGTAGACGTTCATGCCGAGCGTCAGCGTGAAGAGGGTGAGGCCGAGGGCGAAGGCGACCAGGGTCTGCGGCGAGTTGAACTCGAGGTCGCCGGTGAGTTGGTTGACGATCTTGACGGTGATGGTGGTCATCGCCTCGAACGGATTGAAGTTGATGCGGGCGGCGACACCGGCGGCGAGCACCACGATCATGGTTTCGCCGATAGCCCGCGAGGCGGTGAGCAGCAGGGCGCCGACGATGCCGGGGAGCGCGGCCGGCAGGATCACCTTACGGATGGTCTCCGACCGGGTGGCGCCGAGCGCCAGCGAACCGTCGCGCATGGAACGGGGCACCGCGGTGATCACGTCATCGGAAAGCGAGGAGACCACCGGGATCAGCATCACGCCCATGACGATGCCGGCGGTGAACACCGACTGCGCCTGGATGAAGGAGAATCCGCCGGCAAGGGCCGCCGAAAGATCGCGGAAGAACGGCCCGAGCGTCACCACGGCGAAGATGCCGTAGACGATGGTGGGAATGCCGGCGAGCAGTTCGAGCAGCGGCTTGACCGTCGAGCGCACCCGGTTGGAGGCGTATTCGCCCATGTAGACGGCGGCCATCAGGCCGACCGGCACGGCGAACAGCATTGACACCAGCGCAATGTAGAGCGTGCCCATGAGCAGCGGGATGAGGCCGAACTGGCCCTCGCTGCCGGTGGAGCCAGCGGCGGCAAAGCGCGGATCCCACACGGTGCCGAAGAAGAAGGTCAGCGGGTTGACCTCGGAGAAGAAGTGGATGGTCTCGCCCAGCATCGACAGGATGATGCCGACAGTGGTGAGGATGGCGACCGTCGAGGCAGCCAGCAGCGACCACAGCACGACGCGTTCGACCTGGTTGCGGGCCCTGAGGCGCAGCCGGATGCGGGAGTAGGCGAAGGCGGCGCCGGCGAGCGCCAGCAGCAGGGTCAGGCCCTGGCCGATCAGCTTGTGGACACCGGCATCGGCATTCACGCCGGCCGCGAGCGGCACCATGTAGTCCTCGCCGCTCTCGGCAAGGCTGATGCCGGACGACGTCGCCATATCGCGCAGCGTAGCGTAGGAAGGCGGAACGTTGGCGCCCGACAGATTGAGCTGGGTCAGCGCGCTCGACGCATTGCGGACGATGCCGATGGAGAGGCTGGCGGCCGCAGGGTCGGCAATGTGGGCCGTGACCTCACTGCGGATACGGCTATCGAGCAAGCCGGCCGAGACGAAACTGACGACGAGAAAGACGAGCAGCGCCGGGACCGTGGCGAAGATGAAGGCGAGCCAACCGTGATAGGTCGGCAGCGAGTGCGCGACTTCTTTGGACCGATCGGTGCCGTCGCGCTGCACGCGGGCGCGCTGGGCGGCAAAGAAATAAGCGACGGCACCAATGGCCAGAACGATTGCAACTACCCAGCCTGCTGACATGACGCCTCACTTGCCCCGGTTAAACCGCCACTCCGGACGGATAGACCCGCGCTATACGCGGGGGGAGACGGCGCGGACCCGAGAGCCCGCGCCGCCAAGTCGGATCAGAGAGCCGTACCGGCTTCGAACTTGGCGCGAATTTCTTCGCGCTCGGCATCGGGAGCCGCCACGAGGCCGTACTGAGCGAGCGGCGAGTCCGGCCCGATCATGTCGTCCGAGATGAAGAAATCGACATACTCCTTGAGGCCCGGGATGACGCCGATATGCGCCTTCTTGACGTAGAAGAACAGCGGACGGGAAACCGGGTATTCACCCGACGAGATGGTGTCGGTCGAGGGGACGATGCCGCCGACGGTCGCGACCTTCAGCTTGTCGGCATTGTTCTCGTAGAAGGCGAGGCCGAAGACGCCGACGCCGGTCTTGTTGCTGTCGATGCGAGCCAGGGTCTCGGTGTAGTCGCCGTCGATATCGACGGCCTTGCCGTCCTTGCGGACCGCGACGCAGGCGTTGAACAGGTCGGCATCGGCAACGCCGGCGGCGGTCAGGGCAGGCTTGTCGCAGCCGGCTTCGAGCACCTTGGTCTCGAACACTTCACGAGTGCCGTGCTTTTCGCCCGGGATGTAGGCGGCGATATCCCACTCGGGGAACGCGGCGTTCACTTCCGACCACTTGGTGTAGGGATTGTCGACGAGCTTGCCGTCAACCACGACCTGGGCGGCGAGCGCCTTGTAGATGTCGACGGGCTGGATGGCGAAATCCGGGCCGGCAATGTCGGTGGCGAAGACGATGCCGTCGTAGCCGATCTTGACTTCCTCGACTTCTGCAACGCCGTTGGCCTTGCAGGTCTCGAGTTCCTCCGCCTTCATGGCGCGCGACGAGTTCGCGATGTCGATCTTGTCTTCGCCGACGCCTTCACAGAACTGCTTGATGCCGGCGCCCGAACCACCGGACTCGACGACCGGGGTCTTGAAATCCGGGAACGCCTCGCCGAACGACTCGGCGACGATCTTGGCATAGGGAAGAACGGTGGACGAACCGGCGACCTGGACCTGGTCGCGCGCCGCGGCCGCACCAAGGCCGGCGGCAAGCGCGATAACCGCGGCGCTCGCGAAAACTGCAATCTTCATGATGTGTTCCCTTTCGGAAGGATCGGCCCTTTCGAGGCCAGTCGACGGTCCCGGTTCCTCCGGCCGCCCTGTCTGCAAGGCGGAACCTAGGGGCGTTGCCACAAGGTTTTATGACACTGGGATTGCATTTCTGTGACAGGCTAGGTCGTTGATTCAAAATGACTATTGTTGATGTCTTTGGTTTCAGCCTGTGGAAACCCCGGCAACTGTCATTTTCTCAGCAGCACGTCGACGCGGGTCCCCTGCCCCGGCTGGCTCTTGATCGAGAGCACGCCGTGATGGCGGGTAACGATGTGCTTGACGATGGCGAGGCCGAGGCCGGTGCCCTTCTTCTTGCGGCTGGAATCGGCATCGACGCGATAGAATCGCTCGGTCAGGCGCGGCACGTGCTCGGCGGCGACACCAATACCGTGATCGACCACCGAAACGACGGCATCGAAGCCGCGCCGGCCGGCATCGGGCGACAGGGTAATATCGATGGTATCGCCGTCCGCCCCGTACTTGATGGCGTTGTCGATCAGGTTCTCGAACACCTCGTAGAGCTCATCGCGGTCGCCGCTGACGACCACAGGCTCGTCGGGCGCCAGGACCTTGAGCTTGGTGCCGGAGTCCTCGGCCAGCTTGTGCAGGCCCTCGGCCACCTCGCGCAGCAGCGCTCCCAGTTCGACCGGAGTGGTCGGACGCATGTGCTGGCGCATTTCGATGCGGCTCAGCGACAACAGGTCCTCGATCAGTTTGGCCATGCGGCCGGCCTGGCCGCGCATCAGGCCGAGGAAGCGCTCGCGCGCCTCCTTGTCGTTGGCGGCGGGGCCGAGCAGCGTATCGATGAAGCCGACCAGCGAGGTCAGTGGGGTGCGCAGCTCATGGCTGGCATTGGCGATGAAGTCGGTGCGCAGCATCTCGAGGCGCTTCTCCTCGGTCTGGCTCTGCAGCGTGATGACCAGCACCCCATCGTTGAGCGGATCGCCGGCGGCGAGCGGCGCCACCGTCGCCTTGTACCAGGTCTCGGTCGGGACGGTCTGGTGCAGCTCGATGGTCTGCGAGGCGCCCAGCCGCGCTGCCTCGATGGCAGCCAGCAGTTGCGGAAACCGCATGCTGAAGGCGATCGGACTGCCGGCGACGACGCCCGGGAAGTGCCGGGCGGCGTGGCCGTTGAGATGGACGATGACGCTGCGACGGTCAATGACGATCGAGGGATCGGGCAGCGCATCGGCAAAATGCCGGACGGCATCGGCGAAGGCCAGCTCCGTGGTGCTGGCGCCAGGGGCGGCGCCGCTGGCGGGCTCACTGGTTTCAGGGACCAGGGCGGCGATGCCCACGATGATGGCGTAGGCGAGAATGTCTAGCCAGGGATCGATGAGGTTGAGCCCGGCCAGGGTCATGAACACCAGCCCCATGGCAAGCAGCATCAGCAGCCGGCCGTAAAGCCGGCTCCTCACCGTATCGAGCCATGTGGTGCCAGCCACCGAGCGCTGCGCTTCTTCCGCCATCGAGTTGTCCTTGGGAGCCAGGGGCGATTCACCCCGGCTTGCCAGATCGGGGTGTTCATAGCACGGTTGTGACACCGTCATGACAGGCCACGGAGTTCGTTCATGTCCGACGCATTGGAGGGCTTCGATCTCGAAGACCCGGTGCTGCCCCGCTCGATCAAGAAGAAGGCGCTCGAGTCCGGGGGCTTTCCTTATGACGAGAAGCTGGATTCGGACGTCTACGAGGCTGAAATGCTGCAGGTGCAGCGACAGCTGGCGCTGCTGCAGCATGACCAGGCCAAGACCGGCAAGCGCATCGTCATCGTGTTCGAAGGCCGCGACGCGGCCGGCAAGGGCGGCTCGATCGCCACCTATCTCGAGAACCTCAACCCGCGCTACAACACGGCCGTGGCGCTTTCCAAGCCGAACGACCGGGAGCGTACGCAGTGGTACTTCCAGCGCTATGTCGACTGGATGCCGGCCGGCGGCGAGCAGGTGCTGTTCGACCGCTCCTGGTACAACCGGGCCGGGGTCGAGCCGGTCATGGGGTTCTGCACGCCCGAGGAAACCGAGAAGTTCCTCGAAGAGGTGCCGGATTTCGAGAAGATGCTGGTGCGAGACGGCATCCACCTGTTCAAGTTCTGGCTCACCATCGGGCGCGAGATGCAGCTCAAGCGTTTCCACGACCGGCGGCATGATCCATTGAAGGTGTGGAAGCTCTCGCCCATCGACCTCGAGGCGCTGAAGCGCTTCGACGATTACAGCAAGGCGCGCAACCGGATGCTGGAGGCGAGCCACACCGAGCACGCGCCGTGGCGGATCGTTTTCAACAACGACAAGAAGCGCGGGCGGCTGGGGATCATCCGCTCGGTGCTGCACGGGCTCGACTACGAGGGCAAGGACGACAAGCTGATCGGCGAAATCGATGGCAAGATCGTCGTCGCGCCGCAGACGTTCATGAAGTCCCACAGCGAGATGTAGCGGATGGATTGACCAGACGGTCAAAAACCCGTCAACTGCCTGTTAACGATCCACTCGGGAGGGGCCCGCGCGGGATCGACAGCAAGGGCGAAGGCTTGGGGCCGGCGCGTCCTACAGGGGTCAGTATGGTGGGCCACGAGGCCGGCGCAAGCCTGGAGGCGAGCGTCATTCCGCCAGTGCTGGTGTTCAACGCCGAGGGGCGCTCGCCTTTCGTGCTGGCCTGCGATCACGCCTCGAACCGCCTTCCCGAACGCTACGGCGACCTTGGCCTGACACCGCACCAACGGCTGATGCATGTCGCCTGGGATCCTGGTGCGATGGCCGTGGCGCTGGAACTCAGTGACCTGCTCGATGCGCCGCTGATCGCCTCGACCGTCAGCCGCCTGGTAATTGACTGCAACCGCGATCGTGACGCGCCTGACCTGATTCCGGTGGTGTCCGAACGGACCGACATTCCGGGCAACCAGGGGATCGGCGACAACGAGCGGGCAGAACGGATCGCCGCCTATCACGCGCCGTTCCACCGGGCGCTGCAGGATGTCCTCGACGCCCGCAAGGCGGCCGGTGTCGCCACGGTACTGGTGACGGTGCATTCGTTCACTCCGGTCTATAGAGATGTGCCGAGGCCCTGGCCGATCGGGCTGATCCACGGACGGGACGAGCGCTTCACCCGGGCGTTGCGCGAGGCGCTCGCAGCCGAAGACGCAAGCCTCGATATCGGCTGGAACCAGCCCTATTCGGCGCTCAACGGCGTCACCTACACGCTCGAGCATCACGGCGACGGACGAGCGCTTGAATCGTCGATGATCGAAATCCGGCACAACGAAATCCTCGAACCAGCAGGGGTGAAGCATTGGGCCGACCGGCTGGCCCGCTGCCTCACTGCAGCGCTGGTGTCGCGCGGCACGGCGGAGCAAGAGCCGCTGCGACCCGGTTCCACGACACAAGCGGAGACCTCGCTGCGTGCCTAAGCCCATCCGCATGTTCGTTCATTTCGTCGATCGGCTGAACCTGTGGGTCGGCCGGTTCGCGATGCTGCTGTTCTACGTTCTGGCCGGGGTGCTGCTGACCTCCACCCTGTCGCGGCTGTTCTTCGGAGCGCCGGTCAACTGGGCGCTGGAGATGAGCCAGTTCATCCTGTCGGCCTACTACCTGCTGGGCGGGGCCTATACGCTGCAGCGCCACGGTCACGTGCGGATGGATCTATTCTGGAGCCGCCTGCCACCTGAACGACGGGCCGGCCTCGACGCGTTCACGGCGCTGTTCGTGATGTTCTATCTCGGGGTGATGATCTGGGGCGGCGTTTCCAGCACGAGCTATGCCATCACCTATGGGCAAAAGAACTACTCGGCATGGGCACCGGTGCTGTGGCCGGTCAAGACCGTCATGACCATCGGGTTGTTCCTGATGCTGCTGCAGTTCATCGCCAACTTCTTCCGCGATATCGCGGCGTCGCGCGGAAAAACCATCTGATGAGTTCAGAACTTATCACCCTGTTCATGTTCGCCACGATGATGATGCTGCTGTTCACCGGGCAGCGCGTGTTCGGCGTCATCGGTTTCGTGGGGTCCGTCGCCGCCTTGTGGCTGTGGGGCCAGGGATCGGCGGAGCTGCCGTTCAATGCGGCGTTCCAGGTGCTCAACTGGTACCCGCTGATCACGGTGCCATTCTTCGTGTTCATGGGCTACATGCTCAGCGAGAGCGGCATTGCCGCCAACCTCTACCGCATGTTCCACGTGTGGTTCGGCCCGGTGCGCGGCGGACTGGCGATCGGCACGATCGGGCTGATGGTGCTGATTTCCTGCATGAACGGGCTGAGCGTCGCCGGCATGGCGATCGGCGCCACGGTGGCGCTGCCCGAATTGCTGCGTCGCGGCTATGACAAGGTGATGGTCACCGGCGTGATCCAGGGCGGCTCTACGCTGGGCATCCTGATCCCGCCCAGCGTCGTGCTGGTGCTCTACGCCATGATCGCCCGGCAGCCGATCCTGCAGCTGTGGCTCGCCGGTATCCTGCCCGGACTGCTGATGGCGACGCTCTTCATCGCCTACATCTATGTTCGCGCCCGACTGCAGCCGGAGATTGCACCGGCCATGCCCAAGGAGGAGCGCGACCAGATCACGTGGCGCGAGAAGCTGGTACTGCTGCGGGCAGGATTTCTCCCGTTGGCGGTCTTCGGCATCATGATGGGGCTCTTCCTGACCGGGGTAACCAGCCTCGTCGAGAGCTCGGTCATCGGGGCTTTGCTGGCCACCCTCGCCGCTCTCGTTTCCGGGCGCCTCACCTGGCAGGTGCTGGAATCGACGACGCGCAATACGCTGGTGATCAGCTCGATGTTCCTGTGGATCATCCTGGGCGCGCTGTGCTTTTCGGCCGTCTATGATGGACTTGGAGCCGTGCGGGCGATCGAGAACCTGCTGCTCAACACCTTCGGCCTCGACCCGTGGGGCATCCTCATCCTGATGCTGCTCAGCTTCGTTGTGATGGGCATGTTCCTCGACGATACCGCCATGCTGGTGATCGTCGCGCCGCTCTACATCCCGCTGGTCAAGGAGCTGGATTTCAACCTGATCTGGTTCGGCATCCTCTACACCATCACCTGCCAGGTCGCGTACATCACGCCCCCCTTCGGCTACAACCTGTTCCTGATGCGCGCCATGGCGCCGCCCGAGATCACGCTGGGAGACATCTACAGATCGGTTCTGCCATTCGCGCTGCTGATGGTGCTCACCATCGTCATCCTGATGCTCTTCCCGCAGATCGCCCTGTGGCTCCCGCAACTGTACACCGGGCGCTAGGCATGAAGCAGACCAGTTGCGGCAACATCGACGGTTCAACAAGGGAAAGGGACGACAATGAGTGAGACTGAAAAGCTCAACAAGCGCGACTTCTTCAAGAAGGCCGGCCTCGCCACCGCCGGTGCGGTGGGCGCCACTGCCCTGGCCATGCCCTATGTCAAGGCCCAGACGCCGATCAAGTGGCGGTTGCAGACCTATGCCGGCCCGGCCCTGTCGGAGCACGTGGTCGGCAACGCGATCGAATGGTTCAATACGGCCGCCAATGGCGAGATGCAGATCGAACTCTACACCGCCGACCAACTGGTGCCGCATGGGGAACTGTTCCGTGCGGTGCAGAGCGGCACGATCGACGCCGCACAAAGCGACGACGACTCGGCGGCCGCACCGGTGGACGTGAAAGTTTTCGGCGCCTATTTCCCGCTTGCGTCACGCTACTCGCTGGATGTGCCGGCGCTGTGGCACTGGCGCGGGCTCAAGGAGATCTGGGAAGAAGCCTATGCCGAGATCCCGGACGTGACGTGGCTGTCGACGGGTGCCTGGGACCCCTGCAATTTCGGTACGACCAAACCCATCCGCAGCCTCGCCGACCTCAACGGATTGCGCGTCTACACCTTCCCGACGGCCGGGCAGTTCCTCGCCAAGTATGGGGTGGTGCCGGTGTCGCTGCCTTACGAAGACGTCGAGCCGGCGCTGCAAACCGGTGAACTCGACGGCATCTGCTGGTCCGGCACGACCGAACTGCACACGGTGGGCTGGGCCAACGTGCTCAAATACTACCTGACCAACCCACTCTCGGGCGCCTGGGCCGGCTCGTACTTCGTCAACACGGCAAAGTGGAATGCGGTGCCGCCGCACCTGCAGCAGCTCTATCGCATGATGATCGACTCTTCGCACTATTACCGGCAGCACTGGTACTGGAACGGCGAGGCAAACTTCCGCATCAACGGCAAGCTGGAACTCACCTCCATTCCAGCCGAGGAGTGGAAGACCGTCGAAAGCGATGCACTGGCGTTCTGGGACCAGATCGCGTCGCAGAGCCCCCGCAGCGCCAAGGTCGTCGAAATCATCAAGCAGTACAACGCCGATATGGAAAAAGCCGGCGCCCCGTATCGCTACAGCTGAGCATAAACATCTGGTCCGGCCGCAACCAGCGGCCGGACTTCAACGACAAGAAACCAGCAACGGGAGGCGGCAATGGCCGCATATTCGCTCGACCAGCTCAAGGCCGACGTGAAAGCCGGCGATATCGACACCGTGCTGGTGGCGTTTCCCGACATGCAGGGTCGACTGATCGGCAAGCGTTTCCAGGCCGAGTTCTTCCTCGAGGGGGCGATCGACGAAACGCATGGCTGCGACTACCTCTTGGCCGACGATATCGACATGGAGCCGGTGCCGGGCTACGAGGCGGCGAACTGGGCCAAGGGCTATGGCGATTTTGTCATGAAGCCGGACCTTGCGACGCTGATGAAGGCAGCCTGGCTGGAGGGAACGGCGATCATCCTCGCCGACCTCGTCGACCACCACCATCACGAGCCTGTTCCGCATAGCCCGCGCGCCATCCTGAGGGCGCAGTTGAAGCGCCTGGAGAAGCTCGGGCTGACGGCGAACTTCGCCTCGGAGCTGGAGTTCTACCTGTTCGACGACAGTTTCCGCTCGGCCTGGGACAAGGGCTACAGGAACCTCACCACCGCCGGCTACTACATCCAGGATTACCACATCTTCCAGACCACCAAGGAAGAAGGCGTGCTGCGCGACATGCGGCGGCAGCTGCAGGCTTCGGGGATTCCGATAGAGAACTCGAAGGGCGAATGGGGCCCCGGGCAGGAAGAGCTCAACGTCCGCTACGCCGATGCGCTGACCATGGCGGACCGGCATGTGGTGATGAAGAACGCCATGAAGGAGATCGCGCACCACCACGGCAAGGCCATCACCTTCATGGCGAAGTGGGACTTCGGCCTCGCCGGCTCGTCGAGCCACATCCACATGAGCCTCGCCAAGGGCGGCAAGAACGCCTTCGTCGACAGCAAGGACAAACTCGGCATGTCCGCGCTGATGAAGCATTTCATGCAAGGGCTGCTGACCTATGCCGGCGACATCACCTATTTCCTCGCCCCGTACATCAATTCCTACAAGCGCTTCCAGGCCGGCACCTTCGCGCCGACCAAGGCGATCTGGTCATCGGACAACCGCACGGCCGGCTTCCGGCTCTGCGGCGAAAACACCAAGGGAGTGCGCGTCGAGTGCCGGATCGGCGGCGCTGACCTCAACCCCTACCTTGCCTATGCGGCCTTGATCGCCGCGGGGCTGAAAGGGGTGGAGGACAAGCTGCCACTGGAGCCGGCTTTCACCGGCGATGCCTATGTGGGCGAAAAGCTGCGCGAAGTTCACAAGACGCTGCGCGATGCGGTAGCCGCGATGGAGAACTCGAGCATGCTGCGCGAGGCGTTCGGCGAGCCGGTGATCGGGCACTACGTGCATACCGGCAACTGGGAGCAGTTCGAGTATGACCGGCGCGTCACCGATTGGGAGTTGAAGCGCGGCTTCGAGCGCAGTTAGCTTTACAGAGATATACACAGTGTGTATGTGTGTGTAAGGTTGCGCAGGAGGGTTCAGTGTCCAAGTACGACCCGCTGACGGTATTCCTGCAGTCCCGGTCCGGCCGGGACGTACGGATGAGTTTCGCTGAGATTGAAGGGATCCTTGGACTGAGGCTGCCCGAAAAATCGAAGCGCATTCGCGCCTGGTGGAGCAACAATCCGAGCAACAACGTGATGACGCGGGCGTGGCTGGCGGCCGGCTATAAGTCGGCGCAGGTGGATGTCGCGGGAGAAACACTCGTATTCGTACGGGTGGATGGGGTCGAAGGATTTGGCGAGATGAAACAGGCGACATTCAAGCCAGAACAGATAGCGAAGCCGGACGGCGGCAAGGGGACAAAGGCAGGTCGCCACCCTGCCTGGGGAGCGTTGAAGGGCATGATCACCCTGCTTCCGGACGTCGACTACACGGCGCCGGCGGACCCAGATTGGGGCAAGGTGTATGAGGAGTAGGTTGCTCTTCGACACTTGCGTGTTGTTGTACATGACCGAGGACGTACCGCTCGCCAAGCCTGCCATTGCAGCGATCGACGAAGCTGCGGGTCTGGGCGAGTCCTGCAGTGTGTCGCCGATCACCGCCTGGGAGATTGGGCTCCTGTCGGAGCGAGGGCGGCTGCCGATGACGGTGACGCCATTGCGCTTCTTTCAGCAGTTCGTAGGGCTGGGGAAGATGCGGATCGAGGAACTAACGCCCGATATTCTCGTCGAGTCGTCGTTCCTCCCCACCCCCGTGCATCGCGATCCTGCCGATCGGATCATCATCGCCACGGCGCGGGCGCTTGACTTGACCATCGTGACGCGCGACCGACTGATCCTCGACTATGCGGCCCAAGGGCACGTGCGAGCATTGGCCTGCTAGTGGCCCGGAGATGAAGCAACAATGACCGACAGGGTCCAGATCGTCTCGCCCATCGACGGGCGAGTGTATGCCGAGCGCAAGGTCGCAACCGGCGCCGAGATCGACGCCGCCGTGGCCAAGACCCGGCGGGCCCGCGAGGTGTGGGGTGAGATCACCGTCAAGGAGCGCGTGAAATTCCTCGAGCACTTCCTCGATGCGCTGCTTGCCAAGAACGACGAGATCGTGCCGGAACTGGCCTGGCAGATGGGCCGGCCGGTGCGCTATGGCGGCGAGAAACGCGGCGTCGAGGAACGTTCGCGCCATATGATCGGCATCGCCGAGGAGAGCCTCAAGCCGTCGATGCGGCCGGACAAGCCGGGGTTCGAGCGCTGGATCGCGCGCGAGCCGCTCGGCACGGTGATGGTGATCGCGCCCTGGAACTACCCTTACCTCACGGCGATCAACACCATCGTGCCGGCGCTGATGGCGGGCAATGCGGTGATCCTGAAGCACGCCTCGCAGACGCTCCTGGCCGGCGAGCGCTTCGCCGAGGCGTTCCAGGCCGCGGGGATGCCCGACGGGCTGTTCCAGAACCTGGTGCTGAACCACGCCGACACCGAGAAGCTGATCGGCTCGGGCAAGATCGACCACATCAACTTCACCGGCTCGGTGGAAGGCGGACGGCGGATCGAGCGGGCTGCGGCCGGCACCTTCGCGACGCTCGGACTGGAACTCGGCGGCAAGGACCCGGCCTATGTGCGCGAGGATGCGAACCTCAGCCACGCCGTGGAAAATCTCGTCGACGGCTCGTTCTTCAACTCGGGGCAGAGTTGCTGCGGGGTGGAGCGCATCTACGTGCACGCGGCGGTCTATGACCGCTTCGTCAAGGATTTCGTCGAGAACGCCCGGGGCTGGACGCTGGGCAACCCGCTCGACGCCGATACCATGGTGGGGCCGATGGCAACGCCACGCTTTGCCGACCTGGTGCGTGGGCAAACGCTCGAAGCGCTGCGCAAGGGGGCCAAGGCGCACCTCAACACCAAGCACGACCTCGACGAGGAAAGTTCGCCTTACCTCGCGCCTGAAGTGTTGACCAACGTCAACCACCAGATGGCGGTGATGCGCGAGGAAAGTTTTGGGCCGGTGGTCGGCATCATGAAGGTGCGCGACGATGCCGAGGCGATCGAGCTGATGAACGACAGCCCCTATGGGTTGACTGCGTCGATCTGGACCGAGGACCTGGGTGCCGCCGCCAAGATCGGCGCGAAAGTCGAAACCGGAACGGTGTTCGCCAATCGCTGCGACTATCTCGATCCGGCGTTGGTGTGGACCGGGGTCAAGGAAACCGGCAAGGGCGGTGCGCTGAGCGAGATCGGCTACGCCAACCTGACGCAGCCCAAGAGCTATCACCTGAGGAAAGTCTGAGGCGCCATTTTGCTGCCACCCACCGGCGTCATTCCCGCGAAAGCGGGAACCTCCGTTTGGGGATGGTGCGGCAAACAGAGATCCCCGCTTTCGCGGGGATGACATCGAGTGTGGGGACGGCCCCAGTGGCCAGGAGAACTGACATGACGACCAAGGCCAACTGGAACTATCCCACTGCCGTGAAGTTCGGCGCCGGCCGCATCGCCGAGCTGCCGGAGGCGCTGAAAACCGCCGGGATTACACGACCGCTGCTGGTGACCGATGCGGGGCTGGCGAGTTTGCCGGTGACGCAGGACACTCTCAAACTGGTGCGTGACGCCGGGTTCGAGGTGGGCTTGTTCGCCGACGTGAAGCCCAATCCGATCTCGGCCAACGTCAACGCAGGCATCGAGGTGCTCAGGCAAGGCGGGCATGACGGGGTGATCGCGTTCGGCGGCGGCTCGGGGCTCGATACCGGCAAGGTGATCGCCTTCATGGCCGGGCAGACCCGGCCGATGTGGGATTTCGAGGATATCGGCGACTGGTGGACCCGCGCCGACCCCAAGGGGATTTTCCCGATCGTCGCGGTGCCGACCACCGCCGGGACCGGCTCTGAAGTCGGCCGCGCCGGGGTGATCACCGACGAGGCGACCCACACCAAGAAGGTGATCTTCCACCCGCTGATGATGCCCAAGGTGGTGATCGCCGATCCGGAGCTGACGGTCGGCATGCCGACCTTCATCACCGTCGGCACCGGGTTCGACGCGCTGGCGCATTGCCTCGAGGCCTATTGCGCCAAAGGCTACCACCCGCTGGCCGACGGTATTGCGGTGGAAGGGGTGCGGCTGGCGCTCGAGAACCTGCCCAAGGTGGTGGAGAATCCCAATGACATCGAGGCGCGCGGCCACCTGATGAGCGCTGCGGCGATGGGCGCGACTGCCTTCCAGAAAGGCCTCGGCGCCATCCACTCGCTGAGCCACCCGGTCGGGGCGCTCTACGATACGCATCACGGCATGACCAATGCTGTGTTCATGCCTTATGTGCTGGTGGCCAACCGCGATGCGATCGAAGCCAGGATCGCCCGGCTTGCCGCCTATTGCGGACTGTCGCCGAACTTCGATGCGTTCCTCAGCGCCATCAATGGGCTCCGCGCCAAGCTCAACGTTCCCAACACGCTCAAGGATTTCAAGGTCACGGGGGAAAAGCGCGACCTGATCGCCGAGATGGCCATCGTCGATCCAACGGCGGGCGGCAATCCGGTGGAGCTGACGAAAAAGCTGGCGCTGGAGATATTTGATCGGGCTATGGACGGGCGGCTGTAGTCGCTCCTCGCTAACGCTCGGATCGCGCGTCGCTTGCAACGCGATACCCCTCATCCGCCCTTCGGGCACCTCGCGGCGAGGGCTACGCCCTCGTCCGCTGACCTCAAGGGGCGAAAGGTGATGCGGCACCATCGCAGTCTTCCCTCTCCCCTTGAGGGAGAGGGTGGCTCGGCGTAGCCGAGACGGGTGAGGGGCAGGTCAGCCGACCCGCCGCACCGCTTCCTTCGCGCCGTTTTCCAGCAGCGATTTCAAATGGTTGGTCACTGTGTCGCGGAACACCGCCACCTCAGGCAGGTCAGTGCCGAACACTTCGGTCACGGCCAGCAGCCCATTCGCCAGCTTCACCGGATCCCGCCCTGCCCCGTCGGCGATCTGCCGTAGCCGTGCCGCCAGCGGATCTTTCACCTCGATCGGCTGGTCGGCTTCGTCGATGCCGGTGATGTAGCGCATCCAGGCGGCGACGCCCAAGGCGAGACGGGGGAACGGCTGCGCCGCCTCGAGCCGGTCGCGGATGGTGCCCAACAGACGCTGCGGCAGCTTCTGCGTGCCATCCATGGCGATCTGCCAGGTGCGGTGCTTGAGCGCCGGGTTGGCGAAGCGCGCCAGCAACTGATCGCGGTAGGCTTCCAGCGTCGCGCGCGGCATCGGCAGGGTCGGCATCGCTTCCTCGGTCATCAGTCCGTGGATCAGCCGGCGGATGTCGGCATCGGCGATGGCCTCGTTGACGTATTGATAGCCCGAGAGATAGCCGAGATAGGCCATGGTCGAGTGGCTGCCATTGAGCATCCTGAGCTTCATCAGCTCGAACGGTTCGACATCCTCGACCAGCTCGGCCCCCACGCTTTCGAAGGGCGGCCGGCCGGTGGGAAAATCGTCCTCGATCACCCACTGGGTGAAGGGCTCGGTCATGATCGGCCAGGCGTCCTCCAGGCCGGTCAGCTCTGCGACGATGGCGCGGTCGGCATCGGTGGTGGCGGGAACGATCCGGTCGATCATGGTTGAGGGGAAACTAACGCCCTGCACGTAGCCGGCGAAGCTCTCGCCCAGGCCCCTCAGCTCGGCGAAGCGGCGCACGATGCGGCCGGCGGTCTTGCCGTTGGACGGCAGGTTATCGCAGCTCATCACCGTGAAGGGCGCGAGGCCACGGCGCTGCCGAAGCGCGAGCGCGGCGACGATGATGCCGGGCGCGCTGATCGGCATCTCAGGGTGCGCGAGGTCGTGGACGATATCGGGGTGCTTCTCATCGAGCTCGCCGGTCGAAGGATCGTGGCAATAGCCCTTCTCGGTGACGGTCAGCGATACGATGCGGATCGCCGGGTCCGCCATGGTTTCGATGAGCTGGGCGCGCTGGGTGTTGGCATCGAGCACATCAAGGATGGCGCCGATGATGCGCGGTTTGGTGCCCGAGGCATCGCGGATGGCGAGGGTGTAGAGGAAATCCTGCGGCTCGAGCGCGTCGCGGGTATCGGGACGGCGCAGCGAGGCGCCGATAATCCCCCAGCTGGGGTTTTTGGCGAGCAGGCTGTCGACATAGGCAGCCATGTGGGCCCTATGGAAAGCGCCGATCCCGAGGTGAACGATGCCTGGGGTGACCGTCGATCGGTTGTAATCGATGACGTCGACGCCACGTGGACGAAGGGTGTCTGACTGGATTTCGGACATGGACAGGCGTGGCATGTGTCGGTGTTCCCCCTGATGACGGCTTCCCCTTCCACCACCCTTGGGGCGGTCTCCCGCCCCCGCCACGCAGGAGGGGATAGGAAGAGGTGCGTGCATCAATACCGGAGCATCCCGGGGACTGCCATACCAGGCGGTTGCGTGGGCAAAATATCCCCGGCATAAGCATTGGGCAGTTGAGGGGAAGACGGCGTGACCAAACGGTTCGTGAGCATCGGCGAAGCCATGATCGAAATGTCTGGCGGCGAAGGCGGCATGTACCGCCTCGGCTATGCCGGCGATACGCTGAACACCGCATGGTACGCGCGGGCCCTGCTCCCCGAGGGCTGGGACGTGGACTATGTCACGGCGCTCGGCGACGACATGTATTCAGGTGAGATGCGGGCATTCATCGGCAAGGCCGGGATCGGCACCGAGCGGATCCAGACCATCGCCAACCGCCGCCCCGGGCTTTACCTGATCCACCAGGAAAAGGGCGACCGGCACTTCACATACTGGCGCGGGCAATCGGCGGCAAAGCTCCTTGCCGACGATGTCGAGGCGCTGGAGGCGGCGGTGGTCGGCGCCGATACTGTGTATTTCTCGGGCATCTCGATGGCGATCCTGGCGCCGCGGGCCCGCGGCAAGCTGATGCGCACCATCGTCAAGGCGCGCGATGCCGGCGCAACGGTGGTATTCGACACCAACCTGAGGCCGGCGCTGTGGACCAGCCCGAAGATCATGGCCTCAACGCTGACGGCGGCCGCGGCGATCGCCGATATCGTGTTGCCGACCCACACTGACGAAGCACCGCTGTTCGGCGATGCCTCGCCCGAGGCGACGGCGGAACGTTACCTGAAGCTGGGGGCCCGGGAAGTGGTGGCCAAGGACGGTTCGAAACCGGCTTTCGTCGCCACGGCCGACGGCGTGCGCCAGTACGTACCGGCGCCGAAGGCGGAGAAGGTGGTCGACGCCACCGGCGCCGGTGACTCGTTCAACGGCGGCTATCTCAGCGGCCGGGCTCGCGGCCTGACGCCGGTCGAAGCCGCCCAGCGCGCCCACCGGGTTGCCGGCGTGGTGATCGGGCACAAGGGCGCGCTGGTCGACCCGTCGCTGGTACGCGAAGTCTAGCGGCGCGCGCCGCACTCGCTCTTCGGCCTACTCCTGCGATTCCTTGAAGACGATCTCCTGCTCGCAGGCATCGTATGTCAGGTGCCAGTACACCCGCTTACCGTCCATCTTCGGCTTGGAGGCGCCGAAGAAGTAGCGATACTCCCTGGAATACTGGGGGTAGTGCTGCACATGGGTGTAACCTTTGCGCAGGAGGATCTTGGCGACCCGTTCAGGCCCAAGGCACTGGTTGAGGTGCTCGCCGCCGAGGTCGAAGCCGCCCTTGGCGCCAGCGGCAAAGGCCTGAGGCGAGGCCAGGGCGGCGACGACGATAGTCGCAGTGAGG
Organism: Devosia sp.; assembly: GCF_035944845.1. Taxonomy (GTDB): domain Bacteria; phylum Pseudomonadota; class Alphaproteobacteria; order Rhizobiales; family Devosiaceae; genus Devosia_A. The sequence goes on along the minus strand of NZ_DASZAW010000071.1, from coordinate 84,971 downwards.
CCGAACTTAAGGATCGAGACGCTAGGTGAAAACATCGCTTGCTCCGCAACTGGCGGACAGTGATTTGCCCGCCGACGGGGTACGCTAGGTCGATCGGACTGAATGCCAGCCGACAGCGGCGGTCACCGTATATTCATCAGTCGTATTATGATTCTTTGCCGACCTGCTGTTTGTCGAGAGCACTCTCGGCCAGCAGCCAGTCGCGGAAGGCTCTCACCCGGCGCTGCCGCAGGGCGCTCTGCAGGTAGACGACATAGTATTTGGAACTCGCCTTCAGTTCGAGGCCGAACGGGCGGACCAGCCGCCCGGCGGCGAGGTCGGCCGAGACCAGGGTACTACGCCCCAGCAGCACGCCCTCGCCATGGACGGCGGCCTCCGTGGCATAGGTGGCGGAATCGAAGCGCACGCCGCTATTGGGGTTGATGTCGGTGACCCCGGCTCGCTCCAGCCAGAGCTTCCAGTCGATCGGAAAGCCATCGTGGATCAGAGTGTGATGCTTGAGGTCGGCAGGCTCGCGCAGCGGGTGCTCGCCTTGTAGCAGCTCAGGGCTGCAGACCGGGAATACGTCCACCTCCGAGAGCAGTTCGGACACCGCGCCCTCGTATTCGCCCGCGCCGTAGCGGATGGCGATATCGACGCCGTCGCGGACGAAATCGGCGAGCAGGCCCGAGGTCGAGATGCGCACATCGATATCGCGGTGCGCGCGATGGAAGCGGTAGAGCCGCGGCACCAGCCAGCGACCGGCGAAGCCATCCGAGGTGCTGACATTGAGTACACCGGCCGGGCGCGGCGCCGCCACCGCCATGGTGGCAGTACTGATCTGATCGAGCGCCGCAGCGACCTCCGCCGCATAGGCGGCGCCCTCGGGCGTGAGGCTGACCGACCGGGTGCCGCGCTCGAACAGCTGCACCCCGAGCCGATCCTCGATGTTGCGGATGGCGCGGCTGATGGCGCCGTGCGTGAGGTTCAGCTCGGCCGCCGCATTGGTGAAGCTCAGGTGCCGTGCCGCAGCATCAAAGGCCGGCAGGGCGGAGAGCGGTGGAAGCTGGCGTGGCATGCGTTATCTGTGAGTTCTCCTCACAGATGGTGCAGCAATTCTCGTTTGTTGTCGAGGCGTTGATCGCCCAGATTGTGCCCATGGAAACAGCGGTTTCCGGCTCAGCTCAAGCGACTACTCAGCAAACGAAAGGAACATCCTGTGAGCAATTATCATGCATATGTCGACGAGTGCCATGCTGTGGCGCCGACCGGCTCGCAGACGATCCGCGACCTCATTGGGGCGATGCGGAACGCACTGGTGGTGGCGGTATCGCCGCTGCGCAAGACGATGGCGCGCCGCACTACCGAAGATCGGGTCGCCGGTCTCTCGGCTCATCTCCTGGCCGACCTCGGCTACGAGCGCGACTGGGATGGCTCGATCCACCCGGTCGGCCGCGACAACACCTGAGGGAGAAGCATCATGGCAAAGGTCTTTCCCCACCTCTGGTTCAACGACCAGGCCGAAGCGGCGATGGCGTTCTACACGTCGATCTTCAAGGATTCCGAGGTGCTCGGGCGCAGCGTGATGCCCGATCCGGAACTGTCGGTGGTGCGCTTCGCACTCGCCGGCCAGCCGGTGGTGGCGCTCAACGCCAATTCTCCGGCGCACTACAACGAGTCGTTCTCGTTTCTCATCGAGACGGCCGACCAGGAGGAGACCGATTACTACTGGAACGCCCTGATAGCAGATGGCGGCAAGGAGCAGCCCTGCGGCTGGCTCACCGACAAGTTCGGCGTCTACTGGCAGGTGTCGCCGACCCGGCTGCTGCAACTGGTGGCCGATCCGGACCGCGAGAAAGCCGGGCGCGTGCTGCAGGCGATGTACCGGATGAAGAAGATCGTCATCGCCGACCTCGAGCGCGCCGCGCGCGGCTGAGCCGGCGCCCGTTCCTATCCAACTCGAAATCGCAACAACGGAGAAATCCCATGGCACAGCTGATGGGCAGAAAAATCGTCGTTGTCGGAGGCAGCTCCGGCATTGGTCTCGGTGTCGCCGCAGCGGCGCTGGAGCGCGGCGCAGAACTGGTGATCGTCGGCCGCTCGCAGGAGAAACTGCTGAGGGCGCAGCGCGACCTCGGCGGCAATGGCCGGGTGAGCACGGTCACCGCCGACATGACGCGAGAGGGCGAAATTTCTGCGGCTTTTGCCGGCATCGGTGCCTTCGATCACCTGGTATCGACCGCCGGTAATCCACCGCCGGGCGACCCGATCGGCGAGACGAATGCCGACGAGGTGCGGCGCTTCATCGACGACAAGCTGGTCGGCGCAGTGCTGGTGGCCAAGCACGCCGTTCGCACCCTCAAGCGAGGCGGCTCGATGACCTTCACCTCGGGTATCAACAAGGACCGGCCGCCGGTGCCCGGCGGTGCGGTGGTTTCAGCCATCGCCGGCTCGTTCAGCTACTTCGCCCGCGCCCTGGCGCTGGAGCTCGCCCCAAGCCGGGTGAACATCGTCTCCCCCGGCTGGGTCGATACGCCGATGTTCGACGAATTGGTGGGCGAGGCGAAGGCGGGCTATTTCGAAGCCATGGCGGCCCGCCTGCCGATCGGCCGGATCGCCGCACCCGCCGATGTGGCGCCGGCCTACATCTACGCCATGGAAAACGAGTTCATGACCGGCGAGACCATCCATATCGATGGCGGACAGCGGCTCATCTGAACCAGCTGAGCCGGCAGGCGTCGGCTGATCTCGATCAGTCGACGCTTCTGCGGCGATCGACCGGCGCTTGCGGATCGAGCAGCAGGGTCGCCTCGAAGCCATCGGTCCAGCCAGTGGCCGGGGAACTGAGGATCAGCCTGCCGCCGGTCTGCTGCATGATCGTATCGACGACGGCGAGTCCGAGCCCCGAGCCGCTGGCGCGCGTAGCGCCACGGGTGAAACGTTCGCTGAGGCGGGCAACGACATCGGCCGCCAGTACGGCGCCGTGATTGCGGACGCGCACCATGGGCCCCGGTCCGGATTCGACCACGACGTCGCCGTCTGCCGCCCCGTGCAGCAGCGCGTTGTTGATCAGGTTGCGGACCGCGATGGCAAAGGCATCGGGGTTGATCCGATGCCGCAGGTCGGCATCGGCATCCGCCTCGAACCTGACGCGTGGCGCGGTAGTGGATTGCATCTCGAAGTCGCGAACCACCAGCGCCAGCACCGGCGCCAGGTCAACCACCTCCTCGCCGCGGGCGAAGCCGGCCTCGAGCCTCGAGAGTTGCAGCAGCCGCTCGGCGAGCTCGGATAGGCCGCGCAGCGCGGACTCGATTTCCTTGAGGCGCGGCGCCGAGGCATGCTCGCCCAGTTCGCGGGCGAGCCGCTGGGTTTGCGCCAGCGCCCCGGCGATCGGGGTGCGCAACTCGTGGGCACTGCTCGCCGCGAAGGTGCGTTCGGCGTCCATCGCCGCGCGCAGCCGCTCCAGCAACCCTTCGATCTCCCGGGCGATCGGCGCCAGCTCAGCCGGCTGATCGTCGTCGTTCAACGGGGCGAGGTTGGCTCCGTTACGCAGGGCGACGTCGTGGCTGAGCCGCTCGACCGGCTTCAGCGCGATGCGGACCGCCAGCCAGATGCCGAGCGCCACCAGCGGCAGCAGCGCAGCCAGGGGCCACAGTAAGCCGGCGATGGCGCCCCACAGCGCAGCGCTGCGGGCGTCGGTGGTTTCGAGCACCACGATGCCGAGGCCGCTGCGCCGGTCGGTCGATTTGTAGGCGCGGCGGCCATCAACCGAGAAGAAGCCGTCGGCCGCGGGCAGCGCCGGCAGCACGGTCGGCGCGTCCTCGGCGCGAACCCGCACCGTTCCGGCAGCGTCATAGACGATATAGGTGAACGCCTCCCGACTTGGCCCGATGGCCCGTGGCGGCGGCCCCTTGCGCCCAGGTCCGCGATTGCTATCGTCGAACTCCATGCGCGGGATGGCGTCGCGGCGCCGGCCACGGTCGTCGCCGACTTCCTGATTGGCCAGCGGCAGCAGCCGGAACGCGCTCTGGCGCAGGGTTTCGTCAAAGGCCTGCTCCAGCTCGCTGCGCAGCACGAGGCTCGAAATTGCCGCGCCGCCGAGCCAGAACACCAGCATTGCGGCACTGAGCCAGACCGCCAGTTGCAGCGCGATCGACCGGCGCTTCATGTTTCGATCCTGTAACCCATGCCGCGCACCGTGGTGACGACATCCGGGCCGAGTTTCTTGCGCAGCCGGCTGACATAGACTTCCACGGCATTGCCTTCGACCTCGGCCCCGAACGGGTAGAGCGAATCCTCGATCTCGGACTTCGTGACGATGGCGCCGCGCCGGCTCAGCAGCCGTTCGAGCACCGCCCATTCGCGCGAGGTGAGGCTGATCGGCTTGCCAGCGATGCTCACCGACTTGGTCGCCAGGTTGACGCTGGCCGCTCCCACCGTCAGTTGCGGCGCGGCAATGCCGGCATAGCGGCGTGCCACCGCCGAGACCCGCGCACTCATCTCGTTGAGGTCGAAGGGTTTGACCAGGTAATCATCCGCCCCGGCGTTCAGCCCGTCGATACGGATGGCGATCTGATCCTGCGCCGTGGTGATGATCACCGGCACGGGGTTGCCCTGCCGGCGCAACTCCTTGAGCAGATCGAGCCCGCGCCCGTCGGGCAGGTTGAGATCGAGCAGGATCAGGCCGTAGTCAACGGTGGCCAGCGCCGCCCGCGCGTCGTCGAGCCGCTGCATCCAATCGACACCGTGCCCATCCGCGCTGACCTGGTCGCGCATGGCTTCGCCGAGCACATAGTCGTCCTCAATCAGCAGAATGCGCACGCCACGGGCCTCGTTTTCCGATCCTTCTAGCCCAGCAACCTGTCGCCAGGCTTACGAAAAATCTGTGCCGGTGCAAGGTCGCCGACAGCTTGGGATGATTGCCTCCACCTCAGTCGCGGCACCCCGCCGCAACGGACCCGGCCCTCCCCGGCCGGTCAGCCAGAGGAAGACCATCATGAAGAAGTCGAGCCATTTGCTTGTTGTCGCCACCCTCGCCGGCGTCATCGGCGCCACGACGCTGGTCCCGAGCGTGTTCGCTCAGCCGGCGCCGACCGATGTGTCCGGCCCTGCCCAGCCGGGCGACAAAGGCGGCATGCGTCCCCACGGCAAGCACGGCGGTGGGCGCGGTGGCTTTGCCGGCCTGATCTGCAGCACCGATGGTGCAACGCAACTGCAGACGCGTCTCGACGCACTGGCGACCCGACTGACGCTGACCGCGACGCAGCAGCCGCTGTTCGACGCCTACCGCACTGCCGCCCTGGCCGCCCAGACCACGTTCGCGGACGCCTGCGCCACAGTGCAGCCGGCCGCCACCGCGACGACGAAGCCCGATATGCTGACGGCCATGCAGAACCGGCTGACCAATGAGAAGGCCGAAGTGGCTGCACTGGACTCGGTCCTGCCCAGCTTCGAGGCATTCTTCAACAGCCTCACCGACGCGCAGAAGGCGCTGTTGACGCCGACCGGAGAGCACGGTCTCGGCGGCGTCGGCCATGGGCGCGACGATCGCGGGCACCGCGGGGATGATCGCGGGCACCGAGGGGATGACCGCGGCCATGGCGACAGGCGCGGCGATCGATCGGCGATCGATCCGGTTGGGATCGAGCCCTCGGCTGCCACCGCGGGCTGATCCAGCAACCAGGCCGGCGATCGGGTCTCCTTCACCGATCGCCGGCAAGCGCCGCGAGCGGCGGCGTCGGCTTGAAGCGAAGGCCGAGGACCAGCGGCACCAAGCCAGCGTAGAGCCCCACCACGGAGAGCCAGATGGCGCCGGGCCAGTGATCGCGGAAGACGAAATAGAGGCTCGAAAACAACAGCGGCGCTGCGATGGAGGCCAGGCTGACCACCGAGGCAAGGACGCCCTGGAACTGGCCTTGCCGGCTCTCATCGACCTGCCGCGTGGCCAGCGACTGCAGCGCCGGGGCGCCGATGCCACCGAGCGCGAAAACCGGCATGATGGCAAAGATCAGCCAGCTCTCAGTGGCAAAGGCCACGACGACGAGGGCGATCGATGCGCCGCCGATGCCGGTGAGAACGGCGCCGCGCTCGCCGAGCAGCTTCACCGCGGGACCAGGAAGGAAGGCCTGCGCCAGCGTCTGGCAAACGCCGAAGGCGCCGAGCGACAGGCCGATCCACAAGCCGTTCCACTGGAAAGTGTCGCCGCCCCACAGCGCCCAGCAGGTGCCATAGACCTCGCCGGTAGCGGCGAAGGCGAAGAAGATGAAGATCATCGGCCTGAGGCTCTTGATCGAGAGGGCCCAACGCAGCGAGCGAAGCGGGTTGAGCGCGGCGAGGTCGAGCCTTTCCCGGCTCGGGGTGCGGGACTCGGGCAGCACCAGGAACGCCAGCAGCAGGTTGCCGGCGTTCAGCACCGCCGCGGCGATGAAGGGCAGGCGCAGCCAGTGGTCCCCCAGCGCACCGCCGAGCACCGGTCCGATAATGAAGCCGATGCCGAACATGGCGTTGAGCAGCCCGAAGCGGCGGGCCCGCCTGTCCTCGGGTGAGATGTCGGTGACATAGGCGGTGGCGACCGAGACATTGGCGCTGGTGAGACCGGCAATGGCGCGGCCGAGCAGCAGCAGCCAGAGGTTGGGCGCGAAGGCGAGAAACAGGTAGTTGACCGCCGCCCCGCCGAGCGAAATCAGCAGTACCGGACGACGGCCGAGCCGATCGCTGAGGGCGCCGAGAACCGGGGCGAAGACGAACTGCATGACGGCATAGAGCGCGGTCATGATGCCGATATAGGCGGCAACGTTGCCGGCGCCGGTCACCTCGGCGAGCAGCGAGGGCAGGATGGGGAAGATGAGGCCGATGCCGACGGCGTCGAGGACAATGGCGGTGTAGATGACGGTGAGTGATCTCTGCATGGCAAGCTTGCTCCACGCGAAGCAGGCAGACGCCACGCAGGCGCCGACAGCTTCGCGATCATACCCGACAAGACGGGCGACTGGGGTTCTGGGAGACGCTGACCAGACCATGCGCGAGGCATGAGCTGGCGTGTGCTTGACCACCTGGACGACTATTCGTCCACCTGTTTACTCCGCCACTGAGCGGATCAAGGGAGGCGGTCGCTTTTCGCGACGGTTGGGAAATACGCCCGACCCGTCGGTGGCGCAAGTGCGTTGCATGAATGCCAGACCGGCGCGGAGACGATGAGGCGCGTGCGGAGGATCAGGCCCGCAGGATCTTCGCCATCGGCTTGCCCTTGGCGAGTTCGTCGATGAGTTTGTCCAGGTAGCGGATCTCGCGCATCATCGGCTCTTCGATGTTCTCGACGCGGACGCCGCAGACCACACCTGTGATCAGCGACCGCGCCGGATTGAGCGCAGGCGCCGAGGTGAAGAAGGCTTCGAGGGTGGCGCCGTTCGTCAGTTGATCGTCCAGTGTCTGCTGGGTGTGACCGGTCAGCCAGCGGAGGATCTCATCGACCTCCGCCTTGCTGCGCCCCTTGTTCTCCGCCTTGGCGACGTAGAGCGGATAAACCTTGGCGATGTTGTAGGCGTAGACCCGATCTCTGACCTTCTCTGTCGCTTCCCGCATGCTGGTCCCCTTAGCGCGCCTCGATGATCAGGCGGATGCCGAGTATGCCGATGAAGGCGGCGGCAGCGCGGTCGACCCAGAGCTTGGCACTGAGATAGAGGGCGCGTGGCCTGGCCGCCGAAAAGGCGACGGCGACGACACTGTACCACAGGGTTTCCTGCAGGAAGATCAGCGGCGGCAGGGCCCAGTAAAGCCAGGGTTCAGGATTGGCAGGCAGAAGCGCTGCGAACACCGCGCCGAATACCGCGACGATCTTCGGGTTGGCGAGCTGGGTGAGGAGGCCGAAGCTGAACGCCTTCTGCGGATTGGCGGCGGGTGCGGCGCCGGCCTCGACGGTGATGGGGTCGGCGGCGTGGCTCCAGATCTTCCAGGCGAGATAGACCAGGTAGAGCCCGCCGGCGACTTTCAGTGCGGTGAACAGCAGGCCGCCATCCTGCATCAGCGTGCGCAGTCCGAGCACGGCGAGTGCGCCGTACAGCATCGCCCCTACTCCCATGCCGAGCGCCGCGGCGAGCCCTTCGGTGCGCGACTGGGCGACGGCGGTGCGCACCACGAAGACGAAGCTGGGGCCTGGGCTGATGGCGCCGAGCAACAGGGCGCCGAGAATGGCGAAAAGCGGCAGGAAATGGTCCATGAGGGCCTCGCACGGATGAACGAGCGAGTTGAACGGGAGATGGCAACGGGGTCAAGCGGGCGAATGCCGACGTGCTGCTACCCCGGTGTCATCCCCGCGCAGTCGGGAATCTGGTGGGATCTCGCAACACTGTTGGAAGCTGAAGCATCCCATTGGGTCCCCGAGGTGGAAGACGACCAAGACAGCTCTCACCCGAAACCCCGACGTCCGGGTGAGAGCCGCGTGCAGGGGCCGGTGGCCCTTACATCTTTTCTTCCTTGATCGGGGTGCGGCTGACGATCTCGTGGTCGCAGGCGTCGTAGGTGATGTAGTAGGCGACGTACTCGTGCTCGTAGTTCTTCTTTTTGGCAGAGAACAGGTAGATGCCTTCCTCGGCCTCCTTCTCGAGCTTTTCGATCATCTTGTAGTTGCGCTTCTTGAGGTAGCGGATCGCCTGCTTGACGCTGTGGCAATCGTACTCGTCGTGGTGCTTCTCCTCGAAGACCGGCTTCAGTTCGCCGGCCATGACAGCGGGAGAGCCGGAAACGGCAACCAGCGAGAGAGCAAGGGCAGCAAAGGTCGGGCGGGCGAAGCTATTGAGACGTGCGAACATGTTGTCCACTCCATTGAGGCAGGCACGATTGCCTGCGGGTGAGAGAGGACTAATGGGGCTCGGCTGAACCGATGCAGAGCCGCAGGTTCAGCGGGCATTCATAAGTCGTATTATGACTTTGTAGGTTGCGTCGCGTCAGAACATGCCGTCGCCCGAATTGATGTACTCGATCTCCTCGGGAGTGGAGGTGCGGCCGAGGGCGGCGTTGCGGCGGGGGTAGCGGCCGAAGCGAGCGATGCAGTCGCGGTGCATGATCTCGTACTTTAGCGTGTCTTCGTCGCCGAGCGCAGTGAACAGGCGCATGGCCTCGTCATGCACCGCGAGATCTTCCGAATGCATGTAAGGCATATAGAAGAACGTGCGGCGGCGCGGCTCGACCCGCAGGTCGTCGCCGAGCGCTAATGCCTCCTGCGCGAGGCGCAGCGCCATGGCGTCAGCGGCAAAGGCCTGGGGTTGCTTGCGGTAGAGCTGCCGGCTGAACTGATCGAGCACGATGACCTCGGCAAGCCGGCCGGAGGGTGAGTTGCGCCACCAGGCAGCTTCGCCCCTAGCGACGGCCGCATGCGTTGCCGCGAAACGTGCAGCCAGCACGGCATCGAACTCGGGCTTGCCCCCGAACCAATCCGGCTCGCCATGCTCGACGAACCAGAAGTTCAGGATGTCATCTGGGGAAGTCATGCGGCGGGTCTCCGGTTCACGCTTCATTTCCCATGGGCCGGTATGATGTCACCGGCCGCACGGCGCTGGGATATGTGGGGCATCAGCGAGGAGATTTCTATGCGGCTGGTTAAGCTCGATACGCCCGACGGCATCATCTACGTAAACCCTGAACACGTGGTCGCGGTGGTGAAGGGTCTGCGCGACACCAAGATCGACACGGTCTCGGGCGTACATGTGGTGAAGGACCCGCCCGAAGTGGTAGCGCGGCTTCTCGGGATGGAAGAAATCGAGCTCGATGTGACGCCGAAGGCGGTGGGCTGGAAGGCCTAGGGGCCAGCCCGCGCAGGGCTGCCCCACGGTATTCCCGCCCCCTCAGACGGTCACGATCGCCTTGATGACGCCGGTCCGGTCATGGGCCCAGACCGGCATGTCCTGCGGCACCCTGTCCATGCTGGTGGCGTGCGTCGCGAGCTTGTCGGTGGGCACTTTGCCCTGCCGGATCGAGTCCATGACATGTTCGAAATCGGCACGGATGGCGTTGCGTGAAGCCCGGATGGTGAGTTCGCGACGGTGTACTTCGCTGTCGGGGAACACCAGGTCGCCCTTGATCACGCCGACCAGCGTGTAGCTGCCGCCATTGCGGATGTGGAACAGCGAGGCGTTCATCGCCCTGATCGAGCCGGTGGAATCGAACACCGCGTCGAAGCCGGTCGACTTGATGCCGCTGAACTCGCTGCCTTCCAGATCAGCGGGCGCGAAGGTGCGGAAACCGAGCGCCCGGGTCGCGGCGATCTTGTCCGGCGCCGCATCGATGACGGTGACATCGGCTCCAGCGATCTTGGCGAAGAAGGCGACGCCGAGCCCGATCGGGCCCGAACCGACCACGAGGGCCCGCGAGCCGGGCTTCAGCTCGGCGGTGCGGCGGATGGCGTGGGCGCCGATGGCGAGGAACTCGACCATGGCGGCATCACGAAGGCTGAGGCCGTCAGCCTTGTAGAGATTGCCCGCGGGCATGACGATTTCTTCGGCCATGCCACCCGGCGCGTGAACGCCGATCACCTTGAGGGTTTCGCAGCAGTTGGCGCGCCCCTCGAGGCAAGCCGGACAATGGCCGCAGTTGAGATAGGGGTTGATCACTACCGGATCGCCGGCGGCGAAAGCCTCGCCATTGGGATCGACGACGACCCCGCTCAGTTCGTGGCCGATGACGCGGGGATACTCGAAGTAGGGAAAATTGCCTTCGAAGATGTGGTAGTCGGTGCCGCAGATGCCGATGTGGCGAATGGCAACGCGGACCCAGCCGGGCTTCAGCTCGGGACGGTCGATGTCGATCAGCGCCAGCTGTTCGGGCGCGGTGCAGGATATGGCTCGCATGGGGTCTCCTCTTGCACGGGATCATAGCGGGGCGTGGCTTCACCACAAGCACCCGGCAGGCTACAAACCCCCGCGTCTTTAGTGGGGTATTTCAGCGTGGATTTTGCGAGCGACAACTGGGCTGGAGCGACGCCCGAAGTCATGGCGGCCCTGGCGCGGCACAATGCCGGCTACTCGCCGGCCTATGGCGGGGATCCGCTGAGCCTCGGCATCCGGGACCGGTTCTCGGAGCTGTTCGAGCGCGAGGTGGAGGTGTGGTTCACCGCGACGGGGACCGCGTCGAACTCGCTGGGGCTCGCGGCGCTGAGCCGGCCGGGCGGCGTGGTGTTCTGCGGCGAGGATGCGCATGTCCACACCGATGAAAGCGGCGCGACGGAGTTCCAGTCGGGCGGCATGAAGCTGGTGCCGGTGGCGAGCCCGCTCGGGTTGATCGATGCGGCAGCCTTCCGCACGGCGCTTGGCAAGCACTCGCCTGGCGGTCGGAGTGTGCCGGTGGCGCTCAGCCTCACCAATGCCACGGAATGGGGCACCGTCTATTCGGTCGAACAGGTCGCAGAACTGGCAGAGATCGCCCGTGGCAGCGGGCTGAAGGTGCATATGGATGGGGCGCGATTCGGCAATGCCGTGGCGGCGCTGGACGTGACGCCGGCCGAGCTGACCTGGAAGGCCGGGGTGGATTTTCTGTCGTTCGGAGCAACCAAGAACGGTTGCTGGGCCGCCGAAGCGATCGTGGTGTTCACCCCGGGGCTGCTGGGAGACTTCGAAGCGCGGCGGCAGCGGGCCGGACACACCTTCTCGAAGGCGCGGTTCGTTGCGGCGCAGTTCGAGGGGTATCTTGAGAACGGCAACTGGTTGCGTCGGGCCGGCCACGCCAACGCCATGTCGGACCGGCTGCGTTCCGGTATCCGGGCCAGCAGCACGGCGCGGCTCGGCTGGGAGAATACCGCGAACGAGGTGTTTGCGGTGATCTCGAAGACGGCGCTGGCGCGGGTGCGGACAGCAGGCGGCGCGGCGCATGAATGGCCGACGAACGGGCTGGCGGTGGATGAGGTGCTGGTGCGGCTGGTGACCAGCTGGGCGACGAGCGAGGCGGATGTCGACGGGTTTCTGGCGGCCCTTTAGGCGGCAATAGAACCGAAGCAGACGGCCCCCTCCCGGCCTCCCCCATAAAGGGGAGGTGAAGAGTCGTGGCTCCGTCTTCGATCGTGCCCCATGCACCAGCGGGGCACCTTCGGGGCCGTCTGCCGGCAGTCAGCCCACCACCACCTTCACCACATTGCCGGCCGGGTCCTTGCTCTCGATCCCTTCGTTAGTCTCCGAATAGCTAGCGCCGATTGCCGCCAGCCGCGCCTTCACCGCCTCGAGCGTCGCCTGATCCGGCACCGCGACGTGGAACCAGCGCAAGCCTGCAGAACCCTTCGGCGCCTGGGCGGCATTGGGGCCGGACCAGATGTTGAAAGCGATGGTGTGCGGCGGGTAGTCGAGCCCGAGATCGCCCATGCCGAAGCGGCGCATGATGAACAGGCCGCCGAAGCCCAGGCCGTCGCGGTAGTAGCGCATGGCCTGTTCGAGATCGTTCACATGCAGGTGGATGTGGCCGATACGGGTGCCCTCGGGCATCAGCGCCGGAACGGCATTGACGTCGTCGAGTTCGGCCAAGAGGTCATCGACATCGATCGCCTCGCGGCCCGAATGCGGCGAGCCGTCGACGGTCTTGACATAAAAGCCGTCCTCGCCGTCGCCGATGATGCCACGCCAGGGCGTCTCGAAGGTGATCTCGATGCCGTTATTGTCGTAGTCCCAAAGATAGATTGCCTCGGAGACGAGATGATCGGTCGGCGAAATGCGGACGCGGCGCATCAGGGCGCGCACCACCATTTCGGCCAGCGCCTTGCGGTCCGGCACATGCACGGCGACGTGATAGAGGCCGAGCGAGCGATCGGGGAACGGGCTCTTGGCACCGAGCTCGAGGGTAATCAGCTCGCGACCTGCGGCGCCGAGGTGCAGCGCTTCGGCATCCTCGGAGATGAGCTCGAGGCCGACGACGTCACGCCACACGCTGAGCGCCTGGTCGCGATCGGTGACGCCGATGCGGACGGCGCCAAGATGGGTGGTGAGCGGCAGCGTCGGAGCAGAGCGGACCGCGGCCTGGGATTCGACGGTGATCATGATGGGTCTCGCAACGGGGGTTAGCTTGACCCTGATATGGCGGAGGCCGAGGGGCAAGCCAATGCTGTCGAGGCGGCGGACAGTCGATACGTTTTTGCGCGAATGGCCGGCACTGAGTGCGCGATTAGGTACGCTGATGGACGCTGCAATCGCCTTCTCCCACAAGGGGAGAAAGCCTGACTGCGACGCCGGCTCAAGAAAACGGCCACCACCCCCATCCCCGTTTGGGGATGGATGGTGGGGAGGGAGTGGTGGCTGCTGCCGGTGGCGCCGAGGTCAGGTGGCGACGGTGCGGCGGCGGTACTCGCTGGCGGCGTAGACGAGGAGCGCGGCGACGATCAGCCCGCCGACCAGTTGCGCCCAGTCGACGGTCGCAAGAAAGCGCGGCATCATCGACATGGCATCGAACGGGGCATCGGCGAAGATTTCGCGCTCGAGGTGCAGGTTGTCGGCGCCGAACTTCAGCCGCTCGCTCAGGTAGTGAAGGAAGTAGCCGGCGCGCGGACCCGTATCGTTGAAGATCAGGTTCTCGGCGAGCCCGATCAGGCCCGGGATGAGAAAGGCGAGCGGGATCGACCAGCGGCGGAACACCGTCGAGAGCGCCCCGACCCAGGCGAAGAACGGGGCATACCAAAGCAGCGCGACCACCAGGCCGACCAGCGCGAAGAGAGCGATCTGGAAGCCGGAGGCGAGGAACTCGAATATCCCGGGGACACCGAGCCGCGGCAGGATCATCGCGGTGATCATGGTGACCACGTAGATGAGGACGCCGGTGATCAGGTAGGCGCCGAAGATCAGGGCCGGGAAAATGGTCATGCCGGCGAGCGACTTGGAGGCCAGCATCTTGAAGTCGGTGACCGGCATCGACTTCCAGAACAGCATGGCATTGTTCCGCCGATCGGCGCTGAAGGCGTTGGCGTAGTAGAAGAACAGCGCCGCCAACAGGTACATGCTCCACAGCGCCGCCACCGCGAGGAAGCCGAACTCGAAGAACTTCAGCGCCGAGGGGACGCCGATCTCCTGGTGCATCTGGAAGCGGTTCGAGGCAATGCCGAACACCAGCACCAGCGTCATGATACCGAGGATCACGCCGGGGGCGTAAAGGAACGCACCCCGATGCTCGAGATACTCGCGCTTGATAAGGGCAACGAGAGACTTCATTTGGCGGGACCGCGCTGCATGAGGGCGACGAACAGGTCGCTGAGAGTGGGAGTGGTGACGTCACCGAACTGCGCGAGTTCGTCTCGATCGACGCCGTCGAACACCATGGCGGTCTGGCCGAAGCGGGTTTCGCTGTAGATCGGGCCGAGCGCCGTGGCAGCAGCAACCTGATCGGCGCGGACCAGCACCTGGCTGAACTTCGAGCTGACCGTTTCCATCTGCATGTGGAGGATCAGCTCGCCATCGCGGATGAACATGATGTCAGAGAGCATGAACTCGATTTCATCCACCTGGTGGGTGGTGATGAGCAGGGTACGCTCCTCGGTCATGTAGTCCTCGAGCAGGCGCCGGTAGAAGCGCTTGCGATAGGTGATGTCGAGCCCAAGCGTGGGCTCATCGAGCACCAGGAGCTTGGCATCGATTGCCATCACCACCGCAAGGTGGAGCTGGGCGATCATGCCCTTCGAAAGGTTCTTGATCCGGGCTTCCATCTTGACGTCGGTGCCCTCGAGGAAGCCGCGGGCCTTCGCCTGATCGAAGTTGGGGTGGATGTTGGTGAGCAGCGCGAACAGCTCACGGACCCTGAGGAACCGCGGCAGGCTCGCGACATCGGAGATGAAGGCGACGTTCTTCATCAGCGAGGCGCGCTTCTGGTATGGATCTTCGCCCAGAACGCGCACGGTGCCCTCGTAGGAGGTGAGCCCAAGCAGCGCGTTCAGCGTGGTGGTTTTGCCAGCGCCATTGTGGCCGACAAGGCCGTAGATGCGCCCGGCGGGGATGTCGAAATCGAGCCCGTGGAGGATTTCGGTGCGGCCGAAATGTTTCTTGAGGCCACGCGCCGAGACGATCGGAGCAGCTGTGGTTTGAGCCAGATCATTCATCTTTACCGCCTTGCTTCAGCAATAGTGTGGGGTCGAGATCGAGGGCGGCGAGGCGCGCCATGACGCGCGGCCACTCCTCGGTCAGAAACTTCTGGCGCTCGTGGGCGAGCAGCCGCTGGTGGCCGCCTTCGGCTACGAACATGCCCATGCCACGGCGTGACTCGACGACGCCGATGTCGACGAGCGACTGGTAGGCACGGGTAACGGTCAACGGGTTGACCGAGAGGTCGGCGGAGATCTGGCGCACCGACGGGAGCGCCTCACCCTCCTTGGTGGTCTTGCTCAGGATCATGTCGGCAATCCTCTCGCCAATCTGTACGAAGATCGGCTGGCTGTCGTTGAATTGGCTCATGCGTGATGCCTTGGTAGTGTGCTAGTTATGTAGCACACCAAATCGGCGGTGCAAGCGAAATCTTCAAGGGGCCAGTGCGGAGGCGCGGTTCGCGGACTTGGCATTGCCGAACGAAGGTGCGTAGTTTCAACAACGCTGCGACGGTAAACACCTTGTGCGACAGCGACTTCAGGGGGGACAGGGTGCGCGTTCTGGTCACCGGCAGCGCCGGGTTCATCGGCTATCATCTGAGCCGCCGGCTGCTCGCCGCGGGACACGAGGTGATCGGGCTCGACGCACTGACCCCCTATTACGATGTGCGACTCAAGTCGCAGCGGCACGCCATGCTGGAGGCCGACGGGCGGTTTCGCGCGGTAATCGGACGTCTGGAGGAGCAAGCCGCGATCGATGCGGCATTCGCCGACGCGCCACAGGTGGTCGTACACCTCGCGGCACAGGCGGGCGTGCGCTACAGCCTTGAGGCGCCGTTCAGCTACACCGACAGCAACGTCACCGGAACGCTCGCGGTCCTGGAGGCGGCGCGGCGCACGCCACCCAGGCACCTGCTGATCGCCTCCTCCAGCTCGGTCTACGGCATGGCGGGCAAGCCTTCGGCGGAACTGGACCCGACCGACCGCCCGGTGTCGCTTTATGCGGCGACCAAGAAGGCGACGGAGGCGATGAGCCATTCCTATGCCCACCTGTTCGGGGTGCCGATCACCTGCCTCAGGTTCTTCACCGTTTACGGGCCGTGGGGTCGGCCGGACATGGCGCTGTTCAGGTTCGCCGAGGCGATCGCCGCTGACCAGCCGATCAGCATCTACGGCGAGGGCCGGATGCGGCGGGATTTCACCTATGTCGACGACGTGGTGGCAGCGATAGACCGACTGATCGGAGTTGCGCCGGTAAGTGGGCAGCCCGTGTCGCCAGCGGACTCGCTCTCGCCGGTGGCGCCCTGGCGGGTGGTGAACATCGCCGGCGGCCGGCCGGTCGAACTGCTGCGGTTCGTTGCGGCGATCGAAGCAGCGATGGGGCGCGAGGCGACGAAGCAACTGCTGCCGATGCAACCGGGAGACGTATCCGAGACGGCGGCGGAGGTCGGCCTGCTGCGGGCGCTGGTCGGAGAACTGCCGCAGACGCCGATCGAGGCTGGCGTGCAGGCGTTCTGCGAGTGGTTCAGAGCGTGGCGAGGCTGACTGGTCCGGTGCTTCCGCAAACCCCGGCCGTCATCCCGACGAAAGTCAGGGGACCCAGTGCACCGGCTGTTCCAACCGCATAATTTCTGCCGACCTTGCTGTGATAGACCGCCACGGTTCGTGCTGCCCTTACTCTTCGAGCAGTGGGTCCCGGCCTTCGCCGGGATGACGACCGGTGGGGTAGGAAGATTGGTGGTCGAAATCATGCAAGGCAGTTCTGTCGACCGAACGGAAACTCGCTTGAGTGCTAACGACTCGCCCCGCCTGACATGTTAGGGACAAGTATTCGTTTCTGATCGGCATTCGCCGACCGCCCTACTCCTCCGGATTTCCAAATTGACGGCCACAGCTTCGGCATCGGCGACTTCGGTCGCCAGCAAGACCACGCTCTCGATCATCATCGCGGTGTCGGTCTGCCACCTGATCAACGACACCATGCAGTCGCTGCTGTCGGCGATTTATCCGATCCTCAAGCAGAGCTACGGCCTCGACTACGTGCAGATCGGGCTCCTGACACTGACCTTCCAGTGCACGGCGTCGCTGTTGCAGCCGGCGATCGGCATGTACACCGATAAGCGCCCCCTGCCCTTCTCGCTGCCGGTGGGCATGGCGTCGAGCCTCGTCGGGCTGCTGATCCTGGGCTTCGCGCAGAGCTACTGGCTGCTGCTGGTCGGATCGGCCTTTGTCGGGCTCGGCTCGGCGATCTTCCATCCTGAGAGTTCGCGCGTGGCGCGACTCGCTTCGGGCGGACGGCACGGGCTCGCACAATCGCTGTTTCAGGTGGGCGGCAATGTCGGCTCGGCCATCGGGCCGCTCTTGGCCGCCTTCATCGTGCTGCCGCGCGGGCAATCGAGCGTTGCCTGGTTCGCCGCTGGCTCACTGGTGGGCATCTTCATCCTGACCCGGGTGGGCATGTGGTATGCGGCGCACCGCAAGGCCAATGCCGGCAAGGCGCCGGTGAGCACCGCCCTGCTGTTCGACAGGCGCACCACCGCCATTGCACTCACCGTCTTGACGGTGCTGACGCTGACCAAGAACGCCTACATGGCGGGGCTTTCGAGCTACTACACGTTCTTCTTGATCGACAAGTTCCAGGTCGGCGTGCAGGACGCCCAGCTGTTGCTGTTCGTCTATCTCGGCGCCTCAGCGGTCGGGGTGTTCCTCGGCGGGCCTATCGGCGACCGCTTCGGCGCCAAGTTCGTGATCTGGTTCTCGATTCTCGGGGTGCTGCCGTTCACCCTGGCCCTGCCCTATGCCGATCTCACCTGGACGGTGATCTTGACAGTGTTGATCGGGCTGATCTTCTCGTCGGCTTTCTCGGCCATCGTGGTGTTCGCGCAGGAGCTGCTGCCGGGTCGGGTCGGGATGATCGCCGGGATCTTTTTCGGCTTCGCCTTCGGCGCGGGCGGCATTGCCGCCGCGGCACTCGGAGCCCTGGCCGACGTCACCGGCATCCAGTACGTGTTCTGGCTCTGCTCGTTCATGCCGCTGGCCGGGCTGCTGACGGTGTTTCTGCCGGAAATGCAGCACAAGGTGCGGTAAGGTGGTGGTCTGCTGAGGCAGACGACCCCCTCCCATCCTCCCCCATGAAGGGGGAGGTGCCGCGCCGGTGCACTTGGCACGATAGAGCCACAGCCTCGACTCTTCACCTCCCCCTTTATGGGGGAGGCCGGGAGGGGGCCGTCTCCATCAGTCTAAATCTGCAGCAACGCCACCGGCTTTTGCAGCTTGAACACCGTGCCGGTGGCGCTCAGCGTGCCGTCTGCAGCGACGCCGAACACCACGAGGTCTTCGCTTTCCTGGTTGGCGACGATCAGGTGTTTTTCCAGCAGCAGGAAGAAGCGGGGCCAGTTGCCGCCGCAGGCGATGTTCTGCTTGAAACTGATGCGCCCGTCGGCCGCGATGGCGAAGGCGGTGATCGAGTTGTGGCCGCGATTGCTGACATAGAGCACCGTACCGGCAGCATTGATCTGGATGTGCGCGCCGGTGGAGGTGCCCTTGAAGTCGGCGGGCAGCGCCGAGAGGGTGTTGAGCTCGCTCAGCTTGCCGCCGGGTTCGCGGGCCAGCGCGGTGACGGTCTCGGCATATTCGGTAAACAGGTAGGCGAACTTGCCGCCGGGGTGGAACGCCAGGTGGCGCGGGCCGGCGCCCTTCGGGGTCGAGAACGCGGTCTCGGGGCCGTCGATGAAATTGCCGGCTTCGTAACGGACGCTGCGCACTTCGTCATGGCCGAGATCGACGGTGTAGAGCCGGTCGGCTTCCGGTGACCACTGGGTCCAGTGGGCGTGGCCCTTGTCATGCGCGTGCGCACTACGCAGCACGGTGGGGTCGGATTTCAGCGCGCCGGTCGCCGCATCGATCGAGAACACCGGGGTCGAGTCGTCGCCGTAGTTGGCGACGGCGAGCTTGGTGCCCTTGGGGCTGATGCGGAGGTAGCAGGGATATTTCGCGCCGGTCGACTGGTAGCCGAGCGGGGTGGCGGAGCTGTTATCGGCGGCGAGGCTGAAGGCGCCGGCCTGCTCTGCCATCTCGTTGGTGACGTAGACGGTGCGGGTCGAAGGCGCGAAGGCGATCCACGAGACGTCGGGTGTGCCGGGAAAGCTGCGAGTGAGCTCGATATCGCCGGTGGCGGTGTCGAAGCTCAAGAGCTTCAGTCCCTCGCCGTTCGGGCCGGTATAGGAGCCGGACAGCAAGTTGAGCTTGGACATACGCAATTCCTCCTCGGTAAGTCGGGCGGAAGTGTTAGGGGAGTCACGGGGTTATGGCTAGTCGGTCTTCGAAGGGCTGAGCGCTTGGCGCCCCTCACCCTGACCCTCTCCCCAGAGGGGAGAGGGGACGCACTTTGCACCGGCGGTGCCCCCATCGCCCCCTCGCCCCTTTGGGGAGAGGGCCGGGGTGAGGGGCGCCAAGCGACGGATGCGTCAGCGCGCCCTATCCCAACCCTCACGCATCAGTGCAAAACCCTTCTCGTAAACCTCGGCTTCCGAAGCGAACAGCGGGCGCCAGATCTTGGTGGCGGCGGCGAGGTCGGGCAGTGCCGAGCCGAAGGCTTCGATGGTCATCCAGCCATCGTAGCCGGATTGCTTCAGGGCGTTGAACACCGACTGGAAATCGATGTGGCCGGCGCCGGGAACGCCGCGGTTATTCTCGGTGATATGGACGTGGTTGATCTGACCGATGGTCGAAGCGATCAGCGGTGGAACGGCGTTTTCCTCGATATTGGTGTGGAAGGTGTCGAAAAGGTAGCCGTAGTTCGGCTCGTCCACCCGACGCACCAGGCTGGCCGCCTGCTCCATGGTATTTAGAAAGTAGCATTCGAAGCGGTTGAGCGGCTCGACCGACAGCGCAACGCCCTGCCGCGCGGCGTATTGCGCCGCCTGCTTGTGGACGTCGGTGCACCAGGCGACCTCATCGTCGGTTGGGCCACGACCCGAGAACTCACCGAGCGGCTGATGGAACGGGCCGCAGACCAGCGTACCGCCGAGAGCGGCCGTGCAGTCGGTCAGCCAGTTGAGGTGCGTCAGCGCAGCGGCGCGCTGGACGTAATCAGGGGAGATGGCGTTGCCGCCGGCCATGACGCCGACGCCAGTCGCGCCGAGGCCAAGATCGCGGAGGCGGCGACCGAGTTTCTCGTAGTGGTCGGGCGTCCCCTCGAACATCGGCACCTCGACGCCGTCATAGCCGGTGGCCTTGAGGCGCTCGATGATCGGCCAGTGTTGGTCGGTGACGTGGGTGGTCCAGAGCAGGAGGTCGAAGCCGAGTTTCATTGGTGTTCTCACTATCGTGGGGAAGGCCCCCTCACCCGGCCCTTCGGGCCGACCTCTCCCCCCAAAGGGAGAGGCGGAGTTGCGGCGCGATGGTGCCCATCCACCACCTCTCCCTGGGGGGAGAGGTCGCCGCGTAGCGGCGGGTGAGGGGGCCTTTCCGCCCTTACAAATTCACCCAGCTACCCGACTTGCCCGAGCTGATGATCGCGTCGCAGAGCTTATTCGTCGCCAGCGCATCCCGGAACGTCGGCGCCGCGGGCTTTCCCGTCTTCAGCCCCTCGAGGAAATCGGCGGCGGTGTGGGTGAAGCTGTGCTCGAAGCCGATGACGAGGCCGGGGACCCACCATTTGCCGAGATAGGGATGATCGCCGTCGGTGACCAGAATATTGGTCCAGCCACGCAGCCGCCCTTCGGTCGAGTGGTCGAACCACTGCACGCGGTTCATGTCGTGCAGGTCCCAGGCGAGCGAGCCCCTCTCGCCGTTGATTTCGAGCGTGTACGCCGCCTTGTGGCCGCGGGCGTAGCGGGTGGATTCAAAGGTGCCGAGCGCGCCGTTGGCGAAACGGGTCAATACAGCCGCCGCATCGTCGATGCCGACCGTCTGCTTCTTGCCGGTATCGGCGTGGGTGCGCTCCTTGACGAAGGTTTCGGTCATGGCGGTGAGCGAGGAAATATCGCCGTTGATCCACAGCGCGCTGTCGAGGCAATGGGCGAGAAGATCGCCGGTGACGCCGGAGCCGGCAGCATCGACATCGAGCCGCCAGGTCCCCTGCCCGCCCTGCGGCACGTCGGGCGAAATGGTCCAATCCTGCAGGAACTTGGCGCGATAGTGGAAGATGCGGCCGAGTTTGCCCTCATCGACCAGTTGCTTGATCAGCGTGACCGCGGGGACGCGGCGGTAATTGTACCAGACGAGATTGGGAACGCCGGCTTTCTCCACGGCATCGACCATCGGCTGGCCTTCGGCGGCGGTGCGGGCCAGGGGTTTTTCGGTGAGCACCATCTTGCCGGCCTTGGCAGCGGCGATGGCGATCTCGGCATGGAGGTCATTGGGCACGCAGATATCGATGGCGTCGATATCGCGCCGTTCGATCAGCGCGCGCCAGTCGTGCTCGACGCTGTCATAGCCCCATTGTTCGGCGAAGCGGCGCACCTTGCTGTCGTTGCGCGCCGCCACCGCCTTCAGCACCGGATGATAGCCGGTATCGAAGAAATGGCTGACGGAGGCCCAGGCATGCGAGTGGCAGCGGGCCATGAAGCCATAGCCGACCATGCCGATGTTGAGTTGTTTGGTCATTGGAGTGTTCCTTTGGCTGGGCAGTCGCCACACCCACGGATGTCATCCCGGCGAAAGCTGGGACCATCTCGCGGTCAGCGCCTGCGGTGAGTTGGGTCCCAGCTTTCGCTGGGATGACACCTGTGGATGGGATAGGGCGTGCCCACGCCCAAACGGAGGTTCCCGCTTTCGCGGGAATGACCCTGTGGGCGGGGAGAGAGCGAGCGCACGTTGCGCCGCCTATTCCCGCCAGCCATGCGCTTCGCGGACCTTGAGCATGGCGCCGAGAATCTTGTTCCAGGTCTCCTGCTGCTCCATTACCGCGTTGGGGAACATGCAGCCGTCCCAGCAGATGTGGCGCATCTTCCTGGTCAGCTCGCCCTTGTCGTCGCGCAGCCAGTAGCCGGCGTGCTTCACCACATCCAGCCGGCCGTTGGGGTCGTCGATCTGGCAGTGACGACCGGTCTTTTCATGATCCCCGGACCCAAAGGTGGTGCCGTCGTTCTGGGCGACGTGGAAATCCAGCGTCCAGGGGCGGAGCGCATCGGCGACCTGGTGATAGGCGGCATCGAGCGCGGCCTTGTCGCTCCAATCGAAATTCGCGGGCAGGATGCGGTCCTTCTCGGCATTGGCGCCGAGCACGAACAGCATCGAGTGCGCCATGTCGGCCTGGTAGCCGACAATGCCGGGCATGTTGACCAGCTCGAGCAGCTTCACGTTCTCGCGCCACGAATGCATGCCGCCCCAGCAGATCTCGCCCTCGGCGACGATGTACTCGCCATAATGCTGGGCAATGCGGCCGGCCTCGCGAAAGGTCTCGGCGATCTTGCTGGTATTGCCGGCGGGATCAGCATCCCAGGCTTCGACGCCGGTGGAGCTATCGACCCGCACGCCGCCGGTGGGGCGAATGCCGAGCTCGCGCATTTGCTGGCCGATCCTGCAGGCCTTTTCGACCTGGGTGAGGAAGCGCTTGACCTCATCGGCGTCGCCCATGGCCGAACCGCCGCCGGCGCCACCCCAGATCGGGGCGACGAACGAGCCGACCTTCAGGCCGAAGCTCGCGATGTGATCGGCCATGCGCTTCACATCATCTTTCGAGCTGTCGATCGAGATATGCGGATCAGCCAGCCACAGGTCGACGCCGTCGAATTTCTGGCCGTCGACCTCGGCATTGGCCGTGAGCTTCAGCAGCGTATCGAGGGGGATGATGGGCTCGGCCCCGGGAGCGCCCTTGCCGACCACGCCGGGCCAGGTGGCATTGTGCAGTTTCGGGTAGTTGTTGGATGCCATGATCCCCCTCCCCTGGGGTCTAACGCTTTGCTGAAATAGACGTGAGACCGGTGCCCCAACCCAGTCGGCAGTCGGCAGTCGGCAGTAGGCAGTCGCATCCTCTTCTTCCGATTGCCGACTGCCGATTGCCTACTGCCGTCATGGGTAGGGGTCGGATATCACCCGCTGACATCATCACGCCGCCTGCCCCCTGAGGTTTACCCCGGTCTTGGCGTCGAACAGCATCACCTTGTCGGGGTTCCAGTTGAAGCGGACGGCTTCTTCGACCTTCACCTCGACGCGGGCCGGTACGGCGGCGCGCATCAGGTTGTCGCCGACGCGCAGGGTGACGATCTTTTCGATGCCGTGGTTTTCGACGTCATGGATGCGCGCTTCGTTCGCTGCACCGGCCGCAACCTCGACATCTTCGGGCCGGATGCCGAAAGTGACAGGGCCCTCGACCGCGGCGCTGCGCCTGATCGGCATCTGAAACGCCTGCGCCACGTTCGCCACATCGCCGGCGAGGCTGCCGGGCAGCAGGTTGATGGCGGGCGAGCCGACAAAGCTCGCAACGAACGTGTCGCGTGGGTTGGTATAGACGTCGCGCGGCGTGCCGACCTGGACGATCCTGCCCTTGTTGAGCACCGCTATGCGGTCGCCCATGGTCATCGCTTCGACCTGGTCGTGGGTGACGAAGATGAAGGTGGCGCCGAGCCGCATCTGCAGGTCCTTGAGCTCGGAACGCAGGGCCTCGCGCAGCTTGGCGTCGAGCGCCGAGAGCGGCTCGTCCATCAGGAAGACCTTGGGTTCGCGCACGATGGCGCGGCCGATCGAGACACGCTGCATTTCGCCGCCGCTCAGGCGGTCCGTCTTGCGATCGAGCAGGTGCGAGATACGCAGGGTCTTGGACGCGTAGTCGATGCGCTTGTCGATGTCGGGCTGGCTCATCTTGCGCACATTCGAGCGCAGCGGGAAGGCCAGGTTGTCGCGCACCGAGAGGCGCGGATAGAGCGAATATTGCTGCAGGACAAGGGCAACGTCGCGCTCGGCGGGACCCCAGGCATCGACGTTGTCGTCGTCGATGTAGATGCTGCCGGCGCTGGGCTTTTCGAGCCCGGCGATCATGCGCAGTGTCGTAGTCTTGCCGGCGCCGGTGGGGCCGAGCAGGACGAAGAATTCGCCATCGGCCACATCGATGCTGAGGTCGGAGACGGCGGTATGCACACCGAACTGCTTGGAGACTTCATCGAGACGGATACGGGCCATGTCGGTCGCCTAGAGCTCCACTTTTTGTCGCTTGGTCGGGGCAGGATCGTCTCGCGACCCTTCCTCGTCACGCGCCAGCCGGATGTCGAGCGAGGCGCCCGATCTGGTATCGAAGAAATGCACCTGCGACGGGTCAATTCGAGCCCAGACCTGGGTGCCGGCCTTGGCCACGAAGCCCGACGCGGTGCGGGCCCGTATGGTTTTCTCGCCGAGCTTGAGATCGACGATGTCGAAGCTGCCGAAGGGCTGAATGATGTGAGCCTCGGCCGGCTCGTAACCCGCCTTGCTGTCGCGGCTGAGCAGCACCCCCTCGGGACGCACGCCGAGCGAGAGATCGGTGCCGGCCTTCTTCTGCTGCAGCATGCCGAGCAGTTCGCGCGGCAACTCGAAGCTGGCGCTGTCGAGAGCGATCCGGGCGCTGCCATTGGCCTCGCTGACCCTGGTGGGGGCAATGTTCATGATGGGTGAGCCGATGAACTGCGCCACGAACAGATTAGCCGGATACAGATAGACCTCGGTCGGGGTGCCGACCTGCTGCAGAACGCCCTCATTCATCACGACGATGCGGTCGGCGAGCGACATGGCCTCGACCTGGTCGTGCGTCACGTAGATGGAAGTGGAGCCGTTCTCGAAATGCAGGCGCTTGAGTTCGACACGCATGGTCTCGCGCAGCTTGGCGTCGAGCGAACCGATCGGCTCGTCGAGCAACAGCGCCTTGGGCCGGCGCACCAGGGCGCGGCCGATGGCGACGCGCTGCATGTCACCGCCCGACAGCGACGACGGGCGCGCATTGAGCATGTGGCCGATGCCCAGCGACTTGCCGACCGAGCGCACCGTTCGATCGACCTCGTCCTTGCTGGTGCCGACGGCGCGCAACGGGAAAGCGAGGTTTTCGTAGACGGTGAAATGCGGATAGAGCGCATAATTCTGGAACACGAAGGCGATGTCGCGATCAGCGGCGCTGAGGTTCTGGATCGGCTTGCCGTCGAGCAGGATATCGCCCGAGTCGATTTCCTCGAGCCCGGCGATGGCGCGAAGCGTCGTGGTCTTGCCGCAGCCGGAAGGGCCGAGGAAAACGACGAACTCGCGATCCTTGACGGTGAGGTTGACATCGCGAATGACGTGAACCGGTCCGAAATGCTTGTCGATGTGGCGCAGTTCAATCTCAGCCATGTGGATGCCCCTTGACGGCGGCCGAGATGGAGACCGGGCCCGTATCGTCCTCGTCAACCTCGGGACCGTCCGGCGGTGGGATATGCACGGCGACGTTAAAGCCGATGAGGCCGATCAGCATGACGAGGACGGAGTACTGGTGAAGGAATTCGACCCAGGGCTGGCACAGGAACAGTATCCCCAGCAGCATGAAGGCCATCGAACCGGGTTCGAGGACACGGGCGTTGAAGCGTCGGAACGCCTGCTTCTTGTGGCGCTCGGCCTTGGTTTCTCCAGGCGTCATTTGCGGATCGCTCCGAAGCTCATGCCGCGCAGCAAGTGGTTGCGCAGGAGGAAGGTGAAGATCGCGACCGGGATAAGGAACAGCACCGTACCGGCAGCGATGACGGTCCAGTCCTGCAGACCCGTGCCAACCTGGCTGGGAATGAAGGGAGGCGCCGTCTGCGCCCGGCGATTGGTGAGGATGAGCGCGAAAGCGTACTCGTTCCAGGCCGTGATGAAGCAGAAGACTGCGGTTGCAGCGATGCCCGTGGCGGCCTCGGGCAGGACGATCTTGAAGAACGCCTGCATGCGCGTGTAGCCGTCGACCAGAGCAGCCTCTTCATACTCCTTGGGGATCTCGTCCATGAACCCTTTCATCAGCCAGACCGCAAACGACACGTTGAACGCGGTGTAGAGAATGATCAGTCCGACATGGGTGTCGTTGAGACCGACCGCCCGATACATCAGGAACATCGGGATAGCGACCACGATGGGTGGCAGCATGCGCGTCGAGAGGATGAAGAATAAGAGGTCCGCCTCGCCCTTCACCCGGAAGCGCGAGAAGCCATAGGCGGTGATCGTGCCCATCGACACCGCAAGGATGGTCGAGGTTATGGCGACGATCAGGGAGTTGATGAAGCGATCCGGATAGGCGGAAAAGACGACCTCGCCCTTACCGTCGCGGGCGAGACGTTCACCGCCGTCGAGAACCAGGCGCTCCCACCAGGGCGCAGCCTCATAGACCTCGGGTGCAACGGGCGCGGTCAATTGGGCCCGCTTGGTGAACAGCTTCACGAAAGGCGTGATCTGGGGCTCGAAGAGCACCGAGGGCGGCACCGACGTGGCCTGCACGAGCGGCTTGAAGGCCGTCGTCGTGATCCAGTAGATCGGGGACAGGAAGATCAGCGTGACGACGATCACGACGGCGATCGCAATGCGGTTACCCAGCCGTCCGGAGCGCGTTGAAACGACAGCCATTCTAGCGCTCCTTGGCCTTGTTGAGGTATTTCACGTAGATGTTGGTAATGCACAGCACCATGATCAGCACGATGTAGGCGAGCGCCGAGGCCGGCCCCGTCTGCCACTGCGCGAACGCCATCTTGTAGAGGCGCGACGAGATCAGTTCCGCCTGCGGCTGGCCGGTCATCACGAAGGCGATGTCGAAGGTCTTGAACGCCTCCATGGTGCGGAAGATGACGGCGATGAGCAGGATCGGCGCGACCAGCGGGAGCGTGACCCGAAAGAAGGTGTAGAGCTTGCTGGCGCGGTCGATCGAGGCGGCTTCGTAAAGATGCTTGGGCACCGCGCTGAGGCCAGCGAGCGAGAGCAGCATGACGAAGGGCGACCACATCCAGATATCGGTGATGGCGACTGCATAAAGCGCCAGGTTCGCGTCGGTGAGCCAGGCGGTTTTGCCCAGGCCCAGCGCGTAGTTCAGGATACCCCAGGACGGATCGTAAATGAGCTTCCAGAACAGCCCCACTACGACCGGCGAGAGCATCATGGGCAAGAGCAGCAGAGTGGTCAGTAGCCCCTTGCCGGGGATCGGCCGATTGAGCAGCAGCGCCAGCCCGAAGCCGACGACGAACTGCCCGCTTACCGAGACGATGACATACCAGAGCGTCGTGGCGAAGCTGCGCCAGATCACCGGATCGGCCAGGATGTCGGCGTAGTTCTGGAGCCCGACGAAATTGGCGGCGTCCTTGCTCGATGCACGGAAATCGGTGAACGAGAAGCCCAGCGAATAGAGCAGCGGGAAGACATTGAAAATGATGAGGAACGCGACCGTCGGGATGACAAAAAGGTTCCTGATGGTGATGTCGCTCCAGCCGCGCGTAGCCGCTCGCGAAGTCGGGCTGAGCGTCGTCATCATGGTCGTCAATGCTTGATCCCCCGATTAGCAATTGGCCCGGGGAGGAGGTTCTCCCCTCCCCGGGTCGCAGTCGTTGGGTTACTCGGCCGGGTAGCCGGCAGCCTTGAGGCTTTCGACCCAGGTCGCGGCGAGCTTGTCGAGCGCCTCCTGAGCGGTGCCATTACCGTTCACGACATAGTCGTAAAAGCCCTGCTGGCCCTCGTCGAGCAGCTCGGCGTATTCGGGAAGTGCCCAGAAATCGCGGACCTTGAACATGGTCTCGAAGAACGCCTTGTTGTACGGCGTCGCGTTCTGGAACTCGTCCGACTCGAGGATGGCCGCAGCAGCGGTATAACCGCCCAGTTCGGCCCACTTCTTCTGGGTCTCGTCCTTGACCAGCCACTCGAGGAACTTCATCGCCTCGTCTTTGTTCTGGCTGTAGGAGACCAGCGAAATCCCCTGGCCGCCCAGAGCGGCGAAGTCGTCGCCACGCGGGCCGGGGGGGTTGGCAAAGAAGCCCATATTGGCGGCCTGCGGATTGGTCGCCTCATTGAGCAGCGACGGGAAGAACGCGAAGAAGTTCATCCCCATCGCGACCTGGCCCTGCGCGATTGCCGTGTTCACTTCGGCAAAGAAGGCATTGCCCCAGCCCGGAGGGCCGTAGGTATAAAGCTTCTTGTAGTCCTCGAGGCCCTCGGCCGACTCCTTCGAGTTCAGCAGACCGGTGACCTTGTAGTTGGCGTAGTCACCGAGCGACCCGCCATAGGAAAAGATGAAGGTCTCGGCGCCCATGGTGATGGCGTCGCCGGGGACCTGCGTATAGACGGCCGCGCCGTACCGGTTTTCGGCCGGACGGTGGAAGAACTCGGCGATATCGACGAGTTGCTTGAGGTCCTTCGGCACGCCGAGATCATAGCCGTACTTGGCTTTGAAGTTCGCCATCTCGGTGGGATCTTCGAACCAGTCCTTGCGGTAGGCCCAGCCGACGGCATCGCCCTCGAGCGGCACCGACCAGTACGTACCCGATCCACCCGGATATTCCGAATAGAACTGCATGGTGGCCGGAGCCATCTTGGTGGTGAGGTTGTGAGTTTTGACGAACTCGGTGAGGTCGACGTAGTGGCCACCGGTCGAGCCGGCGCCCAGCCACTGACTGTCGCCGACCACGAGGTCATAGGCCGAACCCTGGGCGTTGAATTCGGTGAACGCCTTGGTCTGGAAATCGGGCCATGGCACCGTCTCGACGGTGACGGTGACGCCGGTCTCTGCCTGATAATCGTTGACCAGTTCCTGCAGGTAGTTGGCCGGATCCCATTCGGCCCAGAGTATTGTCAGTTCCTGCGCCAGCACAGATGTGCTGGACGCAAGCATCAGGCCCAAACCGGCCAGCATGCCCTTGGTAGCAGTGCGCATTATGGTCCTCCCTCTAGCGCTTCCGACGGCCGGCAGATGCGGCACCGACCGAAGCCCCTCCTCCGTGCCGGGGGCCTTCACAGCAGCGAACCGGCAAGAAGCTCTCCCAAGCTTCGACGACCGGCCGTTCTCTCGCGACGTGTGGGTATTGTCCCTCATCGCCGGCCCCACCTCGTCAGCCTCTCCCAAGGCCTCGCGCGGTTGCCGGCTTCGGCGCCCCTCAGCGCCCGTCGCACTTGATCCTCCTCCTGATCGACGTGCGTCAACACTACAATTTCAACGTTTTATCAGCTCCGTCAAGCTAACATGCTAGCATTTTTGCAAGTCGCCACCATCAGGAGGAAAATAGTTTCCCACGCTCGTTCAGGCCGAAGACTCCGCCACCGCCGCGCGGACTAGCGCGGTAGCCGCCCACGTCGCGACTTCGGCAGTTTCGTCGAACTCGAGCCCCCACAAGTCTTTGAGAACAATAAGAACTTCCAGACCGTAGACCAGCGAGAGCGCCTTGGCCAGGCGCTGAAACTTGGCTTCCGGCAGTTTATTCTTGAGTGGCGCTATCGCCATTTGCAAGAGCTCGACACGATGGCCGCGTTTGAATGGCGGCTCGGCGCCAAGCGTACCGGCGCGACGCTGCGCCCACTGCTCGAGCGACAGTTTCAGGGCCGCCTTGAAGGTCGCCTCGAACTCGGCGACCCGCGGCATGGTCAGCGCCAGAAGGTCGAGCACGCGGGTTTCGGGATCCTCGCTGGCGCTCTGCCAGTTGAGTATCGGGCCAAGCCCCTCGTTGACCACGGCATGCACCAAGGCAGCCTGGCTCGGGAAATAGCGATAGGCAGTGGCGCGCGACACCTCGGCAGCTTCGGCAACATCGCTCACCGACGGCGTCTGCCCTCGCTGCATCAGCGCGATGGCCGTTTCCAGCATGAGTTTGCGAGTGCGCGCCCGAGCGCCTTTGGGCTCCGAAACCTGCTGTTCGTGGGGCTGTGAGACGTCCATATCGAAATGATACGCACATCTCAAAATGCTTTGCAATGGCGGCGGAGCTCTGCCATGACAAGGCGATGAGAGCGTCGGCGGGGGTGACCCGAACGGCGTCGGGAGGGGTGCGATGAAGCGCATCTACGTGGTCGGGACGGCTGATACCAAGGGCGAGGAACTGGCCTTCCTTGCCGAGAAGATCCGTGCACTGGGCGCCGATCCGCTGGTGGTCGACGTCGGCATCCGCGCCCCGACCATTCCGCCAGAAGTCGACGCAGCCGACGTGGCCAAGTTCGGACCACCCGGACTGCTTGAGGGCACCGATCGCGGCGTTGCCGTCGCCGGCATGGCAGAGGCGTTCGCCCAATTTGTCATAACCCGTGATGATATCGCCGGAATGGTCGGCATCGGCGGCGGCGGCGGGACCTCGATCATCACATCAGGGATGCGGAAGCTGCCGATCGGGCTGCCCAAGGTGATGGTCTCCACCCTCGCCTCGGGCGATGTCGGGCCCTATGTCGGGGTCAGCGATATCATGATGATGCCGTCGGTGACCGACCTCGCCGGGCTCAACCGGATATCGCGTGTTATCCTCTCCAACGCGGCGCTCGCCGTGGTGGCGATGAGCGCCAACCCGACGATGGTGGAGCCGGCGACCAAGCTGGCGGTCGGGCTCACCATGTTCGGGGTGACGACGCCGGCGGTGACGCAGATCGTCGAACGCCTCACCGGGGCCGTCGAGCCGCTGGTCTTCCATGCCACCGGCACCGGCGGCAAGACCATGGAAATGCTGGTCGATTCCGGCCTGGTCGGGGCACTGATCGACGTCACCACCACCGAGGTATGCGACTACCTGCTCGGCGGCGTGCTGCCAGCCGGGCCGGAGCGCTTCGACTGCCTGTCGCGACGGCCGGTGCCCTATGTCGGATCGGTCGGGGCCTGCGACATGGTCAACTTCTGGGCACCCGAGACGGTGCCGTCGCACTATGCCGGCCGGCTGTTGTACTCACACAACGCCAACGTGACGCTGATGCGGACCACGGGCGACGAGTGCCGGGCGATCGGCGAATGGATCGGCGGCAAGCTCAATGCCGCATTGGGGCCGGTGCGGTTCCTGGTGCCGCTGCGCGGCGTGTCGGCGCTCGATATCGAGGGCGGCGCGTTCCGCGATGCCGAGGCCGACGCCGAACTGTTCGATGCGATCGAGCGGACGGTGCAATGGAACGGTGACCGACAGCTGATCCGGCTCGACTGCCACATCAACGACCCCAGGTTTGCCGAGGCGGCAGTCAGCGCCTTCCACGAAATCACGTCAAAATAACCTATTGGGAGACAGCATGGCTGCCATCGCGCGCGCCGAAATCCTCAGAAAATTCCACGACATGGTGGCTCGCGGCCAGCCGATCGTCGGCGGCGGAGCGGGCACCGGCATTTCGGCCAAGGCCGAGGAAGCCGGCGGCATCGACCTGATCATCATCTACAATTCCGGGCGCTACCGCATGGCCGGGCGCGGCTCGGCGGCCGGTTTGCTCGCCTACGGCAATGCCAACGAGATCGTCAAGGACATGGCGCGCGAGGTGCTGCCGGTGGTCAAGCGCACCCCGGTCCTGGCCGGGGTGAACGGCACCGATCCGTTCGTCTTGATGCCGCAGTTCCTCGCCGAACTCAAAGCCATGGGCTTTTCGGGGGTGCAGAACTTTCCGACCATCGGGCTGTTCGACGGGGTGATGCGGGTCAGCTTCGAGGAGACCGGCATGGGCTATGGCCTCGAGGTCGAGATGATCGCCGAAGCCCACAAGCTGGACCTCTTGACCACGCCCTACGTGTTCAACCCGGACGAAGCGGTGGCGATGACCAAGGCCGGGGCCGACATCATCGTTGCCCATATGGGGGTGACGACCGGTGGCGCGATCGGGGCAACGGCGGCGAAATCGCTGGAACAGTGCGTGACGGAGATCGAGGCGATCGCCGCGGCGGCGCGTGGGGTCCGCGACGACGTGATCGTCCTCTGCCATGGCGGGCCGATCGCGATGCCTGAAGATGCCAAGTTCATTCTCGACCGGGTGAAGGGCTGCCACGGGTTCTATGGCGCGAGCTCGATGGAACGGCTGCCGGTGGAAGTGGCGATCAAGGCACAGGTTGAGGGATTCAAGGGACTGAAGAGCGGCAGTCGGCAGTAGGCAGTCGGCAATCGGCAGTCGCAATGTTCCGGGCGATTGCCGAGTACCCGGTTCCTACTGCCTACTGCCGACCGACTGCCGACTGCCGATGAGGAAGAAACCATGACCGAGAACAATTTCGTCTATCCGCGCGATGTCAGCGCGTTCGGGTTCGATTGGGGGAAGCTGGCGCTGACGGTGGCGCCTGAGGTGAACGGAGCGAAGCGGTTTTCGGGCGGCGTGGTGGATCTGCCGCCCGGCCAGGGGCATAGCCGGCACAACCATCCGGGTGCCGAGGAGATCATCTTCGTGATCTCCGGCGAAGGTGAGCAGATGGTCGAGACGCCGGAAGGGGTGCCGGTGGTGCAGAAGGTCGGACCGGGCTGCACCGTGTTCGTGCCGGAGGACCGATTCCATTCGACCCTCAATACCGGCACCCAGCCGATGCAGCTGTTCGTGGTCTATTCGCCGGCCGGACCGGAGCTCGGATTGCGCGATCTCAAGGATTTTCGGCTCATCCCTAAAACAGAGTGAGCTTACGTTTCCACTTCCAAGTAACAACGCCACGCTTTACCCTGAGACAGGGCGTGGTGACTCCGCCTAGGAAGCGGAAATGGAACATGTTTTGTCGCGCCGCCTGGCGGCGGTGTTGTGTGCGGACGTAGCGGGATACAGCGCCCTGGTGGGTGCTGACGAATCCGGCACCGTTGCTGCGCTGAAGGGACACCAGACCGCCGTGCTCCAGCTGCTGCAGCGGCATGGCGGGCGGGTGGTCGACCTCGCCGGCGACGGCATCGTGGCAGAATTTTCCAGCACCGTGTCAGCGGTCGAGGCCGCCGTGGCCATGCAGGCGCTGATGGCCGAGCGCAACGCCGACGTGCCGGTGGGCAAGCGGCTGATCTTTCGCGTCGGCGTCAACCAGGGCGATGTGGTGCACGATGATTCCCATATCTATGGCGACGGCATCAACGTCGCAGCGCGGCTGCAGCAGATCGGCGAGCCGGGTGGCGTCTACGTGTCGGGCAAGGTGTTCGAGGAAGTCCGCGACCGGATGAAGACCGGGTTCCGCGACCTGGGGGAACGTGAGCTGAAGAACATCGCCCGGCCGGTGCGGGTGTTCGAGGTGGTGACCGGCGCCGGCCGAAGTACCAGGTCACCGGAGTTCGGTCCGGTGACGCCGCGGCGGCCGACGGTCGCCGTGCTGCCGTTCGACAATATGGGTGGCGACAGCGAGCAGGAATACTTCGCCGACGGGGTGGTGGAAGACATCATCACCGCGCTGAGCCGGTTCCGCGATTTCGCGGTGGTCGCCCGCAATTCGAGCTTCGTCTACAAGGGCCGCGCCGTCGATGTTCGGCAGGTGGGGCGCGAATTGGGGGTGCGCTACGTGCTCGAGGGCAGTGTACGAAAGGCCCGCGACCGGCTGCGGATCACCGCCCAGCTGGTGGATGCGACCACCGGCGCGCACCTGTGGGCCGACAAGTTCGACGGCAAGCTCGATGACGTGTTCGAGTTCCAGGACCAGATCACGCTCAAGGTCGCGTCGGTCGCCGAACCGACCATCCGCTGGGCCGAGATCGAGCGCTCGCGGCGCGAGCGGCCGGACAGCGTCGAGGCGTACGACCTGTACCTGCGCGCCCTGCCGATGCACCTGTCGCAGACACGCGACGCCAATGCCGATGCCATCGCGCTGCTGCTCAGGGCTATCGAGCTCGAACCGAACAACCCGACCTTCCTCGTCTATGCCGGTAACGCGATGCTGCATCGCGCCACCATGGGCTGGCCGGCGATCGGCGACGACGACACGGCACGCGGCATCGAGCTGGTGGAGCGGGCGCTGGCCAATGCGCGCGACGATGCGGTGGCGCTGTCGCTGAGCTCGATGATGCTGATCCATAACCTGCGCGATTACGATCGCGGGCTGTTGCTGACGCAGCGGGCAGTGGAGGCAAACCCCAACAACCTGACGGTGATGATCTTTGCCGGGATCACCCATCTCCATATCGGCAATGTCGACGATGCGATCGCCTTCAGCGAGCATGCCATCCGGCTCAGCCCGAGCCTCGATGGCGCCCACTGGCCGCTGACGGCCATCTCGCACGCGCAGATGATCAAGGGCAATTACGAGGAAGCGCTGGTCTGGGCCAAGCGTTCGGTGTCGGCCAACCCGAGTTATGTATGCACCTACTGGATGCTGGTCGCCGCCAATGCACACCTGGGACGGCTGGACGAGGCCAAGCGACATCTTGCGACGCTGAAGCGGCTGTCGCCGGGGGTTACCATCGCCCAGGTCTGGGCGGCGCAGCCGCAGAAGGATGCATCGCGGACGCAGGCGATCCTCGACGGACTGCGGCTGGCGGGCGTCGCCGAGACGTGATCGCTTCGCGTCGCTCACGATCGGACTGCACCAGTTGCTCCACCACCTCGATGTCATCCCTGCGAAAGCAGCGACCCAACCCGCCGCCTGCGCCAGCTGATGAATGGGTCCCTGCTTTCGCAGGGATGACAGCCGGTGGGTCGGCGAGACCGTAAGACCAGCCCTCCGACGTGTCGCAGCCGCCGTCATGGCATATGGTCACAATAGGTTCATATGGAACGGGCACCCCTCCCCGCGAGCTATCCATGGGTGCACCGATGAACGACGAACATGCCAAGGCTTCGGAAGCCAAGACCCCGGCCGAACTCGAGCGGATCAAGCAGGCGATCGCCGACGACTTCGACGAAGAGCTGGAAATGCAGATGGAGGACGACCGGCTCGACGAGCTGGTCGCCGAAGGCATGTCCGGCCCGGCGGAAGAGACGCTCGACCGGAAGGTGTACTTCCGCGAACTGTTCCGCCTGCAGCACGAGCTGGTGAAGCTGCAGGACTGGGTGCAGTACAAGAAGCTGAAGATGCTGGTGATCTTCGAAGGTCGCGATTCCGCCGGCAAGGGTGGCGCCATCAAGCGGGTGACGCAGCGGCTCAACCCGCGCACCTGCCGGGTCGTGGCGTTACCGGCTCCTACCAACAAAGAACAGGGCCAGTGGTACTTCCAGCGCTATGTGCCGCATCTTCCCTCTGCCGGTGAAATGGTGCTGTTCGACCGCTCCTGGTACAACCGCGCCGGTGTCGAGCGGGTGATGGGCTTCTGCAACCCCGAACAGTTGGAAGAATTCTTCCAGACCGTGCCGGACTTCGAGCGCATGCTGGTCCGCTCCGGCATCATCCTCGTCAAGTACTGGTTTTCGATCACTGACGAGGAGCAGGAATTCCGCTTCAAGATGCGCATCCACGACCCGCTGAAGCAGTGGAAGCTCAGCCCCATGGACCTCGAGAGCCGGGTGCACTGGGAAGACTATACCCGCGCCAAGGAAGAGATGTTCGACCGCACCCATACGGACGAAGCTCCGTGGTGGGTGGTGCAAGCGGTGGACAAGAAGCGGGCGCGACTGAACATGATCTCCCACCTCCTCAGCCAGGTGAACTACGAAGACGTGCCCAAGCAGGACGTGCAACTGCCCGACCGCGTGCGGCACGCCGACTACGTGCGGCATGCGGTGAAGCCGGAGCTCTATGTGCCGGAGGTGTATTAGCGCCTGCTCTACCAGGCGAGCGCGTCCTGGCGCCCGTCGAATTCGACGGGATTGACCAGAAGTTAGGACTCCGCCGTCAAGCTTGACCAATGAACTGGCGCTATGTCGATCGGCCGCTTGATCGGGTGGCACAGGGCTTTGGCCGAACCGCGACAGCGGAGCACTTTGCTGAAGACGAGCGAGGATACCTGCGGCCACGGGGGGCGTGGCGGGAATGGCTGCTGGAGAGACCCCACCTCGCCCGGGATGACGGTGGAGCATTCTCCTTTGTCGCGGCTTTCGAGCCGACGCAGGCCCACGCCGAGTACCGCATTGCCGGAGCCCTGCTCCTCTATGTGGATGATGATCTCATTGTCGAGCTCGGTTGGCGCGAGCATCTTGGCCTCGGGCCGCCCGTGAGCGGTTGGCGCTATGGCTTCCCGGCGAGCGATGTTCCCGAACAATTCGAAATCCTCTTGCAGCGGACCGAGCACAAGGGACGCGAATTCACGGTTCGCCGTATTCCCGAACGGGTAACGCGAAGAGTCGCAGATGCGGCACTGGAGGGATGGCCGGCCTGGCCGGCCCAGGGGAGTCGCACCATTTTCGGCTATGCCGGCGACCACCTGATCAACGAGCTGTGGTTTACGGTGCCGTACGCATTTCGGCGGCAAACCTGGCCAGAAAGAGCAGTTTCGTCCATTGATGGCTGGCTCATGAAGCCCAACTGATCAAAGGGCGCTCGACGCATCGAATGTCGAATCCCCGAACTCCTCGTCGACCATCCCGTGACAACCACAGGAGATGGTCATGGACTGGACGCGGATGGGCGTGGATCGGACTGGCGAGGACTCGATGGAGCGGCTGGCGGCGAAGCGGGCCTGGCTGCTCGGGGTCGGGACCAGGATCGAAAGCAGCGATGACGAGTTACGGCATCTCATCGCCTTGAAGCGGGCCGAGGTGAGGGGTATGCCTCTCGTTCCTGTTTTTGCGAAGGTTTTCCAATGGCTCAGGGCAACAACCCAATCGATCCGGTCAAACTCGACAAGCTCGCGGAAGTCGCGATCAAGGTGGGGCTCCAGCTCCAGCCCGGTCAGGACCTGGTCCTGACCGCCCCGATGGCGGCGCTGCCGCTGGTCCGCAAGATCGCCGAGCATGCTTACAAGGCTGGTGCCGGCATCGTGCAGCCGATCTTTTCGGACGAGGAGATTACCCTCAACCGCTACCGCTACGCCGCTGACGCCAGCTTCGACAAGGCGCCGGGCTGGCTGTTCGAGGGCATGGCCAAGGCATTCGACGGCAACGCGGCGCGACTCGCCATCTCCGGCGACAACCCGATGATGCTGGCGGGCGAAGATCCGGCCAAGGTGGCGCGTGCCAACCGCGCGACCTCGATGGCCTACAAGCCGGCGCTGGAAAAGATCACCGGCTTCGACATCAACTGGAACATCGTCTCCTACCCCAATGCCA
Organism: Devosia sp.; assembly: GCF_035944845.1. Classification (GTDB taxonomy): domain Bacteria; phylum Pseudomonadota; class Alphaproteobacteria; order Rhizobiales; family Devosiaceae; genus Devosia_A. The sequence goes on along the minus strand of NZ_DASZAW010000071.1, from coordinate 47,977 downwards.
GCTGGGCCAAGCTGGTGTTCCCCGACGATGCGGAAGAGGTGGCAGTCAAGAAGCTGGCTGACGCGATCTTTGCGGCGAGCCGGGTCGACGTCGAGGATCCGATCGGCGCCTGGAAGGCGCACAACGCCAAGCTCAAGGAGCGCTGGACCTGGCTCAACGGCCAGCAGTTCGCATCGCTCCATTATGTCGGGCCTGGCACCGATCTCACCATCGGGCTTGCCGACGAGCACCGCTGGAAGGGCGGCGCGTCCGAGGCCAAGAACGGCATTACCTGCAACCCGAACATTCCGACCGAAGAAGTGTTCACCACGCCGCACAGCAAGCGCGTCGAGGGTTATGTCCGTTCGACCAAGCCGCTCAGCCACAACGGCACGCTGATCGCCGATATCGAAGTGAAGTTCGAAGCCGGCCGGATCGTCGAGGCCAAGGCGTCGAAAGGCGAGGCGGTGCTGCAGAAGGTGCTCGATACCGATGAAGGCTCGCGCCGGCTGGGCGAAGTGGCGCTGGTGCCGCACTCGTCGCCGATCAGCAAAAGCGGTGTGCTGTTCTACAACACGCTGTTCGACGAAAATGCCGCCAGCCACATCGCGCTCGGTCAATGCTATGCCGATTGCTTCATCAACGGCACCAAGATGAGCCCCGATGAAATCGCCAGGCGCGGCGGCAACAAGAGCCTGATCCACATCGACTGGATGATCGGCTCGGACAAGATCGATATCGATGGCATCAAGGCCGACGGCTCGAAGGTGCCGGTGATGCGCAAGGGCGAGTGGGCCTGATCGAGAGGACGCCGGACCCCCGCGTTCAGCGAACCTTAACCAAAGGCGCAGTTGTCATCACGGCGGCGAAGTTTCGCCGCCGTTCAATGCGTTGCGATTAATGTTTTGGCGCGTTTCGGCTGCTTAGCATCCTCGTGAGGTTGAGGATCGCATGCGCAACACAGGCACCGTGTCGAGGGGCACACCGCCGGCCGAGGCTGCGGCAGAGACGCTGCGCCAGATCGGCAACGCCACCGGCATTTCGGTGTGGACCTGGCACGCCTTGACCGACCGGGTCTACCATTCGGCCACCATCCGCGGCGAAGCACTCGACGAGGGCGTACCGCTTGCGACGACGCTCGCCAACCTCGATGCCTCGGATCGGGCGCGGGTGCGGCGGCGGATGCAGGCAGCGGTGCGCAGCGGCAAAGCCGGTGTCTTCCGGTTCCGCAGCCTGCCGGTCGGTGGGGCGGCCCGTGAATACAGCGCCGCACACTTTCCGCTCGGGCCCAATGAAGTGCAGGTGATCGTGCAGGACGTCACGCGCACGACACTGGCCGAGCGGGCGCTGCGCGAAAGCGAGGATCATTACCGCACTGCCGTCGACCTCAACCCCGAGGTGATGTGGCTGGCCGACCCCCAAGGCAACATCATCGAGTTCGGGCCGCGCTGGCTGGAGATGGTCGAGCTCAACGCCGAGCAGACGCTCGGCCAGGGCTGGGCCAGCGTGGTGCACCCCGATGACCTCGGGCCCACCTTGGCCGAGTGGACGCGGTCGCTCGAGAGCGGCGAGCCGCTCGATATCACCTATCGGATCCGGCTCAGGAGCGGCGACTACCGCTGGATGCGGGCGCGGGCGGCGGCGCGGCGCGACCAATCGGGGGCGATCGTGCGCTGGTACGGCACGCTCGAGGATATCCATGACCGACGGGTGGCGGAGGCGGCGCTGCGCGAAAGCGAGGAATTCGCCCGTTCGATCCTCGAAGCGAGCACCATGGCGATCGAGGTGCTGGATGGCGACGGCCGGCTGATCTTCATGAACGGGCCCGGAATCCGGATCATGGAGGTCGACGACTTCGAGGCGATCCGGGGGCTGCCGTTCGAGCAGTTCTGGCCACAAGACCAGCGCGCGGTGATCCGCGGGGCGATCGCGGCGGCGCAGCAGGGCCAGACGGTGCGCCACACGTTGTTTGGGCCGACGGCCAAGGGCAAGGCCCGCTGGTGGGATATCAGCGTATCGCCGATCCTCGGCGCCAACGGCGATGTCGCGCGGCTCTTGGCGCTGTCGCGCGATGTGACCGAAGCCAAGCAGAACGAGGCCGAGGTGGTGGCCGGGGCGAAGCGGCTCGAATACCTGGCGCGGCACGACACCCTGACGGGGCTGCCCAACCGGATGCATTTCCAGGAAGGGATGGATGCGGCGCTGGTGGGGCTGGGCGGCACGTCGCTGGCAGTGCTGTCGATCGACCTCGACGACTTCAAGCTGGTCAATGATACGCTGGGGCACCTCGCCGGCGACCTGCTGCTGCGCGAAGTCGGGGGACGGCTGAACCGCTGTGCCGCGAAACGCGACCTGGTGGCTCGGCTCGGCGGTGACGAGTTTGCGCTGCTGATGCCGGTTGATCGCCCGGAAGATGCAGCAGTGACGGCACAGGCAATCCTTGCCGCGCTGGCCATTCCGTTTGAGATCGAGGGCGAAACGGTGAGTATCGGCGCCAGCATCGGCATTGCCATCGCGCCGCGCGACGGGCTCAGCACCGAGAGCCTCCTGCAATACGCCGACGTGGCGCTCTATCGGGTGAAGAGCGACAAGGGCCGCGATTTTCGTTTTTTCGAGCCGGCCATGGACCAGGCGCTGCGCGAACGGCGCGAAATGAAACGCGACCTGTCGCTGGCGCTGGGTCGAGGCGAACTGTCGGTGGTGTACCAGCCGCAGATCGACATCGGCAGCAGTAGGCTGGTCGGCTTCGAAGCGCTGCTGCGCTGGGATTGCGCGGCGCACGGATCGGTGTCGCCGATGATGTTCATTCCGCTCGCCGAAGAGAGCGGGCTGATCGACGCGATCGGTGCGTTCGTCCTGCGCCAAGCCTGTGCCGAAGCAGCGCATTGGCCTGAAACGCTATCACTGGCGGTGAACCTGTCGCCGGCGCAGTTTCGCAACCGCGCCGTGGTCCGCACGGTGGCCGATGCGCTGGAGCAGACCGGCTTCAAACCGGCGCGACTGGAACTGGAGATTACCGAGTCGGTGCTGTTCGACGAAAGCGCCGAGGCGCTGGCCTCGCTCGAGGAACTGCACCGGATGGGGATCCGGGTGGCGCTCGATGATTTCGGTACTGGCTATTCGTCGCTGAGCTACCTGCGGCGCTTCGCTTTCGACAAGATCAAGATCGACCGCTCGTTCGTCGCCGACCTGCCGGGGGCCGAGGACTCGGCGGCGATCGTGCGCGCCATCATCGGGCTTGGGCGGTCGCTGAAGACCCGGGTGACGGCCGAGGGCGTCGAAAGCTGGGAACAGTTGCTGATGCTGAGGGCGGAGGGCTGCAACGAAGCGCAGGGCTATCTGTTCAGCCGGCCATTGCCACAAGCCGAGGCCAGGAAGCTGGCCGAGAGCGGCTTGCCGACGAAGCCCGCGACGGCCCAGCGGCGGCAAAGGCGGGCCTGATACACACCAATACTTAACGGGCGCTCGGCTAGCGTTCGCCAAACACCCCTTTCTGCCCGGTCATACACCCAATGTTCGACAAGCAGTTGATCGCCACGCCATCGGAATCGCTCGCCGAGGTGGAACCGACCCCTGCCCTGACCGATGCCGAGCGCGCCCTGCAACTTTACGAAGCGCATGAGGGTTACGCCCAGTGGAAGGTGATCTTCCCCGGTACGGTGGTGATGTCGGAGCGGGTGGCCGCGATGTACGGACTTGCCGCCGAAGGCCCTGTGCCGCTGCAGGAAATGGTGAAGCTCTACCTCGCAGAAGATCGCGGCAAGCTGCTGGCGCTGATTGCGCAGGCCCTGCAGGATCGGCGCGGCTTCCGCTGCCGGCTGCGGGTCGAGCGGCGTGACGGCGGGCTCAGGATGATCGAGTCGATCGCCGACCTCAGGGTCCGCGATGGGCGGGTGATCGAACTGTTCGGCATGAGCCGCGACGTGACAGCGGAGATGGAGCGCGAGCTGCAGGTGCAGGGCCGGCTGAAACTGGTGCAGGACCTGGTCGGCGACATGCCGGCGCCGATTGCGGTGCTGGACGACAAGCTGCGGGTGCTGGACTGCTCGCTCTACTGGCTGAAGGCGCACCGGTTCGTCGAGCGGCGCGAGGTGATCGGCAAGACCATCGCGCAGCTGTTCCCCGAGACGCCGGCGGAGCAGATCGCCGAATATGAGGCGGCGCTGCGGGGCCAGACGGTCAAGACGCGACGAACCTTTGCCAGCCCGACGAGTGGTGCAGCGACGCAGTTCGCGGCGGTGCTGACGCCATGGTACGTTGCCGAGCGCAAGGTCGGGGGCGTCACGCTGGTGGTCGGCTGGTCGGAAATCGCCACCACCAAGCGGTCGGCGCCGGTCGCTGCGCCAGTCGAGGATTTCGACGGCTCGCTGCTCGATATGCTGAAGAACGTCAGCTGAGTTAAGATCGATGGGCCGGCGTGCGCCGCCCTCGCGCCGACTTGCATAGCGGCCCCAATTCACCGATTGATGCGGCATGAACCTGCCGCCGCTCCCGATCGATGAGGCCCTGCCCCGGCTGATGGCCGCACTGTCGGCCGGACCCTATGCTGTGCTGGTGGCGCCGCCGGGCGCCGGCAAGACGACGCGGGTGCCCCTGGCGCTGCTCGAGGCGCCTTGGCGAGGCGACGGCAAGATCGTCATGCTGGAGCCGCGGCGGCTGGCGGCTCGGGCCGCGGCGCGTCGGATGGCGCAATCACTCGACGACGAAGTTGGCGGGGTCGTCGGCTACCGGGTGCGGCTTGACGCCAAGGTATCGAAGCGCACACGCATCGAAGTGGTGACCGAAGGCGTATTCACCCGGATGATCCTCGACGATCCGGAGCTCAGCGGCATCGCCGCGGTGCTGTTCGACGAGTTCCATGAGCGCAGCCTCGATGCCGACCTGGGCCTGGCGCTGGCGCTCGATGCGGCAGCGCTGCGCGATGACCTCAGGGTGCTGGTGATGTCGGCGACGATCGACGGCGCACGGGTAGCGCAACTGCTCGACGGGGCGCCGGTGGTGGTCTCCGAAGGGCGGGCCTTTCCGGTGGAGACGATCTGGCGCGACCGCGACCCGTTGCAGAGGCTGGAGGACCAGGTGACGAGCGTGGTGCTCGAAGCATTGCGGGCGCAGCCGGGCTCGGCGCTGGTGTTCCTGCCCGGGCAGGCGGAGATCGGGCGGGTCGCGGAGCGGCTGACGGGGCGCGTCCCCGCCGATGTCGATATCGCGCCGCTCTACGGGCAACTGACGCCGGAGGAGCAGGACCGTGCGGTGCAGCCGGCCCGCGCCGGCCGGCGCAAGGTGGTGCTGGCCACCTCGATCGCCGAGACCTCGCTGACCATCGAGGGGGTGCGCATCGTCGTCGACAGCGGACTTCGCCGCGCGCCGGCCTATGAACCGGCCACCGGGCTGTCGGTGCTCGAAACACGAAAAGTCTCGCGCGCCTCCGCCGACCAGCGGCGCGGGCGCGCCGGCCGCGTCGAGCCGGGCGTCTGTTACCGGCTGTGGGGCGAAGGCCAGCAGGCGGCGCTGCAGGCATTCGATGCACCGGAGATACTGGAAGCCGATCTCTCGGGACTGGCACTCGACCTCGCCGGCTGGGGCGTGAGCGACCCGAACCAGCTCCGGTTTCTCGACCCGCCGCCGGGACCAGCCTGGAACGAAGCGGTCGGACTGCTCAAGGGGCTCGAAGCGCTCGACGACAGCGGGCGGATCACCAGCGAAGGCAAGGCGCTGGCGCGCTTGCCGCTGCACCCACGCCTGGGGCACATGATCCATCGCGCGGCTGACGAGGACGACGCGCTGACCGCGGCGCAGCTGGCTGTGCTGCTTGGCGAGCGCGGGCTCGGCGGCGACGGCACCGACCTGATGCACCGGCTCGAGCGGTTCGGACGCGAGCGCGGCAAGCGCGCCGACGAGGCACATGGGCTGGCGCGGCGCTGGGCCGGGATGGTCGGCAATACCGGCGCGGGCGGCGAGGTCGGACGGCACCTGGCGCGAGCCTATCCCGACCGGGTGGCGCAGCAAGCCGGGGCACGCGGCCGCTTCCGGCTGGCCAATGGGCGGCAGGCGAGCCTCGAGGACACCGATGCGCTGGCGAGTGCACCCTACCTGGTGGTGGCCGACATTACCGGCGCGGCGGCGAGCGGGCGGATCCGGGCGGCGGCGGCGATCGAGCGGGCAACGATCGAAGAGCTGTTCGCCACGGAGATCGTCGACGAAGTGGCGATGGCGTTCGACCGTGGGGCGCGCAGCGTGCGGGCGCGACGGCTGCGGCGACTGGGAGCATTGCGGCTGGACGAGGCGCCAGTTGCAATTGCCGACCCGCAGAAGGCGGCCGAGGCGCTGGCCGAGGGCATAGCCGGGCTCGGGGTCGGCGTCCTGCCCTGGACCAAGGAACAAAAGGCGTTGCGGGAGCGGGCGGGCTATCTGCGCGCAACATTGGGCGAGGATTGGCCGGACCTGTCAGATGCGGGGCTGGCGGCCGACATGGGCTGGCTGGTGCCTGTCATCGTCGGCAAGACGGCGCTGAGCGAGGTCGGCGCCGACGATCTCGGCGCGGCGCTAGAGTGGATGCTGCCCTGGGCGCGGCGCCAGGAAATCGAACGGCTGCTGCCCAGTCATTTCGATGCGCCGTCGGGATCGCACCTGCCGATCGACTATGGCGCCGAGAACGGCCCGGCGCTCGAGGTGCGGGTGCAGGAGCTGTTCGGGCTCGACCGGCATCCGAGTGTCGCCGGCGGCAAGGTACCATTGCTGCTGGTGCTGCTCAGTCCGGCGCATCGGCCGATCCAGACGACGCGCGACCTGCCCGGCTTCTGGCGCGGCAGCTGGAAGGATGTCGCCAAGGACCTGAAGGGCCGCTACCCGCGGCATTACTGGCCGGAGAACCCGCTGGAGGCGGCAGCGACGGCGCGAGCGAAGCCGCGGGGGACGTGAGGGGAACGACTGATAGAGACGGCCCCCTCCCGGCCTCCCCCATGAAGGGGGAGGTGCAGAGTCGGGGCCCGAGCTTCGATCGTGCCAATTACTCAAGGCGGCACCTCCCCCTTTATGGGGGAGGATGGGAGGGGGCCGTCTCCATCAGTCTGCCTAAGCCGGCCCCGCCGCCCGCAGCACCGCCAGGAACTCCGCGCCGTAGCGCTTTAGCTTTGACTCCCCGATGCCGTTGATCGTGCCGAGTTCGGCCATGGTCTGCGGACGTTCCAGCGCCATGGCGCGCAAGGTCGTGTCGTGGAACACGACGTAAGGCGGCACGCCCTGGGATTTGGCGAGACTGGCGCGTTCCGAACGCAGCGCCTCGAACAGCGATTGCGCGGCCGGCGGCAACTGCACGGCGTTCTGCAGGGCGCGGCGGGTTTCCGTGGCGCGGCGTGGGCGATCCCGGCGCAGGGTGATCTTGCGTTCGCCGCGGAACACTTCGCGCGAGCCTTCGCCGAGGTGCAGCGCGCCGAAGGAATGGTCGACGGTGATCAGCCCCATGGCGGTCAACTGGCGGATCACCGATTGCCAGGAGCGCTGGTCGAGATCCTTGCCCTGCCCGAACACCGGCTGATCCTGGTGGCTGAACTGGGTGACCTTGTCGGTGACCTTGCCGAGCAGCACGTCGACGATGTGCCCGGCGCCGAAGCGTTGGCCGGTGCGGTAGACGCAGGCCAGCGCCTTGATGGCGGCGTCCGACCCATCCCAGGTTTCCACCGGCGACACGCAGGTATCGCAATTGTTGCAGTTGCCGGGATGCGGCTCGCCGAAATGCGCGAGGATCGCCTTGCGGCGGCATTCCGGGGTTTCGCAGACGGCCAGCAGCGCGGTGAGTTTCAGCCGTTCGACCCGCTTCACCTCGTCAGGGGCGTTGCCCTCGTCGATCATGCGGCGGCGCTGGGCCACGTCGGCCATGCCGTAGCACATCCAGGCTTCGGCCGGCAGGCCGTCGCGGCCGGCGCGGCCGGTCTCCTGGTAATAGGCCTCGATCGAGGATGGCAGGTCCATATGGGCGACGTAGCGCACGTCGGGCTTGTCGATGCCCATGCCGAAGGCGACGGTGGCGACGAGGCAGAGCGACTCTTCCTTGAGGAAGGCATCCTGGTTGGCCGCCCGATCCCTGGCGTTCATCCCGGCATGATAGGGCAGCGCGCGGATGCCCTGCTTGTTCAGCCATTCGGCGGTCGAGTCGACCTTGGCGCGGCTCAGGCAATAGACGATGCCGGAATTGCCGGTGTGGCGCGCAAGGAAGCTCTTGAGCTGCGCCCGGGCATTGTCGCGCTCGACGATCGAGTAGCTGATATTGGGGCGATCGAAACTGGTGGTGAAGATGCGCGCATCGGTGAGACCAAGCCGCTCGACAATATCGTCGCGGGTGGTCGGGTCGGCTGTCGCGGTGAGCGCAATGCGCGGTACGCCTGGGTAGTCGGCGGCGATCGAGGCGAGTTCGCGATACTCGGGGCGAAAATCGTGGCCCCACTGGCTGACGCAATGCGCCTCGTCGATGGCGATGAGCGAGATGTCGACGCCCTGCATCATCGACTTGAAGCCAGGCAGCACCAGCCGTTCGGGAGCGACGTAGAGCAGGTCGAGCTTACCGGATTTGAGATCGCGGAACGTGCGGGAGGACTCTTCGGACGAGACCGAGGAGTTGAGCGTCGCAGCGTTGACGCCGGCCTGCTTCAGCGCCTCGACCTGGTCGCGCATCAGCGCGATGAGCGGCGAGACGACGATGCCGACCCCCTGGCGCGCCAGCGCCGGAACCTGGAAGCACATCGACTTGCCGGCGCCGGTCGGGAACAGCACCACCGCGTCGCCGCCAGCGGTAACATGGCGGACAACATCCTCCTGCTGGCCGCGAAAACTCTGGTGCCCGAAGACGGTGCGCAGGATTTCAGCGGGGTCGCGAGGCGGGGTGTCGAAGAGCGACTCAAGCATGGCGGCATAGAGCCAAGCGCCGGGGTGGTGGGTCAAGGGTTTGTTGGTGGAGGGTGCCCCACCCCACCCAGCTTCGCTAGGCGGCTTAGCCGCCAAGCTGCGCTGCCCTCCCCATCAAGGGGAGGGAGAAGATGAGCCGAGAGCTTACAGTCAGGTCTCCCTCCCCCTTGTGGGGAGGGATCAAGGGTGGGGGTGGCCCCACCCTCCGGCGATCCCTACTTCTGATCGATGAACGCCAGCGCCGTCTCGACCAGCTTGGGTGAGGTCATCATGGTGTAGTGGGTGATGCCGGGGAGGATGGCGAGGCGGTTCTGGTTCATGCCGGAGCCGTCCCACAATGCATCCTGCAGGCCGCCGCCGAGCAGTTCGAAGAACTTCGCCGAGTGGCTGGTGCGGACGGCGTCCCAATCGCCATAGACCAGTTGGGTCGGAACCTTGAGGTTCGGCACGTCGGCGGAGAAGTCATAGTCCTTGCCCATATACTGCATCTGGTCGAGCAGCTTGGGGAAGTTCACCTCCGGGTCGGGGTTCACAGCAGCAAAGCCCTGATAGAGCGGCGAGGGCTTCATCATCTCGAACTGGCTGGAATTGAGACCGCGCATACCCTGCTGGTTGTAGTCGTGCCAGCCGGAGAAGGCGAAGGGGGCCGAGGCGATGACCAGCTTGTCGACCAGTTCGGGGTGAGCGAGCGCCAGACGGAGGCCGATGGTGCCACCCATCGAATAGCCGACGACATCGACCTTCTCGAGCCCCAGCGACTTGATGACTTCGGCGACGTCGGCGGCCATGTTGTCGAACGTCATCGGCCGGTCGAGCGGCCCGGTATGGCCGTGCCCCTGGGCTTCGACGGCGATCACCTGATGGGTGGCGGCGAGGCCGGAGAGCACCGGGCCGAAGTTGTCGATGGTCATCAGGCCGCCATGCAGCAGGACGAGCGGGGCGCCCTCGCCATAGGTGGCGTAGTAGACTTTGCCGCCGGTGACGGGGACGTAGCCGGATGTGGTTGCGGTGAGCATGGGAGCAGTTCCTTGTTGAGCGATTGCATTGAGGACCGGCATGGCGGAAGCAAAGCCGGTGAGAATGGCGAGGGCAAGGACGGTACGACGTAGCATTGGAGGTCTCCTTGGGTTGGGTATGGCTCCGCCGGGCCCGCGAGATGGCGGGTTGGCGAAGGTTGATTGGATCGTGTGCTTGGCGCCCCTCACCCGGCCCGGCGGTGCCGGGCCACCCTCTCCCCAGCGGGGCGAGGGGAAGAGAGGCCGGTGACTAACTGGTTAGCACTTCGATGGCCTTCTGGACGCGGCGCAACCTCGTCTCCGGGGCCTTGGCGCCTTCGATGGCGGTGACCTGCGCCTTCTTGAGGCTGGGGGCGAGTTTGTTCCAGGCGGCCAAAGCAACAGGATCGGCGTCCAGCGCGGCCTGCAGGTCGCCGGGCGCTTCGACGACGCGGGGCTGATCGTCGAGGGTGAGTTCGACCTCGTGCGTCTCGTTACCCTTGACCCCGGTGATGCCGCGGATCTCGGCGCTGACGCCGACCAGCAGGTATTCCCCCATGGTGGCCACTTTGCTGCGCCAGGTGTGGCCGGCGAGGGTGACGACGACCAGCGGGTTCTTGCCGCCATTCAGCGCGTCGCGCACCGCCGGCGGCACGATGATGCCGGTATTGTTGCCGGAGAGGAGGATGGCGGTGGTGAACTTCATCTCGATGCTCCAGTCGCAAGGTGGGCGGCGAGCTTGTCGAAGCTCTCCAGCACACCCTCGCGGAAGCCGCGGCGGACGATGGCGTCCTTGTTGGCGGCGGTGTCGAAATAGGCATCCAGCGTCAGCCGGGTGCGACCGTTACCGAGGTCGGTGAGGGTGATGACCCGCAGAAAGCTCGGCGGCGGATTGCTGCCGAAGGCTTCCGCCTCCAGCTGGCGGTTGCGATAGACGATGCGCTCGGGCGGGCTCACCTCGATGAACTCGCTGTCGGCGGGGTAGTCCCTGCCGTCGGGGCCGCGCATCACGTGGTACCAGCGGCCACCGGGGCGAAGGTCGAGCTCCACCACCGGGTTGGTGAAGCCCTTAGGACCCCACCACTGGCTGAGGTGGTACGGGTCGGCGAACATCATCCAGACCAGGTCGCGCGGGGCATCGAACTCGCGTTCGATCTCGAGCCGACGGTCGCTGGGGATGCTGGTGGGGTCGGGGAGCATGGTTCAGGCTTCTTGAGCGAGTTCGGCGAGGAGCTGGTCCATGACGGCGAAGCCATGGCGCATGCCCTTCTCCATCCCGGAGGCGACCATTCCGTCGCGATCCTCGATACTGTCGTAGTTCGAGACTGACTTGTAGTGCGTGACGGCGCCGTCTTCTTCGAAGGTGTGGGTCTCGACCAGGGTCTTGCCGAAGAACATGTTCTCCATGCCGAAGGTCCAGACGAACTTCTCGGGTTCGCTCACCTCGCGGTACTCGCCCACGAAGATGTAGACATTGCCATCGGCCGCGTGGGACTCGATGCGCCACTTGCCGCCGGGGCGGACGTCGAGGGCGGTGATGACGTTCTTCTGTCCCTCCGTGCCCCACCAGCGTGCAACATGCTCACGCTGGGTCATGACCTTCCAGACCAGGGCGCGCGGGGCAGCAAAATCACGGGTGGCGATGACGATGGGTTCGTTCGCCGGGGCGTCGATCTTCAGGTTGTCGAGTGCCATCTTCAGCTCCTTGAGTTTCGTCAGGTAGGCGTCGAGGCGATCGAGGCTTTCGGCCCAATACCGCCAGTAAAGTACGAACCAGTGTTCCGTTCCGGCAGCCTGCCCCAGCTTGGGGTGCAAGGCTTCGCCGTCGCGCTGCCGGCGGTAATCCGAGAGCGCTATGACCTTGGGTCGCTGCATCTGGTTTCAGGCCCCAGGGCCCCGGGAAAGTCCCTAGTTGGTCGCGCGATCGAACCGCAAAAGTCTGCAACTTTTGCTGATCACGCTCCCCTAGTTCCGGGAGCCGCCGGGGTCTCCCTTCTGCAGTTCGGCCAGGTAGTCGCCGAGGCGATCGAGGCTCTCATCCCAGAAGCGGCGGTAGTTCTCGACCCAGTCCGCGACCTCGGCCATCGGGGCGGCCTCGAGCCGGCAGGGACGCCACTGGGCCTCCTTGCCGCGGGAGATCAGCCCGGCCTTTTCCAGCACCTTGAGGTGCTTGGAGACGGCCGCCATCGACATGTCGTAGGGCTCGGCCAGTTCGCTGACCGTCGCCTCGCCCAGCGCCAGGCGGGCCAGGATGCCGCGACGGGTGGGGTCGGCGAGGGCAGATAGCGTGGTGGACAGATGGTCGGTCATTTCTCGGTCCTCAGGCGGCGAAGCGAACGGCGTCGGCGCCGGTGAAGAAGTCGATCAGTACGGGGGCGACGAGCTCGGCTGCCGCGTCGTGGCTCTGGCCGGGCAGCGAGGCGAAGCGTGCACCGGGAATGGTCTCACGGGCGAGGCGTACCGGCTCCTTCAACTGCTTGAAGGTCTTGTCGCCGCTCATGACGATGGTGGGGACGCGGATCGAGCGGGCGGCAGCCGTCGGAAAGCCGTAGCCTTCCATCACCGCGGTGTCGTGCGGCAGGCTCGGAGCGTTGTGCAGCATGGCCTTCCAGTGCGGGTTGAGACGCATCAACGGCATCATGATCGAGGGCATGCCGATCATCTTGACCATGAAGTACTTGGCGAGATCGGCGCGCCGGTCTTCGGCGACGAGGCGCTCGACTTCGGCCTGATAGCCCCTCGGCATCGGCTTGCCGCCCGGCACATCGGTGAAGGGCATCTCGAAGAGGGCCAGCCGATCGACGGGCAGGCCGCGGGCGGCGGCGAACAGCGCCAGCGCGCCGCCGGACGAGGTGCCGTAAAGGCTGGCGGAGCCGCCGGCGATGTCGATCAGCGCGGCGAGATCCTCGTATTCGCGGTCGGGCGAATAATCGGTCGACAGGTCGCTGTCGCCGCGGCTGCGCCGATCGTAGTTGTAGACGGTGAAATGCGGGGCGAGCAGCGGGGCGAGCTTGGGCATCGGGCCCATGTTGCGGCCGCACCAGGCGCCATCGATAAGGATAACGGCCGGGCCGGAACCGCGCACGTCGTAGACGATTCTGGTGCCGTCGCGAGAGGTGAAGGTGTGCATGACGCTTACTCCTGGCTGAACGCCGCGGTGGCGCTGAGAGTGAAAAGGTAGAGATCGAGCTTGTCGCTGCCCTCGCTGACCGTGGCGGCGAAGCCCCGGCTGATGGCCTGGTCGCGGGCAGCGAGCGAGGTGAAGCGCACGGTGATATGGACGCTGGTAAGCCCGCCCTGCTCGGTGAGGGTCATTTCGGTGACCATCTCGGCCGGCGGCAACTCGTCGCCGAAGCGATAGCCCTCCGGCGCATCGCGCCAGACCAGCCGTTCTACCGCGGAGATTTCGAGATAGGCGCTGGTATAGCCATACTCGTTACCGGAGGCGAAACGCATGACCTGGTGCCAGGCGCCGCCGACCCTGAGGTCGACTTCGCTCACCGGATTGGTGGCGCCCTTGGGTCCCCAGAAATGCACCAGGTGGCGAGGCTCGGTGTAGCAGCGCCAGACCAGGGCGCGCGGCGCCTCGAAGCTGCGGGCGATGAGAATAACGGGATCGTTGGCCGGCGTGGTGACGGCGGAGGTGCGCGTCGGCGCGCTGGCGGTGAGTTCGATGCAGTCCATTTCTCAACCCTTCAGTTGATAACTTATTGGTTGAATACATCTCCCAACGAGGGTTGTCAACCGATCGGTTAAGGAAACTGTCTGGCGGTTGGCTGGAACATCGCGAGGCAGGTGGCTGTGGACCCCACCCCTGTCCCCTCCCCGCAAGGGGGAGGGAGACTAAAACACTGGCCTTAGTGGGAGCGTCTCCCCCCCCTGGCAGGGGGGGTCAGCCCGGACCGGCCTCGCGGTGGTCCTCCACCATGAAGCGGGGATCAGGCAGGGAGAAGCGCGGCCGAGAGCAGCTTGATCGAGCGCAGGCGGTTATCCGGATCGGTCGGGCCCATCTGCACCGCATCGGGGAAGCGCAGCTCGAGTTCGAGCCTGCCGTCGGCGGGGGCCGGGAGCGGCAGCGAGACCTGCTGCGGCGTGGGTTGGTCGAGCGTGACGGTATCAAGCAGCGTGCCGTTGGCGACGATCTCGACGCGCTGCGGCACGGTCGCACCGCCCTTCTGGATCGCGACCATCGCGAGCTGCAATGTCAGTGCCGTTGCAGGTTTGGCATAAACGAAGCGCAGGCGGGCGCTGGTGCCGACGGCGTGGTTGCCGTCGCCGGCCGGACCTTCCCAACCGCAGACCCGGATCAGCTTGGCGGCGTCCCTGTCCTCCGGGGTAAACCGCACCGTGGTGCCGAGCGCATATTGGCCGCTCACCGGCTGGTTGAGGCAGGTCGTGGTCTTGTCGATGTAGTAGGCCCGATAGTCAGGCGGCACCTGGGGGTGCAGCATCAGCCAGACCACGCCGAGCTCGAACAGCGCAACGAGGCCGACCAGCAGGTAGGCGCCGAGGCGGAGCGGGCTAGACAAGGCTCAAATACCCCGTCAGCCAGCCGATGGTGGTGACGTAGCCACCGACGAGCAGGACCAGCAGTGCCGTCGCGAACAGCCAACGGCGGCTCGCGAGCAGCTCGGTCAGCAGCAGCGGCATCGGCGCGAGCGCGGCGGTGAAGCGGAGCACCGAAGCCATGCCGGCAAACAGCGGCAGGGTGAGGCAGATCAGCGAATAGACCGCCATGCCATAGCGCCGCTGCACCAGCAGGACGATCGACAAGGCGTAGCCGACGAGCACGGCCACCGCGAGCTGCTGCGACGGCGTCGGCGCCCAGCCTTGCTTGGGGAAGCTGGTCAGCGCATTCCAGACGAACACCAGTGGGTTGCCCGTCGGGCGGGCCCAGGCGCGCTGCACGTGGCTGAAGGCCAGGGCGTCCCCGATATGAAAATGCAGGTACGCCATGTAGGCGAAGAGGCCGAGCGGCGCGATGCAGAGGGCCAGCAGGTAGTTGGGTCGCCGCAGCACGGCCGGCACGAAATCACGCCAGCTGCCGCCATTGGCGCGGTGCGCCTGCCAGATCTCGATGAGGATGGCGAAGACGATGAACACGCCGACGATACGGGTGGCCGAGAGCAGCGCGGCAAACAGGCCGGCGAGGAGAAACTGCTGCTTCTGCAAGGCGGCGAAGACGCAGAGCGTCAGGAACAGGAACAGCACCTCGGTATAAAAGGTGGTGAACCAGATCGAGAACGGACCGGCCGCGAGGAAGACCGAAAACAGCGTGTAGGCGCGGAGGTCTTTGCCGAGCAGCGGCCAGGCGACACGAGCCGAGGCGATTGCGATGAGGAGCGACAGGCCGGTGGCGGCGACGATGGTCTCGAGGCCCGTCAGGGTGCGGACGATGGCAACGAGGATCGGGTAGAGCGGGAAGAAGGCCCAGTTGCCGGCGTTGATCATCGTCGGCACCGGGAACGGATCATAACCGCTCTCGGACAGCTTCACGTACCACGGGCAATCCCAGCGGCACATGCCTTGGGCGAAACTGGCGATCGAAGCGTCGGGCACCGTGGCGGCGAACGCCAGGTAGCGGATCGCCAGCCCGACGACCGCCGAGGCCAGCGGGATGAGGATCAGGACAAGGCCAAGCGGCAGGGTTCGTGGGTGACGCAGTACGGCGGCGTCGCTCATGCAAGGATTCCGGGTGCGGAAACAGCCAGAACTCGTAACGCATTACGGCGAAATCATATCCATTCCGCCCGTGCATAGCTCCCATGCGACAACTTTCGACGCTCAACGGCGTTGCGGAATTCGTGTTTGGTGTCCCGATCTCTCCATAGCGATAGTGCATGTTTTCTGTTCCTCACCATCGGCTCGATCGGCGAGCCTTTCTTCGAGCCGCTGCGGCCACTGCGGCGCTCCTCACCACCACCTCACTCACCCGCGTCGCCCTCGCTCAGGAGAGCGAAGCGGAAGCGTTTGACTATGACGTGCTGACCGAGCGTATGCGCGCGCGGGCGACCGAGCCGTTCGATGCGACCGTGCCGGAGCTGCCGAAACTGTTCGCGGGCCTCGACTACGACGGCTACCGCAAGATCCAGTTCGACGGGCAGCACGCGCGCTGGATCGACAACAATTCCGGCTTCCAGGTGCACGCCTTCCCGATGGGCTGGCTGTTCAAGGAGCCGGTGGGCGTATTTGAGGTGGTCGAAGGCAAAGCCACGCCGTTCGGCTTCTCCAATGCCGATTTCATGTTCTACGATAAGGCGATGGGTGAGGAGGCTGCGGCCGAGGCGTTCCCCGGCATCGCCGGCGTGCGCATCAATTATCCGGTGAACGTAGCCGACAAGATGGACGAGCTGGTCTCGTTCCTCGGCTCGAGCTACTTCCGGGCCCTGGGGCGCAACAACATCTATGGGCTCAGTGCCCGCGGCCTCGCCATCAATTCCTGGCAATCCGGGCCGGAAGAGTTCCCGCGTTTTTCGGCGTTCTGGCTGGAACGCCCGAGCGAGGGCAAGCCGCTGGTCGCCTATGCCAGCCTCGAGGGCCCGAGCGTCACCGGCGCCTACCGCTTCGAGATCACCCCGGCGAGCGACGCGGCCCAGGAGACGGTGATCGACATCACGGCGCGGCTGTTCTTCCGCGCCGATATCGGCGAGATCGGCATCGCGCCGCTCACCTCGATGTTCCTGTTCGCCGAAACGAACCGATCGAGCTTCGACGACTACCGGCCGCAGGTGCATGACAGCAACGGGCTGATCGTCGAACGGGATGGCGGCGAGGTGTTCTGGCGGCCGCTCAACAATACGCCTGGTATCGGCAACTCCTACCTGTGGGAGAACAACCCGCGAGCTTTCGGGCTCTATCAGCGCGACCGCAGCTTTGAGACGTACCAGGATGCCGGGGCGCATTACGAGCGCCGCCCCTCGGCACGGGTCGAGCCGGTGGGCGATTGGGGCCAGGGCAGCGTGCGGCTGATCGAAGCGCCGTCGCGGCTCGAAGCCGAAGATAATATCGTGGCGTTCTGGATCCCGTCCGAGCCGGTCAAGGCCGGCGACGCGCGCGAATTCCGCTATCGGTTGATCTGGGGCGACCTGTTGCCCAAGGACGAAGCGCCGCTGGCCCATGTGGTCGAGACCCGCGCCGGCCAGGGCGGCGTCTCGGGCGTCGCCAATGACGCAAAGCTCAGGAAGTTCGTCATCGACTTCGCCGGCGGCGAACTCAGCGCCATGCCGACCGAAGCCAAGCTCGATGTGGTCGCCACGGCCAGCGCCGGCGAGATCGTTTCGACGGCACTATCGAAGGTCGACGCCAACGGGGTGTGGCGGCTGGCACTCGACGTGCTGATCGAAAGCACCGAGCCGGTCGAACTCAAGGCCAACATCGTCAGCACCGGCCGGACCATCAGCGAAACCTGGCTCTATCAGTGGAGGGCACTGGCATGAAGCACGACCGTTCCGACGTTTTCTCGGGCGCGCTTCCCGATGCTCCCATGGCGATGCCCAAGCAGGTGCTGGAGCGGCGGCGCAGCTCGCTGTTCCTGACGCTGCGCGCCGCCTTCGCCGCGGCGTTGCCGCGGTTCTGACGCAGGGAGTCCCAGCCCATGTCGTCCGCGGGCCCCCGAGCCCAAATCGCTCGAGCGCACTTGACCCGAGCCGTGGCTTTGGGCGCGGCAGCGCTGCTGAGCCTCGGCGGCGGCTGGCTGTACATGCGGTTCATCGGCAATGACGGTACCAGCCCGCTCGACGTGCTGCGCACCACGCTGTTCACGCTGGTGGGGTTCTGGCTGGTGTGGGGCGGCGTGGCCGGGGTGCTGGGCATCCTGGCGCCACCCATGCGGGCCAAGCAGAGCACTGGCCGCCCCCGCGGCATGACGGCGATCCTGATGCCGGTCTATAACGAGGACGCGGCGGCCAGTTTTTCGCGTGTTGCGGCAATGAACCGGAGCATCGTCGACCTGGGGCTGGCCGACCGGTTCCACTTCGCCATCCTGTCGGACACCAATCGCGACGAGGTCGCGGCCGAGGAAATCGTCTGGTTCAAGCAGTTGCTGGCCGAACCGATGGCCGAAGGACGGGTGTTCTATCGCCGGCGCGAGCGGAATATCGGCAAGAAGGCCGGCAATATCGAGGATTTCATCTCGCGCTCGGGCGGCGCCTACGACTATGCGCTGATCCTCGATGCCGACAGCCTGATGGACGGCGCGACGATCGCCGCGATGGCGAAGCGGATGGATGACGATCCGCGGCTGGGGCTGCTGCAGACAGTGCCCGAGGTGATCCACGCGCACAGCCTGTTCGGCCGAGTGATGCAGTTCTCGGCAGCCTATCTTTCCCCCTATTTCGCCCGCGGCACGGCGCTGATGCAGGGCGAGGAAGGGCCGTATTGGGGGCACAATGCCATCGTGCGGGTGCCGGCCTTCGCCGCGAGCTGCGGGTTGCCGGTGCTGTCCGGCAAGCCGCCGCATGGCGGGCATATCCTCAGCCACGACTATGTCGAGGCAGCGCTGTTGTCGCGGGCCGGGTGGAAGGTCGAGGTCGATCCCTATTTGGGCGGTTCCTACGAGGAAGGCCCGGAGAACCTGATCGAGTATGCCAAGCGCGACCGGCGCTGGTGCCAGGGCAACCTGCAGCACCGCCGGGTGCTGGGCGCGCCGGAGCTGAAGATCTGGAGCCGGTTCACCTTCATCCAGGGCATCATGGCCTATGCCGCCTCGCCGCTATGGCTGGCGCTCATGGCGGCAAGCATTCTCGCTGCGGCGCTGCCGAGCAAATACTGGTGGCGCGACAACGAGACCGGCATCTGGGTGCTGGCGGTGGCGGTCGGCGTGGCGCTGCTGCTGCCGAAGTTCCTGATTCTCGTGCGCTCGAGCCTCGGCGGTCGCAACAAGGGTTTTGGCGGGACCATCCGGGCGGCGTTGTCGGTTATGGCCGAGATCGTGATTTCGACGCTGCTGGCGCCGATCATGCTGTGTTTCCAGAGCAAGGCGGTGATCGAGATCCTGTTGGGGCTCGACGGCGGCTGGCCGGCGACCAACCGTGACGAGGGTCGGGTGAGCCTCGCCACGGCGTTTGCGGCGAGCTGGTGGGTGACGGTGGCGGGCGCCGCGGTCCTGGCGATCTCGACGGCGTTCGCCAGCGACCTGGTGCCCTGGCTGCTGCCGGTCGCACTGCCGGCGATCGCTGCGCCGCTGTTGATCGCGGCGACCTCGTACGGCAGTTCGAACGGCCGGAAGCGGGTCCTCTTCACCACGACAAGCGAGACTGCGCCGGCGCCGATCATTGTCGAGCAGCAGCGCATCTTCCTCAGTTGGACACAGCAGGGTTCTGCACTCGCCGACCCAACCATTGCCGGAACGGCCACCGCCCATGCCTGAGACTGTCGCGACGCTGAAGCGCGCTCCGCTGCTGGAGCGCCTCAAGTCCTTTGCCGGCTTCGCCATGGCGGACGCCGGCACGGCCGCACCGCGAGCCGGGCGCGATGCGCGGCTCGACATGTTCCGTGGACTGGCACTGGTGATGATCTTCATCAACCACGTGCCGGGGACGTTCTACGAGAACCTGACCAGCCGGAATTTCGGCTTCTCTGACGCCGCCGAGGCGTTCGTGTTCATGTCCGGCCTCGCCGCCGGACTCGCCTATTCCGGCCGCTTCGTCAGCGGGCCGCTGTGGCCGGCAATTGCCAAGGTGTGGGCGCGGGCGCGGCAGCTCTATTTCGTGCACCTCAGTATCACCATGATCGCGCTCGCCATCTTTGCCGGCGCCGCCTGGTGGTTCGGGCTCGACGAGCTGCTCGACAAGAACAACATCGCGCCGATCTTCGGCTTTCCCTTGCAGACGATGATCGGCCTGCCGCTGCTGACGCATCAGTTGGGCTATCTCAACATCCTGCCGCTCTACATGACGCTGCTGCTGGCGACGCCGCTGGTGATTGTGGTCGGGTTGCGCTGGCCGGTGCAGACGCTGCTCGGCTCGATCCTCGTCTGGGCGATTGCCGGGCAATTCCGCCTCAACCTGCCGAACTTCCCCACCCAGGGCGGCTGGTTCTTCAATCCGTTCTCCTGGCAGATCCTGTTCGTCATCGGGCTGCTGTCGGGCATGGCGATGAAACAGGGGCGGCGCTTCGTGCCGAAAAGCCCGGTGCTGTTCGGGCTCGCCGCGGCGTTCCTGCTGTTGGTGCTGCTGTGGGTGAAAATCCCGCCGCTCGGCGATCTCGGGCGGCAGGGACTGGGCTTTCTCAGCAAGCTCGGGCTGCCGTTCTACGTCACCTGGTTCGACAAGACCTTCCTCGCCCTGCCCCGGCTGCTGCACGCACTGGCGCTGTTCTATGTCGTCGCCTCGCTCGGCGTGATGTACCGGATCGCCGAGTCGCGGCTCGCGACGCCGTTGCGGCTGATGGGGCGGCAGGGGCTGGCAGTGTTCGCGACCGGAACGGTGCTGAGCCTGCTCCTGCAGGCAATCAAGACCGGCGTCAAAGGCGGTTTGTTGCTCGACACACTGCTGCTCGGCGGCGGTCTGCTGCTGCTGGCCGGGCTGGCCTATGTGCTGACCCGCACACAGGAAATGACGCGAAGCTCGGCGCGCCCGGCCGGTTGACACAACTCTCACATTTCAGAGAGCAACCACAGCTGATGCCACCTTGCGCCTTGCTGCGAGGTTCAGCGCGGGACTAGCCTGCTGATCGAGGGGGAGGAGACTGCCTGTACTCGAGCGCGGGAGCGTTTGGTGACCCGACGGCGACCACTCTATAGCCGGTCACAAAGGCCGCGTACCACGGCCGGTTCCGCTTGGGTGGCGCGCGACGGGGTCAGCCCGGTCTACCTCGATGGTCCGGAAGAGCTTACCAAACAAACATTGCGGATTCGTGTCAGCGCCTGGTGGAGCACGCTCTACCAGCGCCACCAGGGCCCGGTTCTGGTCGGCGCCGGGGCGCTGGTGACCCTGCTGCTGATCGGCGCCTACGACCTTATCACCCCCGATCCGCAGCGGATCAGCGACTGGCAGTTCATGACGGCGGTCAACAAGGTGGTGGACGAACGGCCGCGCGGCCCCTCGATCGAGTCGGTGGCCTACGCCACGGTAATCAGGTCGGTGGTGCGGGTCGACGGCTACGAAGACGCCGCTGACGGTCCACCTGCCGCCAGCCCCGAGGGACAGGCGGAGATACCGGCGGAGGGCAAGGTGGAAGAGGATTTCCACGAGCGCTTCACTGCCGTCGGCACCGGCGTCGTCATCGATGACCAGGGTACCATTCTCACCAATCTCCATGTGGCGGGAGCGGCCAAGAAGCTCCGGGTGCAGTTCTGGGACGGCAGCGAGTCTGAGGCGATGATCATCGGCGCCCGGCCGGAGAGCGACCTGGCGATCATCCGGCCGCTGAAGCTGCCCGACGAGCTGGAGCCGGCGACGCTGGCGACCAGCGCCGGGCTCAACCCCGGCGACGAGGTGGTGGCGGTCGGCTTCCCGTTCGGCATCGGACCATCGGCCTCAGCCGGCGTGGTCTCGGGACTGGGGCGGGCGCTCGCCGAGGACGGCCAGCCCAAACTGCAGAACCTCATCCAGTTCGACGCGGCGGCAAACCCGGGCAATTCCGGCGGGCCGCTGGTCAATGGCGACGGCGAGGTCGTGGGGATCGTCACCGCCATTCTCAACCCGTCCGGACTACGCACCTTTGCCGGCATCGGTTTCGCCGTGCCGATCGAGAACGCCGCCGCGGCGGCAGGAGAGAACCCGCTCTAGTTCACGCTAACCCCGACGGAGAAAATGGTCGACACATCGAAAGACTCCGGCACCGCCGTCGCTTCACTGATGGAGCAGGTGCTGTACGAGGTGAAGAAAGTCGTGGTCGGGCAGGACCATTTTCTCGAACGCGTGCTGGTGGCGCTGCTCGCCAAGGGGCACCTGTTGGTCGAGGGCGTGCCCGGGCTGGCCAAGACCCTGACGGTCAACACGCTGGCCGACGTGATCCAGGGCAAGTTCAAGCGGGTACAGTTCACCCCCGACCTGGTGCCGTCGGATCTGGTAGGGACCCGCATCTACAACCAGAAGACCGGCGACTTCTCGACGACGCTGGGGCCGGTGTTCTGCAACCTGCTGCTGGCCGACGAAATCAACCGCGCTCCGGCCAAGGTGCAGAGCGCCCTGCTCGAGGTGATGCAGGAACGGCAGGTCACTATTGCGGGCGAGACGCACAAAGTGCCGAACCCGTTCGTCGTCATGGCGACGCAAAACCCGATCGAGACCGAAGGCACCTACCCGCTGCCCGAGGCGCAGGTCGACCGGTTCATGATGAAGGTCCTCGTCGGCTATCCGAGCGAAGAGGAGGAGTTCGTCATCGTCTCGCGCGTCACCGGCCTCATGCAGGCGGTGACGCGAGTGGCGACCACCGAGCAGTTGGTGGCGCTGCAGGCCAAATGCCACAGCCTGTTCGTCGACCCATCGCTGATCCAGTTCGCGGTGAAGGTCGTGGGCGCGACGCGCAACCCGGCAGCCGCGGGCCTCGGCGACATGCAGCGCTTCCTCACCTACGGCGCGAGCCCCCGCGCCTCGATCAACATGATCGAAGCGGGGCGCGCGCTGGCGTTTCTGCGCGGCCGCGAATACGTGCTGCCCGAGGACGTGCTCGACGTCACCCCGGACGTGCTGCGGCACCGGATCGTCCTCTCCTACGAGGCGATCTCGGAGTCGATCACTGCCGACCAGATCATCGGCCAGGTGCTGAAGGCCATTCCCGCACCCGAAAAACCCCTGGAGGCGCATGTCCGCATCGCCGCAGCAGGCTGAGAGACTGCTTGGCCGCCTCGAGTGGACAGTGATCCGCAAGCTCGACGGGTTGCTGCAGGGGGATTATCGCACGCTGTTCCGCGGCTTCGGCCTCGATTTCGCGGATCTGCGCGAATACCAGACCTATGACGATGTGCGGCACATCGACTGGAACGTCACGGCGCGCACCCAGGTGCCGCATGTGAGGATCTACAACGAGGACCGGGACGTCACCGCCTGGTTCCTGCTCGACCTCAGCCCGTCGGTGGATTTCGGCTCCGACCAGGTGACCAAGCGGCAGATGCTCACCGAGTTCGCCGCGGTGCTGACGCGGCTGTTGACCCGGCAGGGCAACAAGGTCGGGGCGATCCTCTTCAACGGGCAATCGGACTATGTGATCCCGCCGCATACCGGGCGGCGGCACGTGCTGCATCTGATCGACAAGGTGCTCGCCAACCCGCGGCTGTTGCGCTCGCCCGAAACCGATCTCAACGCCTTTATCGGCAGGGCGATGGCGGTGATGCGGCGGCGCTCGATCTGCTTCGTGGTGTCCGATTTCATCTCGCAGCCAGGCTGGGAGCGCGGCTTGTTCCGGCTGAGCCAGCGGCACGAGGCGGTGGCGGTGCGGCTGCTCGATCCGCTCGACATGGCGCTGCCCGATGTCGGCATGCTGCTGTTCCAGGATGCGGAAACCGGCGAACAGCTGTTCGTCGACACGGTGGACAAGGGCTTCCGGCGGCGCTTCGTCGCCGCGGCGGCAGCTAATGAGGAAGCACAGATGGAAGCCTTCGCGGCGGCGGGGCTCGACGTGCTGGAACTTTCGACTTCAGACGACCTGGTCGATGCGGTGCTGCGCTTTGCCAATATGCGCAAGGTGCAATCGCGGCTGGGCGGTGGCGGCAACCTGCCAGAGATGGTGAGTTTAGCGAACGGGTGATGCAATGACCTTCATCTGGATGGACATGCTCTGGCTGCTGCTTCTGGTGCCGCTGCTGATCGGCGCCTACATCTGGTTGCTGCGGCGCCGCAAGAAGGCCGCCTTGCGCTACGCCAATCTCGCCATCGTCAAGCAGGCGATGGGCAAGGGAGTTGGATGGCGCCGGCATGTGCCGCCGCTGCTGCTGCTGGCGGCGGTCACGGTGCTGATCGTCGCCGTGGCCCGGCCGGCCGCCGTGGTGGAGCTCGCTTCGTCGCGGGCGACGGTGATCCTCTCGATGGATGTGTCGGGCTCGATGCGGGCCCGCGACGTCGAGCCGTCGCGCATGGTTGCGGCGCAGGAAGCGGCCAAGGAATTCATCCGCAAGCAACCGGCCGATGTGCAGGTCGGCATCGTCGCCTTTGCCTCGGCGGCCGTATTGGTGCAGGCGCCGACCATCGACCGCGAGGCGCTGTATCAGGCGATCAACAGTTTCGACCTGCGGCGCGGCACCGCGGTCGGCTCGGGCGTGCTGGTCGCGCTCGCCACCATTTTCCCGGACCAGAACTTCGACCTCGATGGCAGCGGCAACCAACGCGACCAGCTCGGCCTGCCGAGTTTCGGCGGCGAGCGCTTCGGCGCACCGGGCAGCGCTGCCGACGGACTGCTGAGCGGAACGCCGACCATGCCGGCCGAAAAGCACATGCCCGTGGAACCCGGCTCCTATGACAGCGCCGTGGTGATCCTGCTCACCGACGGGGCCACCACCACCGGCCCCGATCCGGTGGCCGCCGGACGGCTTGCCGGGGACTACGGGGTGAAGGTGTTCACGGTGGGGTTCGGTTCGGCCTCGGGCGACGTGGTGGATTTCGGCGGACGCTCGATGCGGGCGCAACTCGATGCCACGACGCTGCAGGCGATCGCCGATGCCACCGAGGGCGAGTATTACGAGGCGACCAGCGCCTCCGACCTTGCCGGAGTGTACGACTCGCTCTCCACCCGGCTGATCAGCGAAAGGAAGCTGACCGAGATCGCCTTCATTTTCGCCGGGGTCGGGGCGCTGCTGGCGATGGCTGCTGCGGGTCTGTCGATGCTGTGGTTCGGGCGGATCGCCTGAGCCACCGCCGCGCCGCCGACGGCGAGCGCATGTCGGTGCCGAGCGAGTTGCAGAAGTCGATCGGCAGGCCGCGCGGCTGCGCGCCTGAGCCAATAACGGACGGGGCCGAAACTGGCAGCGGCGAAGGCCATCTCAGGCCGCCAGCCGGGCCAGCAGCGCCTTTACCGCAATGGCATATCCGGCTGCCCCGAACCCGGCCATCACCGAGGTCGCGACCATCGATACGTAGGAGCGGTGATAGATCGGCTCACGCCGGTGGATGTTTGAGATGTGGAGCTCGATGATCGGGCCGGGAAACATCTTCAGCGCATCGAGCAGCGCCAGCGAGGTGAACGTGAAGGCTGCGGGGTTGATGATGATCGCGGCGCCTTCGTCGATCGCCTCATGCACGAGCTCGATCAGCTTTTCCTCGCTGTTGGTCTGGTGGAAGGCGACGGGGGTCGCCCCTGCCGCCTCGCGGCACATCGCCTCCACCTCGGCCAGCGTGGTGGTGCCGTAGATCTCCGGCTCGCGCTTGCCCAACCGATTGAGGTTGGGACCGTTGAGGACATAGATGGGTTTGCTCATGGTGATGCACTCGCAGGAACGTAGCCGAACAGCTTGGGCAGCCACAGCACCGTGTCGGGCACAAAGGTGAAGACGAGCAGCGCGAGCATGAGGCCGATGAGGAACGGCGCCACGTCGGCAACCAGCGCGCGCATCGGGGTATTGGCGATGCGGGTCATGATGAAGAGCAGCAGCCCATAGGGCGGCGTGATCAGCCCCAGCATGATGTTGACGACGACCACCACGCCGAAATGCACCATGTCGATTCCCAGCGCCTGTGCGGTGGGGATCAACACCGGCACGATGACGAGCAGGATCGTCGTTCCCTCGAGGATGCAACCGAGCAACAGCAGCAGGATGTTGACGGCGATGAGGAACATCACCGGATCGAGGTCCCAGGCGAGCAGCGTGGCGCTGATGGTGCGCGGGATGTTCTCGATGGTGACCACGTAGTTGAACACCAGCGCCCCGGCGATCAGCATGCCGATCGAGGCGGTGGTCTTGGCGCTGGCCAGCACCGAGCTGTAAAGGTCGGGCAGCCTGACCGCCCGATAGATGACCACCGAGACGATCAGCGCATAGAAGGCGGCGACGGCGGCAGCCTCGGTCGGCGTGGTGACGCCACCATAGATGCCGAACATCAGCACCGCCGGCATCAGCAGCACCGGCAGCGCGTCCCAGGTCTTCCTGGGCAGCTGGCGGAGCGGCACGGCGTCTTCGACCGGAAAGTTCCTGATGCGGGCGGTGACGGCGACCTGAACCATCATCACGCCAGCCATCAGCAGCCCCGGCACGACGCCGCCGAGGAACAGGTAGCCGATCGAGGTATCGGCAACGAGCGCGTAGAGCACCATCGGGATCGACGGCGGGACGATCGGGCCGATGACCGCCGTGGCCGCTGTGAGGGCCGCTGCGTAGCTCGGCGGGTACTTGCCGTCCTTGGTCATCATGAATTGCATCATCTTGCCCGAGCCGGCGGCATCCGCGATGGCCGAACCGCTCATGCCGGCAAAGACGATCGATTGCAGGATGTTGACCTGCGCGAGGCCGCCGCGGAACCGGCCGACCACTGCATTGCACCAGTTGAGCAGCCGCTCGCTGAGCGAGCCCGAGTTCATGATCTCGGCGGCGAGGATGAACAGCGGCACCGCCAGCATGATGTAGTTGGTGTACATGCCGTTGAGCAGCTGCTCGGCGGCGATGCCCATGTCCTGGCCGCGCATCAGCAGGTAGAGGATCGAGCCGGTGATCATCGAGGCGCCCATGGGCAACCCCATGAAGGCAAGTGCGGTGATCAGCCCGAGCGAGAGGGCGAAGGCAAGCGACATCAAATCCCCGACTTGATTCTGGTGACGTCGATCGCGTCGCCCGGCTTGCCCCATATTGCCTGGTAGCCGAGCCAGAGCTGGCGCACGATCATGGCGATCGCGAAGAGCCCATAGATCGAATAGAGCCAGTCGAAGCGGATCTTGAGGTAGGCCGTCTTCTCGACCTTCATGAAACCGATGTAGTCGAGTACCGCCGGCAGCGAGATGGCGAAGAAGAACACCACCGTCACCGCGCAGATCACCACCATGATCCGGCGCGTCCGCTCGCTCACCGTCGAGTAAAGCAGGTCGAAGCGGATCTCCTCATGGTCGCGCACCACGAAGGCGGTGCCGAACAGCACCAGCCACACCCACATGATGACGCTGATCTCGTGGGTCCAGCCGATGGGCAGGTTCAGCAGGTAGCGGAAGACGATCTGGACGATGAAGACGGCGAACATTGTCGCCAGCATTGCGGCGAGCAGGTTCTCCGCGCGGGCATGAAGCCAGACGCCGATCCGCAAGAGTAAGGACATCTGCCGCTCCGGTTCGAGGACGGGTGGCGCAACGTGTGCTGCGCCACCCTGAGGAGGAGGCTAGAGCGCGTTGATCCTGTCCAGCACGCCTTCCGGCCAGCTCTTGGCCAGCTCGGACTCGAGATAAAGCTTCTGCGCGTTGGCGCGGAACGCCTCGACATCGGGCGCATAGATCTTGAGGCCATCGACCTCGAACTTCTTGAGCAGCTCGGCCTCGCGCTCGACGTGCTTGGCCTGGCTGAAGTCGATGGCGGCAGTGGCCGCCGCCTGCAGCGCTTCCTGGTCCGCCGCCGAGAGTTTGTCCCAGGCCGCCTTCGAGATCACCAGCAGATCATAGCCGACCAGATGCGAGGTGAGGACGATCTGCTTCATCACTTCGTAGAACTTCATGTTCTCGACGTTGGGCAGCGGGTTGTCCTGGCCGTCGATCGCACCGGTCTGGAGGCCCGTATAGACTTCGGCGTAGGCCATCGGCGTCGGGTTGGCACCGAGCGCCGTGCCGAGGAACTGCCAGGCGTCGCCGCCGGGCATGCGCAGCTTCACGCCGGCCATGTCGGCGGGAGTCTTGATTTCCTTGTCAATGCGCAGGCCCACCTGCCGGATACCGAAATAGGTCGGCCCGAGAATGCGGATGCCGAGCTGGTCTTCGGCCATCTTCTTGAACTCGGCCCCCGTTTCGCTGTCGAAGAAGGCCCGCAGGTGCGCGGCGTCGCGGAACAGGTAGCCCGAGGTCAGAACCGACCAGGCGGGGATCTGGTTCGAGACGTCCTGGGGGGCAATATTGCCCATCTCGAGGTTGCCACGCTGCAGGGCGACCAACTCGGTACCCTGCTTGAACAGGTTGCCGCCATAGTACGGCTCGAGCGTCGCGAAGCCGGCGACGCCCTCGCCGAACTGCTTCATCATCTCGGCGCGGATATCCTGCTCCGAGAACACCGCCGAAAAGCGCAGCACGGGCTTATCCTGCGCGAGGACCGGCGTCATCACGGTAGCCGCCAGAAGTGCGACTGCGCCGAACAGGGTCGCTCGCCGCCGAATATGGAAACTCATGTCATCCTCCCAATTGGAAGCGTCGCTTCCTTCCACCCGCGTCGCGGGCAATCCCTCGATCAGCCCGCGACGGCGGACTCCCTCGCCTTCCGGATCTTGCTGTCCGTCGGCGTCCGTCACTTTGTACGAAATGGTTCGTACATGTCAATCGACGGCATTGCCTGTCGGCCGCTCGCCATCCCCGGGACACTGGACCCCCGACTTGTCATTCGTCAATATCCATTTTATCGGATGATTGTGGTATCATCCGATATCGAACGGAGCAGGTATGGACGACGCGGCGGACAGTATCGGCGAGGTGACGTTCAGGGCCATTCGGAGCGACATCATCCATGGCGTGCTCCGCCCGGGCGACAAGCTGACGCTCGACCGCCTCAGGCAGCGCTACGAAGTCAGCGTCGGCACCTTGCGCGAGGTGTTGACCCGGCTCGCCAGCGAGGCTTTCGTCGTTGCCGAGGGGCAGAAAGGCTTTGCGGTCGCGCCGGCGTCGGAAGCCGACCTGCGGGAGCTGGGCGCCCTGCGCCTCTTGCTCGAGAACCACGCCCTGGCGCTGTCGCTCGCCACCGGCGATCTCGAATGGGAGGGGCGCGTGGTTGCAGCGCACCACAAGCTGGCGGCCATCGAAAAGCGGCTGCTCGCCGGCGAGAGCAACCGCACCCCCGAATGGATCCGCTATGATCGCAGCTTCCACGAGTCTCTGATCTCGGCCTGCGGCTCCCGCTCGCTGATGGCGATGCACACCTCGGTGTTCGATCGCTTCGTGCGTTACCACATGCTGGCCGGCAGCTTCCGCGGCAAGCCGGTCGCCGACGATCATCTCGCTTTGCTCGAAGCCGCCCTCGCCCGCGACGGCAAGACCGCGCAGAGGCTGCTCGAGGCACACGTCAACAAAGGCATCGAGCATGTGGTGCGGAGCCGCGCGATCGGCCGGTAGTGCCTCGAACGCGCAGTCGGGAACCCCTCTCCCTGCGGGCGGAGGGCGGCCCGGACTGAGGATTCAGCGACTCTCCGCCTCGAAATGCGCCAGCATCGCGGCTCGATCCGGTGCCGTCCCCGTGAACAGCTCGAAGGCCTTCACCGCCTGGTAGACCGCCATGCCGGTGCCTCCCAGCGTGCGGCAGCCCAGCCGGCGCGCCGCCTGCAGCAGCGCCGTATCGGCGGGGAAGTAGATGATCTCGGCAACCCAGTGCGAGGCGCGCAGCAGTTCGCCTGGAAACGCCAGTCCCGGGTACTTGGCCATTCCCACCGGCGTGGTGTTGACCACCCCGGTGGCACCGGCGAGGCCTATCGCCGGGTCGTCCGTTACCTCCACCTCGGCACCGAAGCGCTCGCCCAGCCGCTCGGCGAGGCGCTTGGCGCGATCGAGCTCGGTCTCGCACAGCGTCAGTTTGCGCCCGCCCAGCGACAGCAGCGCGTGCCCCACTGCCGCACCGGCGCCCCCGGCACCGAACTGCACGATGGCCTCCATCGACGCGCCGGCGAGCCCCTCGCGAAAACTCTCGGCAAAGCCCCAGCTGTCGGTGTTATGGCCGAGGCGGCGGCCGGTGCCGAACACCACGGTGTTCACCGCGCCGATCGCTGCGGCTTCCGGGGCAAGGTCGTCCAGCAACGGCAGCACGGCCTGCTTGAACGGGTGGGTGACGTTGAGGCCGGCAAAGCCCAGTGCCTCGGCCAGTTCGATCATTGCCCCCAGGTCATGATCGGCCAGCCCGAGCGTATCGAAATCGATCAGCACATAGGTGTAGTCGAACCCGATGCGGCGGCCTTCGAGCTCGTGCATGCGGGGCGTCTTCGAGGCCTGGATGCCGCGCCCCAGCAGCCCGACGACGAATTGACGACCACCCGCCGATGGTGCCTTGCGGCGCGTCGCGACCAGGTCGCCCAGTTGCCTCCGGGCCTCGTCGACAACGGCTGAAATCAACTTCGTCTCCACCAGCCGCCCCGGGGCGCCGTCGCCCGGATCGGACGTCGCACCCTTGTCATTCGGCCCGCCCGACCGATAATGGTCTGGCTACGTACGCGCAGTGATGTACGAACTGGTTAGTTTAGTCAATCTCTCCGCCGGGAGGGACGGAGGAACGGCTTACATGGCGCCCAAGGCCGCAAAACCCGAAGCTCAGAGCGGGGTCCGCACGCAAGACCCCGAGGGGACGCGGCACAACATCATCGAAGTCGCCTCTGAGGAGTTTGCCCTCAACGGCCTGTCGGGCGCCCGAATCGACGAGATCGCGGCACGCACCCGATCGTCCAAGCGGATGATCTACTACTACTTCGCCGACAAGGAAGGCCTCTACCTGGCCGTGCTGGAGAACGCCTACCGCAAGGTCCGCGAGGGCGAGGCCAAGCTCGACATCGGCGGGCTGTCGCCGCTCGATGCGCTGCGCCGGCTGGTGGAGTTCACCTTCGAGCATCACCACAAGCATGAGGATTTCATCCGCATGGTGATGATCGAAAACATCCACCACGCCGAGTACCTGGAGAAATCCAAGGTGATCCGACAGCTCAACGTCACCGCCATCGGCACCATCGAGACGCTCTATGAGCGTGGCGTGGCGGAAGGACTGTTCCGCCCCGGGCTCGACCCGATCGAACTGCACTGGCAGATCAGCGCCCTGTGCTTCTTCAACGTCTCCAACCGGGCGACGTTCTCGAAGCTCTTCGGCCGCGACCTGAGCACCGCCAAGGCGCAGGCCGCGTTGATGCGCAACTCGGTGGACATGGTGCTCCGCTACATCGTCCGCCCCGAGAAACTGCCGGCCGAATAGCCATGCTGCCGGCAACTTGACCGCAACCAGATCAGTCTCTACCGATTATGTACGAACTAGTTCGTTTATTGGAGGAGACGATGCGGACCTCGATTGCCACGGTCTCGATCAGTGGCGAACTCCCCGACAAGCTGGCTGCTATCGCCGCTGCCGGCTTTGACGGGGTCGAGATTTTCGAGAACGACTTTCTCGCCTTCGATGGCAGCCCGGCAGATGTTGGCCGGATGGTGCGCGACCACGGCCTCGAGATCAGCCTGTTTCAGCCGTTCCGCGACTTCGAAGGCATGCCGCCATCGCACCGGCAACGCACCTTCGATCGCGCCGAGCGCAAGTTCGACATCATGCAGGAGCTCGGAACGGACCTGCTGCTTGTCTGCTCCAATGTCTCGACCCTGGCGCTGGGCGGCATCGACCGGGCGGCCGACGACTTTCGTGAACTGGGGGAACGTGCCAAGAGGCGCGGGCTGCGTGTCGGCTATGAGGCGCTGGCCTGGGGCAAGCACATCAACGACCACCGCGATGCCTGGGAAATCGTGCGGCGAGCCAGCCATCCCAATATCGGGCTGGTGCTCGACAGCTTCCACAGCCTGTCCCGCCGCATCGAGATCAACTCGATCCGCTCGATCCCCAGGGAGAAGCTGTTCATCGTTCAGTTGGCCGATGCGCCGCAGATCGACATGGACCTGCTGTACTGGAGCCGCCACTTCCGCAACATGCCCGGCGAAGGTGACCTGCCGGTGGCCGAGTTCACCGCGGCAGTGGTAGATACCGGCTATGACGGCTACTTCTCGCTGGAAATCTTCAACGATCAGTTTCGCGGCGGTTCTGCGAGATCGATCGCCGCAGACGGCCACCGCTCCCTGATTTACCTCGGCGATCGAGTGCGCCGCTCGACCGGGTCGGAGACGTTGCGGCTCGAGCCGATTCCCGACCGCATCGAGGTCAAGGGCGTGGCTTTCGTCGAGTTTTCAGCCGATGCGGCAGACGCCCTCAACCTTGGCGCCCTGCTGACCACGCTGGGCTTCACGAGGATCGCCGAGCACCGCTCCAAGCAGGTGACGCTCTACCAGCAGGGCGAAATCCGGATCATCATAAACACCGAGGGTTCCGGCTATGCCCACACCGCCTTCAAGCTGCAGGGAACGTCGGCCTATGCACTGGCCCTCATCGTCGACGACGCCAGCGCTGCCATGGCGCGGGCGCTTGCCCTGGGCGCCGAGCAATTCCAGCAAGCCGTGGCGCCGGGTGAACTCGAGATTCCGGCCATCCGCGGCATCGGCGGAAGCCTGCTCTATCTCGTCGACGAGGCCAGCAAGCTGGGCCGGTTTCAGCAGATCGATTTCGAACCGGCCGGTCTCGATTTCGAGGAACTGCCGCGACCAGCCGGTCTCAACAGCATCGACCACCTGGCGCAAACCGTTCCCTATGACGAGATGCCGACCTGGCTGCTGTTCTACAGCTCGATCTTTCTGGCCGACAAAACCCCGGTGGTGGATATCGTCGACCCCTCAGGGGTGGTCCGCAGCCAGGTGATCGAGAGCAGCTCGGGAGCGCTCCGCATCACCATGAACGGCGCCGAAAACAGCGCGACCCTCGCCGGCCACTTCCTCGCCGACAAGCTCGGCTCGGCCATCCAGCATATCGCCTTTGCAACGAGCGACATCTTCGCCAGCGCCGCTGCGCTCGATGCCAATGGCTTCCGCTCGCTGCAGATCTCGCCGAATTACTACGACGACGTGGAAGCCCGTTTCGGCCTCGAGCCCGAGTTCACCGGCCGGCTGCGCAAGCACAACATCCTCTACGACCGCGATGAGTGGGGCGAATACCTGCAGCTTTACAGCACCACCTTCGGCCAGGGCTTTTTCTTCGAAGTGGTGGAGCGCCGTGGCTATCGCGGCTACGGCGCCGCCAACGCCATCTTTCGGATCGCCGCGCTGAAGAAGGCGATCCGCCGGCTGGCAAGCTAGGGGACCGCGTCGTCGCGCCGCGCGCTGGCTCTTCGGGGCCGGGGCCTCCCCTCGCTATGGCCCGTGCCACCCCTCCCCCGCCGACCGAGCGACATTGTGGCGCTTGCGCGTCGGCGTAATTCTGATAATCACACTCATGTTTTAAACTTACGGCAGGCGGTCGGGGTGACCAGGGTGCGACTTGAGGATCTAGAGGACATGACGGCGCTGCCGGAGGCGACGGCGAAAACCGACACGCAGGCGAACCTGCCGAGCTTCACCACCGAAGAACTGTTCGGTGGCGCCACCGAAATCGGCATTGCGCACCAGGGCCTCACCTATCGGCTGCGGATCACCCGGCAGGGCAAACTCGTCCTCAACAAATAGGAGCGCCCATGCGCCTCACCCATCTCTTGTTGCTGGCGACGCTGTGCGCCGCCCCGGCCCTCGCGCAGGAGGCCCCGCCGGCTCCCGGCCTGGCGCTCGAACTCAATGCGCTGACCCCGAGTGAAACCGGCTGCCGCGTCACCTTCCTCGCCACCAACAGGCTTGGCACCGAGCTGACGCGTTCGGCCTTCGAGATCGCGCTGTTCGGTGCGGGCGGCGGCATCGAGCGGCTGGTGTCGCTGGATTTCAAGGCGATGCCGGAGGGCAAGACCCGGGTGTTGCAGTTCGATATCGGCGAGCTCGGCTGCGACAAGGTGAGCCGGGTGCTGATCAACGACGTCGTGGCCTGCGAGGGCACCGGACTCGACCCGAAAGTCTGCCTCAGTGGCCTCAGTACCGCATCGCGCCTCGATGGCGTGGAGTTCGGCATCTGATGGAAACGGTGATCGAAGCGGTGGAGCCGGTGGCGGCGGCACATGACATGTCGATGTTCGCCCTGTTCATGCAGGCGGATTGGGTGGTGAAGTCGGTGATGCTGGGGCTGCTGTTCGCCTCGATCGCCTGCTGGGCGGTGATCTTCGCCAAGGCCGCCGCCTATGCCAAAGCGAAACGCGAGATGAAGGCCTTCGACAGGATCTTCGCCTCAGGCGAGCCGCTGACGCAGATCTATGCCCGGCTGAAGGACGGCCCGCGCTCTGGGCTCGGCGCGCTGTTCGCAGCGGCGATGGAAGAATGGAACGGCAGCCACGCCGACAATGCCGCCAGTTCCGGCGGCTTGCAGGCGCGGCTGCGCATCGTGCTGGACACCACCGTGGCGGCCGAAAGCGAGAAGCTCGACCGCAGCCTGTCGCTCCTCGCAACCGTGGGGAGTGCGGCGCCGTTCGTCGGGCTGTTCGGCACGGTGTGGGGTATCATGAATGCCTTCACCTCGATTGCGGCGGCCAAATCCACCAGCCTCGCAGTGGTGGCGCCAGGCATTGCGGAGGCGCTGTTCGCCACGGCGCTCGGGCTGCTCGCCGCCATTCCGGCGGTGATCGCCTACAACAAGCTTTCGGGCGACGCGGGCCGGCTGATCGGCCGGCTCGAGGCGTTTGCCGACCGGGTTTCGGTGCTGCTGTCGCGGCAGCTCGACGCGCGGGGGAACGCCTGATGAGCATGTCGCTGCAAAGCGCGCGCGGTCGACGGGGCCGACGGGGGGCGATCAGCGAGATCAACATGACGCCGCTGGTCGACGTGATGCTGGTGCTGCTGATCGTCTTCATGGTGACGGCGCCGCTGCTCACCTCGGGCGTGCCGATCGACCTGCCGCAGACCAACGCGCCGGAGATGAAGGTCGAGGGCTCGAAACCGCTGACCATTTCGGTGACCCCTGAGGGCCAGGTCTATCTCGGCGAAGACGAGATCTCGCTCGAGACGCTGCTTGGCGCCGTCGGCGCCGCGGCCGGAGAGGCCGGCACGCAGCAACGGCTCTATATCCGGGGCGACGCCACCGCCGATTACGGGCTGATCATGCAGGTGATGGGCGATCTGAGCCGTGCCGGCTACGCCCGCATCGGCCTGATCACGCAGCAGCGCGAGCAATGAGATGAAGAAGGCCGCCCTCGCCTCCGCCGGTATCCACATCGGGCTGATCGCCGGGGCGTTCGTGTTCCTCAACCTTGAGCCGGCAATCGACGAAACGGCGGCGGAGTCGGTTGCCGTCGAGATCATCTCGGTCGACACGGCGACGAGCAACCCGACCGAAGAGATCAGCGAAGCGACAGAGACGCTGGTTTCGGCAGGCGCCGAAGTCGAGGCGGAAGACATACCTGAGACCGCCGAGGCCGAGGTGGTCGAAGTGGCGGAGGCCGAGCCGGCCGAGGCCGTCGAAGCGGTGGCAGCGCCGGTCGAGGTCGCCGAAGTCACACCGACCGAAAGTGAAGAGATCGCTTCGGCCGAGGTGCTGACTGCCGCCGCCGATCCCATCGCCCCGGTCGAAGCGGTGATGCCGCAGATGGTCGATGCCGCGGCCGCGGAGGTTGCCGACAGCGTCGCGCCGTCGCAATCGGACCCGCTCGAGGTGGTGCGCACCGCGACACTCGCTCAGCTGACGCCCGAGCCGCCGACCCAGCAGATTCCGCCGGCACTGGTGAGACCCCTCGAGGTGGTAAAGCCGCTCGAGACGGCCAGCCTCGCGCCGGTGGTCGAAGAAGAACTGGAGGTGGCGCCGATCCCCAAGCCGCGTATCGTCCGCAAGCCGGTCGCCAAGGCCGTCGAGCCGACCAGGGAGCAGCCGAAGGAACAGCCGCCGGAAAAGCCGAAGAAAGCTGAAAAGCCCGCCGAGAAAAAACCGCAGAAGAAGCCGCCATCGAAGCAGGCCAGCCTCGGCAACGGCGGCAACGCGGCAGCAGACAGCGCCGCGAAGAAATCGGGCGGCGGCGCCGGCAAGAAGAATGATGGCGGCAGCGCCGCTGCGAGCAAGTATCCCGGTCTGGTGCAGGCCAAGGTCACCCGCGCCGCCAAGTACCCCTCGAAAGCTCGAGGCGATGCGGGCGAAGCTTTGGTGAGCTTTACCGTCGGCGCCAGTGGTACAGTCACGAAAGTCGCGCTGGCCCGCAGTTCCGGGAACGCCGCGCTCGACACTGCCGCGCTGGCGGCGGTTGACCGCGCCGCGCCCTTCCCCCCGATACCCGAGGCAGCGGGACGATCGAGCTGGTCGTTCACGGTGCCGGTCTATTTCAAGAAGTGAGTGCGACGATGACCGAAGAAAAAAAGAAGGACGTGCTGCTCGAGACCACCGCCGAGGCGGTGCGCGAAGCCAAGACGCTGATCCGGACGGCGCGATCGGGCGCGATCGCGACGCTCGAGCCGGGCACCGGCTGGCCGATCGCCACACGCGTCGGTGTCTCGACCGACTATGACGGAGCGCCGATCATCCTGATCTCGAAGCTCGCCGCCCATACCGGGGCGCTGCTCGCCGACTCGCGCTGCTCGCTGCTGCTCGGCCATCCGGGCAAGGGCGACCCGCTGGCACATGCCCGCGTCACCATCGCCTGTGAGGCACGCCAGGTGGAGCGCGACAGCGCGGAGCATGTTCGCCTCGACACGCGCTACCTGATCCACCAGCAGAAGGCCAAGCTCTACTCCGGCCTCGGCGATTTCCGCTACTTCCGGCTGGAGCCGAAAAGCGCCTCCTACAATGGCGGGTTCGGTCGTGCCTACGCGCTGACGCGCGAGCATCTGTTGAACGCCAACCCGGCCAACCCGGAGCTGGCAGCAAGCGAGCCGGATGCGATCGAGCATATGAACGACGACCATGGCGAGGCGGTGGGGCTCTATGCCGAGCACTTCGCCAAGGCGGCGCCGGGCAAGTGGCGGCTGATCGGCGTCGACGCCGAAGGCATGGACCTCATCGACGGCGACGATGTCCGCCGCATCTGGTTCGAGAGCGAGCTCACCTCGTCCAAGGACATGCACATGACGCTGGTGAAAATGGCCGGCGAAGCGCGCCGGGCGCTCAACCGGCCGCTGAAGGACGCGAGGGTCGCGTCGTGAAGGCTCCGCTCTTCACCGCGCTGCTGCTGATCTCTTCAGCCCTGCCGCTGCTGACAGCGCCGGTTTTGGCGCAGCAGGCGACGCTGCCGGGTGGCGCCTCGGCGCTCAACGAGGCGCATGGCAGCTGGACGGTGAACTGCACCCTGGTCGAAGCCGGTAAGGACTGCGCCTTCTGGCAGACCGCCGGCAACCCGCAGACCGGCAGCGCGCTGGTGGCGGTCGAGCTTGCAGCCCCCACCGGCAACAAGGCCGAGGGCATGCTGCTGACGGCGTTCGGGCTGAGGCTGGACGCCGGCATCCAGCTCGGCATCGATGGCCAGCAGTTGGGTCAGGCCCTGCCCTTCCTCACCTGCGTGCAGACCGGGTGCCTCGTGCCACTCGATCTCGACGAGGTGGCGCTCAGCGCCATGAAGGTCGGCACGACGCTGGAAGTTACTGGCGTCAAGGTCGACGACGGGCAGCCGGTGACGGTGCCACTGTCACTTGCCGGCTTCACTGCCGCCTACAACCGCACGGCGGAACTGGCGCAATAGCATTTAAACTTGACTCTGAAACTCAGCTTTAATAGAGCGTGAACACCGGTCCAGGGACGGGCCGTGAAACAGCAAGCCACGCGGCGTGCGGCGCGCCGACAGCCAGCCAACATCTTGGTTTCTTTTGGGGGCAGGCATGTCTTATCGGCCGCATGTCGCGCGTGCATCCGCACGCGTGAATATCTCACCTTGGTATCTGGTCGGCATCAGCGCCGCGGCGCTGCTCTGCGCGGTTCCGCAGCCGGTCGCGGCACAGGAACTGACCGAGGCGCAGACGACGATCCTCAAGCGCATCACGGTCACGGCGACACGCAGCGCCAAGAGCGTGCTGGATGTGCCGGCGACGGTGACCGTCATCGACAGCGAAACGCTGGAAAAGCGGATGGTCCGCGATATCCAGGACCTGGTGCGGCTGGAGCCGGGCGTGCAGGTCGATCGCTCCTCCTCCGCCACGCAGCCCTGGGCACAACTGGGCGGCTTCACCATCCGTGGCGTCAGCGGCAACCGGGTGAAGATGCAGGTCGATGGTTCGCGCACCATCGAGAGCATCATCGACGGCGGTCGCGATGTGATCGATCCGTGGAATATGAAGCAGGTCGAGATCATCAAAGGCCCGGCCGGCGTGCTGTGGGGCGCCGATGCGTTGGGCGGCGTGGTGTCGTTCCAGACGCTCGATCCTGAAGACCTGCTCTATGACAGCGACAAGCCCTGGGCGGTGGAAATCAAGACCGCCTTCGACAGCTACGACCGCAGCTTCCGCCAGCAGATCAACGCCGCCTATGATTTCGGCAATGGGCTGCAGGTGCTGGGCTCGCTCGGGCACGTCTCATCCCACGAGGCGACGCTGTCCAATGCTCGCGCCGATGGCGGCATCTGGGGTTGCGCGCGCGCGCCGAACTGGTCGTGCGACAAGTTCTTCCCGACCGATGCCGAGGCTTACAACGCCATGGCCAAGGCAGTGTGGACGCCCAATGACGATCACCGCGTCGAAGTCACGGCGGAATGGAACAACCGCAAGACCGATGTCCAGCAGGTGGACACTTCGGCCAACGCCGTGACCGGCACGCCGACCACTACCAGCCAGTACAATGTCGATGAGTGGACCCGCTCGGTGATTGTCGAGCGGCCGCGCTTTGCCGTCGAACACGAATGGCAGATCGACAACGGCTTCATCGACAGCCTGAAGTGGAACGTCAGCTACTCGCCACAGCGTCGCGGCACGGACAGCTTCAAGAAGCAGAGCTACGCGCTGCCGGTGTCCTACTATACCACCAACCATGCGGTGCGTGACTATCGCGAGGCCTTCCTCGAGGCCGAAATCCAGGCGATCTCCAGCTTCGAGCTCGGCGGCAGCAGCCATACGCTGACCTACGGCTTCGATGGCGACATCGCCAATACGCTCTATGACGACTACACCGACACCTACAACTCACGGACCGGCGTATCCGGGCACACAGAGTATAACGGCTTCAGCTTCCCCGACGTCGAAACGGTGCGCGCCGACCTCTATGTCCAGGACGAGATCAAGCTCTTCGACGAGAAGCTGACGATCACTCCCGGCCTGCGCTACGCGACTTACTCGATCGACCCGACCAAGGGCAAGGCGCCGACCTATCTGCCGGGCTTCAAGCCGGAAAAGATCGACTCGCGGACGCTGATCAAGAGCCTGTCGGCCAAGTACCAGTTCACCGACGCCGTTTCGGCCTACGTTGCCTACAACGA
The DNA here is from genome assembly GCF_035944845.1 of Devosia sp. Classification (GTDB taxonomy): domain Bacteria; phylum Pseudomonadota; class Alphaproteobacteria; order Rhizobiales; family Devosiaceae; genus Devosia_A. The sequence continues at coordinate 8,994 of NZ_DASZAW010000071.1, read as the reverse complement.
AGGCTACAAGATGCCGACCAGCCAGCAGCTGTTCGTGTCGAGCCTCGATCCATTCTCCGGCGGCGAAGTCATCCCCAACCCGAACCTGCGTCCGGAGACGGTAAAGAGCTACGAAGTCGGCGTGCGTGGCGAATTCGAGAAGGGCTGGCTCAGCGCCACGGCCTTCCATTCGGACTATACCGACTTCATCGAACGCCTGCAGGAAGTGGCGCCGGACACCTACACCTCGATCAACCTGTCGAAAGTGAAACTTTCGGGTATCGAGCTTGCCGGCGAACTGGAGGTCTACGAGAACCTGTTCGTCAACGCCGCCATCACCTACCAGTATGGCCGCCAGCAGACGACGCCCACCGCAGCCGAAAACTGGTACGAGCGGGCAACGCCGCTGACTGCGGTGCTGGGTCTGCGTTACGAGTTGCCCGAGAACAACCTCGAGTTCGAAGTGTTCGGCACCTTTGCCGATGGCGTAGAGCACCGCAACGACCCGAACGCCTTCAAGCCGGGCGGCTATGCGATCTTCGACGCCTTCACCAAATGGAAGCCGACCGAGGACATCGAGATCACGGCTGGCGTCCAGAACATCTTCGACACCCGGTACTTCCCCAACACCATCGGCAGCTACAACCTGCCGGGGTTCCCGGGTGGCACCAATGCCGGAAACGCTCCGCCGGAGCTGCAGACCGGCCCGGGCCGCACCTTCAAGGTCGGTGCCTCAGTGAAGTTCTAACCACACCCACTCCGCGGGCGGGCCTCGTCCATGGCTCTCCCGCTTTTTTTGCTTTTGGAGATCCACGTCATGATCCGCGTGCTCGGCCAGTTCTGGCGGCTGCTCAAGCTCTGCATCAGCGGACGCGGTGGCAAACTGGGGCTGCTGCTGTTCGTTGCCGTGGTGGCGCTGAAGCTCGGCGGTGTCTACGCGACGCTCCGCATCATCTCATGGACCAAGGAGTTCTATTCGGCGCTCGAGGCGGTGGACGCCCAGGCGGCGCTGACGCAGATCGGCGTGTTCGGCATCATCGTGCTGCTCAACTCGATGCGCGAGCTCAGCGCGCAATACCTCAACAAGCTGGTGCTGATCCGCTGGCGGCGCTCCCTGACCGAAGCGGTGCGCGACAAGTGGCTCCGCAACAAGGCTTACCTAGGCCTCGGCGGCAATGGCGGTGGGGTGGATAACCCCGACCAGCGCATCGCCGACGATTGCCGGCTGTTCGTCAGCGGCATGCTGAGTGAAGCGCTGGACCTCATCACCAATATCGTCGCGATCTTTTCCTACGTGGCGCTGCTGTGGCAGCTCTCGTCGTTCCCGCTGTCGCTCGCCTTTATCGGCCTCGACTTCGAGATCCCGCGCTACATGCTGGTCGCCGCCTTCGTCTATGTGGCGCTCTGTTCGCTCCTGACGCACGTGCTCGGCAGCCCGCTGAAGAAGCTCTATGTCGAGCAGCAGCGCCGCGAGGCGGATTTCCGCTTCGCGCTGGCCCGCATGCGCTCCAATGTCGACGAGATCGCCCTGCTCGGGGGCGAGGAAGCCGAACGTCGCACGCTCGACCAGCGCTTCGGCGGGATCATGGGCAACTGGCGCCGGCTGATCAACCGCGAGTTGATCCTCAGTTGCTTCACCTATCCCTACCAGCACACGGTGCTGCGCATCCCGCTATTCGTCGCCCTGCCCGCCTTCCTCGCCGGCAGCGTCAATTTCGGCGGGTTGATGGAGGTGAGCACGGCGTTCTCGAGCGTCGTCACGACGCTTTCGTGGTTCATCTTCTCGTATCGCGACCTCGCCGACCTCGTCGCCGCATCGTCCCGTCTCGATGGCTTCATCAGCGCGGCTGGGCGCGGCCAGGCGGCCGGCGTCACGCAGCCCGGAAGGGGCCAGCTCGATATTGCCGGCCTCGCCCTCAGTCTGCCCGACGGCAAGCCGCTGCTCGATGTGGCGGCACTCAGGGTGGCGCCAGGCGAGGCCGTGTGGATCGCCGGGCCATCCGGGTTGGGGAAGACCACCCTGCTCAAGGCTATCGCCGGGCTCTGGCCGCATGCCGAAGGGCGCATCAGCCTGCCCGCCGGCCCGGCGCTGTTCCTGCCGCAGCAACCCTATGTGCCGCTCGGCCCGATCGTCGACGCGGTGGCCTACCCCTCCGGCCCCGATGCCTTCACGCTGGAACAGCGCCAGGCGGCACTTGAGGCCGTGGGGCTGGGGCACCGGCTCGATGTGATGTTCATCGATGACGAAACGGCGAGCGGCGACCTCTCCGGCGGCGAACTGCAGCGCCTGGCGCTGGCCCGGCTGTTGCTGCAGCGGCCGGCCTTTGCCTATCTCGACGAGCCGACGAGCGCCATCGACGTGGCCTCGGAGACTGAGCTGTTCACGCTGCTGCGTCGCGAACTGCCGGACACCGCCTTCGTCATCGTCGCCCATCGCAGGCCGCAGGGCCTAACCCCGCTCACCACTGTGGAACTGGGCACTGCTCCGGCAGCGCCCACCGCGCCACTCGAACCCGCACTCGCCTAAGGAACCACCAATGCTCGATAAGCCCACCACCCTGCCCCGCGCCCGCCTCGATGCCAGCGCCAAGGACGTCCTCGCCACCCTTCCCGCCATCGGCAGGCTCATGGTGACGGCGCGGCACCTCGGCGCAACGCATGAGCGGATCGGCACGGTCGAGAGCGTCAGCTTCGAGAACGGCTGGGCGGTGATCGGCGGGGCCGAGCACGAGAGCCGGATCGAGCTTGCCAGCATCGCCGAGATCATTGTCGACCGCACCAGCGTGATGAAGGACAAGGCCTATCCGCGTATCGACCTCAACCGCGCCGATGGCAGCTATATCTGCGGCATTGTCGGCTTTGACGGTATCGATCCATTCGATGCAGCCGTGGCGCCGCTCGGCGCGGGCACGGCGATCGAGGCGAAGCCCGACACCCCGCCAGGCGAGCGGATCGAGGCAAGCGAAACCGATCCCGGCCGCCTGCCGCTCGAGGATGCGCAGGCGGCGCAGTCCCCCGTGGTGATCGGCTTCCGACGTCCCGGCTTCCAGCAGTTCTGGCGCGGCACCATCGAGACGGTGAAGCCGGCAATGGGCTTCATCAATGTGATGCGCGCCGATTTCCACCTGCACCTGAAGGCGGGTGCGGTGGCCGAATGGCATCGCGACTCGGTAACCGGCGAGCGCGAAGCGTTCAACGCCGACGGCGAACCGCTAGGGCTGACGCTGCTCAGGGCGAACTGAGGGGCTCACGGACGAAATAGCCACCGTCCGTGTCACAGAACAGCGGTGGTGGTAGCGAGCGGTCCGGCTGACCCGCTGCAAGCCCCCCAGCCACGGTGTCATCCCAGCGAAAGCTGGGACCCAGTTGTCCACTTGCGCAGGCTGCGAGTTGGGTCCCCCCCAGCTTTCGCTGGGATGACAGCCGGTGGGTGTTTCAGGATCGAGCGCAGCCACGTGCTTTGGGGCAAGCTCACCCCATCATCCCAAAGCGCAATTGCCGCTTCAGCCCAGATATTATAATAGCATTGGCGCGGGGCTGGAGGAGTCGTGCCGATGCAGGTTGAGTTGAACGGGCGGGTGGCCCTGGTCACCGGCGCGGCGGGTGCGATTGGCCAGGCCATCGCAAGGCGGCTGAGCGACAACGGCGCCAAAGTCGTCATCGCCGACATCAACCGCGAGGGCGCGGAGGCTTACGCCGCCACCCTGCCCGATGCCATGCCGGCGGTGATCGATATTTCGAGCCGCGACTCGGCCGAGGCCGGCGTTGCCGAGACCATCGCCCGCTATGGCCGGATCGACATCCTGGTCAACAATGCCGGGGTCAACAGCTTCGTCCACCGGGTGAACATCGACAAGTTCCCGCTCGAGGAGTGGGAACGGATCACCCGCATCGACCTCGATGGGCTCTACCTGATGAGCCACGCGGCGCTGCAGCCCATGGTCAGGCAGGGCGACGGCGGGCGGATCATCAACATTGCCTCGGTGGTGGGGCTCGCGGCGATGCGGCTGCAGAGCCCGTTCGTCGCGGCCAAGGCCGGCATCATCCACATGACGCGCTCGATGGCGCTGGAACTGGGGCCGCAAGGCATCCTCACCAATGCCATCGCGCCGGGCTCGATCATGACCGAGGGCACGCGTTCGCTGTTCTATGGCGCCGACGGCAAGTTCGCCGGACGCACCGCGGAATTCATGCAGCACTTGCCGCTCGGACGTCCCGGCACGCCCGAGGAAATCGCCGAGGCGGTACTGTTCCTGAGCTCGCCAGGCGCCGGCTACATCAACGGCCAGGTGCTGGCTGTCGATGGCGGCTGGACCGCCGGCTACATGATGTGAGGCGCAGCATGCGGATCGAACTTGAGAACACATTCGTCGAGTTGCGCGGCGAGCAGAACGCGATAGCGATGGCAGTGCTCGATGCGCTGCGCGCCAGCGGGGCAACAGTCGACGCCGTGGCGCCGGTGCCCGATATCCTCATCGTATCGCTGCCGCTGCTGCCCGATGCCGAATTTGATCCGGCGATGCAGCTGGCGTCGGCGCGAGCCAGCGGCGCGGCGATGTTTTCGCGCGGCAGCGGGCGCATCCTGTTCCTCGTGTCGGCCGCGGCCGGCATGCCGATGCGGCGGCACGCGGAGTTTTCCGTCTCCATGGCCGGGGTGATGGCCACGGTGCGCACCATGGCGATGCAGCTCGGGCCAAGAGTGCTGGTGAACGCGCTGGGGGTCGGCGCGGTGGGCGAGCCGCTGCTGGCAGGCGACGCGGCAATGCTCGGGCATGCCTCGGTGAAGCGGCCCGGCACGGTGGCGGAGGTCGCCGACACGGCGCTGTTCTTCTGCGATCCGCTCAACAGCTACACCACCGGGCAATTGCTGTCGGTCGATGGCGGATGGAGCGCCGGCTATGGTCGCAATTTCTGAACACCTCGAACTCAGGGCCGGGCAGCTGGCGGTCGAGCTCGCGCCGGCGATCGGCGGCAGCATAGCGCGCTTCCAGATCGAGGGTATCGACGTGATGCGGCCGCTGTCCGACGCCAATCGGGCCAGCGGCAATGTGCTGGGCGTGGCATCATTCCCGATGATCCCGTTCGCCAACCGGATCGGCGGCAATGCCTTCACCTTCGAAGGGCAGCACTACAACTTTGCCGCGAACAACCCGCCGGAAATCTACCACGTGCACGGCACCGCCTGGCATCGGCCATGGAGCGCCGAGCAGACCGGGCCGACGGACGCAGTGCTGCGCCTCGAGGTGGCAGACCCATCGTCCTACTCCTATCGGGCAGAACAGCAGTTCACTCTCAGCGAGGCCGGGCTCACGCTGCTGACGCGGGTGACCAATACCGGCGCGCGCCGCATGCCCTTCGGCTTCGGGCACCATCCCTGGTTCGAGCGCGACGCCGATACGACGGTAGAGTTCGGCGCGACCAGCTTCCACCTCAACGAGCCCGAGGGCATGATCGGGCAGCGGGTGTCGCTGCCGCCGGAGGTTTCTTTCAACACGGCCGCGCCGCTGCCGATCTACTGGCGCTGCAGCGACTATGGCGGCTGGGACGGCAGCGCCACGCTGCGCTTCCCAAGCCGCGGCGCCGGCATCACCATGACGGGCGACGCGCCCTACAAGCACGTGATGTTCTACGCCGATCCGGCGCTCAAGGTGTTCTGCGTCGAGCCGCAGACCAATGCGTCGGGGGCATTCAACCGGCCGGACGGGTTTGGCGATGCGGAGGATGGAGTGATCATGCTGGCGCCGGGCGAGAGTGCCGAGGGCACGCTGACGTTCGAGGCGTTTCGGATTTAGGCTCTCGATGGTGCAGCAATCGCCTTCTCCCCTTGCGGGAGAAGGCGCCACCCTAGACGCTGGTTAAGTCGCCGCCCGCACCGTCTCCGCCTGCGCCGCCGCCACGGCCCGCAGCACGCGATCTTCACCGCCTTCGCCACGCTTGAACGCATCGACGATGCGACCATCGGCGATGGTCAGGCAGCGGTCGCAGAGGCCGAGCACTTCTTCGAGCTCCGAGGAGACGACGACCAAAGCCACGCCCTTGCTCGCGAGCTCGACGACGAGCCGGTAGATTTCCTGCCGGGTCGCGGCATCGACGCCCTTGGTCGGCTCGTCGAGCAGCAGAACTTTCGGGGCGCGCATCAGCACCCGGGCAAACAGCAGCTTCTGCTGGTTGCCGCCCGAGAGGTGGGCGACCGAAGCCTGCGGTGAGGAGGCCTTGACGTTGAGCTGGCGCATCGCCTCGAGAATGGCGCTGCGCTCGCGATCGCCGCGCACCATGCCGCGGGCCGAAAGCGGGTCGAGATTGCCGATGGTGATATTGGCGCCGACGGGCAGATTGAACAGCAGGCCGTCGCGCTTCCGGTCCTCGGTGAGAAGCGCGATGCCGGCGTCGCGCGCATCGCGCGGCGAACGGATGGCGATGGCTTGCCCATCGACCTTCACCGTGCCATCGGCGGGGACGCGGCCGAATATGCCGTGGAGAATCTCGCTGCGGCCCGAACCGAGCAACCCGGCAAGGCCGACGATCTCGCCTGCGGCCACCGAGAAGCTGACATCGCGCGCCCCGTAGATGGCGCCGGGCTTGCCGGCGACGCTCAAGTGCTCGACGCTCAGCATGGGGCGGGCGTCGACCGGCGCCTCGTGCGGCGGGAACAGCTTTTGCAGCCGCTGGCCGGACATGGCGAAGATGAAGCGGTCTTCCTCGAATTCCTCGCGGCCCAGCTCCGCCGCAACGCGCCCGTCGCGCAGCACGGTGGCGCGGTCGCAGACGGCGAGCACCTCGGGCAGGCGATGAGTGATGTAGATCATGGTGACGCCCTGTCGCTTCAGACGGCGCAGCACTTCGAGCAACGCTTCGACCTCGGTGCCGGAAAGCGACGCGGTCGGCTCATCGAGCATCAGAACGCGCGGCTTCAAGGCCAGGGCGCGGGCGATCATCACCAGATGGCGCTGGGCCGAGGTGAGTGAAGCGACGATGGCCCTGGGGTCGATCGTGAGGCCAAGGTCATCGAGGATGGCGCGGGTCCGATCCTCGAGCTTGTGCCGGTAGATCAACACGCCCTCGCCAAGCCCGGTATGGCCGGCAAAGACGTTCTCGGCCACCGAGAGCTGCTCCAGCACCTCGATTTCCTGCGGCACGTAGCCGACACCGGCGGCGCGCGCCGCGGCGGGCGAGGCGAAGCTCACCGGCTGGCCAGCCAGCGTGATCTCGCCGGTATAGGAGCCGGCGGGATGGACGCCGTTGAGGATCTTCACCAGCGTCGATTTGCCGGCGCCGTTCTGGCCGAGCAGCGCATGGATTTCACCGGGCAGCACGTTGAAATCGACGCCGCGCAGGGCCTGCACGCCGGCGAAGGCCTTGACGATGCCGCGGGCGGAAAAGATCGGGTCCATGGGTGCTGCCTCGGCGACAAATCAAGAAAGGAAGAACCGCGTCGACCTCCGGGTCAGGGGAGGCCGGCGCGGCGGGAGCCGGTTTACTGGCCGGCGCTTTCGAGCATAGCGTAATAGGGGTCGAGATCGGTCGCAGTGATGACCTTACTGGGCAGGACGTTCATATAGGTGACGGTCTCGCCCTTGGCCAAAGCGCCGAGCAGTTCGGCGACCTTGGCGCTTTCCTCGTAGAGCGGCTGCGCCACGATGCCGTAGGCGGCACCCGACTTCACCAGGTCGAGGTTCTGCCGAATATAGTCCATGCCGATGATCACCACGTCGCGACCGGTCTTGCGGGCCGCGCCCGACCAGGTCTGGATCGAGTTGCCGGTGGTGCCGAAGGCGGCGGTGACATCAGGGTTGCCCTGGAGGATGGCGATGGCCTTGCCCTCGGCAGCGGAGGGCTCAAAGCCTTCCATCTGAGTCTCGAGCACTTTGATGTCCGGGTACTTTTCCGCAATGGTCTTGCGGAAGGCATCGGACATGGCATTTTCGGTATCGTTCGAAGCGCCCTGGGTGAGGGCGACAGTGCCCTTGCCGCCTAGCTTGTCGCCAATGGCGATGGCGGCATTGGTGCCGGCGGCCGCGATATCCTGCGCGGCGGCGGCCTTCAGGCCATCGACCGTGCCCTCGGGCGGCAGCACGTGCCAGGTGACGACGGGCAGGCCTTCCTTACTGAGCTTGGTGATGTAGGAGTAGATCGCCGGATCGGGGCCGTAGACGCCGACGGCGTTGAATTTGGTACGCGACAGGGCCGCCTCGGCGAGTGGCAGGGTGGCCGGGATATCCCAGTTGGTGGCGCTGGGATCGCCCACCACTTCGCAGCTGTAGCCGAGCTCCTTGCACTTATCGAGGAAGCCCGCCTGCATCAGCCGATGCACCGGGTGATCCTTCATCGCCTGCACCCAGAGCAGGTTGACCTCCTGGGCATAGCTGGCGCCGGCGGTGCCGAAGCTTGCCAGCAGCGCCGTGGCGCCGAGCAAGCCCTTCACCAGTGTCCTCTTCGAGATGTTCATGGTTCCTCTCCTCCATTGGCCCGCGGGTTGCCGCGTGGCGTTGAACGGTTGTGCGGAAGCCCCCTCAGGCGCCCGATGTCTTGCTGTCGGATTTTTTGGCTGCTGCGGTTTTGGCGCCGGCGCCGACCGTGAAGTAGCGGCGGCGCAGGATATCGAGGCCGACCGCCAGCACCATGATCACGCCCACCGCAATCTGCTGCCAGTTGGAGTTGACGCCGATGACCACGAGGCCCGACTGCACCACCTTGAGCATCAGGATGCCGACCACGCCGCCGGCAATGGTGCCGGCGCCACCGAACAGGCTCACGCCGCCAACCACCACGCCGGCGATGACGATGAGCTCCCAGCCCGAGCCGATCGAGGTGGTGCCGGACTGCAGGTCCGCCATGACGAACATGCCGGCCAAGGCCGAGAGCGCGCCGACTGTGATGAAGGCGCCGATCTTGTAGATGGTGGTGTTGATGCCGACGAGGCGCGCCACTTCGGGGTTGCCGCCGGTGGCATAGAGGTTGCGGCCGAGCACGGTGCGGCGCAGCACGAAATCGGCGACGATGGCGGCGACGATGAAG
>NZ_DASZAW010000070.1:0-38480 GCF_035944845.1 Devosia sp. | reverse complement strand
ATTGCCTTGAGCCTCGTGGTGACGGCCTTCTCACCCTTCGCGGCTGCGCTTGCCTTGCGCGTGGCCGGGGAATAGAGCGAACGCCATGTCCGTCGATACCGTCAAACAACCCAACTGGTTCAGCCGCCTGGCGCATCCGGGCCAGTTCCTCGCCTGGTCGCGCTACCTCATCTGGCCGCTCGCCATCGCCACCTTCGTGAGCTTCGCCATCGGGCTGTGGTTCGCCTTCCTCAACTCGCCCGAGGACTACCAGATGGGCGACATGGTGCGCGTCATGTACGTACACGTGCCCAATGCCTGGCTGAGCCAGCTGGTCTATGGCGTGATGGCGGTGTCGGCGCTCGGCACCCTGGTCTGGCGGCACCCGCTGGCCGACGTTGCCAACAAGGCGGCGGCGCCGCTCGGGGCGGTGTTCACGGCACTGGCCCTCTATACCGGCGCGCTGTGGGGCCGGCCGACCTGGGGCACGTTCTGGGAGTGGGACGGGCGGATGACCTCTACGCTCGTCCTGCTGCTCATCTATCTCGGCATCATCGCGCTGTGGCGGGCCTTCGACGATCAGCTGAAGGCCGGCCGGATCATCGCCATCGTGACGCTGGTCGGGGCGCTCAACATCCCGGTGATCAAGTTCTCGGTGGACTGGTGGAACACGCTGCACCAGCCAGCGAGCGTGTTCACCGCGTCCGGGCCGAAGATGCCGGGCTCGATCCTGACCCCGCTGCTGGTGATGATGCTTGCCTTCACGCTGCTGTTCGCGCTGTTGCAGGTGGTGCGGATGCGGACCGAGATTTTGCGCCGTCGGGCCGCGACGCTGAGCCGCCAGGCCGCCCTGAGCGCCCCCTCCACCGGCTTCGCCGGTCCCCCGCCCCGCGGGGGAGGAATAGGAGCCGCCAAATGATCGGAGATGGCGCGCATATCGAATTCATCGCCTGGGCCTATATCGGGGTGGCGGTGCTGACCGTGGCGCTGGTCGCCTATGTGGTGTGGGATTCCCTCAGGGTGGACGCCCGGCTCAAGGCCCTCGACAAGGCGGGCATCCGCCGCCGCTCGGACGAGAGCAAGCGTTGAAGCGGATTCTGCTCGCGGTACTGCCGCTGCTGCTGTTGGTCGGGCTGGTCGCGGTGTTCGCGCTGAACATGGACCGCGACCCCAGCCTCGTGCGCTCGGTGCTGATCAACAAGCCGGCGCCGAGCTTTGCCTTGCCGGCGGTGGCCGGTACCGGGGTCGAGGGGTTCGATACCGCATCGCTTCAGGGCGAGGTGACGGTGGTGAACGTCTTCGCCAGCTGGTGCATTCCGTGCCGCGAGGAGCATCCGCTGCTCGAGCGGCTGAAGGCGGAGACCGGGGTGCGGATTTTCGGCATCAACCAGAAGGATGCGCCGGAAAACGCCGCGGCGTTCCTCGCCGAGCTTGGCAACCCGTACCAGCGGATCGGCGGCGATGCCGACAACCGGGTGTCGATCGACTGGGGCGTCTATGGCGTGCCGGAGACCTTCGTCGTCAATGCGGCGGGGATCATTACCTTCAAGCATGTCGGGCCGATCTCGCCCGAGTCGCTGGAAAAGGAAGTCATTCCGGCGATCAAGAAGGCGAGAGACGGCTGAGGTCGGGAACCTCCGCCGACCCACCTTCATTCTCCCTCAATCGGAAGATGAGGAGAGACATCATGCAAACCAGTCCCAGCCTGCGTTCTGTCGAAAAAGGCATGCGCGTGTTCGACCGCGAGAACCATGAGATCGGTAAGGTCGAGTGGGTGCAGTTCGGCGACGATGACCCGGATACCCCGGAAGTCGAGGCGACCGGACCCTCCGACCGGCAGGCCGACGATACGCTGGTCGACGTGATCGCGCGGGCCTTCACCGACGACAACGTGCCCGAGGAAGTGCGCGACCGCCTGGTGCACCAGGGGTTCGTCAGGATCGACGCCGACGGGCTGTTCGCCGCCGATCGCTACGTGATGCCCGAGCAGATCGACTCGGTGTCTGGCGAAGGCATGACGCTGAATGTCACCAAGGACGAACTGATCAAGCACTAGCTGAGAGGAAGGCCCCCTCACCCGGCCCTTCGGGCCGACCTCTCCCCCAAGGGAGAGGTGGCGGCGATGGCGAGATCGTGCCTCTGCACCACCTCTCCTCTGGGGGAGAGGTCGCCGCGTCAGCGGCGGGTGAGGGGGCCCCCACTAACTCAAGGAAGCGGGTCCATCGGGGGGATCACCTCTATGGGTTGCTTGGGGTCGGCCGCGTATTTGGTCAGCAGCGGCAATTGCAGCATCGAGAAGACGATGGTGATCGGCATCACTGCCCAGAGCTTGAAGCCAGCATAGAACTTGTCGGCGGCATCGGGGTCGGTGAAAAACAGGCTCGAGCCGCGCCATGCAACTTCGTTGAGCGCCGCCAACAGAAAGAAGAACAGCCCCCAGCGCATGGTCATCACCTGCCAGCCCTTGGGTTGCAGGTGGTAGACTTCGCCGAACACGTATTTCAGCAGCGACTGGCCGAACACCAGGCCGCCGAGCAAGGTGGCGCCGAACAGCGAATTGACGATCGTCGGCTTGATCTTGATGAACATCGAATCCTGCAGCAGCAGGGTCAGCGTGCCGAAGATCAGGACGACGATCAGCGTCACCAGCGGCATCACCGCGACGCGCTTGAACACCAGCCACGAAATCCCCAGCGAGATCACCATGGCGACCATGAAGGGGGCCGTGGCGAAGATGATCGGGCTCCTGAACATCGAGCGCAGCATGGGGCTGGCGTCGAGCCAGCTTTCGCCGAACGTGGTGCACAGAAAGAAGATCAGCAGCGGGCCGAGTTCGAGGCCGATGCGGATCAGTTGCGGACGCAGCTCCACCCAGTTCACATCGGCGTCTTTGGTCTCTTCAGTCATTCTGCGGTCCTTGCGATCGCGGCGGCGAAGTCGCGCGCAGCAAACGGCTCGAGATTGTCGACGCCCTCGCCGACACCGATGAAGTGCACCGGCAGGGCAAATTTGCGGGCGATGGCGACGAGTATGCCGCCGCGCGCCGTGCCATCGAGCTTGGTCATCACCAGCCCGGTAACGCCAGCACGTTTGCCGAAGATTTCGACCTGATTAAGGGCGTTCTGCCCGGTGGTGGCGTCGAGGGTGAGGAGCGTCGCATGCGGCGCGGACGGCTCGACCTTCTTGATGACGCGGATGATCTTTTCGAGTTCGCTCATCAGCTCGTCGCGGTTCTGCAGGCGCCCCGCCGTGTCGATGATCAGGATGTCGGCAGCCTCGGCCTTGGCCAGCTCGACCGCCTCATAGGCGAGGCCGGAGGCGTCGGAGCCGGCAGGCTTCGTGACCACCGGCGCGCCGGTGCGATCGCCCCAGACCTGCAATTGTTCAATCGCTGCAGCGCGAAAAGTGTCGCCGGCGGCGAGCATCACCTTCTTGCCCTCTGCCCGGTAGAGGCTCGCGAGCTTGCCGATGGTGGTGGTCTTGCCGGTGCCGTTCACCCCGACCATCAGGATGACATAGGGTTTTTGCGCCGCATCGATGACGAGCGGCTGGGCGACGGGATCGAGGACCTTGACGATCTCGGTGGCCAGCACATCGCGGACTTCGTCCGACGAGATGTCGCGGTCGAAGCGGTCGCGGCGCAGCGCCTCGGTGACGTCGGTCGCCATGTCGACGCCGAAATCGGACTGGATCAGGATGTCCTCGAGGTCATCGAGCATCGCCTGATCGAGCTTCTTCTTGGTGAAGACGGCGGCGATCGAGCCGGTGAGCTGGTCGGACGAGCGCTTCAGGCCGGAGGCGAGGCGCTGCAGCCAGCTCTGCTTCTTCGGCGGTGCTGCGGGAGCGACCGGCGTCGGCACGGGCTGCACCGGCGCGGGTTCCGGCGCCTGCTGCTCCTCCACCTCTTCGATGTAAGCCGGCGTTGCCTCGGGCGGGCCGGCCGGCGGCTCGGAGTCGTCGGGTGCCTCGGGCGTGACCTGCAGTCCGGCCTCGTGCATCGCCTCGACCAGCGCAAGTTCCTGGTCGGGCGGCAGAATTTCGGGAACGGCGTCGACGATGAACTCGTCGGCGAGGATTTCCTCGCTGCTGATCGGCGGCTCGTGCTCCGGCTCGACCAGAGGTTCGGGCCCTTCCGGAGGCTGCTCGGCCGGTGGCGGCGCATCGGGCGTCACCAGCATATCGGCGTCGTGCATCGCTTCTTCGAGGGCGATTTCCTGGTCGGGTGGCAGGACCAGCGGCGCGGCTTCGACGACCTCGTCGAGGACGATGTCGGCTTCCAGCTCCTCGGCCACGCTGGGCTCGGGGGCCGGCGCCGGGGCGGGCTTGTCGCCGCCACCGAACAGGCGCTGGAAGAAGCCTTTTTTCTTTTGTTCGGCCATCAGGCTGCGGACCTCAGTGCTTCGCCGACCAGGTTGCCGTCGGCGAAATGGGTAATACGGGCGGAGACGATTTCTCCAGGCAGGTGACCCGGCAGTGAACAGGTGACGAACTGTTCCTGCCGGCCGATGCCGTCCTTTTCGATCAGCACGTTCTCGACCATGCCGATGCGCGACAAAGCCAGCTTTTCGTACTGGGCCTCGCCGACGGCGCGCAGCCGGGCGGCGCGCGCTCTGGCGATGCGTCCATCGACCTGTGGCATGCGCGCGGCGGGGGTGCCGGGACGCGGGCTATAGGGGAAGACGTGGAGGTAGGTGAGCTCGGCTTCGGTGACGAAGCTCAGCGAGTTCTCGAACATCTCGTCGGTCTCGGTAGGGAAGCCGGCAATGATGTCGGCGCCGAAGACGATGTCGGGGCGGAGGGAGCGGAGCTTGGCCACGACCTCGAGCGCCTCGGAGCGCGAGTGGCGGCGCTTCATCCGCTTCAAAATCATGTCGTCGCCGGACTGCAGGCTCAGGTGCAGATGCGGCATCAGCCGGCGGTCCGACGCTATGGCGTCATAGAAAGCCGGGTCGGCCTCGATCGAGTCGATCGAGGAGATGCGCAGTCGTGGCAGGTCGGGCACATGGCGGAGGATCTGCTGGGTGAGTTTGCCGAGCGTCGGCGTGCCCGGCAGGTCGGGACCATAGGAGGTGATATCGACGCCGGTGAGCACGACCTCGCGGTAGCCGTTGCCGACCAGCTTCCTGATCTGCTCGACGACGAGCCCCATCGGCACCGAGCGCGAGGGGCCGCGGCCAAACGGGATGATGCAGAAGGTGCAGCGGTGGTCGCAGCCGTTCTGAACCTGGACGAAGGCGCGGGCCCGGCCATCCATGCCCTCGATCAGGTGCGCGGCGGTCTCGCGCACGCTCATGATGTCGTTGACCTGCACCTTGTCATTGAGCGGCAAGCCGAATGCTATGGGAGCATAGCTTTCCGCCTTCAGCTTGTCGGCGTTGCCGATGACCAGGTCGACCTCGGCCATGTCGCCGAAGGCACGGCCCTCGGTCTGCGCAGCGCAGCCGGTGACGATGATGCGGCGCTCGGGGTTGTCCCGCTTGGCCTTGCGGATGGCTTGCTTGGCCTGCCGGACCGCTTCGGACGTAACGGCACAGGTGTTGATGATGATGGTGTTGTCGAGCCCGGCCTTTTCGGCTTCCGCCTTCATCACTTCGCCTTCATAGGCGTTGAGGCGGCAGCCGAAGGTCAGCGTTTCGATCGACATCAGGCCGAGACCTGAGCCGTGGAATCCTGGTCGCGCTGCCAGGTGCCGGTGAAGGGTTCGAAGGTGCCGGAGAACTCGAATTCGGCCGGACCGGTGAGCAGCACATGGTCGTCGGCGCGCCACTCGATGACGAGATCGCCACCCGGCAGCGTCACCGTCGCCTTGCGGCCGGTGCGGTGCGTACGTGCGCCATTGACCAGCGCGGCGCAGGCAGCCGTGCCGCAGGCGCGGGTGAGGCCGGCGCCGCGTTCCCAGGTCCGAAGGATGATGTGATCGGGGGCGACGACCTGGGCGATCGAGATATTGGCGCGCTCTGGGAAGATCGGGTGGTTCTCGAGCAGCGGGCCGAAACGATCGAGGGCGTAGTTGCCGACATCGTCTTCGACCCAGAAGGTGGCGTGCGGATTGCCCATCGAGGCGACCGACGGGGTGTGGAGGATCGGCGCGTCGATCGGCCCGATCTGCAGCTCGATGCCTGTGGTGTCGTAGAATTCCTCGGCCAAGGGGATTTCTTCCCAGCCGAAGCGGGGCTTGCCCATGTCGACGGTGATCGAGCCATCAGTGTGCTCGTCACCGGTCAGGATGCCGGCGAGGGTCTCGAAGACGAAATGCTTCTCGCCCGTTTCGGCGCTCAGCGCCTGGACGACGCAGCGCATGCCGTTGCCGCAGGCCTGGGCCAGCGAGCCATCGGAGTTGATGATCTCGATGTAATGCGCGGTGCCCGGGGTGCGCGGATCATGGATGGCCATGATCTGATCGTAGCGGGTTGCCGGGTCGGCATTGAGGGCGACGGCGGCCGCCGGGGTGATGCGATCGGCACGGCCGCGCATGTCGGCGACGATGATCTCGTTGCCGAGCCCGTTCATCTTGAGGAATGGGGCGGTAGACATGGGCGTGACCTGCTGGGTCTCAGTTGAGGCTGTATATGGCGGAACTGGCGCGAAATTGCCAGTGGCGGGGGTGAGCCTGCCTTCACCGGCGTCATTCCCGCGAAAGCGGGAACCCAGTGGGATGCGTCCAGTGCTGGTGAGGAGGAGAGATCGCACTGGGTTCCCGCCTGCGCGGGAATGACGCCGGCGGTAGGAGGAGAAGCAGTGCTTACGCCACCGCTCTTGCCGCCCGTGCCGCCAGATGCGCCAGCAGCGGTTTCAGTTCCGGCGGCGGTACCTGCTCGATGCGGCGGTAGTCGCGACCATCGACGGTGCGATCGACCAGCTTGGCTTCGAACATGGCACGGCGGAGCAGTGCGTGGTCGCCGAACTCGTGCCAGTCACGGAGCAGTTCGCTGATCTCGCGCTCGGTGTAGCCGGTGTCGGGCGGCAGGCGTGACCACAGCACCCAGAGGCAGAGCAACTGCAGGTTGAAACGAGCCGGCCAACTCATCAGCACGCCGCCATCGTCGAAATAACGCGCCGCCTTCTCGACCTGGGTCAGGTCGGCCGGTGGTGTGGGCTCGGCGGCCGCGGCGAGGCGACCGGCGGTGCCGGCATCGGCGCGCAGGTGCTGGTAGTTGGCGAACCCCGCCGCCCTGGCGATGAGGTTCAACAGTTCGACATGGCTCGGCACGCCCTCGTGCTGGGTCAGCGCCTGGCGGAGCGTCTTGGCGAAGGGGGAAAGATCATCCACCCGAAGGGGGACAGCAGTTCTGGTCATTACAACTCATCCTCGTCGTGCCGAACTCCCGGAGGGAGGATCGCGATCGCCGGCTTGCGAGGCGGCACGGGGACAAGTGCGGCTCACGAAGACGAGGCAGGTTTAGCTCCCCGGATGGGGCGGCGACGCCTGGGTGAACTGCGGACCCGAGGTGAGATGTAGCGCCGCTGGGGAAAGCGGGCAACGGCCATGTTCAGGTCACGTTCGGCCAGGCTAGTTCTCGGTTGGATATGAGGGGGAGTCGCTTGGCCAAGATTGCGCTACGCCATCGCTGGGCCGTCGAGCTGCTGGCGCCGAAGCCGGGCGAGGCGGTGCTGGAGATCGGCTGCGGGCACGGCATCGCCACCGGGCTGGTGCTGGCGGCCGGCGCCGACGTGGTGGCGGTCGATCGCTCGGGCAAGATGGTGGCTGCGTGCATCAAGCGGAACGAAGGGGGCGGGCGTCTCACTGCCTTCGAAAGCGACTTCGAGACGCTCGACCTGGGCGCGCTCGATGCGGCGTTTGCCGTCAATGTCGATTTCCCGCGCCACAAGGATCTCGGCTGGGCAAGAAAGCTCGGTGACGTGATCAAGCCGGGCGGCCGGGTGGTGCTGGTGCTGGAAGCCCCGGCGATCCGGACAGCGGATCGCTTCGCGCTGGCCGCCGCGGCGGCGTTGGCGGGCGTCGGGTTTCGCGTCGACACCGAGCTACGGGAGACGGTGGTCGCGGTGCGGGCCGAGCGGGTTCCTTGACTCGGCCGCATTTCCTCTCTATCGAGCGCCACACTTCATCAGGTTCGAACGCCTGACTGCCGACCGGGACCCGCAAAGGTATAAAGAGATCCCGGAGGCGAACACCCGACAGCGCGATGCGCCCTCGGGTGGGTTTGGCGTTTGCGCGGATGGATCCATCTTCGGATGGAACAGCAGACCAAGACTACCTATCTCCGGGTCCGGGGCAGTGCTGCAGCGGAACCAAAGGAACCAAAATGTTCGAAAGCCTTAGCGACCGGCTTGGGAAAATCTTCGAGGGCCTCCGGGGCCGCGGCGCACTCAACGAGAGCGACGTGGATGCGGCGCTGCGCGAAGTGCGCCGGGCGCTGCTCGAGGCCGACGTTTCCCTCGAGGTGGTGAAGGCTTTTGTCGAGCAGGTGCGCGAGCGCGCCGTCGGCGCCGAAGTCACCCGCTCGGTGACGCCGGGCCAGCAGGTGGTCAAGATCGTCCATGACGAGCTGGTCAAGGTGCTCGGCGAAACGCAGGTGCCGATCGACTTCTCGACCACCCCGCCGATGACCATGCTGATGGTGGGCCTGCAGGGCGCCGGCAAGACCACGCTGTCGGCCAAGCTTGCCAAGCGGATGAAGGAACGTCAGGGCAAGAAGGTCCTGATGGCCTCGCTCGACGATCGCCGCCCGGCGGCGAAAGAGCAGCTGCGGGTGCTCGGCGAGCAGATCGGCGTCGATACGCTGCCGATCCAGGTCGACGAAAAGCCGGTCGATATCGCCAGGCGCGCCCAGCGCGAGGGCAAGCTCGGCGGCTATGACGTGCTGATCCTCGATACGGCGGGTCGCACCCATATCGACGAAGAGCTGATGGAGGAGACGGCAGCGGTGAAGGCCGCTACCGATCCGCACGAAATCCTCCTGGTTGCCGACTCGCTGACCGGCCAGGACGCGGTGAACCTCGCCCGCTCGTTCGACGCGCGCGTCGATATCACGGGAATCGTGCTCACCCGCGTCGATGGCGATGGCCGCGGCGGCGCAGCGCTGTCGATGCGTGCCGCGACCGGCAAGCCGATCAAGCTGATCGGTACCGGCGAAAAGATGGATGCGCTCGAGGATTTCCATCCGAGCCGCATCGCCGATCGCATCCTCGGCATGGGCGATATTGTCAGCCTCGTCGAGAAGGCGGCGCAGAACGTCACGGCCGAAGACGCGGCCAAGATGGCGAAGAAGCTCAAGAAGGGCACCTTCGACCTCGAGGACCTGCGCAACCAGTTGCTGCAGATGAAGAAGATGGGCGGCATGGGCTCGCTCATGAACATGATGCCCGGCATGAACCATATGAAGAAGGCGATGGCGGGCGCCAGTATCGACGAGAAGGTGTTCGACCGGCAGATCGCCGTCATCAACTCGATGACCAAGGCAGAGCGGGCGAACCCAGACCTGCTCAACGCCAAGCGGCGCATTCGCATCGCGGCGGGCTCGGGCACCAAGGTCGAAGACGTCAACAAGCTGATGAAACAGCACCGCCAGATGGCGGACATGATGAAGAAGGTCAGTAAGGGCGGCATGGGCTCGCTCGCCGGCATGTTCGGCGGCAAGATGGGCGGGATGATGCCGGGGCTCGGCAACATGCCCGACCCCTCCACCATGGACCCCAAGGAACTCGAGCAGCTGGCGCGGCGCATGGGCATCGACCCCGCCTCGATGCCGCAGCAGCCCGAGGCGCCGAAACAGCTCACCCAGAACAAGCTGCCGACCGATGTCGGCCAGCTGCTGAAATCCGGCCCGGGACTTCCCGGGCTTGGCGGCGCGCCGCGCTTCCCTGGCCTGCCCGGCCTCGGCGGCGGCTTCGTGCCGAAAAAGAAGTAACCAGAATATCCGCTAACGACTGATCATACGAAGGACTGAAGAATGTCGCTGAAACTCCGCCTTGCCCGCGCCGGCACCAAGAAGCGCCCCTACTACCACGTGGTCGTCGCCGACGCCCGTTCGCCGCGTGACGGCCGCTTCATCGAGAAGATCGGCAACTACGACCCAAAGCTCGCCGACAAGGACAAGCGCGTCACCCTGGTGACCGAGCGCGTCCAGCACTGGCTGAGCGTCGGCGCCCAGCCGACCGACCGCGTGGCGCGCTTCTTCGACGCCGCGGGCCTGCTGAAGCGCGAAGCGCGCAACAACCCCGAGAAGGCCCTGCCGGGCAAGAAGGCGACCGAGCGCGCCGAAGCCAAGGCCAAGGCGATCGCCGACAAGGCCGCTGCCGACGCCGCGCCGGCGCCGGCAGCCGAAGCAGCCGCGTCCGAGTAAGCCGTGGCGCGAGCGGGCGACAACAAGCTCCTCATGGGCCGCATCGGTGCGGCCCATGGGATCAAGGGCGAAGTGCGCATCCAGTCCTTTACCGAGGACCCGCTGGCGCTGGCTTCCTATGGCCCGCTCTCGACCAACAAGCCGGGCCTCACGATCAGGATCCTCGCGGCCCGCACCACCACCAATGTGCTGGTGGCGCGGCTCGAGGGGATCAACGACCGCAACGCGGCCGAAAAGCTGAATGGGGTCGAGCTCTATGTCGATCGCGCGCTGTTGCCCGATCCCGATGGTGACGACGATTTCTACCACGCCGACCTGATCGGGCTGAAAGCCCGGCTGGCCGATGGCTCGGAGATCGGCGAGGTGATGGCGGTGCCGAATTTTGGCGCCGGCGACCTGCTCGAGATCCGCGATCCCCGCTCGGGCGATACCTATCTCTATCCGTTCTCGAAGGCCGTGGTGCCGGAGGTGCGGATCGCCGACGGGTACCTTACGATCGATCCGCCGATCGAGGCGGAGCCGGGCGAAGAAGAACCCGATTGAGCTTTTCGGCTCACATCATCACACTGTTTCCGGAACTGTTTCCCGGGCCGCTCGGCGCCTCGGTGATCGGTCGCGGCATGGCGGATGGGCTGTGGCGCCTCGAGACCACGCAGCTGAGGGATTTCGCCACCGACCGGCACCGGACGGTGGACGATACCCCGTCGGGCGGTGGCGCCGGCATGGTGCTCAAACCCGACATTCTGGCGAAAGCCATCGATGCCGTCTCACCGGAGGGCGATCTGCGGCCGCGGCTGCTGATGTCGCCGCGTGGAAAGCCGCTGACGCAGGCGCGGGTGCATGAGCTCGCGGCAGGTCCGGGGGCGGTGATCGTCTGTGGCCGGTTCGAGGGGATCGACCAGCGGGTGATCGAGGCCCGCGAGCTCGAGGAAATCTCGATCGGCGACTATGTGCTGGCGGGCGGCGAAGTGGCGGCCATGGTGCTGCTCGAGGCGGTGGTGCGGTTGCTCCCCGGGGTGCTGGGCACGGCCGAGAGCCACGCCGACGAGAGCTTTGAGAACGGCCTGCTCGAATACCCGCAATATACCCGGCCGCAGCTGTTCGAGGGCCGCGAGATTCCTCCGGTGCTGACCTCGGGCGATCACGGCAAGGTGGAAAAGTGGCGGCGCGCCGAGAGCGAGAGGCTCACGCGGGCGCGCCGGCCCGACCTGTTGAAGTGATCAGGCGGATTTGCCGAGCAGTTTCCTGATCTTGGCGACGGCGGTCGCCGGGTCCTCCTGGTAGGCGATCGTGCCCTCGAAGCCGCCCTCGGCATTGACGAGAAACACCGAGGCAGAGTGGTTCATGGTGTAGTCGCCATTGGCACCGGGGACCTTCTCGTAAAAAGCCCGCCAGGCCTTGGCGATCTTGTCGATCTCGGTAGGTGTGCCGGTGATACCGGTGACGCGGCCGCCGAGAAACTCGACATAGCCATGCATCAGTTCGGGCGTGTCGCGTTCAGGATCGATGGAGACAAAGAATGCCCGCAGGTTTCCGGCATCGCTGCCCAACTGGTCGAACCACACCGCCATTTCGCTCAGCGTGGTCGGGCAAACATCGGGGCAGTGCGTGAAGCCGAAGAACAGCAGTGAGGGTTGGCCGACCAGCATGGTCTGATCGACCTTGCCGCCCCTGTCGTCCACGAGCGCGTACTCACCGCCGCCAATGCCATTGGCGACCGGCCCCGGCCGGGTGACGAACAGCACCACCGAGGCGATGATTGCGACGCCGACAAGTCCCCAAAGGGCGAGCCGGAGCCGGGCAGTGTAGGTGCTCATAGCAGGTTCTCGTCGACCATCATGACGCCGTCGAAGGTCGAGAACTTGGCGACGAGCGCGGGGTCGAGCGAAGCCTCTGCCGATGCCAGCCGGCTTGCGAGCTGTTGCGACACATCCTCGGGCACGCCGAGCCTGACGAGCTCGGCGGCATCCTTGAGGCCGTCACCGGCACACAGGTGGATGCCCCAGCCATTGGCAGTCCTGCGCAACAGGGCGCGCCCGCCGGTATCGCCCTGGGCCCAACCGCTCACGGCATAATCGCCGACAACCACGATCGCGCCCATGGCGAGCGGATTGTCGGGCTTGTCGAACATCTGCTTCTGCATCGCCGCGATGGCATCGATGTCCGACAGGCCGGTCTGCTGGCTGGCGGCATGGGAAGCGTGCGCGCCGTGACCAGAGGCGGGGCTATGCTCCGAGTGGTGCGTCGTCGGAGCATCGGCGCCGATACCGCCAACATCGAGCTGTACCTCGACGACGCCGGCCTTCTCGAAGGTGAGGGTCAACGGAACGTTGGTGCCTTCGACCAGCGCCTGCTTCAGCTGCATGAACATGATGTGGAGGCCACCGGGTGAGAGCGTGACGGTGGAGCCTGCCGGAACTTCGATGCCGTCGGGCAATTCCTTCATCTTCATCACGTCGCCCTCCATCTTCATCTCGTGGATCTGGGTGACGCCGGCGACGGGCGAGGCCGCGCTGAGCAGGCGATCAGCCTGGCTGCCCTTGTTGGTGATGGTGAGATAGCCACCGCCGACCGGTGCATTTGGCAATGTCGCGCGGGTGAAGCCACCGCCGATGACGAGGTCTCCCACGGTGACCTCGGCAGCCACGGCGATAGATGCGTGGGTCGCCGCGGCGAGGCCGCTGCCCAGCAGGGCAAGCGCCACGAAGGCGGAACGGAATGTCTTCATTGCAAGTCCTCTCAAATCGGCCGGAGACCGGCGCAGTGGTTAAGCAGTCATGGGGCCAGCTCGATTTCGCCGGTGAGCTTCAGCAGCGTGAAGTCGTCGATCCGGAGGTCGAGTTCGATGGTCCAGGCGCCTCCGGCCGGCAGTGTCAGCGGCACGCGCCAGAAGCCGTCGGGGTCGTGGGTGGCGGGGCGAACGAGGCGCTCGACGCCCAGCCCGGGATTGGAGAGCGCGACACGCAGCGCCTGCGGCTCGAGCGGGCCGAACTCGGCGTCGGAGAGCCAGATGCTCAGCGTCGAGGCGCCGGCCCGGCCGGGGGTGATGGCGATGTCGGCCATCGCGGCGTCGGTATGGATATGGGTGCGTGCCGGCTGGGCCGCGAGCTCGGCGATGACCCGCGGCGGTGGTGTGAAGCGCCAGCCGGCGACGACGCCGAACACCAGCAGCACCAGCAGCAGTTCGATGCCGATGCTGCGGCGCAGCCGGCGGCGCGCGTGAGCAACGCCGGCCAGCGTCGGCCGGGTGAGCGCTGCGCGGTTCCACAGTGCGAGCCCGAACAGCGGTAGCAACAGCGCCAGTTTGATGGCGAGCAGCGCGACATAGGGTGATTGCCAGGCCGGGCCGGGCGGGCCCAGCTGCAGCAGCGCAAGCACGAGCCCGCTAAGAATAACAGGGATGATGGCCCACGGGATCAACCGCGAGAAGCGTTGCAGCGCGGTGAGCGCCGCTGCATCGCCGGTGCGCAGCAGCCAGCCGAGCGGCAGCAGTGCTCCGATCCAGAACAACAGGCCGGTGCTATGGGCGAAAACGGCGGGCTTGCTCAGCCAGGTCGGCGGGGCAGTGCCGGCATGGCCGCTGAGCATCGGCGCCAGCGCTGCGGCGATCGCGGCAAGCAGGGCGAGCGCCAGGCCGGATCGCCCCGCGCCGGTCAGCCGCGATAGCATCGCCGCAAGGAAGGCGATGAGCGCCGCGGCAACCGTTGCGGCGTAGCTGGTGGAGAGCGCCGCGGCCCAGGGTGCCGGCGAGGCCAGGCGGAGAAAGCCGGCATCGAGCGCGTCGAGCCCCTGCAGGCCAAGCGCCAGCGGCGCCAGCAGCAGTCCGGCGATAGAGAGGCGCCACGCCAGGCGGTCGAGCGCCGGGGGCAGTGAGGCGACGAGTTGGCCGAACAGCACCATGCCGACGCCGAGGAACAGCAACGCATAGAGCGCGGCACGGGCGAACCAGATGGCACCGGCCAGCAGCGGATCGTTGCCGCCGGCGAGGGTCGGGCGAGCACCGACCTCACCGATGGAGAAGGCCAGGGCGCCGGCAACCGGATGGCCATCGGCCGAGGTAACGCGCCAGCTGACCAGATGCGTGCCGCGCGCCAGATCCGGCGGCAGCGGCAGCTTGATGCCGAGGTTCTCCGAGACAGCGCCGCTGAGCTCGCGGCGTTCCCCATCGGAGGAAACCAGGGTGAAGAGCAGCGGCGACACCGGCTCGGTGAAGGTGAGGGTGAGCGTCGTGGGAGCCGACGGCAGCACACTGCCGTCGGCCGGATCGGCGGCGACGAGGCCGGCATGCGCCAGCGCTGCCGACAGCATCAGCAGGCTGGCGACGAGAGCCGCCAGCAACAGGATGGCAAGCGACTGAAGCGTGCGCATGATCGGGCCGGTGGCGGTGGGGCGCCGGGATGGCGCCCCCGCGCCGATCAGTGCCCCGCCTCGATGAGCTTCAGGCCGGGGGCCGGCTGCTCCGGTTCGGGCTGGCCCTCGGCCGGGATTTCGATCCAGGCCTCCTCGCCGCTGGCGCAGGTCTGGATCACCGGGAAGTAGAGGGTGGTGCCGGCGGTGAGCGTGCCGGCAAGGCTGCCGCGGAAGACGAACTCGTCGTAGAACTCGTCGGGCAGGTTGCCGCCGGACCAGGTGATCTCGGTGACGCCCTCGGTCACCTTGCTGCCGTGCAGCTCATAAGCCTGCTGGTACGGGCCCTTGACAGTGCTGAGTTCCCAGCCGGCCTTGGGCATCGGCTTGACGCTGACAACGCCCTCGGGAACGCGGACGCGGACCGCCGTCGTGGCCTGGCCGTCGCAGCCATGCGGCACCCGCAGCACCGCCTTGTAGGTAGAGCCCACCGGGGCCTCGCCGGTTTCGAGCGTGACATGGGCGAAAGCGGGGGTGATGGACAGCAGCAGAGCGCCGGCCGCGGCCGCGCGAACGAAAGAACGGATCATCTTGATCTCCAGAAGCGTCGATGTGGTCAAACCTGCCGGGCGAGCCGGCAGCAGAATGGACTCAGATCAGAGCTGGAGGGGCCCGTGGCCGGGCCGAGACGTATGTCGAGTTGACCGCGATGACGGCGGCCGGACGGAAGTAGCTGACCGCGCACGGCGCCACGGTGACCTTGATCGCCACGGCGGGCGGGGGCGGCAGGTCGATGCTGCCGACGCGGCAAGCGTGGCACGGCGCATGGGTCTTGCCGTCGCCATCCGGCAGATCACCGCAATAGCTGGCGGCGACGCTGACGGTGAAGACGGCGCCCGATTGCGCAGCGGCGACCGGGGCATGCGCGAATGACAGGAAGAGCAGCGCGAGCACGACCAGTGCACGCGCGGTATCCGATCCCATCTGGCGCAAATGGTGCAGCAAAGGCCTGAGCCCCCCAACTGCGCTGCGTGTAGCGCAACTCCAGGGAACTCGTCACGTGGCAAATGTGACGCAGTTCGATTGATCTCGCGGATGAGACCTGACAGAGATAGGTCCGACGGTGCGCGCGCTTCTTCGGAACGCTGCGTGAAACGGGAAGCCGGTAGCCCTCGGGCGATGCCGGCGCCGCCCCCGCGACTGTATCGGGTCCAACTCTCCTCAGCGCGCCACTGGTTTGCGACTGGGAAGGCGAGGAGAGATGCCCGGAGCCAGGAGACCGGCCGTCCGGTGGTGACCCAAACCGGGACCATCGAACCCTGAAACGCTACGGGACGGTGGGTCCCGAGATGGAGATAGTTATGCGCGCGCTTCTGGCCGTTTTGCTCATCGCCGTTCCGACGGCGGCCTTTGCCCATACCGGGCACGGCGACACCTCGGGATTCCTGCATGGCTTCATGCATCCGGTCGGCGGGATCGACCACATCCTCGCCATGGTGGCCGTGGGCGTGTTCGCCTATGTGCTGGGTGGCCGGGCGCTGTGGCTGGTGCCGCTGAGCTTCGTCGCGATGATGGCTGTCGGCTTTCTCCTGGGCGTCGGGCAGGTCGAGGTGCCGTTCGTCGAACTGGGGATTGCGCTCTCGAGCGTCGTCATCGGTGGCGCCGCGGCGCTGGGCCGGCCGATGCCGGTGGTCGCCGCTTCGGCGCTGGTCGGGGTATTCGCGATCTTCCACGGCCATGCGCATGGCGCCGAAATGCCGGTAGATGCCTCGGGCTTCGAGTATGCGGCGGGCTTCATCGTCGCGACGGCGCTGCTGCATGTGGCAGGCATTGCCGCGGCGATGGGTGTCGCCAAGCTCGTCGGCAAGTATGGCAAGACGGTTGCGCAGGTGGCGGGCGGCGTGTTCGCGCTGGGCGGCATCGGCGTCCTGGCCGGCTGGCTCTAGGCCTCTCGCGGCATTGGTGAAAACTGGTCATCCCCGCGAAAGCGGGGATCTCCGTTTCCGGGGCCGCCATCCGCAAACCGAGGTTCCGCTTTCGCGGGGACTGACCCGGTGGCCTATGCGATGTCGAGCAAACCCTAGACTCCTCGGCATTCTTCCTCTATAGCCCCGCTCGCCTGAGCTTCGGCTCGGCCAATAATGCATAAAAATCCGTGCAACCAAGACCGGGCGGTCGGCGAAAGCCGGCGAAACGCTCCTTTGAAAAAGACGAACGGAACATCAGATGTCCAAGATCATCGAACAGCTCAATCAGGAGCAGCACGACAAGCTGCTCGCCAAAGGCGCCCATCCGGAATTTACCCATGGCGATACCGTCAAGGTGTGGGTGAAGATCCGTGAAGGCGACAAGGAACGCCTGCAGGCCTATGAGGGCGTGGTTATTGCCCGCTCCGGCACCGGCATCATGGAAAGCTTCACCGTGCGCAAGATTTCGTACGGCGAAGGCGTGGAACGCGTGTTC
This sequence comes from Devosia sp., assembly GCF_035944845.1. GTDB lineage: Bacteria > Pseudomonadota > Alphaproteobacteria > Rhizobiales > Devosiaceae > Devosia_A. The sequence continues at coordinate 21,387 of NZ_DASZAW010000070.1, read as the reverse complement.
CCCGTGCTCTCCCCCAATATCGACCGCGTCGAAGTGATCAAGCGCGGCAAGGTCCGCCGCGCCAAGCTCTATTACCTGCGCGACCGTCGCGGCAAGTCTGCCCGTATTTTCGAGAACCAGGGCGCCCGTACCAAGAAGATCGAGGCCGGCGAGCGCGAAGCCGCCATCGAAGCCAAGAACGCCCGCGAGGCCGAGAAGATCGCCGCCGCCGAGGCTCTGGCCAAGGAACTTGCCCAGAAGGACGCCGAGGAAGCCGCTGCTGCTGCGGCGGCCGAGGCTGCCGCCGCGACCGAGACGAAAGCCGAGTAAATCGGTTGACGATGCTCGTCGTGCCACAGTTTGGGCACGAGCCCGACTAGAGTTCAGCCCGGCTCACGAGCCGGGCTTTTGATTCCGGGGTCGGGATACCCCGTACTCCGGTCTTTATGCACGCGAGATCGCAGGTCTCGCTATGGGGAAATGGGAATGGACGCAGCTCTTCCGGACGCAGAAGAGAGGCGGCACCTCGCTGCGGAACTGAGGGCGGAAGCCCGTACGGTGCTGGTCGAGACGGGCCTCCTCGAACTGCTCAACGCCCGCTTCGGCGAGGCGGTGGTGACCGGCAGCGCCGGCTACGACCTGATGGTGTGGCGCGATATCGACATCCATATGCCGTGCGAGGCCGAGCGCTGGGCCGAATGGGCCGGGCTCGCTGCCGACATTGCCATCCAGTTCGACCGCGCCGGGCTGCAGTTGCACAAGGCAAGCTTTCTCAATGACTATGTCGAGCCGCACCCGCTCGGCGCCGGGCTCTACTGGGGCATCGAGTTCAAGGATTATGCCGGCAACCCGTGGAAATGCGACATCTGGGGCTGGGAGCCGTTCGATTTCGCGGTGCGTCAGGCGCGGGATGCCAACCTGAGGGCAGATTTGTCGGCGTGTGACCGGGATCTGATCCTGAGGCTCAAGCACGAGGCCCGCGAGCGACCGGGCTATTATGGCGTGATGGTCGGCAGCTTCGACATCTACCAGTTCGCACTGGCCGGGGCGGGCGAGACGCTCGATGAGTTGGAGCAGTGGAAGGGGCTGGTGGCGCAGTAGCGCCAGGCTTGATGTCTCCCTCCCTTGTGGGGAGGGCAGCGAAGCTTGTGAGCGAGGCGAACTAGCGTCGCTGGGTGGGGGTGAGCCCCATGCTCTGAGCTCGCGGCCAACCCCTACCCAGCTGCGCAACGGACCGGCTAACGCCAGTCCTGCTCCGCTACCCTCCCCACAAGGGGGAGGGAGAGATGACTGCAGCCTTGGGGCGTCCCGCCGGGTTCCAATTCTCCGCTCGTTCGATAAAAAGATGTCGGCAGCACCACAACGACCGGAGAGTCTCGATGCAATCCTTCATCTGCGTCACCTGTGGCGTGGGCCATGCGCCGTCCGAGGCGCCGCCCGAGCGCTGCGTCATCTGTGATGACGAGCGGCAATATGTGACCGCCGCCGGGCAGCGCTGGACGACGCTGGCGGAGCTTCAACAGAAGCATACGATCGAGTTCAAGGAGCAGGAGCCGGGGCTGGTGGGGATCGGGGCGACGCCGTCGATCGCCATCGGGCAGCGCATGCTGCTGATCCGGCAGCCGGGAGGCGGGATCCTGTGGGATTGCACGCCGCTGGTAACCGACGAGGCGGTAGCACGGATCAAGGAACTGGGTGGGGTGCGGGCAATGGCGATCTCGCATCCGCATTTCTATTCCTCGATGGTGGACTGGTCGGAGGCGCTGGGCGGGGTGCCGATCCATATCCACGAGGCCAACCGGCAATATGTGATGCGGCCGTCGGAGCGCGTGAGCTACTGGCAGGGCGAGACGCTGGAGCTGGGGCAAGGGGTGACGCTGGTGCGTTGCGGCGGGCATTTCATCGGCTCCACCGCGCTGCACTGGACTGGCGAGGATGGCAAGGGCGTACTGATGACCGGCGACACCATCATGGTGGTGCCGGACACCCGATGGGTCAGCTTCATGTATTCCTATCCCAACCTGATCCCGCTGCCGGCGCGCGAAGTGAACCGCATCGTCGGCACGGTAGAGCCGTTTGCCTATGATCGGATCTATGCCGGGTGGTGGGATCGGGTGATGACGCGGGATGCCAAGGCGCGCGTGCGGGCTTCGGCGGATCGCTATGTGAAGGCGATCGCGGGGTAGTTTCCACCGGAGCGTCCAAACACTCGATGTCATCCCAGCGAAAGCTGGGACCCAACTCGCCGCTTGCTCAGCCTGATGGATGGGTCCCAGCTTTCGCTGGGATGACACCGAGGTTGGGGGAAGCGATGAGGGTGTTCATCAGCGCCGCGTGCCCATCCGTCAGCATCGCTGACTTAAGATATATCTTGAGAGCTATCTTGAAGCCTCAAGGGAGGAAGCATATCTTCCGGCTATCGTAAGATATATCTTGGAGATGTGATATGCATGATCACGACCACAGGTGGGACCGGAACTGGCGGCGCATGGAAGCCATGGCGCGGCGCGGTTTCCGCAAATTCGGCAACTTCGAAGCCAACATCAATCCTGGCGACTGGGGTGGGTTCGGGGGCAATTTCCGCATCGGGCGGATGTTGGCTTCGGGGGACCTCCGGCTCGTGGCGCTGTTCCTGATCGAACAGCAGCCGCGGCACGGCTATGACCTGATCAAGGCGATCGAAGAGCATTCGAAGGGCTTTTATTCGCCGAGCCCGGGCATCGTCTATCCGGCGCTGACCTATCTCGAGGAAGCGGGCTACGTGACCTCGGCCGCCGAGGGCAACAAGAAGCTCTATACCATCACCGAGGACGGCCGGACGCACCTCAACGACAATCGCGAGGCGATCCAGTCGACGCTCGATTTCCTCGCCAAGGCAGGCTCGGGCATGGAGCACCTGCGCGAGCGCATGGCGAGCCAGGACTTTCCCTTCACGCCGGGGGAGGCGGAGCAATTCCGCGAGCGATTTCGCGGCATGGGGCGGGAGTTTGGCCGGCATGGCTGGTTCGGCGATCGCGGCGGCCCTCCGCCGCGCCCGGACCATCCCGAACGGCCCGACCACCCCCACCACGACCACGCCCGCCACCACGGCCGACCCGACCGTGATCTCGACGACGTGGCGCCGGAAGTGAATGATGCCCGCAAGGCGCTGAAGAAGGCGATCAAGGAAGCGATCCGTCGCGACCCCGAAGAGGATCGCCGGGTGGCGGAAATCCTGCGCCGCGCGGCGCAGGAAATCCGCGAGGGGCTTGAGGAAGATACGACCGAAGTCGACCTCGGCTAGCTCCGGGGTATTCCGAAGCAACGATAGACACTCCCGTCTGGCCGGATGCTTCCGACAGGCGGGAGTTTCGTCTTGGCAAACCGGTCTCGGGGGGCCTGGCGCTCCGCAAGGGCCGGCGATCAGCGAGCGCGATGGCGCCCACGACCAATGCCTCACTACCGCCCAGCTGCGAATGTCTCTAACATGCCAGTCAAACATCTTGCCCGGCTGCGAGATTTCTCGTTCCGGGCCTAAAGGGCGGATAGTGACGTGAACGAGATGGCCCCGATCGGGGTGGACCGGGCTGCGGCGACGCAAGGGGTGATCGCGCGGCTCAAGGATTTGATCCGCAAGGACCGGATCATGACCGACCCGGTGATGACCTACGCCTATTCGGGCGATGCCAGCTCCTATCGGCTGATTCCGGCAGTGGTGGTGATCGTCAACACCGAAGACGAAGTGCGGGCAGTGATCGATGCGGCCCGTGCGGAAAAGCTGCCGCTGACGTTTCGCGCAGCGGGGACGTCGTTGTCGGGACAAGCGATCACCGATGGGGTGCTCGCGGTGCTCGGCGATGGCTGGAAGACGCTCGAGATCCATGACGCCGGCCAGCGTGTGACGCTTGGGCCGGCGGTGATCGTCGCCAATGCCAACAAGGCGCTGAAGCCGTTCGGGGCGAAGCTCGGGCCGGATCCGGCAAGCCAGGCGACCTGCAAGATCGGCGGGGTGGTCAACAACAACTCGTCCGGCATGTGCTGCGGCGTTGCCTACAATACCTACCACACCATGCACCGGCTGCGGGTCATGCTGGTCGACGGCACGGTGCTCGACTCCGGCGATCCGGCATCGGTCGCGGCGTTTCGGGTGTCGCATGCGCCGCTGCTCGATGAGCTCAGGTCGCTGCACCAGAAGGTTTCGGCCGACCCGGCGCTGGTCGAGCTGATCCGCAAGAAATACCGGATCAAGAACACCGTCGGCTACTCGATCAACGCGCTGCTCGATTTCCACGATCCGATCGACATCCTGATCCACCTGATCGTCGGCTCGGAGGGCACGCTCGGCTTCGTTTCCGAGGTGACCTACAACACCATCCCCGAGCACCCATTCAAGGTGACCGGGCTGATCCCGTTCCCCGACCCGTACTCGTGCGCGCGCGCCATCTCGAAGCTGGCCAACGGTGGGGTGCAGGTGACGACCGGCGTCACCGCCGCCGAATATATCGAGCGGCGGGCGCTGGCGACGGTCGAGCACCTGCCGGCGATAAGGCCCTATGTGAAATTCTTCACCGATACCTCGCCGGTGATCCTGATCGACGTGACGGCGCCCGACCAGGCAACGCTCGAGGCCGAGACCGCCAAGGCCTCGGCGATTCTTGCCTCCGAGGGGGCGACGGACATCACGTTTTCGGCCGATGAGCATGTCTCGCATGGGCTGTGGGACGTGCGGAAAGGTTTCTTCGCCACCGGCGGGGCGGCGCGGCCGAAGGGCACCTCGATGCTGACCGAGGACGTGGCGGCGCCGATCGACCGGCTGGCCGATTTCGTCATCGATATGCGCAAGCTCCTCGACGAGTGCGGCTACGAGGACGCGATCATTTTCGGGCATGCGCTTGCCGGCAACCTGCACTTCCAGATGAGCGACAACTTCATGGACCCGCAGGCGGCGGCGAAGTTCGATCACTTTTCCAAGGAACTGTCGGAGCTGGTATCGGTCCGCTATGGCGGCTCATTGAAGGCCGAGCACGGCACCGGCCGCGCCATTGCGCCGTTCGTCGAGGCCGAGTGGGGCACCAAGGCTTATCTCATCATGCATGAGATCAAGCGGCTGTTCGATCCGGAGGGGCTGCTCAATCCGGGCGTGCTGCTCAATCCCGACCCGGATATCCACATCAAGAACCTCAAGCTGATGCCGCTGGCCGACGACATCGTCGACCTCTGCATCGAATGCGGCTTCTGCGAGCCGGCCTGCCCCAGCCACCATATGACGCTCAGCCCACGCCAGCGTATCGCGGTGACGCGCGAGCGGGCGCGGCTCAGGCAAACGGGCGAGGACCCGAAGCGGCTGAAGGCCATGGACGAGGGCTTCCAGTATGTGGGGCTCGACACCTGTGCGGCGTGCAACCTCTGCTCGCTGCGCTGCCCGGTGGGCATCGAAACCGGCACCATGGTGATCGGCGAGCGCGGACGGCGGCGGACCGATGGCGATCGCGGCGTCGCGCACTGGGTTGGCGGACATACCGCGGCGCTCGAGACCGGCATGAAGCTCGGCGTTGGGGCGCAGGCGCTGGGCCGCCGGATCGTCGGCAATGGCGTGGTCGATGCAGTGGCCGGCGCCATGCATGCGCTGGCGCCCAAGGCGGTGCCGCGGGTATCGCCGGCGCTGCGGCCGGGGCCTGGGGCACCCAAGCCGGTGCCGGCGCGCAACGCGCCGAACGGCCAGGTGGTATATTTCCCCTCCTGCGCGACGCGGATGTTCGGCGCGCCGACGCGCGAGAACGGGCTCTTGCCGACCACCGATGCGATGATCGAACTGATGTGGCGGGCCGGGTTCGACCCGGTGGTGCCGGAAAAGCTCGAGGGGCAGTGCTGCGGCCAGCCGTTCCTGTCGAAGGGCTTTCCGGAGGAAGCCGAGCGGGTCGGCGGATCGACCCGGCGCGAACTCGACGGGCTCAGCAATGGCGGGGCGCTGCCGGTGGTCACCGATGCCTCGACCTGCGCCAAGCATATGCGCGAGCACCCGGGGGAGGCGGCAGTGATGGATTCGGCGGAGTTCCTCATCAAGGAGATCCTGCCGCGGCTGACCATCACCAAGCCGCTGCCGGCGGTGGCGGTGCATCACAATTGCTCGGCGCAGCGGCTGAAGGAGCAGGGCGCCATCGAGGCGCTGGCTGCGGTGATTGCCCGGAAAGTGGTGGTGCTCGATGCCATCACCTGCTGCGGTTATGCCGGCGACAAGGGGCTCTATGTCCCCGAGCTCAATGCCCACGCGACGCGCTTTGCCAAGGCACAGATCCCCGAGGGGTGCGAGATCGGACTGTCGACAGTATCGACCTGCGCCACGGGGTTGAGCGAGCGGATGGGGATCCCGTTCGTCTCGATCGCCAGCCTGCTGGAGCTGGTGAGCCAACCGGTCTGAGACTTCCAGAAGGCCCCCTCACCCGCCGCTTTGCGGCGACCTCTCCCCCCAGGAAGAGGTGATGATGGGGCAAGATCGTGCCGCTGCGCACCTCTCCCTTGGGGGAGAGGTCGGCCGAAGGCCGGGTGAGGGGGCCTTACCGCTGCCAGTAAAGCCTGCTACGTCCGGTCCATGACAGAAGTACTCATCGACAGCATCGGCCAGCACGGCGACGGCATTGCACAGATCGGCGGGGAGCGGGTGTTTGTGCCGTTCACCCTGCCGGGCGAGCGGGTGGAAATCGCGCGCGAGGGCGAGCGCGGCACGCTCATCAGCGTCATCGAACCGAGTGCCGAGCGGGCCGAGCCGGTCAGCCCGTATTTCGGAGTTTGCGGCGGCTGTTCGCTGCAGCACCTGAACCGCGAGACCTACGCCAGCTTCAAGCGCGGCCTGGTCGAGATCGCGTTGCAGCATGCCGAGGTCGAAACCGTGGTGCAGCCGCTCCTCGACGCGACCGGGGCTGGGCGGCGGCGGGCGACCTTGCATGTGCGCAAGACCGGGGCCGGCTACATGCGGGCGAAGAGCCACGAAGTGCTCGATATCGACGCCTGCCCGATCCTCGTGCCGACTTTATCGAAGCACGCGCCGCGGATCGCCCGGGCGCTGCAGCCGCTGGCCGGCGATTGCGACGTTTCCTTCACGCTGACCGATACCGGCATCGACCTCAGCATCAAGTCGGAACGGAAGCTGAAGTCGGTGGCCCTGGCGGAGTTCGCGCGGGCGCAAAAGCTGGCGCGGCTGACCTTCAACGGCGATGCGGTCTACATGGCGCGCCCGCCGGCGATCAAGATGGGCAAGGCCATGGTGGAGATTCCGCCTTCCAGTTTCCTGCAGGCAACGGCGGCGGCGGAAGAAACGCTGGCGCGGCTGGTGAGCGAAAGCGTTGGCAAGGTGAAATCCGTGGCCGACCTGTTCTCGGGGGTCGGGCCGTTCGCGCTGCGGCTGGCCGAGGGGGCGCGGGTGTTTGCGGCCGACAGCGACCGGGCAGGTATCGCGGCGCTGGTCAAGGCGGTGAACCACGTGCAGGGGCTGAAGCCGGTGGACGCCAAGGTGCGCGACCTGTTCCGCGACCCGCTGGCGCCGATCGAGCTCAACCCCTTCGATGCGGTGGTGTTCGACCCGCCGCGGGCCGGCGCCGAAGCGCAGGCGAAGGAGCTGGCGCGCAGCACCGTCAAGACAGTGGTCGCGGTATCGTGCGAGCCCAAGACTTTCGCGCGAGATGCGGCGATCCTGATTGCCGGTGGATATCGGTTGGAGAGCGTCGTGCCGGTGGATCAGTTCGCATTCTCGACGCATGTCGAGGTAGTGGGGGTGTTTCGGCGGTGAGCTTCACAGGCTTCAGCACCTGGGGCGCACCCCCTCCCAACCTCCCCCGTCACGGGAGAGGTGCCGGCCGGTGGTTGTGGCTTGGTCGTGCGTTCAACTGGATGTGGCACCCTTCCCCTGGCGGGGAGGGATGGGGAGGGAGGCGCGGCGAGCGATGACCCATCCCTTCAAGCCCCGTACCACCCATGCCGAGCTGGGTGAGGGCTATTTCGACAAGGTCAGGGCGGCGAGCTTCCCGGAGCATATCCTGCGCTACCGCAACCAGCGGGCGGCGGCGTCGGTGGGGCTGGATGGGCTGACGGACGAAGAGTGGGTCAGCCATTTCGGCAAGTTCGAGCCGTTGCCGGGGTCGTTCCCGGAGCCGCTGGCGCTGCGCTACCACGGGCATCAGTTCCAGACCTACAACCCAGATCTCGGTGACGGGCGCGGCTTCCTCTATGCGCAGCTCGAGGACCTGAGTGACGGGCGCCTGCTGGACCTCGGCACCAAGGGCTCGGGGCGGACGCCGTGGTCGCGTGCCGGCGACGGGCGGCTGACATTGAAGGGCGGGGTGCGCGAAGTGCTGGCGACGGCGATGCTCGAGGCGCTCCAGGTGAACACCTCGAAATCGCTGTCGCTGATCGAGACCGGCGAGGAGCTGCAGCGCGGCGACGAGCCGTCACCGACGCGCGCGTCGGTGCTGGTGCGGCTGAGCCATGGGCACACGCGGATCGGCACCTTTCAGCGGCTCAGCTACCTGAAGGAAGAAGAGCGGCTCAGGTCGCTGCTCGACCACTCCGTCAAGGCCTACTACCCCGAGCTCTGGGTCGAGGGCGACAATGGGCGGGCGGCGAAGTTCCTCCAGGCGGTGAGCGAGCATGTCGCCGAAACCGGAGCGCGCTGGATCGCGGCCGGGTTCGTGCATGGGGTGCTCAACACCGACAATATCAACATCACCGGTGAGAGCTTCGACTACGGACCGTGGCGGTTCCTCCCGACCTATGATCCGGGCTTCACCGCGGCCTATTTCGATGAGTGGGGGCTCTATGCGTTCGGCAAGCAGCCGGACACGCTGGCCTGGAACCTGACGCGGCTGGCCGAGGTGCTGCTGCCGCTGGGCGAGCACCAGGAGATGGAAGCGGCCCTGAATCAGTTCTGGCCGGCGTTCCAGCGCTCGATCTGGCAGGCGGTGCTGGAGCGGCTGGGGCTTGAGTCGCTCGGCGTCGAGGCGGACGCGCTGCTGGTGCAGGAAGTGTACAATTTCCTGCGCGAGACGCAGATGCCATACGAACAGTTCTTCTTCGATTGGCGCGGCGCCGACGGTGCGCGGGCGATGCGAAGCCCGGCGTCGGACCACTATCGCGGCCCGGCCTTCGAGACGCTGGCCCAGCTGCTTACCGCGCACCCGGCGGCAGCCAATGCCAATCTCGACCATCCATATTTCAAGCGCGACGTGCCGCGAACCATGCTGATCGATGAAATGGAAGCGCTGTGGTCGCCGATCGCCGAGAGCGATAACTGGCGGCCGCTTTACGAGGCGCTGGGCGAGATCGAGGAAATGCGCGAGGCCTATGCGGGGGAGTGAGGGGCTCTGACTCACATAAGGCCCCCTCACCCGCCGCTACGCGGCGACCTCTCCCCCAAGGGAGAGGTGGTGCAGAGGCTCGATTCTGCCACAGCTCACCTCTCCCTCGGGGGAGAGGTCGGTCCGAAGTACCGGGTGAGGGGGCCTTTTGCAGAGATGCATTCGGTCTCGGTCAAGCCGCCGGAGTGATCGGCACCACCGTCTCAGTGGCGACGAAATCCATGCGACGGCCGGGGAGCAGTTCGTAGAATTTCCTGAGGCCGGGTTCGAGCTTGGCCGATAGCGCGAGACACTCGGCGATGGCGCCGCGGGTGTCGCGACCGGTGCGGAGCGCCTCAAGCGCTTCGGCGTGCGTGGCTTTCAGCAGGCTGAAGGCGCCGGATTTGGCGAGATCGGCGTCGCCGACCAAAAGGTAGATGACAACGCGCTCGGCCTTGCCCTTGAGCGCCAGTGCCCCGGCTTCGAGGAAGGCGAAATCAGCGACGATGAGACGGACCGGATCGGCGACCAGGATGTCGTAGCCGACTTCCTTGCAGGCGCTCTCCACCCGGCTGGCGACGTTCACCGTGTCGCCGAGGGCCGAGTAATCGAAGCGGGTCTCGAGACCCATATTGCCGACCAGCGCTTCGCCGGTGGAAATGCCGATGCCGATGCCGAGTTCCTGCACCGCGACTTTGTCGGCCTTGAGCAGGAATGCATCGTTCTGGTTCAGCTCGGCGAGCTTCTGGCGCATGCCGAGCGCGGCGCGCAAGGCCTTGCGCTCATGGTCGGGGACGTCGACGGGCGCGTTCCAGAACGCCATGATGGCGTCGCCGATGAACTTGTCGATGGTGCCCATGCGCCCGACGATCTCGTGGCCGAGCGCGCCGAACAGCGTATTGAGGATCGCCAGGATCCGACGCGGCTCGAGCTGTTCACTCAGCGAGGTGAAGCCGCGCATATCGGAAAACAGCACGGTGATGCGGCGTACGTCGCCGCCAAGCTTCAGCCGGTCGCCGTTCTTCTCGATCTCGCTCAGCAGCGAGGGGGCGACGTAGTAGCCGAAGGCGCGGCGGATCTGCTTTTTGGCCCGCTCGGTGGTGAGGAAGCGGAAGAACACCAGCGCCAGATAGAGCAGGGTCAGCCCGATCAGTGGGTAGCTCGGATCGAGCATGAAGCCCTCGGTGATGAACATCCACCAGGACACCCCGATGGCGACACCGAGCGCCAGAGCTCCGGCGGCGATGCCGACCAGCGGTCCGAGCAGCAGGACCACCACAACCATGAAGGCGCCGAGCGCCAGGAAGCTGACGATCTCGAGGCCGGCGATCCAGTCGGGGCGGCTGAGGTAGGTGCCCGAAAGGATCTGCTCGATGGCCTGCGCATGGATGGTGACGCCGGCGACATTGTCGCCCAGCGTGGTGTTGTGGAGATCGAGCAGGCCCGATGCCGAGGTGCCGATCAGCACGATATTGCCGGCGATGCGGTCGCCGAGCTGCTGGTAGTTGGGACCGAGCAGGTCAGCGGCAGAGACCAGGAGGTCCGGGTTGGGTCGGCTGTAATAGAGCCAGAGGTCACCTTCGGAGGTCAGCGGTACGGTAAAATCGCCGAGCCGGATACTGTCGACATAGCCTTCGGCGGCGGTATCGCCGAAGACCACCACGGTGCTGATGCCCATGGCAAGGCGGAGCGCCTCGACCGAGAGGGTGGGGAACAGCTGGCTGCCATTGGTCCACAGCATCGGGATGCGGCGGACGGCGCCGGCCGAGAGCTCGGAATTGAGGCTGAGGGCGGCGAGGCCGGGAGCCGCATCGCGGAGGATCGGGATCGGCGCTGCGGTGCCGGTGAGGAACGGGATGCGCTCGCTGGGGTCGGGGCCGGAGATGGCAAAGCCGGCCTTCGGGCTGCCGGTCAGCGGCCGGCCGGAAGGGGTGCGCGAGAAGCCGAGGATAGATGGCGAGCGCGACAACGCGGCGGCAAAGATGGCATCGTAGTCCGGGAGCGTCGCCGCATCGATGCCGGGCAGGCCCGCCGCGATACGGCTCGGCGACATGCGGTCGATCTCGGGGAACAGCACGTCGAAGCCGACGGCGGCGGCGCCCAGTTCGGTCAGCCGGTCGGTGACGGCGGCGAGGCGATCACGCGGCCAGGGCCATTGGCCGAATTCGGCGAGCGCGGCTTCGTCGATATCGATGACGCGGACCGGAAAGTCCCCTTGCGGACGCGGATGCAGGCGCTGGTAGAAATCGAAAGCGATCTCGCGCAGCACCTGCACCGGGAACGGGTCGGCGATACGCAGGGCAGTGAGCAGCACGACAATGACGAGGCCGGCGAGGATAGGCAGCAGGCGTCGGAGCATCGGGGTGATCTTGTCCTGGTGGGTTAGCCTTTGGGGCCCGTCTGCAGCCCCGGCTGCTGCCGCGACGGTCGCTGCGGCACTTGCGGGTCGCTGTCGGGGTTGCCGGCGCCGGCATCGGTCTGGTTGGGGACCACGGCGCGGTTGAGGCATTGGCGGGCCTGCGCCACCCAGAATGGCCTCAGCAGGTCGCTTTCCGAGACGGCCCAGGGGAACATGCCGCGCATCGAGGTGCGCTCCGCGCCGACGAAATCGTCGGTGTTGCCGAGCAGCCGGGCGTCGGTCAGGTCGGCCATGCCGACATCGCAGAAATCATCGACCGTGATGCACTTTCTGGCCGTGTTGCACATCACCACGGCGCCGTGGAACAGCAGCAGCGAATAGTGGTCCTGGTGCACATTAAGGTCGAAGGCGGTGCCGCGCACGCCGACGGTGCCGGTGGGCGTGGTGATCAGGTAGCGATCCTTGGGAGCGCCGCCGGTGACGAAACGGAAGGTCCCGGAAAGGGCGTTGATGGCGAACTTGCCGCCCGAGCCATCCTCGCGCAGCAGGTAATCCTCGATCACCAGCGCGGAACGCGGACCGACCACCAGCTTGGTCTTGTCGGAAAACAGCAGTTGCACCAGGCCTTTGGCGTCGGTGACGACGCGATCGCCGATGAATACGTCGGTGCCGACCACCAGGGTCTTGGCGCCGGATTTGTCTTCGAGCCTCGCCGCGGGATCCACACCCATCGCCTTGCCTGAGGCGGCGAGGGCCGGTTGGGCAACCAGAAGCAGCAGAACGATCGAGGTAACCAGCCGCAGCATCAAGACCTCCCGACGGGACAGACGTCCGGCGCGGACCACCTGCCACGCCATCCATGAACGCCGGCTGAACGGCGCTGTCGCGAACCTAACACAGGACTAAACTCTGCGCTTGCCTCAGACAACCGGAGGTTGCAAGCATCGAGGCTCGGGTTGAGCCGTGGGGGCGTCATCCCGCAAGGATAAGACCGAATGGTCGGACTGTTCTTTCTGCTGTTCATCGGACTGGAGCTCAAGCACTACATCGCCGACTACTTCCTGCAGCCGGGATGGATGCTGAGCGGCAAGGGCGATTTCCGCCAACCTGGCGGTTACGCGCATGCGGGCGTGCATGCCGGTTTGACGGCGCTGGTGCTGCTGCTCGCGGGAACGCCGCTCCCCTGGCTGGCCGGAATCGTGGTGGCCGAGTTCGTGGTGCACTACCTGCTCGACTACTCCAAGATCCACTATTCGCGCGGCGTGCATGTCGACACCCAGCCACGGCGGTTCTGGAGCCTGCATGGGCTCGATCAGATCACGCACCAGCTGACCTATGCTGCGATCATCTATGCGGTGCTGCTGAGCAAGGGCCTGGTGTAGGTCGTTACTGGCACGTCTATAAGTGCGTGGGGGCCCCACGCGCAGAGGTCGGTCTCGTGTAAGGGCCTACTTCCGCGAGCGCTTGGCGTGCTTGGCTTCGTCGGGCTTTTCGATCAGTTGAGCGAGGATCTTGTCGACGAGGTCGAGGTCTTCGCGCTTGCCTTCCGACTGCTGCTGCAGATCGACCAGGTACGAGGTGGTGTAGTAGAGCCGGCGGGCGAGGAGCGTCGCGACATAGAGCGCGATCTCGGGGTTGCCGCCGAGGAAGCTGATGGCGTCGTCGATCGCATAGGCCTTGACGCTGGAGAGCGCCTTGACCGTGGCGCTCGAGGGCATGTCGAGCAGCACTGCCATCTCGCCGAAGATCGAGCCGGGCTCGTCGATGTAGCTGACCTGGGTGTCCTTGCGAAGCACTTCGACCTGGCCCTCGATCAGGACGAAGAGCTGGCCTTCCTGGCCGCCCTCGCGGATCAACACCTGGCCGGGCTTGAAGGTCTGCGCCTCCCGCCCTTTGCAATAGTCCAGAATATCAGACATCGAGCCCTCACCCGCCACTAGAGCATTTCACCGCTTCGTCGAATCGTTGTGATGCTCTAAGTCTTTGATATGTCACGCTTCCGAACCGGAAAGGTCTGCAACCTCTCCTGAAAGCGCTCCAGCGCATCGATAGTGCGCTGACCGTCACTTGTTCGTCAAACATTGCGGCGGCTTGTTGGCCCATCGCAACGGCCGGCGCAAGAAGAAAGGGGCCAATCTTGATTGGCCCCCTCGGATTTGATCAGTGATTGTCGCGGGGGAGCCCGGCAGTCTGTGCCAGGCGCTGGTAGTTCACCGCGTTCTTCAGCACGCCACCGGCACCAAGCTGGTCGACGATGCCGCGCTGGATTTCCTGCCACGGGGTCTGATGCGCCGGATACTTGTAGCCACCGGCGGCATGCAGTTCGGCCCGACGCTGCTCGATCTCCTCGGCGGAGATGAGGATGTCGGCTTCGCCCTTGTTGAGGTCGATGCGGACGCGGTCGCCGGTCTTGAGGATGGCGAGGTTGCCGCCGGCCGCCGCTTCAGGCGAGGCATTGAGGATGGAGGGCGAGCCCGAGGTGCCGGACTGGCGGCCATCGCCGATGCAGGCGAGCGAGGTGATGCCTTTCTTGATCAGGTAATCAGGCGGCCGCATGTTCACCACCTCCGCTGCGCCCGGATAGCCGATCGGGCCGGCGCCGCGCATGAACAGCAGGGTGTGCTCGTCGATTTCGAGCGAGGGATCGTCGATGCGGTGGTGGTAATCCTCCGGCCCGTCGAACACCACGGCCTTGCCCTCGAAGGCGCCCGGATCCTTCGGGTCGTTGAGGTAGCGCAGGCGGAACTCCTCGGAGATCACCGAGGTCTTCATGATGGCGTTGTCGAAAAGGTTGCCGCGCAGCACCAGGAAGCCGGCTTCGGCCTTCATCGGGTTGGAGAACGGCCGGATGACCTTGTCGTCCTGGATGGTGGTGTCGCGGCAGTTCTCGCCGATGGTCTTGCCGTTGACGGTCGGGGCGTTCTCGCGGATGAGGCCCTGTTTCATCAGCTCGTTGACCACCGCCGGCACGCCGCCCGCATGGTAATAGTCTTCGCCCAGGTACTCGCCGGCCGGCTGCATGTTGACCAGCAGCGGCACCTTGTGGCCGTGCTTCTGCCAATCATCGATGTTGAGCTCGACGCCGATATGGCGGGCGATGGCGTTGATGTGGATGGGAGCGTTGGTCGAGCCGCCGATCGCCGAGTTTACGACGATGGTGTTGATGAAGTTGTCCTTGGTCAGGATGTCGGAGGGTTTGAGGTCCTCATGCACCATCTCGACGATGCGCTTGCCGGTACGCCAGGCCATTTCCTGCCGATCGCGATAGGGCGCCGGGATGGCGGCCGAACCAGGCAGCTGCATGCCGAGCGACTCGGCCAGCGAGTTCATGGTCGAGGCGGTGCCCATGGTGTTGCAGTAGCCGGTCGAGGGGGCGGAAGACGCCACCAGCTCGATGAACTGCTCGTAGCCGATTTCGCCGGCAGCCATCATCTGACGGGCCTTCCAGACGATAGTACCCGAGCCGGTGCGCTCGCCGCGGAACCAGCCGTTGAGCATCGGGCCGACCGACAGCGCAATAGCCGGGATGTTGACGGTGGCGGCGCCCATCAGCATGGCCGGGGTGGTCTTGTCGCAGCCGATGGTCAGCACCACGCCGTCGAGCGGATAGCCGTACAACACTTCGACGAGGCTGAGATAGGCGAGGTTGCGGTCGAGGCCGGCGGTCGGGCGCTTGCCGGTTTCCTGGATCGGGTGAACCGGGAACTCCATGACGATGCCGCCGGCATCGCGGATGCCCTCGCGCACGCGCTTGGCGAGCTCGAGGTGGTGACGATTGCAGGGCGAGATGTCCGAGCCGGTCTGGGCGATGCCGATGATCGGCTTGCCGGACTGCAGTTCTTCGCGCGAAATGCCGTAGTTGAGATAGCGCTCGAGGTAGAGCGCAGTCATGTCCGGGTTTTCCGGATTATCGAACCAGGCGCGCGACCGGAGCTTCTTGCCCGCGTTGGTCTCGCCTTTACCCGAACTCATAGTGATCTCCTCAAATCAACAGGCTGTCTCGACGATCCATAGCCCAATCCCGGCGGACTGGGCAGGCATTCCTTCGATTGAGGGAGGATCGTACCGGAGGCGATGATAGAGATCGGGATGTCGGGTTGCAATGGGCGGGATAGCGCCCGCATCAGCCTGGGCGTCCCGCGCCGGCCTGTCAGTTGCGGTGTCGCGAATGCGGCAACCCGCTTGCGGAGGATTAGGGGATCAGCCCAGCGTGCTGGCGCGGGCGACGATGCTGATCGGCTGCAGCACGATGGGGTTGGCGATGGCTTCGCCATTGAGGCGCTTGATCAGCATGCGTCCGGCTTCGCGGCCCATCTCGTAACTCGAGACCTGCAGCGAGGTGAGCGAGGGGCGGACGTGCTGGGTGAACTCGAGGTCGCCATAGCCGGCGATGGCGACCTGGCCGGGCACGGCGATGCCGCGGTCGAGCGCCCTGGTCATGGCGCCCGCGGCGAGCACGTCGGTACCAAAGAAGATGGCGTCGCAGCCGGGCAATTGCTCGAGAATGGCATCGAAGGCCCGCGTGCCGTCGGCAAAGGTGCGGGTGCCATCCATCGGGTGGATCAGCTCCAGCGTCAGGCCGTGCTTGGCGAGGCCATGGCGGAAGCCTTCGATGCGCTGGGCGGTCCGTTCGATGGTGTGGCCGCTATAGGCGACCTTGCGGAAACCCCGTTCGCCGAAATGCTCGCCCATCAACCGGCCTGCGTCATAGCTGGACGAGCCGACCAGCATGTCGATCGGATCGGGGCGGTTGCCCCACATCTCCATCACCGGGATGCCGAGCTTCTGCAGCGCCTGACGGGTCTTGTCGGCGCGCACCACGCCGGTGAAGACGACGCCGGCGGGGCGAAACGGCAGCACCGATTCGACCACGTCGATCTCCAGCATTTCGGAATAGCCGGTCTGGGCGAACATCAGGTGGTAGCCGCTACCCTCGACAGAATCGACGATGCCCTGCACCGAAGTGGCGAAATGCGGATTGAGCAGGCTGGAGACGAACACGGTAATGACGTTGGAGCGGCCGGAGCGAAGCGAGGAGGCGAAGCGGTTGACGACATAGCCGGTCTGGGCGACGGCCTCGAGAATGCGCGCCCGGGTCTCGTCCTTGACCTTGTCGGGGTAGGACAGGGCGCGTGAGACGGTAATCGGCGAAACCCCTGCAACGCGAGCTACGTCTTCAACGCGAACCGGCCGGCCCGCGCCATTTCGTCTATCTGCATCCCCCAAACCCAGTCCCCCAAACTGCCCTTCGACTAAAGCCGCGGAATGGCAAAACGCCAGTAGCGCGGTGCTACGTAGTAACCCTCAATGCGGATCACTTCATTCCACTTTGCGGTCCGTTCCGAGCGCGTCATCGAGCCGACCTTGATCTGGTCGGACATCAAACCGACGGCCAGATGACTGAGCGTCACATCTTCACTTTCACCGGAGCGGCCGGACTGGATGGTATTCCAGCCGACGGCGCGGGCGCCAGTGCTTGCCGCAATCAATTCGGTCAGGGTGCCGCACTGGTTCGATTTGAGCAACACCGAATTGCAGCATCCCTGTGCTGCGGCAAGGGCAACACGGGACTCGGAACTGGTCAGATAGTCGTCACCAATGATCTGGATGGACTTGCCGAGGCGTCGGGTGATCTCGGCAAAGCCTTCGTCATCGTCCTCGGCGAGGGGGTCTTCGAGCGAGACGATCGGGTAGGCAGCGACCCAGGACTGCAGCAGTTCGATCATCCCGAGCGTCGACAGCGCCTTGCCCTCGAGCGCCAGGCGATAGGCGCCGTCGGCGAAGAATGAGGTGGCGGCGACATCGAGTGCGATGCCGATATCGACGCCGGGGCGCAGCCCGGCAGTCTCGATGGCACGGGTGAGCAGTTCGAGCCCATCCTCGTTGGCGGTAAAATCCGGCCAGACGCCGCCCTCGTCGGCGACGCCGTTGAGCTTACCCTGCTGCACCATGGCCTTGCTGGCCGCCATGTAGACCTCGGCGATCTGCTCGGTGGCTTCGGCGAAGCTCTGCGCGCCGACGGCAAGGATGAGGAAATCCTGGATGTCGATGCGGTTGCCGGCGTGGCGGCCGCCGCCAAAGATCTGGATCATCGGGGCCGGGATATGCTGCGCCTCGGGATCGAGTTTGCCGAGGCGCCGCAAATGCTGCCAGAGCGGGATCCGTTGCTCGGCCGCGGCAGCCCAGGCGATGGCCGAGGAGGTGGCGACGATGGCGTTGCCGCCCAGCCTGGTCTTCTGCGGCGTGCCGTCGAGTTCGATCATGGCATGATCGGCGGCGGCCTGGTCGAGGGCATCGAGGCCGACAAGCCGGCCCCGGATCTCGCCGTTTACCGCGGCCAGCGCCCCGTTGACGCCGTAGCCGCCCAGCCGCCTGCCGCCATCGCGCTTGTCGAGCGCTTCTCTGCTGCCGGTGGAGGCGCCAGAGGGAGCGATGGCGCGGCCGATGACGCCGCTTGCGAGGGTGACTTCGACCTCGACGGTGGGGCGGCCGCGCGAGTCCCAGACCTGGCGGCCGAGAATGGTCTTGATGGCTGACATAACGCGTTATCGATCCTGGAATGAACGGAGACGGTCGAGCAGATCGGCGATGCTGGTCGGTGGTCGGCGGATATGGGGAATGGCGAGGTCACGGACGACCTGGCGATTGGCGTCGCTGAGATATTCGACCGGCGATTTGCCGTCGACGCGGGCGAGCATCAGGCAGGGGAGGAGGGCCGCGACCCGGGCATCGGTGGTGGCGCGCAACGCGACCGGGAAGTGTGCAAGCCAAGTGGCGGTGAAACTTGTTGCCTGGTCGAGCAAGGCGGCCCTGAGCGCCGGCAGGTGGATGGACTTCAGCACCAGGTGGTTGAGACAGAAGGCAGCGTCGAAGGCGGGATCGCCATACCAGGCGCATTCCGCATCGAGCAGCACGGGGTGGCCATCGGCATTGCTGATCAGGATATTCTTGGGGCTGACATCGCCGTGGACGAGGGCCAGCTTGGTGTTTGCAGTGGTGGCGAGCACCGTGAGGATGCGTTCGGCCAATTCGGGGTGGCGGCCGGCGGTGAAGCGCAGGTAGGGATCGAGGCGCAGCGCGTCGATCAACTGGTCAGTGGAGAACTCGGCGGCGGCCGAGGGGTCGTTGAGCGTCGCGGCATGGATGCGGCCGAGCGCCTCGGCGACGGCGGTAGCGACTGACGGATTGGCGCGGCCGGCCAGCAGTTCGGCCTTCCACAGCACGTAATCCTCGGCCGGCAGGTATTCGAGCAGCGCAATGCCGTGAGCGCGATCTTCGCCGATCACCTCGGGGGCGGCGCCCGGGACAATGGCGTTGGCGCGGCGCAGCCAGGCGACTTCATACTGATTGCGCTCGAGCGGCGCCTGCCAGTCGGTCGCGACCTTGAGCTTCGAAAGCGCGCGCTTGGCACAGTATTGCCGGCCATCGGGTAGCCGGACGCGCACAATATCGGACGAAACACCACCCGTGAGCGGGGCGATTTCCAGTGTTCCAGTGGCGTCGATGCCGGCAGCCGCAAAGATCGGGGGAAGCAGCGCCTCCCAGGTCAATTCATCCATAGTGCGGGTCCCCTCGCTGATCCTGGTATGGTACCACACGGGCGGAATGGGACAACGACCGGGCTGTACCGCTTTGGTCGCGCAAGCAACTGGACGGAAAGGGAGAAAATGGGACGGCTCGAGGGGAAAGTTGTGTTCATGACCGCGGCGGCCGCCGGCATCGGCGGGGCGGCGGCGACCGCCTTCGCGCGGGAGGGCGCGCGGGTCATCGCCACCGACCGCGATGCGGCCGGCATTGCACGCAAGGGCGAAGAGCTGAGGGCGATTTCGGCCGGGCACGAAACCTACGCGCTCGACGTCACCGACCACCTGGCGCTGCGCGCGGCGGCGGCCCGGCACCATGGGGTGAACGTCCTCTATAACGGCGCCGGCTGGGTGCATCAGGGGATGCTGGGAACCACCACGCTCGAGGAGTGGCAGCTGAGCTTCGATATCAACGTGACGCCGATGTTCGTCCTGACCCAGGCGTTCCTGCCGGCCTTCATTGCGCAGGGTGGGGCCAACATCATCAACGTCGCCTCGGTGGCTTCGTCGATGAAGGGGGTGCCGAACCGGGTCGCTTACATGTCATCCAAGGCGGCGGTGATCGGCTTCACCAAATCGGTGGCGTTCGACTACATGAAGAACAATATCCGGGCCAACACCATCTGCCCCGGCAGCGTCGACTCGCCGTCGCTGCACGAGCGGGCGCACGCGCTGGGCGACCATGACGAGGTGTGGAAGACTTTCGTCGCCCGCCAGCCGATGGGCCGCATGGCGCAACCCGAAGAGATGGCGCATCTCCTGGTGTATCTCGCCAGCGACGAGAGCGCCTATGCGACGGGTTCCAACTTCGTGGTGGATGGCGGGATCACCATGTAGAGGCTGTGCCGGGTCGTTCGTGGCATGCCTTCCGATGACAAAGGAATTTGCCTGCCAGTTCGACGCCGGCCCTGTTGGCCCGGCACCTCCGCTTCGCTGCGACGGTCTCAGCGCGTGTGGAAAGCCGCCAACGCCGCAAGCACCCGCTCGGTTATCGAAGGCGTTGGCGGAGGCGGCTCGAAGCTGCGCCCGGTGATCCGCTGGTATGCCTCGACATAGGTGAGCGCGGTCTTCCAGATCAGTTCATCGGGTATCTCGGGGATCACATCGCGGTAGGGGTCGCAGCGCGCCGCGACCCACTCGCGGATCACGTCCTTGTCGAAGCTGTGCGGACGCTGTCCGGCGGCGAGGCGTTCGGGGTAGGTGTCGGCGCGCCAGTAGCGACTGGAATCCGGGGTGTGGATTTCGTCGGCGAGGCGGAGAGTCCCCTCGGCATCGAGCCCGAACTCATACTTGGTGTCGGCAAGGATCAGGCCGCGCTCGGCAGCCAGCGCCTGGCCGCGGGCGAACAGGGCAAGGGCGGTCTCGCTGACCTTTCGCCATTGCGCCTCGGTGAGCAGGCCGCGCGTGAGGATTTCGGCTTCGGTCAGCGGCTCGTCATGTGCCCCATCGGCGGCCTTGCTGGTGGGGGTGATGATCGGGGTTTCGAGCGCCTGGTTGTCGGCGAGACCATCGGGCAGGGTCTGCCCGTACATTTCACGGCGACCGGCGCGATACATGGTGAGGATCGAGGTGCTGGTGGTGCCGGCGAGGTAGCCGCGCACCACGATCTCCACCGGCAGGATGTCGAGCCGCCGGCCGACGACGATGTTGGGGTCGGGGGTGTCGAGCACATGGTTGGGGCAGATATCGCCGGTTGCATCGAAAGCCCAGCGGGCGATGCCGTTCAGCACCTGGCCCTTGAACGGGACATGGCAGAGTACGCGATCGAACGCCGAGAGGCGGTCGGAGGTGACAAGGATGCGGCGGCCTTCCGGGAGGTCGTAATTGTCGCGCACCTTGCCGCGATAGAGGCCGGGGAGGCGCGGGTCGATCGCCTCGCGCAGCACCTGGTGGCGACTGGCCAGAAGCCTCGCTTCGTCGATCGTAGGCATGGGGTCTCCCTGGGCGCTTGATGCGGTCGTACGGCGCCGCTTCCCATCGCATGATCGGCCGCCATCCGGAAGACTCCGGGCTGTCGGTGCTTTGTCACTTCTGGCCCCGACAATGTCAGTTGCGGCAATCGTCGCCGATCGGGGGTGAGCTTAGGGTCATCACATCGCGGCGGACAAGGGTTCGCCCAACCAAGGAGAGACCCAAAATGACCAAGACCATCGTTCTGATC
>NZ_DASZAW010000069.1:0-71839 GCF_035944845.1 Devosia sp. | reverse complement strand
GGTCGAAGTGCCCGTCTCGTTGAACGTCAGCTTGAGCTTGTCGCCGCGGAGCAGGTTGATGCCGTTGAAAGAGGCGTCATCAGCCAGCTTGTCGAGCTGGTCACGCAGTTCGTTGAACTGCTTGGCCAGGTTCTTGCGGACTTCATTGCCGCCGATTTCCGCGGTGCCCGTGGTGCCGTCGACTTCACCGTCGGTGCCAACACCGGTCACTTCAAGCGCCTCGGTCGAGAGGTTCTCGATGCGGAGCTTGCCGTTGTCGTTGGAGGCGCGGATCTTGTCCTTGAGCGACGAGTTGCCGTTGATCTCGGTAACCAGAGCGTCGACGGTTTTCACCGAACCAGCGGCAACCGCGGCATCGCCGAGGTCGTTGCCATCGGCGAGGCCCGAACCGGTCGCACCGTTGGTCGCCGTGAAGTTGGTGATTTCGACTTCCGACGCCGCGCCCGTCGTGGTGGACGTGATGTCGATGCCGCCCGAGCCGTTCACCGAAGCGACGGTCGAACCAACCTTGGTGTTGATGATCCCGGCAAGTTCAGACGCAGTCACGGCGCTGGTGTCGGCCACGCCGCCAAGATCGGCGAAGCCGATGCTGACGCTGGTGGGCGACGAAGCGCCGTCGAGGGCCAGATCGAAGCTGATCGTGCCGTCGTTTGCGCCACCGTTCTCGAAGTCGACAGCGGTAAACGCACCACCGACGACCGTACCAGCGGTAGCAGCAGAGCCGGCACCAGTGGTGTTGAGGTTGATGCTGACCGGCGAAGTGCCGACAGCACCGCCCTCGAACGAGAGCGTCTTGGCAGTGGCAGTGCCGATGGTGGCAGAGTCAACCGTAAAGGACTGGGTCTTGAACGACTTGTCCTGGCGCGCCTGACGGAGCGTGGACTGCATCGACTCGACGGTCTTGGTGATCGACGAAAGGCCATTGTCCGCAGCTTCAATGGTCTTGATACCGTTGGACATGGAATCGAGCAGGCTCGCCATATCCGAGGCACGAGAGTTAAGCGAAGCGGCGGTGAAGAAGTTAGTCGGGTTGTCGAGCGCCGAGTTCACCTTCAGGCCGGTGGCGAGACGCTCCTGCGTCTTGGCCATCGAAGAAGCAGTGGACTGGAGGCTCAGCAGGTTCGAGCGAACTGCCTTTGACAGATTTACATCAGCCATTTTGGAGGCCCTTTCTGGGTCCGTACTCAGTTACTAACCGTCTCTCCTGAGACGCGCCCGGATCATCGGTCGCCACCGGCAAAAGAAGTCTTAAGTTCGCTGATTGAATTGAAGTTTGCCGCGGGCATTCGAGGTAAATGCCCTGGGCATTCGAGGCAAAGTTAATGAGCAGTTTGCTCAATGCGTCGAAGTGATACGCAATGCCGCTTAGGCAAAGAAAAAGGCGGGCCAGAGCCCGCCTTTTCACTTTCGGAGGTGGTCTGCCTAGAACAGACGCAGCACGGCCTGGTCGGCCTGCGAGGCCATCGACAGAGCTGTCGACGACAGCTGCTGGCGAGTCTGCAAGGCGAGAAGGTTCGCCGCTTCCTCGTTGGTATCGGCGAGCGTGAGGTTCGCCGCACCGGTCTCGAGGGTGTTGATCATGTTCTTGGTGAAGTCGGTGCGGTTCTGGACGATCGACAGGTTCGAGCCGAAGGACGAAGCCTGCGAGCGGAGCTTGCCCAGCGCAGAACCAAGGATCTCCAGCTTGGCATCGAGCTTTGTGTCCGCATCGAAGTCGGAGTTGACGACGTGCTCGATACCCAGGGTGGTGTTGTTGATGGCGATCGGGTCGCCATTCTCATTCTTGGCCTGGATGTCGATGGTCGAGGTGCCGGTCTCGTTGAACGTCAACTTGAGCTTGTCGCCGCGCAGCAGGTTGATGCCGTTGAAGGAGGCATCGTCGGCGAACTTGTCGAGCTGGTCGCGCAGTTCGTTGAACTGGGTGACGAGGTTCTTGCGCACGGTGTTGCCGCCGATGTCGCCGGTACCGGCGCCGCCATCGACCTGGCCGCTGGAGCTGATGCCGTTGACGGTCAGCTCTTCGGTCGAGAGGTTCTCGATGCGAAGTTTGCCGTTGTCGTTGGAGGCGCGGATCTTGTCCTTGAGCGACGTGTTGGAGTTGATCTCCTGCACCAGCGCATCGACGGTCTTGACCGCGCCGGGAGCAACCGCGGCATCGCCGAGGTCGTTGCCATCGGCGAGACCCGAACCGGTCGCACCGTTGGTCGCCGTGAAGTTGGTGATTTCGACTTCCGACGCCGCGCCCGTCGTGGTGGACGTGATGTCGATGCCGCCCGAGCCGTTCACCGAAGCGACGGTCGAACCAACTTTGGTGTTGATGATCCCGGCAAGTTCAGACGCAGTCACGGCGCTGGTGTCGGCCACGCCGCCAAGATCGGCGAAGCCGATGCTGACGCTGGTGGGCGACGAAGCGCCGTCGAGGGCCAGATCAAAGCTGATCGTGCCGTCGTTTGCGCCACCGTTCTCGAAGTCGACAGCGGTAAACGCACCACCGACGACCGTACCAGCGGTAGCAGCAGAGCCGGCACCAGTGGTGTTGAGGTTGATGCTGACCGGGGCAGTACCGACAGCGCCGCCTTCGAACGAGAGCGTCTTGGCAGTGGCAGTACCGATCGCGGCGGTGTCGAGCGTGTAGGACATGGTCTTGAACGACTTGTCCTGGCGCGCCTGGCGCAGGGCCGACTGCATCGACTCGACCGTCTTGGTGATCGAGGTAAGGCCGTTGTCGGCGGCCTCGATGGTCTTGATGCCGTTCGACATCGAGTCCAGCAGGTTTGCCATGTCGGACGCACGACTATTCAGCGACGCGGCAGTGAAGAAGTTGGTCGGGTTGTCGAGCGCAGTGTTCACCTTGAGACCGGTAGCAAGACGCTCCTGCGTCTTGGCCATCGAGGCAGCGGTGGACTGGAGGCTCAGGAGGTTCGAGCGAACCGCCTTTGACAGGTTAACTTCCGGCATGGGTGGAATCCCTTCTGGCTAAATCGATAATCTCGTCCTGAGATTGATCGTGATCGTAGCCCCGGCCGGCTTAAGAATGGTTAACAGGATGCTGCCAGACGCAGTTAATTTTGTGTTCCATGGCGTGCCGATGGCACCCGCAAAGCCTTGCCAATGCTGCCGAAAGTGGCAATCCGGCAAATCCTGCCGAGCGAGCGTCGGCGGCGTGCCAATTAGGGAATCGGACCGCGGCGGCCCGAGAATCGTGTCGTTCAGACCAGCCGATCGTGCAAGGCGAGCGAGCCCTGCGCCGGCAGGTCGGCACTGCCGAGCCGCAGGATGATTTCGCGATCGCTGGTGGGCTTGGGCGGTAACTGTCCAGACAATAGCGCCGCTGCAAATGCCGAGCCCGGCGGAGGCGGCGGCGCGGGCAATGGCGGCAGCAGTTGCGCGGCAGTGTTCTGCGGCGGGGCAGGTGGCGGAGCGGGTGTGTCGGGAAGATCCGAACCCTGCGTGGAATCGCCGAGCAGCGACCGGGACCGGTAGTCCCCGACTGCTGCAAGTCCCATCCTGATCGGTTCGGGCGCTATCCTGGCGCTCATGACCGGCATTCCCAGTTGCCAATTAGCTGGGAACCATGCCGGTCCAGGCTTTCATTGCGCTTTCGCGGTTCGGTGCAATTTGCCGAAAACTTTGCCGATCTGGGCGCCTCAGAGCGCGCGGTTGATCGAGACGCCGCTGGCCGCCTGCGGCGGCTGCCCGGCGAGTTCACCGTTGGCGCCATAGGTTTTGGGGCGGGCCTTGGCGCTCATCGCCGTGGCCACGTCAGTCAGCAGCTCTTCGGTGACCGAGCGGGCAGTGGCGATGACGCGGAGATTTTCCGCCATCTGCGTCGCCAGCCGATCATGCCCGCCAAGCAAGGCATCGACGAGTTCAGGGGCCTCGGCCCGCAGTCGAGTGCCCTGGCGCTGCACCGAGCGGGCAAAGCCCATATAGTCCTGGGCGAGGCGGGTCTTCTCGGCGGTCAACTGGCCGGCGTCTTTGGCGCGGCCGGCGCGGAGCAGGGTGGTCTCCTGGTTGAGCACCACGACGAGGCTTTCGAGCGTTTCCATGGCGAGGCCGCAGAGCTCGGCGGCGGGAAGGGAGTCGAGGGCCGCGAGGCGTTCGGCAGCAGCATTCATCATTTCAGCGCTCCGCTGTTTCTTGTTGTTGGGATGGCGTTCTGGGCAGCTTCCTGCGCCGCGATGAGGTCAGGCAGCAGCGCATCGGCGAGGCCGACGCCGCCGGAGCGAGCCAGCACGTCGGCCATCTGTTCGGCCTGCATGCCGCGCCAGGTCTCTTCGGCAAAGCCGCCGCCCATGGCGCTGTCATCGGTCTTCAGCGAGGCGAACATTTCCTTCATCAAGGTGTTGAGGAAAACGCCCTCAAGATCCTTGGCCTGCTCGCGAAGATGTCCAACCTGGGCAGGGGACAGCGTGGTCGCCTGCTTCTTGCCGGCAAAGCCCAGACCTGATGCGGAACTCAGCATCACAGCACCTCGATTTCGGCTTGCAGCGCGCCGGAGGCTTTCACCGCCTGCAGGATGGCAATGAGGTCGCGCGGGCTGATGCCCAGGGCGTTGAGGCCATCGACCAGCTGCTGCAGGCTCACCGATTCCGGCACCACGGCGAGCTTGCTCTCGGATGTGCTCACCGACAGATCGGTGCGCGGCTCGACTGCGGTCTGGCCGAGGCTCAATGGGTTGGGCTGCACCACCACAGGGCTCTCGGCGATGGTCACGGTGAGGTTCGACTGAGCGACGGCGACGGTCGAGACCCGTACATCCTTGCCCATGACGATGATGCCGGAGTTCTCGTCGATGACGATCTTGGCCGGCAGGTCCGTTTCGATCACCAGTTGTTCGATATCGGTGAGCAGGTCGACGATATTGCCGTTGAAGTTGCGCGGCAGGTTGAGCCGGATGGTCGCCGGGTCCTCGGGTGTGGCGCAGGGAACGCCGATGAAATCGTTGATCGCCAGCGCGATGCGGCGGGAGGTGGTGAGGTCGGGGTTGCGGAGCGCCAGACGCAGCGAGCGTTGGGCGCCGAGCACGAAACCGATTTCGCGCTCGATCAGCCCGCCGGAGGAGATGCGGCCGGTGGTGGGAACTCCCGACACCACCGAGGCGGCGTCACCCTGGGCGGAGAAGCCGTTGATGGTCACCGAGCCCTGGGCGATGGCGTAGACTTCGCCGTCGGCGCCGAGCAACGGTGTGACCAGCAGCGTGCCGCCCTGCAGGCTCTTCGCATCGCCTAGCGAGGCGACGTTGACATCGAGCCGCGAGCCCTGGGTAGAGAAGGCCGGCAGGTTTGCCGTCACCATCACTGCCGCGACATTGCCCGTGCGCATGTTCTCGCCGCGGGTGTTGACCCCCAGCCGTTCGAGCATGGCCTGCAGGCTCTGCTTGGTAAAAGGCGAGTTGTTGAGCCCGTCGCCGGTGCCGTTGAGGCCGACGACCAGGCCGTAGCCGACCAGCTGGTTCTCGCGCACGCCCTCGATGTTGACGACATCCTTGATGCGAGCGGCAGCGGCGTAGGTGACGGTCGGCTGCGGCAGCAGGAGCACGACGGCCATCAGGCCCATGAGTGCGCGCTTCAGGTTGAATTTGGCCATCTGGCAGTCCCCGGAGTTCGGCGCATCCCCATGCACCGCGATTGTCCAGCTCGTTGCGAGAACCGTGCCAGTTTCGCCAAAGCATTGAAATTCAACGGGAGTTCTGCAGAGGCGGCCGGTGCCTGGCTGGTCGGTCGGCAAGTCCTGCCGAGTGCATTAACGTTTGCTTAACTGCTGGCGGCAGATTTTGCCGGGCAGTGACTAGGCGGGTGAGTCCGGTGCGGATCGAGAACAATGCGCGGGTAGGCAATGTGGCGGGGCGCTCTGCGGCCGGTCGCAGCGCATCGAGCGCGGCGTTCGAGATCGGGCAGGGGCCGCAGGCCCAGGAGGCACGGCCGACCGCCACGATCGCCGCAGCCACGTCGCTGGACGCGCTCCTGGCGCTGCAGGCAGTGGAGGATCCGCTGCTGAAGCGCAAGAAGGTGGTGCGGCGCGGCAACCAGCTCATCGATACGCTGGAGGGCCTGCGGGGCGACCTGCTGGTTGGCCGGATGGCCGAGGGCCGCCTCAACCAGCTCATGGCTGTATTGAGCCAGGCGCGGGAGCAATCGGAGCCCGGCCTGGACGCCTTGCTCGACGATATCGAGCTGCGCGCCCGGGTTGAGCTGGCCAAGCGCGGACTGTACCCCGCCTGACAAAGTCGGCATCTGTCCACTCACGGATTAATCACCAAGCTTTTGAAAGCTTGCGAAGCATACCCTTGCGCCACTATAAGGCCGGCCATTAGGGGCGTTTTGGAATCGAGTCAGAATGTCGACTGAAGTTCTTGAATACCGACCTACTCAGGACGAACCGTTTATGAACCCGCGGCAGCGGGAGTACTTCCGGCAGAAGCTGGAGCGCTGGAAAGAGGAAATCCTCCGGGAAAGCCGCGAAACGCTCGAGAACCTGCAGGAAGAAAGCCAGAACCATCCGGACATGGCCGACCGCGCCTCCTCGGAGAGCGACCGGGCACTTGAGCTCCGCACCCGCGATCGGCAGCGCAAGCTGATTTCGAAGATCGACGCGGCGCTCAAGCGGATCGAGGACGGCACCTACGGCTATTGTGAAGAAACCGGCGACCCGATCGGGATCGCCCGACTCGACGCCCGGCCGATCGCCACGCTCTCCCTGGAAGCCCAGGAAATGCACGAGCGGCGCGAGAAGGTGTACCGCGACGAATGACAACGAGGCCCGCAGCGCTGCGGGCCTCGGTGTTTACGGTGCCGATCAGTTCGCGGGCAGGCCCGGTCCGGGAGCACGGCCCTTACGCCATGTGCCGGGCGGGAGTCCGACCACCTTCTTGAAGGCGCGGTTGAAGGCTGCCTCGGAATCGTAGCCGACCTGGGCGCCGGCCTGCGCGACGCTTATACCGGGATTTTCCAGCAGCCGCGCCGCCAGCTGCATGCGCCAGCGGGCCAGGTATTGCATGGGCGGATCGCATGCATAGTGGGTGAAGCGGTTGGCGAACACCGTCCGCGACAATCCGACGGCGCGCGCCAGGCCCTCGAGTGTCCAGTTTGCCGCCGGCTGGCCATGGATCAGGCGAAGGGCCTGGCCGATATGCGGGTCCTTCAGCCCCGAGAGCCAGCCGCGAGCATCCTCGGGCAGGCCTTCCACATATTCGCGGATCACCTGCACGAACATCAGCTCGGCAAGCTTGGCAAGAACGGTCTCGCCACCCGGGTTGCCTCGGTCAGTCTCCGAGACGGCATGATGGACGAGGCTCGCCAGCCAGCCCTGCCGGGCGGTGCCGCGTCCATGCAGGACGCGGGGCAGCGACTTGATGAAGGGGTTGTAGGGGCGGATATCGCAGCCGAGATAGCCGCAAACGAAGCGGCAGGAACCGACGCTGGAGCCTTCGTTGACGACGTAGGGCAGTTGGCGATCGATCGGATGATGGTACATGGCGAGGTCGGGTTTGGCCCGCATGCCGATCGCCGAGCAGAGGGCATGCGCGTCGTCCATCGGAAAGGCAACGATGTCGCCGGCCTCGAGGCGAAGCGGTTCGGCTGAGCCGTCGGTCATCTCCACCCAGCAGGCGCCCTCGATCAGGGTATGGAAGAAGAACACGTATTGCGAGTTCGGCATCACCTTGCCGGCAATCACCGAGGCGCGTGGCGCTTCAGCGACCCAGGGCTCACGGAAAGTGCTGTCGAAGAATATCGCGCCGGTCAACCGTACGGCGGAAAGCACGTCGGAAAGAACATCCATTCGCAGGCACTCCGCGCGGCCAGAATTACCGCAACCCGGGACAAAATGCCTTTCTCGATATGCATCGACTATCACCGAAACGACTGAGCGAGGCAAGGTGCAGCGACCCGACGTTCTTGCCGCGTCGGGTTCGGACGCCCGAGCAATGAAACGGGACGATCGGATATTCGTCAGGACGGAGAGGGTGGATAGCTTTTTGCCGGCTGATCGCTTTCTGGGAGGACAGCATGCAAGACGAGGACATCAACAGCTTTGCCGGCAACCTGAGGGGGACGCTCATCCGAGCCAGCGACACCGCCTATGACGACGCCCGCAAGCTCTATAACGGCATGATCGACAAGCGCCCGATGCTGATCGCGCAATGCGTCGACAGCGGCGACGTGATCACGGCGGTGAATTTCGGACGCGAGCACGGCCTCGTCATTGCCGTGCGCGGCGGCGGCCACAACGGGCCGGGATTTGCCAGCGTCGACAATGGTCTCGTCATCGACCTGCAGATGATGAAAGGCGTGCGGGTCGACCCCAAGGCGCAGACGGTCCGAGTGGGGCCGGGCTGCACGACGGGCGACGTAGACCACGCAACGCATGCTTTCGGCCAGGCAGTGCCGTTTGGCATCATCTCGACCACCGGCGTCGGTGGGCTCACGCTGTCGGGCGGCCACGGTTATCTGAGCCGGCAGTACGGCCTCGCCATCGACAGCCTGATCGAAGCCGACGTGGTGCTCGCCGACGGCAGCTTCGTGACCGCCAGCGAAACCGAGAACAGCGACCTGATGTGGGCGCTGCGCGGTGGTGGTGGCAATTTCGGGGTGGTGACGAGCTTCCTGTTTCGCACCCACCCGGCGAAGATGCTCTATGGCGGGCCGATCATCTTCGATCTCAGTGATGCCGAGACGGTGATGCGGTGGTACCGCGCGTTCCAGGAAGGAGCGCCCAAGGATTTCTATATCTGGCTCGGGCTGCAGTCGGTGCCGCCGGGCGACCCGTTCCCCAGGGAACACTGGGGCAAGAAGATGTGCGTGCTTCTGGTCGCGCACAATGGAGAGAATGCCGAGGCGTCGGTGAATCGCATCCGCGCCGAGCTGCCACAGCCAATCATCGACTGGGCCGGGCCGATCGCCTATCCGGCGCTGCAGAGCATGTTCGATGCGCTCTACCCGACGGGGCTGCAGTGGTACTGGAAGGGCGATTTCGTCGAGACGCTGTCGGATGACGCGATTGCGGAACACCTGAGGCATGCTGCGACGGTGCCGACCCCGATCTCGGCAATGCACCTTTATCCGATCGATGGAGCGGTTCACGACAAGGCCAGCGGCGATACGGCCTGGAACTGCCGCAACGCACGCTGGTCGATGGTCATTGTCGGTGTCGACTCGGATCCGGCGAACTCCGGGGCCCTGAAGGCGTGGGCCAATGGCTACTGGAACGCGGTCCACCCCTACGATCTCAGCGGCGCCTATCCGAACTTCATGATGGAGGAAGGCGAGGCGCGCGTTCGGGCTACCTATGGCGACAACTACCCACGCCTTGCGAGCCTGAAAGCCAAGTACGACCCGTCCAACCTGTTCCACGTCAACCAGAACATCCAGCCGTCGGCCTGAGGCGCACAGCAACTCGCGATGACGCTAGAGCCGTAGCGCCATCGCGATCCGCGCTCCAACCAGCCGCGTGAAGAAACGCAGGGGTACGCTCTGGTAGCTTGGGAGGTCACGGAGCAGGGGAACGCCTTCGGGCAAGAACCTGGTCTGGATACGCAGCTCCAGAGGCGGCGCGTCGACGATGCGGTCGCGGTAGACCGGGGTCCAGTGCAGTATCGGGTCGAGCTTCACCAGCATGGCCGAATTGCAGCAACTGGCGACCATGCGGCTAGTGGTCGAGTCCGGCTTCAGCTTATGGCTCTCGAGCAGTTCGGCCCCATTGACGCAGCGTACCCGGTCGTTGCGATAGAGTGCGTAGGGCGTGCCGTGGACGGCATCCAGAATGCGTGGTGCGCCGGGCAGCGCTTCAAGCATCTGCGATCCGGCCTGGCAGTCGTCGCAGTGACACACGACGCTGATCGCCGGTGCGCCGGTGAGCTCGACCTCAACACGACCGCAGGCGCAGCGAGCGAGGCGGGTGATGGTCCCGGCCATCAGCGCATCCCATAGGCAGCAAGAAACACCCGTACACCGGCCTCGGCGTTGCGACGCAGTTCGGCCTGGCTGGGAATGGCGTCGTCACCCAGCAGCATGGCCTGGTTCAGCGGCGCCGACATGATCAGCCAGTTGAAGTGCTCCGCCGCGGTGGCCGGGTCATCGATCGCAAGCAGGCCCCGGCTGGCGAGGTCGGCGAACACGGTGGCCAGCATCTTCATGGCGCGTGCCGGGCCGCGCTCGTAGAGCACTCGGGCAAGCTCAGGAAAACGTGTCACTTCACCGATCACCAGGCGTCGCAGCTGCATGATGCGGGGCGTCAGCACCACCGTGAGCTGGCGCAGGGCATACTCGACCAGATAGTCGGCCAGGCTCTCGTCCTGGCCGAGCTGCGCCACATCGTTGTGCACGGTGTCGCCGGCGCCGGTGGTCATGCCGCCGACAATCTCGATGAACAGCGCCTCCTTGCTGGAGAAATGCTTGTAGACCGTCTGCTTGGAGACAGACGAGAGGGCGGCAATCTCGTCCATGTTGGTGCCAAGGTAGCCGCTCTTCAGGAACACATCAGTCGCTGCGTCGAGGATTGCCCGGCGCTTGCGAGCCGAACGGCCATCGCCTTCCACCTCCGGGTGCTCGTGCATTTCCGACGCCATCGACCTGCCTCTCTTCAAAATTCCACAGCCCTCATTGACACCACAGTACTGGACAGTCTAGTTTCTGGCAACAGTACGGAACTGGACGGTCCAGTTCTGAGTGGCGGCCTGGCATTGGCGGTCACGAGAGGCAGGAGAGGTTGAATGACGAACCGAAGCTTCGTGCTGGCTGCCACGGTGGTTGGGGCGCTTGCCCTGCCGATCCCTGGCACGCTGGCGGAAACCGCAATCCAATCACCCGAAAATCACACGCCAGGAGACGTTTCGATGACCAATGCAACCAAATCCGCCAGCCTCAAGGTTCCCGGCGCAACGCTGTATTACGAAGTGCAGGGCCAGGGTCCGACGCTGTTGATCATCCCCGGCGGGCCGCAGGATGCCGGGGTGTTCGCCGAACTGTCGCAGCGCTTGGCCAACCGCTACACCGTCGTCGCCTATGATCCGCGCGGCAATTCCCGATCCAGCTTCGACGGCGAGATCAAGCCGCTGCTGATGGACCAACAGGCGGACGATGCAGCCGCACTGATCGAAGCGCTCGGCAATGGCCCGGCCTATGTGTTCGGCACCAGCGGCGGGGCGCAGATCGGGCTCAACCTCGCGGCAAGGCATCCCGAGTTGGTGGAGGCGCTGGTGGCGCACGAGCCGCCCTCGATGATGCTGATGGACGACCCGACCGAAGCAGTGGCGGCCGACAAGGCGCTGTACGACACGTACGTCAAGGAGGGCGTCGATGCGGCGATGGGCATGTTCTTCTCGATGAACGGGCTCGAGGAAGGTGGCGATGCGACCGAAGCGCCGCCGGAGTTCGAGATGCCGCCGGAAGAGGCCGAAACCTTCGCCCGGGTCAGCGGCAATTTCGAGTACTGGCTGGCGCACGGCATGCTGCCGCTGTCGCTCTATACTCCTGATGTGGCGACGCTTCGGGCCGGCAAGCCGCGGATTGTCGTCGCTGTCGGCGAAGCCTCGGCCGGCCAGCCGATCGAAGAGATGAGCCTGGCGCTCACCGGCAAGCTGGGTATCGCGCCGACGCCATTCCCCGGCGATCACATGGGCTTTGGCCCGCAGGCGGCAGAGTTTGCCGAGGCACTGCACGCTTCATTCGTCAACTGAGGGAGCACAGAGCATGCATATTCAGTTCGCTGAACTGCCGGTGTTCGACCAGGACCGGGCCATCGCCTTCTACGTCGACAAGCTCGGTTGCGAGGTCGCCGCCGATGCGCCGATGGGCGAGGACGGCTGGCGCTGGGTCGAGGTGAAGTTCCCCGGTGCCCGCACGGCACTGCATTTCCTCCGCCGCCCGGACGACAAACCATCGGCGGAGCCCGTGCTGGTCCTGGTCGAACCGGACGTGACGGGGACGATCGAGCGGCTCCGCGCCAATGGCGTCGAGATCATCACCGAGCCAAGCGAAGCGCCATGGCAGCCGGGCCGGGTGGTGGCGGAATTCCGCGACAGCGAGGGCAACCGGATGGTGCTCGGCAGCAACTGAACAAGAGATCCCCGCGAGAGCGGGGATCTTCGTTTCCCGGGTCAATGGAAAGTCCGGAACGACGTGATGTTGCCGTCCAGCCACCAGGGCAGGATGGCGACTTCGTCGTTGAACGCTTTCGGCCGCCCCTTGACTCTCGATCCTGTCTGCACTTATGACATCGGTGTCATGACATCGGTGTCAGTCGATGGGTGGCGCAAGGGGAGGGGAGCGCGTGGCGACGATCTACGATGTGGCGAATGCCGCCAAGGTATCGCCCAAGACAGTCAGCCGGGTGCTGAACGGGGATGCCCCGGTCGGCAAGAAGACGCGCGATGCGGTCAATGCCGCCATCGCGGCGCTCGGCTATGTGCCCTCTAACGCCGCCCGCATGATGCGATCCAACAAGTCCGGGCTGGTCGGGCTGATCACCGGCGCCATCTCGGACACCATCGAGCCGGCCCAGCCGGCCGGCTTGCCCGAGCTGCTGCTGGTGCGCGGTATCCAGCAGACCATCGGGCTCACCGGCAAGACGCTGATGATCGCCGATTCCGGCAACCGGTCGGAGCGGGTGCCCGAACTGATCAAGACCTTTCTCGAGCACCGGGTCGAGGGCCTGATCTATGTGGCGCCGTACCACCAGAACGTCCTGTTGCCGCCGCTGCCGAGCGATACGCCGATCGTTCTGACCAACTGTTTCGACGAGATCGGCACGCCCGCGGTGATCCCTGATGACCGGCGCGGTCAGCATGACCTGGTGGCGCGGCTCATCGCTGCCGGCCACGAGCGCATCGCCTACCTGACGTTGCGCGAGGATATCGTCGCCACGGGCCTCCGCCGCAACGGTTATCGCGAGGCCCTCGGCGAGGCAGACATCGCCTACGATCCGGCACTGGTGCAGTGCGGCGAGATCGGCAGCCCGGAAACCGAGACACAGGTGCTGTGGACCGCGATCGACCGGATGCTCAACCTCGACCAGCCACCGACAGTGTTCTGTTGCGGTAACGACCGACAGGCGCTCAAGGTCTACGGGATCCTGCGCTCGCGCGGGCTCGCCGTCCCCGACGACATCTCGGTCGCCGGCTACGACAATTACCGTGTCATTGCCGAGACGCTCTATCCGCCGCTGACCACGGTGGAGCTGCCCTACACCGCCATGGGCGTGCGGGCGGCGCAGCGGCTTCTCGAGCTGATTTCCGGCGAAGGCCGGAGCGACGCCGGCACCGACGTGGTCGCCGGGCCGGTCTACTGGCGCCAATCGGTTACCGAGCGGCGGCCATCCAACGTCTCACAGCTAAAACTCGTCAGGGAGGACTAACGACAGTGAGCAAACTATTCTTGGCAACGGGCGTGCTGCTCAGCACCGCGCTCTCATCCGGTGGGGCTTTCGCCCAGACCACGCTGACCATGTGGTATCATGGCGCCGGCAACGAGGTTGAGCAGAAGCTGGTCAACCAGATCATCACCGACTTCAATACCAGCCAGACGGACTGGAAGGTCGAGCTGCAGAGCTTCCCGCAGGCCGCATACAATGACAGCGTGGTGGCCGGTGCACTCGCCGGGAACCTGCCCGACATTCTCGACGTCGATGGACCGGTCATGCCCAACTGGGCGTGGTCTGGCTACATGCAGCCGCTGAAGATCGACGAGAGCAAGATTGCCAACTACCTGCCCGGCACCAAGGGCGTGTGGAACGGCCAGCTCTATTCGATCGGCCTGTGGGACGCGGCCGTGTCGCTGGTCACCCGCCAGTCGACCCTCGATGCTCTGGGGCTGCGCACCCCGACGCTCGAGCAGCCATGGACCAAGGACGAGTTCATGGACGCGTTGAGCAAGGCCAAGGCCTCGGGCAAGTATGAGTTCGCGCTCGACCTCGGCACCGCGTGGACCGGCGAGTGGTACCCCTATGCCTACTCGCCGCTGCTGCAGAGCTTTGGCGGCGATATTGTCGACCGGACGACCTACAAGAGTGCCGAAGGCGTGCTGAACGGCGACGCCGGGGTTGCCTTCGGCGAGTGGTGGCAGGGCCTGTTCACGCAGGGTTACGCCCAGGCGACGCAGGATCCGGCCGATCGCGACGCCGGCTTCAACAGCGGAAAATATGCGTTCTCGTGGAACGGCAACTGGGCGGCCATCGGCTCGCTCGCCGCCTATGACGACGTGCTGTTCCTGCCCGCCCCGGATTTCGGCGCCGGCCCCAAGATCGGCGCTGCGTCCTGGCAGTTCGGCGTCTCGGCCAAATCGGCGCATCCCGATGGGGCGGCCAAGTTCATCGAGTTCGCGCTGCAGGACAAATACCTCGCCGCTTTCTCGGACGGCATCGGGCTGATCCCGGCCACCGCTTCGGCAGCGGCAATGACCGAGAACTACAAGCCGGGCGGCAAGCTCGCGATGTTCTTCGATCTGTCGGCCAAGCAGGCGCTGGTCCGGCCGGTGACCCCCGGCTACGTGGTCGAGGCCAAGGTGTTCGAAAAGGCGCTGGCCGATATCGCCAATGGCGCCAGCGTCGCCGACACCCTTGATGCGGCGGTGGACGAGATCGACGCCGATATCGAAAAGAACGGCGGCTACGGCTTCTAGGGACTTCTCCCTCTCAGTCCCCAGGACGGGATCCCGGCTCCGGCCGGGGTCCCTGTGGGTTCGCATTTCCCGCGAGACAGGCACATGGCCTCAAAGTTCACACGCTCAAATCGGGTCGGATGGCTGATGGCCGGGCCGGCGGCGTTCCTCATCGCCGCCTTCGTGGTGCTGCCCTTCATCTTCGCCATCATCCTGAGTTTCACCAACCAGCGGCTGATCTCTCCCAACCCGACGCAGTTCACCGGGCTCAGCAATTACGAGCAACTGCTCGGAGTGGGCATCCTGTCGCTCGAGCCCGAGCGCGATGCTGCGGGTGCGGTGCTGCGCGATGCCGACGGGGCGCCGAGCTACAAGGCGCTCCGCAGCTACACTCGCAACAACCCCGAATACCCGCAGTTTGACGGGATGCGGGAATGGTTCAGCTTCCAGCAGGGCGACAATCGCACCTATGTGCTGGCGCGTGACGTCGTGTTTATGAAGGCCGTCGTCAACACCTTCATCTTCGTGCTGGTGGTGGCGCCGGTGCAGGCGGGGCTGGCGCTGGTCCTGGCGCTGCTGATCAACCAGCGCCTCAAGGGCATCAACCTGTTCCGCGCCATCTATTTCATGCCGGTGGTGGTTTCGATCGTCGTGGTGTCGCTGCTCTGGCGCTTCATCTATGACGGCAGCAGCGGGCTGCTGAACAACCTGCTCGGCGCGCTCAGCTTCGGGGCCATCCCAAAGGTCGACTGGCTCGGCAATCCGTCGACGGCGCTCGGCGCCATCATCGCCATGTCGATCTGGCAGGCGGTAGGCTTTCACATGGTGATCTGGCTCTCCGGCCTGCAGACCATCAGCCCTTCGCTTTACGAGGCGGCGGCGATCGAAGGCTCCAGCAAGTGGCAGGTGTTCCGCTACGTCACCTGGCCGGGGCTGAGGAACACCGCGGTGCTGATCCTCATCGTCATCACCATGCAGGCCTTCTCGCTGTTCTCGCAGATCGACGTGATGACCGGCGGCGGGCCACTCGACTCGACCCAGACCATTGTCTTCCAGGCGGTCGAGCGCGGTTACGGCAAGCAGGACATTTCGGGCGGCTCGACCATCTCGGTGATCCTGTTCGTCATCGTCCTTTCGATCTCGCTGCTGCAGCGCTGGCTCACCCGGGAGAAGAGCTGATGGCCACCATTGCATCCGACAATCGCGGCCTGAGGCTGGCCGTGCGCTATGCCGTGCTGATCCTGATCGCGGTGATCTTCATCTTCCCGCTGGTGTTCATGCTGATGTCGAGCCTCAAGCCCGACCAGCAACTGCTCAACGATACCGGCAGCCTCGCGGCCTTCCTGCCGGTGGGCGACATCTCGCTCGACAATTACACCGATGCCTTCAAGCGCGCGCCGGTGGGGCTGTTCATCTTCAACTCGGTGTTGGTGACCGGGGTGACGGTGCTGTTGTCGCTGCTCATCTGTTCGGCAGCCGCCTTCGCCTTCGTCTTCGTCGACTGGCGGGGCAGGGAGCTGGTGCTCACGGCGATCCTCGCGACGCTGATCGTGCCGTTCGAAACCATCGCCATCCCGCTGCTGTTGATCGCCTCGAAGCTCCCTTGGCTCGGGCTCGACGGGCTGACCTTTGGTTGGCTCAACTCCTACCAGGTGCAGATCGTGCCGTTCATCGCCGACGGGCTGACGATCTTCCTGTTCGTGCAGTATTTCAAGGATCTGCCGGGCGAGCTGATCGAGGCGGCTCGGGTCGAAGGCGCCAACTGGGGCCAGGTGTATCGCAGGATCGTCATGCCGCTGGCCGGCCCGGTGCTGGCGACGGCGGCGATCCTCAAGTTCCTCGTCATGTACAACCAGTACCTGTGGCCGCTGATGGTGGTGCAGGAGGAAGGCTACCGTCCGGTTATGGTGGGCCTGCAGTACTTCTTCCAGCTCAACCGGGCCTGGGGCGAGATCATGGCGTATCTGTCGATGATCACCCTGCCGGTGCTGGCCTTCTATCTTTTCCTGCAACGCGCATTCATTGCCTCGATCGCCTCGACCGGCGTCAAAGGCTGACGGAGCATTTTCATGGTCATTGCCCTCGAAAAGAAGTGGATCTGGGACAGCTGGTACGTCAATGACGGCCAGCGCTGGCACGGCTTCTTCCTCCAGGCCGACAAGAGCCTCGGCGACCCCGATCTCAGGCATTTCAACGTTACGCAGGGCCATGCCGTGTCCGACAACCTGGTCGACTGGCAGCACCTGGGCACCACGTTTGCGCCGAGCCCCGGCCCGGCCTGGGACGATTACACCACCTGGACCGGTTCGGTACTGCGCGGCGACGACGCGCTGTGGCACCTGTTCTACACCGGCACGACGCGGGCGGAGGAGGGGCTCATCCAGCGCATCGGCCACGCCACCTCGACCGACCTCCACAACTGGCAGCGCGTCGGCAACGGGCTCTGCCTCGATCTCGAGGGGCCCGCCGCGGCCCAGTATGAAGCCCAGCACGCCATCGGCCACTGGCACGACCGCGCCATGCGCGACCCCTGGGTGATGCGCGACCCCGGCGGCAAGGGCTGGGTGATGTATTTCACCGGCCGCGTCCCCAATGTTGCCGAGCCCAATGGCGGCGGCGCCATCGGTTTTGCCACCTCGCCGGATCTCTTCACCTGGACGCTGCAGCCACCGGTGTTCTCGGGCGGCTTCGGCCAGCTCGAAGTGCCGCAGGTCTTCGAACACCTGGGCAGATGGTACTGCCTGTTCTGCACGTCCAGTCAGCACTGGTCGGAGGCGTACAAGCGCTTCAACCCGCAGAGCCCGGTCACCGGCACCCATTACCTCGTCGCCGACGATCCGCGCGGGCCCTGGCAGATCGCCCCCGGCCCGTTCCTCGACGGTGCCGAGCCCTGTCAGCGCTATGCGGCGCGCATCGTTACGACCAGTGGCGGCCTGCGCATCCTCGGCTTTGCCGATACCGGCAAGGCGACGTTCGGCGGGTACGTCACCGACCCCGATCCGGTGCTCGTCGGCTCCGACGGCCACCTCAGCGTGAACCCCATCAGAGACGCAGCGGAGTAGCAGCCATGGCGCGCGTGTCGTTAACGGATATCAAGAAGGTCTACGGCTCCACCGAGGTGATCAAGGGGGTCGACATCGACATTGCCGATGGCGAGTTCGTGGTGTTCGTCGGCCCTTCGGGCTGTGGCAAATCCACCCTGCTGCGGATGATCGCCGGGCTCGAGGATATCTCCGACGGCACGCTGACCATCGGCGAGCGGGTGGTCAACGACCTGCCGCCCAAGGATCGTTCGATCGCCATGGTGTTCCAGAGCTACGCGATCTTTCCGCACATGACGGTGCGCGAGAACCTCGCCTTCGGGCTCACCATCGCCAAGGCGCCGAAGGCCGAAAAGGACGCCAAGGTGGCCGAGGCCGCCCGCATCCTGCAGATGGAGCACCTGCTCGAGCGGCGGCCGAGCCAGTTGTCGGGCGGGCAGCGCCAGCGCGTCGCCATCGGCCGCGCTATTGTGCGGCATCCCGGAGTGTTCCTGTTCGACGAGCCGCTGAGCAATCTCGATGCGGCGCTGCGCGTCGACATGCGGATGGAGTTGGCAAAACTCCACGCCGACCTTGGCGCCACGATGATCTACGTCACCCATGACCAGGTTGAAGCCATGACACTGGCCGACAAGATCGTCGTGCTCAATGCCGGGGTGGTGCAGCAGGTGGGTTCGCCGCTCGAACTTTACCATCACCCGGCCAACCTGTTCGTCGCCGGCTTCATCGGCTCGCCGAAGATGAACTTCCTCAAGGCCAGGGTCGAAGCGATCGACCCGACCGGGGTCAAGGTGGCCTCGGGCGACCTGGGCACGCTGGTGCTGCCCAGGGGCGGCGTGGCCGCGAGTGTCGGCGACGAAGTGACGGTCGGGCTCCGCCCGCACCACCTGGCCCAGAACGGGCAGGGGATCGGCGGCCAGGTCATCCTGGTGGAACGGCTCGGCAATGAGACCCTGGCAGTGGCGCGCCTGCCATCCGGCCAGCAGATCGTCGCGGCGCTCCCGGGCGACGTCGAGATCGCGCCCGGCGCGCCCCTCGGCCTCGCGCCGATGGCCGACAAGGCCAGCTTGTTTCTTGGCTCGGGGCTGGCGGCATAGGGAAGCTGATCCGAGTAGACTGCGGGGTGTGACTACCGCCGGCTGCTCAAGGCTGCGAGTCAGTATTCGCTTGGCGCCAAGTGCGGAGGTTCGGCAATGAAGCCTATGGCGACCGCCTCCGCGGTCCGCAATGGGAGCCGCTTAGCTGCCGAACCAAATCTCAGACAACGCACCGAATGACATCGGATCGTAGCCGATCAGGACTCCTGTAGCGAATTGCCGATCCAAGACAGCGCGTTAGGCGCCGCTGAGGAATCGAGCCAGTTTAGTACCGGTTTCCAGCGGGAACACCTCCGGAAAGAAATGGCCTCCCGGCATGGCCTCTCCTGATACGACGGGGGCAATTCGTCTCCAGATTCCAATGGGGCCATCGTGCTCTGCGTACCATGCATCTAGCGGCCCCCCTGAACTCCAAAGAACGCAGACTGGGCAATTGATCATTCGATCTGCCGCTTCGTCAGCTTCGTCGTGCTCCCGATCAATGCTCGCTGCCGCGCGATACTCATCGCAAATACTGTGCACATGGGCGGGATCGCTGATTGCCCGAATGTAGTCTTCCCTGACCTCGGGCGAAAAAACTCTGGCATCTGCCCCCCACTGCGACAGCGCATTGTCAATCACGGCATGAGGCGCGCCTAAAATTAGTTGCTCGGGCAGCGGAGCGGGCTGTGCAAGCAATGAAAATGGCCAGAAGGTGAGCACTAGTCGATCATCGGCACGACGCCAAACCTCAGCAATTGGCAACACGTCGAGGACGGCTAAGCGGATCACGGCGTTCGGATGATCCAAGGCCATCCTGTATCCGACTCGACCCCCACGATCATGTCCCGCGACTGCAAAGCGATTGAACCCAATGGCGACCATGGCTTCCAACAGCGTCTCCGCCATCGATCGCTTAGACATCGAACGATCGGCGGGGCAGTCACTTTCTCCGTAGCCTGGAAGGTCTGCTGCCACGACTGTGAAAGTGTTTGAAAGCAGTGGGACAACGTCGCGCCACATCAAGCTTGTCTCGGGAAAGCCGTGAAGAAGGAGCACGGGCGGACCATCGCCACAAATTCTTGCAAAGACAGCCCCACGGCTCGTTCTGATGCGCAACCCCGACCATTCCTTGCCCACTGCACCTCCTGCGGACTATTCGCCGGATAATCTGACGCGGGAGAACGGCCAGTTCTCGATGCGACAGTTCTTTGGTGTGAAAGCTGACATGAAAGGTGCCATCGCCATGATCAGGCGCCCGCCGAACGTAGGCTTCCCTGTCTCGACCAAGGACTTCAAGTTGTCCACGATAAACCGACCGGAGCCGCCCATCTTCGCGGTTTGCGTGCCGGCAACAACGTCGGAAACAAGAGTTAGTTTCGTCCCGCCTGGAACCGGCCCGAGTTCATAAGTTGTGACCCCCGGGATCTCGTCAGGCGCCATCGTGAAATTGATGGAGTGCGAGTAGCGAGTTGGGGCGCTAACGTCGAGAACTTTGCCATAGGCAACAACGTGTCTGCCGTCCTTCGATGCCATTCGCATTGACTTGCCAACGACGAGCCCGTCTTCCGTTTGGCATATTGCACCGAAAAGAAATGGCAACACTTCGTCAGTTCGCACGATGCGCCTCCAAACAGTCTCAGGCGGAGCCGCGATGATGACCTGCCATGTCTGCCGGTCCAGCGTTTCGTTGACCATTCCTACCTCCCACTAGCCGAGCGTACCGCGCGACCAAAGGTAGCGATTAACCAGACGAAAGAGAGGATAACCGCGGCGTAGAATCCAAGAACTGTTGCGGCACTGCCCGCACCAGACGCGATACCAGCGAAAGCTCCGAGAAAGACGAGCCCTGTAATAAGGGCGAACCAACCCCGACCGCTCTCTTGGGACTTGAAATGCACCCGAGCTCGAATTAAGGCCGCGGCTATGAATGCGAGGAAGCCGACGCCCCCGATGGCGAAGTGCACTAGACCTTGAGTACTGATTGCCGCGGTGTCGGGGGTACCCGGAGGGAAACCCGCCCCCGGATCAGCCTTGAAAATCCCGGCGAGCAACAGGCTGAAGCCATAGATAAGGAGCAGAACCGCACTGACCAGTCGGCCGCGGCCACTTTCGCCGCGTACGAGGCCAATGGCGCCTGCCATCAGAAGCAAGGCAGTCACGACGAAATTAGCGACCTGTACCCAACCGAAGTCCCCATTGACGAGTACGCTGAGTGGGTGGCGAGTAACATCGAAGCCGGGCCGAAGCAGAATCTGAAGCCCGCCAACGAGCAGGTATACCCATCCAGCTGCAACGCCTAGCCGAAGCATGGCGCGTGTCATATTTGCCGGCCCATCGGCGGTGGTGGTCATATGAACCCCAAAGTATCTGATGTTGGTTTCGCGTGCTCAGGGAAACAGAGCGCTATCTGGCGTTTCATCGCTTAGGAACGGCTCGATCAACTCGAGAAGTAGGTCGACCTGCCCGATCACCGCGGTGTGAGAACTGGCGGGTAGAATGGCCAGTCGAGCCGTAGGGAGCGGTTCACCCATGTCCCCCATCACTCCGCCGCCGAGAAGACGGAAAAGTTCCAGAGTGTGGTCCAGAGACGCGACATCGGCGTCGCCGCTAATGACGAGCACCGGCGCCTTGATCGTCCTTACCAGTTCTTCCCAAGCGAATTTCTCATGCTCGAGATCAATTAGCTTCTTGACGAGCGCCGGGTATCCGTTCGGATCAGCAGCAAGCGTCTGGTATGTCTTGGCCATCGGCAGAGCCATGAACATCTCAACGTTCATCGTTTCCTTCAGCGCCTTCAAGGCAGGCTGCCATCCGTTGGAATCGAAGGCGATCGAGGCCAGCGCCAGGTGCGCGACCTTTTCGGGATGGCGAACGGCAAGCTGCAAGCCGGCAACTCCCCCCATCGAGTAACCAAAGACGTCGGCCTTTTCGATGCCGACCGCGCCCATGAAGGCCGCAACGTCGTCGGCGAGAGCTTCATAGGTTATTGGCCGTTCGATATCGGTTGTTCGGCCGTGTGCCTGAAGTTCCAGCGCGTAAACTTTGTGGGTCTCGGCGAGCTTCGGGATGATCTGGCCCATCGAGACGATATTCATATGGGCGCCATGCAGGACGATCAGAGGGGTGCCGCTGCCCGACACCTCGTAGTACATCTCCATGCCATTGACGGTGACACGATTGCCCATGGGAGC
This sequence comes from Devosia sp., assembly GCF_035944845.1. Lineage (GTDB taxonomy): Bacteria > Pseudomonadota > Alphaproteobacteria > Rhizobiales > Devosiaceae > Devosia_A. Next base: position 49,934 of record NZ_DASZAW010000069.1, on the reverse strand, counting down.
CTCCTCGGCGAGCGCGAAAGTGGCGACGAACGCGAGACTTGCGGTCAGGATACGCAGCATCGATTTTCTCTGTTCTTGAATTGGATTACGCGCGTCCGTAGACCGCGTGAACGATCCCCGTGCCCAGCTGTTTGAGGTCCATCAGCTCGAAGCTGACGGCACAATTCGATGGAAATAGCCGCGTGCCACGGCCCAGTACTGTCGGATAGATCAACATATGGATTTGATCGATCAAACCGTGCGGCAGAAGTGAGTGAACTAGCCCCGCACTCCCATATATGACGATGTCGCCACCATCGTCGCTTTTCAGTTTCCTCACTGCACTGGGGACATCGCCTGACAGTATGGTCGTATTGCTCCAATCGGCGTGCTTCATGGTGTTCGACGCCACATACTTGGGCATAGCATTTAGTTTCTTGGCAAAGCCGGCGGGGTCATCAATCGTAGGCCAGACCGGAGCAAAGCCCTCATACGTCGTGCGACCCAACAGCACGATGTCCGCATCCCAGAGTTCCTGGTGTATGAGGTCGTCCCCTTCGGGGCCGCGGCTGTACGGACCGACCCAATTCCCCAGTCCGGAATTTTCCATTCCGACAGGGTCTTGAATTACGCCGTCGAGCGAAACATAGGTGCTCACTATCAGCTTCCGCGACATTGCAATCTCCGTGATTAGAATAATGATCGGTCAGGCGACCGCTATCAGTGGCCTTTCCCGCTTTGCCTTTTTGAGCGCTTCCACCATCGCCGACGTTTCTGCAGCAGGCACGGCGTCGGCCGTTGCTGGCTAGGCGTTCGGCAGAGTGATTAGCCACAGTCCGAAGCCAGCCAGCGGGACCAGAATCGCTCCAAAAATGGATGCGACCACGATGTTGCGTTCTCTCACAAATTGTCCCTTGGGTTGGCGTGCCGGTGACACTGCGCTATTCTCAGCAGACCCCATGGTGGCGATGATGGCAGTCGCATGCCCGCTGCACAGGCTCGATTCTTGCCCACCTTAACTTGAGGACTTGATGTCCGATCAACGCACGGCGCACGACCTGTATTCCAGCGAGAAGCGGCATTCGCTCGACCTGCCTCGCCTTAAGGTCACTTATGCGTGGATGCCGCCGTTTGAGGGTGCTTCGGTGACACGTCCAAACCGACTTGAGGTGGTATTCTCGCCGCACGACCGGGTTGTCCTGCAGCAGGGCGGAAGGCTCTATGATGTCAATGTGGAAGCGGGCGGCTTCTATGTCATTGGGGAAGAGCCGACAACGCTCGTGAATGTTCCGGAACACAGTGACACACTCGAAATGTACCCAGACATGGACTTGGTTGAGACAGTCCACGCGCGGAAGGTCGAGTTGGATCCGACGCTGGGCCGGTTGACTGGATCACAGCAGTTTACGCCCAACGGCGTGATGCTCGGTCTTGCCCATGTTCTGCGTCAAATGTGTTTGGGGCTTCGTGGCACGACCGCAATCGAAGTGAGTAGTATCGAACACGCAGTTGCCGCGCATATTACAGGCCTATCGAACTTCGCCGGGGGTGGGCGCCTCACTGGCAAAGTTCTCCGACGTATTGTGGATCAAGTCGAAGCAACCATGGCCGACCAACTCACTCTGGATGACATGGCCGCCCAGGCCTGTCTTAGTCCGTTTCATTTCGCGCGATCATTTCGCCGTTCGACCGGACTGTCCCCCCATCGCTACGTACTGGCGCGGAAGATGGATCATGCGAAAAACCTACTGCTAACAACGGACAGCTCGGTCGCAGCTATCGGAGCCGCACTTGCCTTTGACAACTTGCATCACTTTCGGCGGCAGTTCAGAAGTCATTTTGGAGTGCAACCCGGCGACCTAAGACGCGCTGCGTTATGATAAGGGTAGTTGCTTTGGCGAAGCAGGCTTTGCAGGCAGGGTCGTTCTCAGCGCAAGGGTCAACTGGCGAACGTCCGCTGTGAGCCGCAAGCGGAGGTGCGGTCGGCGATCCTACGATTAGTTTGTGCCTCGACACGCGGGATAATTGCTATCGGAAGCTCTGTTGACTGGCAGGCGGACCTTGCACACTTGGCGGACTGAATCGGCCAACCATCGCCACCCGTTCCACTTGACCTCTCAAGACGCGTTCGACACAGTGTCGCGGACCTCTCGGTCAGAATACGCTCCCTGTCGGATAGTGACGCGCTCGTCGCCTTACGGGGTATCGCTGCCTACGTTGGCGACGGCTACCTTCGTCGCTGCACCAAGCCGCCCCAAGTTTCCCATCGAACTATATTGGTTCGGTGACTACTTAACGGTGATCCGAGCAGGAATGGGTCGCAGCGAGTTGCTTGGCGCACGCTTGTTGGCGATAGGCGACCACCCGGTTGCAGAGGTGCACGAGCGTTTGCAGTGGCTCATTTCCAAGGTGAGAACGGGTGGTTCGTACTGGCGAAAAGTGTCGAGCTGATTTTGCGAACCGGAGGTTATCGCCGCGCTCGGCATCGAGCCGTGTTTCGGGTTCGTCGATCGAAATGGTCGGGAGGAAGTCGTCGTTCTTTTTGCGTCAAACGAGGTGTTGGGCCATGCTGAAAACGCGCCACACTCCTGCTGCCGTCCAGCGCTCCCACCATGTCGGCGGCGGAAACGGTGGCCCTAGAGAGCGACAGCGTGCCCAGCAGGGCAGCAGTCATCGTCTACGCGTTGCGTATCGAAACCTTCCCTTATTGTTGTGATCAGGCGGCTCCTTTGAACTCCTCCGCCAGATCAGGAACGACAGGCCCGCGCGCTCACATTTCCGGCCGGATACATTCAGATCGCGCTAGCTCAACACGATTTCTCTTTCAATGCCGATCGCCTCGAGGAAGTCGCGATCATGGCTGACCACCAGCAGCGCGCCGTCAAAGGCGCTCAATCCGGCCTCCACGGCCTCGATGGCGTGGATGTCGAGATGGTTGGTCGGCTCGTCGAGGATCAAGAGTTCAGGCGGCCTGCCGCTGCCGATCGTGCAGGCGAGTCCGGCCCGCAGCATCTCGCCGCCGCTCAGCTGTCCGACCGGCTTCAGCGCCGCATCGGCGCGGAACATGAAGCGGGCGAGAGCCGAGCGTGCGGTGGTCTCGCTGTCGTCGGGGTTGAGCCGCAGGTAATTCTCGCGGATGGTCTCCGAAGGATCGAGCAGGCTCACTTCCTGGTCCAGCAAGGCATGGCGCCGCGCGATGCGCACCGCGCCGCCCTGGGGGGCAAGCGCGCCGGTGATCAGGCGGAGCAGGGTGGTCTTGCCCGAACCGTTAGGTCCGGTGATCGCCACCCGCTCGGGGCCGGTGATGGCAAAGCTCTGGTTGCTGATGACAGGGGCGTTGGGCACCGGGCCACCGGTCAGCCGATCAAGCTGCAGCACAGTCGTGCCATTCGACAGCCCGCTCGGTTCCAGCCGGACGGCCATCGGCTGCAGCACCTCGATCTCCGCTTTGGCGGCGGCGAGGGCGGTGCTGGCGCCGGCACGGCGTCGCTCGCTGAGCTTGGCTTGCTCGCCGCTGGTGTTTTCCGCGTTCATCTTCATGCCGCCCAGCATGATGCGCGGAATGTCGCCCTTGGCGGCCTTGCGGGCGCCGGCACTGTCCTTCCTGGCTTTGCGCTCACGCTGCAACTGCGCCTTGCGGTCGAGTTCGCCAAGCGTCCGCTCGGCGCTGGCGAGGCCCTGTTCGGCCGCCGCGAGCTCGATGGCCTTGCGCTCCTGGTAGAGATCCCAGTTGCCGCCATAGGTGCGGGCGCCGATCGTGGTGAGCTCGACAATGGCGTCCATCTGCCTCAGCAGCGCGCGGTCGTGGCTGACGACGATGGCGCCGCCGCGCCAGCGCTTCAGCAACTCGGTCACGGCGGCTCGGCCATCGCGATCGAGGTTGTTGGTCGGCTCGTCGAGCAGCACGGTGTCCGGCTGTTCGATCAGCAGGGCGGCCAGCGACAGCCGGGTGCGCTGTCCGCCGCTCAGCGTGGCCGTGGGGCGATCGAGCGCCAGCGGCGGCAGGCCGACATCGGCGAGCGCGGTTTCAATCCGGCCGGGCAGCAGCCAGTCGGCCTGTTCGGCATCCTCGAGCGAGCCGGTGCCGGCCTCCAGTCGGTCGAGTCGTGCCAGTTGTTCGGCGCAGCCGAGTGCATAGGCGACATCGGCGTCGGAGCGTTGCACCGCCTGCCGCAGCACGCCGAGCGTCCCGGAAACGACGATCTCGCCGCTGGACGGCGTGAGTTCGCCGAGCAGCAGCTTGAGCAGCGTGGTCTTGCCGGTGCCGTTGCGGCCGATCAGGCCGGTGCGAACCGGGCCGAAGGAAAGATCGAGATCTGAGAAAAGGGTGACGCCATCAGGCGTCTTGTAGCTCACCGCTTTGAGCGAAATGGAACCGGGCATGGTTGGACTCCGGGTGACGGATCAGGGTGTGTTGATCGGTCATGCGGATATCCATTGGGACCTGCCGGCTGGTGTTGCGGATGGGCGGAAAATAGGGAGGTTCGCCCGGATGTCAACCTTTGGCATCGAGGTCACAAACCCGAGAGCAGGCGTAACCATGCGCCCTGGCGGTGCGAATGAGGCAGTGAGGAGAGGCCTGCCTCCCGAACTCAGCTGATCAGGATCCCGATGATGAAACTTCCTTTTGCCGTAGCCATGTTGGCCTTCTTGCCGGCGTTCGCTGGTAGTGCCGTCGCCGCGGAGCCGCAACCGGCAGCGGTGGTGGAGCTCTTCACCAGCCAGGGCTGTTCGTCCTGCCCGCCCGCCAATGCCAACCTGATCGAACTCAGCCGCCAGCCGGGAGTTCTCGTGCTCAGCTTTGCGGTCACCTATTGGGATTATCTCGGCTGGAAGGACAGTTTCGGCAAGGAGGAGTTCACCGAGCGGCAGCGCGTCTACGAGCCGCCGCTGCAGCAGCGTGGACCGTATACACCGCAGATGGTGGTCAACGGGCGCGCCACCGTGGTCGGCAACAATCTGGGGCAGGTGCAGCAGCTGATTGCCAGCACGCCGCGACCGGCCGGTCCGCCGGTCACGGTATCGGCCAGCGCCGTGCGGATCGGTGCGGGGGAAGCCCCGGCGGCAGCCGATGTCTGGCTGGTGCGCTACGATCCGAATGTCGTCGAGGTGCCGGTCGGTCGTGGCGAGAACACCGGCCGCACGCTGCCGCATACCCATGTCGTGCATAGTCTCGATCGGCTCGGGACGTGGTCGGGCGCTGAACTGTCGCTGACCTTCGGGCCAGCCGCTGACGGTCTGCGCACAGCAGTGCTGGTGCAGGAGCGGAACGGCGGCCCGATCCTCAGCGTCGCCACCGACTGAGCCTCACGGGGGGTCGATGGTGCGATTGGCGGCAATGGCGGCGAACCAGTTGGGCGGGCGCTCGATCATCCGGCGCACCACCGGGCGCTCCGGGCCCTGGTGCAGGTTGCGCAGCTGTTCGCCGATCACCTCGTCGGCATGGGTGAGCCGCTGGTTGTGCCGGGCATACTCGGTCCAGGTCGGGCTCTTGTAGCTTTCGACCCAGACATCGGTTTCCGAGAGGTCGCGGCGCAGCACCCACTCGCGGGCGCCATCGCGCATGCGCACCCGCTTCCGATCGGCCATGACGCGCAGGAACTCGCGCACGTCCTGCGGGCGGATCCGGTATTCGATGGAGATGACGATGGGACCGGAGCGCGGTTCGATCGGCAGCGCGATCTGCGGTTCCTGCCAGCGATTGGCCGGATCGAGGTCGAGCATGACGCGCGGCGGGATCGACAGCAACAGCCCGACGGCAGCGCCGACGACGAGGGCAATGGCGGAAGCGAGCAGCGCGTTGCTGACGCCGAATTCTTCGCCGGCGACACCCCAGAGCCAGCTGCCGGCGGCGAGGCCGGCAAAGGTTGCGGTCTGGTAGAGCGACAGCGAGCGGCCGACCACCCAGCGCGGGGTGGAGAGCTGCACGGTGACGTTGAACAGCGTGAGCGCCAGCACCCAGCAGGCCCCGCCCAGCAGCAGGGCGACGCCGGTCAGCCAGGGCGAGGGGCTGAGACCGGTGACCGCGGCACAGATGGCAAAACCGAGGAAGGCGAGGCGGACAATGGCTTCGCTCGAGAATTGTTCGGCCAGCCGCGCGCTGATCAGCGCGCCGCCGACGGCACCGAGACCGAAGGCGCCGAGCAGCAGACCGTAGACCAGCGGTCCACCGCCGGGGATCTGACTCGCCACCACCGGCAGCAGCGCCAGCACCGAGCTCGCGGCGAGGCCGAAGATGAAGCTGCGGATGAGCACTTTGCCCAGTTGCGGCGACAGCGCCATGTAACGGATGCCGGCCAGCATCGCAGCACCGACCGCTTCGCGCGGCAGGCCAGCCGGGGCGGGAGCCGGCTTCCAGCGTAACAGCACGAACAGCAGCCCGAGATAGCTGACGAGGTTGACGGCGAACGCCGCCGCAGCGCCGGCGACGGCGACGATGATGCCGCCCACCGCAGGCCCGAGACTACGGGAGAGGTTGAAGCCGATGGAGTTGAGCGCCACGGCCGAGCCGACGCTGGAGCGAGGCACCAGATCGCCGACCGAGGCCTGCCAGGAGGGGTTGTTCAGTGCGGTGCCGCAGCCGATGAGAAAGGTGAAGGTGAGCAGCAGCCAAGGAGTGATGAGCCCGAGCAGGGCGCTGAGGGTCAAGAGCGCCGAGATCGCCAGCATGAAGAACTGCGCCACCAGCATGACCCGGCGCCGCGGGAAGTTGTCGGCGATCGCGCCGCCGAGCAACGAGAACAGCATGATCGGCAGGGAGGTGGAGGCCTGGACCAGCGCCACGAGGTCGACCGAGTTGGTCAGCGCCGTCATCATCCAGGCGGCGCCGACGCCCTGAATCAGGGCGCCGAAGCTCGAGACAAGGTTCGCAACCCAGATGTTGCGGAACGTTCCATGCTGCAGCGGCTGCAGGACCGATGGTCGATCCTTGGCCATGGATTACCCCCCGATCAGCCCAGGTAGCGGCGCGTCAGGTGCTCCTGGAAGTGGCGCGCGTTGAGCTTCTCGCCGGTGGCGCGCTGCAGCAGCTCGGGCGTCGAGTACTTGCTCGCCTCTTTCCAGATGTTGTCGCGCCGCCAGTCGTTGATGCCGACGAAGCGGCCGTTGCGCATATCCTCGCGGGCATTGGGCTGATCTCGCTCGATGGCGCTCCACAGCTGCGCCGCGATGATGGCGCCCAGCGTGTAGCTCGGGAAATAGCCGATGGCGCCTGACGGCCAGTGCACATCCTGCATCGGGCCATCCTTCATGTTGTCGATGGTCGAGAGCCCCAGATACTCGCGCATCTTGGCGTCCCAGGCTGCCGGCACGTCCTTGGGCGCCAGTTTACCGCTGATCAGGTCCTGCTCCAGCTCGAAGCGCAGGATGACGTGCAGCGGGTAGGTGGCCTCGTCGGCATCGACGCGGATCAGACCGCGCTCGATGAAGTGAACATGCGCGAGGACGTCTTCGAGCTCCCAGCCGGCAATGGCGGCCTCGCCGAGCTTTTCGCGCACATGCGGCATCGCCCATTCCCAGAACTCGGGCGAGCGGGCGATCTGCTTTTCGACAAACAGGCTCTGGCTTTCATGCATGGCCATGCCGCGGGCCCGACCGACCGGCCAGTGCGTCCACTCCTTGGGCAGGCCCTGTTCGTAGAGGCCGTGGCCGGTCTCGTGCAGGATGCCCATCAGCGAGGTGAGGAACTCGCCTTCGGTGTAGCGGGTGGTCATGCGGATATCGGTCGGCACGCCGCCGCAGAACGGGTGGTGCGAGACGTCGAGCCGGCCATGTTCGAAATCGAAACCGACGGCCTCCATCATCACGAGGCCCAGCGCCTTCTGCTTGTCGATGGCGAAGGGCGCGTTGAGCGGCTTCAGCGGGCGCTTCGCCAGCTTTTCCTCCTGGTGGGCGAGCGCCGCCGGGACGAAATCCTTGAGGAAGGTCTTGAGGTCATTTAGCACCGGCGCCACGTCGGCGACACGGTTGCCGGGGTCATACTGCTCCATCAGCGCGTCATAGGGCGAGAGGCCCAGCACGTCGGCGCGCAGTTGCGCTTCCTCGCGCGCGGTCGCCACGAGCCCCTCGAAGGCCGGGAGGAACCCGGCCCAGTCGCCGGAGGGGCGCAGTTCGCGCCACAACTGCTCGGCGCGAATACGGGCATTCACCTGCTTACGCACGAAGTCGGCCGAGAGGCAGGTCATGTTGGTGTGGACGCGGCGGAACTCGCGGATGGCTAGGCGCTGCATCTCATCGAGCGGCTCGGCCTCGGCATCGCCGAGCCAGTCGCCGACTTCCGGCGCCGTCGCCATCTCGTGGTACATGCCGGCCAGCATCGACATGGTCTCGGCGCGCTTTTCGCCGCCGCCCACGGGCATCATCACCGCCTCATCGACGCCCAGCATCGACTGTGCATGCTCGATGGCCTCGAGCTTGCGGCTCAGCGCGTCGAGTTTTGAGAAGGCGGAATTGGCTGACATGAGTGGCCTCTTGAGGTGAGCAGCAACCGCGGTGGCGAACGTACTACCGGGTCATTCCCGCGAACGCGGGAACCTCTGTTTAGGATGTCGCCGCTGGCAAGAAAACAGGGATTCCCGCTTTCGCGGGAATGACCCGGCGTTTGGTTTACCAAATCAGATCAACGGGAATGACGCTCAGCTTTGCGTGTCGTCCGGTCCGGTCAGTCGCGGGGTTGTTTCCACAGCCCCATCGCCAGCGCTCCGGCGATGGCCAGCGCGATACCGATGCCAATTCCCATGCCGATGCTGCCGGTGATCATGCCAATGACCACACCGATCGCGACGCCCACGCCGATGATTATCCCATAGTTCCTGCCCCGCATGGTGACCTCCGTCTTGGTTGGTGTGCTTGGCGAACGAACGGAAGCTGCGACAGTTCCTCAGGAACGACGGCCGCCCAACAGGGGCGGCCGTCAGCAGACGCCGTCAGAGCGCCGCGCGGCAGACGACGCGCACCTGGTAGGCGGTGTTGTCGTGGTGATCGTAGCCGCCCTGATGGGAGTCGTGCTTACCCTTCTTGTTGTTTGCCTTGGAGTCGGCCCAGGCGGAGAAACCGACGAAGGCGAGGGCCGTGGTCTTCTGGTCCTTCGACAGGACCTGTTGCTTGGTCATGCCTTCCGCCATCTTCTGCTTCATCAGGTTGTCGCAGGCCGTCTTCGGCGTCGTCATCCAGGAGAGGCTGCCGGGCTTGGCAAAGACTTCCAGGCTCTTGCCGTAGACCTCCCAGCCCTCGGAGCGGCCGACATTCTTCTCGAACAGGCTGTTGTTCTTGCCGATGCCGAAGACCTTGACCTTCCAGACGCGGTTCTGGCCCGCCGCCTTGGCGAAGACGCGGACCATGTACTTGTGGGCCTTCTGCTCGGAGCCGGTATAGCCCGAGGAGCGCGAGTCGACGTAGATCGGCGCCGTGTCGATGCCTTCGGCGACGATATCGACCTTGGCCATGTTGCTGCCGGCCTGGGCCGGGGTGATCACCGCGAGCGGCGCGGCGACGGCGAGAACCGCCGGGAGCAGCGCCAGGCGGCGGGTGAGGGTAGTGACGTTCATGTTGGTTACTTTCATCAATGTGAAATGAGGCTGGCAAAAGCCTGCGCCGCCTCGCCTAAACCGCCACTGAATTCGTCGTTCACCTCGCCAAGCCATTGTTCTCAAACGGGGAAAGGGCGCAGCCGGGGAGACTGCGCCCTCTGGGGCGGGTTCTATTCTGGAACCGGCCGAGGCTGACGGCACCAATGGGGGATTGTGCCGGCAGCGATGGGGAAAGCCGGAGGAAGGGGCCTCCTCCGCGCGGCTCAGAAGGGGAGGATCGCGTCGGCGATCTGCTGGCCGTAGCGGGGTTGCTGGACCTGGGTGATCTGGCCGCGGCCGCCGTAGGAGATGCGGGCTTCGGCGATCTTGGAGGAGGGGATGGTGTTGTCGGCGTGGATATCCTCGGGGCGGACGATGCCGGCGACGATCAGTTCGCGCACTTCGAAGTTGACGCGCACCTCCTGCCGGCCCTCGATCACCAGGTTGCCGTTGGGCAGCACCTGCACCACGACGGCGGCGACCTGGGTGGCAAGGCTCTCCTTGCGGTTCACCGAGCCCGAGCCGCCATCGGCCATGTCGCCCGAGGTGGTGATCTTGCCCGAGGCCTGCACATCGGCCAGCGGCACCTTGCCGCCGAAGATCGAGCCGAGCACACCGCCGACGCTGCCTTCCGACGACGAGGTGCGCTCGCGATCGGTGGAGTTCGAGATCTTGGCGCTGTCGTCGATGGTGACCATGACCGTCAGGATGTCGCCGATCTTGTGAGCGCGCTGATCCTTGAAGAAGCCGCGGGCCTCGTTGGAGAACAGCGAATTGGGCTGATACGAGGCGACCACCGGTTCGGGCATCGGCATCTGCACCGGACGATAACCTGCCTGGGCGGTCGGGTCGGCAATCGCGGTGAGCCGCGGCTGCTGACCGACCGAGGCCAACTGATCCATGGTCGAGCAGCCGGCGAGGAGGGCGGTGAGCGCGAGGGTGGCGAAGAGTTTCATCGGGTTCATTTCAATTGTCCTTTCGCCCATCACAGTCCGGCGACCTGCAGCTTGGTGGCGGCGGTGGTGATTTCCACCGTGCCGTTGGCGGTCGCGACGCCGTTGAGGATCTTTCGGGTTACCGTGTTCATCACCTGCACCGGCTGGCCGGTAACGGCATCGCCGAGCGACTGGCCGATCACGGTCAGCGTCATCGGGCCGGTGCGCAGCAGCACGGTGACCTCGGTGTTGCGGCGCACCGCCAACGGCTCGGTGACATCGGCGGCCTTCAGCATGACGCCGGCGCGCGAGTTGCGGCGGAGTTGCTTGCCGACGAGATCGTCGAGGTTCTCGACGCCGGACTGGTCGGCGAAAGCGAGCGAAACGCGTTTCATTTCGATATCGGCAGGGCCCAGCACAGCGCCGGCCTTCAGCGAGGCAGCGAGGTGCGGCACTTCAACCAGGAGGTCGATGCTGCCGGAGACGTCGACCGGCAGGTCCATGCCGGCGACCTGGAAGCGGGCAGAAAAGCTGGCTGCACCCGGCTGATAGCGTAGCGCCAGCAGCGTCACCGGGGTCTCGATGGCTTCGGCATTGTAGCTGAGCGCCGGGTCGCTGAAGCGGGTGTGGAGTTCGGCGCCGGCGGGAAGCAGGCCGCGGGCGGCGAGATCGGCAGAAATGAGGCTCGTCAGCGTCGCCGTATCGACCACCGTTACGCGGCGCTCGACGCGGACACTGAGCAGGCCATCCTGCGTGTAGTCGGTGAGCCCGGCCTTGGCCGCCGCGGCGCGCACGGCGTCGAGGCTGACGATGCCGGTGGTGCCGGGCTCGGGAGCGCGGAACAGGGCGCGTTCGGCGAGGAGGCCGGCGTCTTCGAACATGTCGCCGACGGTGATGACCGGGTGGTTGACCGAGACCTCCGCCTTGAGCACCGGCGCCGCGAAGGCAGTGGAACTGGCGAGTGCCACGAACAGGGCCGGGAGGATGAGTTTCTGCATCTAGCGTCTCCCGATCAGCGCAGCTGACTGGCCGACTGCATCATCTCGTCGGCGCCGGAGATGACGCGGGCGTTCATCTCGTAGGCGCGCTGAGCGGCAATCAGGTCGGCGATTTCGGTGACGGAGTTGACGTTGCTGGCTTCGAGATATTCCTGCAGCAGGTCGCCCATGCCGTCCTGGTTGGGCGTCCCCACCTGGGCCGGGCCGCTCGACGCGGTCTCGACGAAGAGGTTGTTGCCGGCCGAGGCGAGGCCCGCCTTGTTGACGAAGCGCGCCAGCTGCAACTGGCCGACCGTGGTTGGGGCGGTGTCGTTGTCGAGAAACACCTCGACGGTGCCATCAGGGCTGATCGACACCGAGTTGGCATTGCCGGGAATGGTGATGCCGGGCTGGATCTCGTAGCCGTCGACATTGACCAGTTGCCCCTCGGGGCTGCGCTCGAACGAGCCGTCGCGGGTATAGCCGGTGCGGCCGTCGGGCATCTGGACGACGAAGAAGCCTTCGCCGCGGATGGCGACGTCGAGTTCCTTTTCGGTCGGGGCGACGGTGCCCTGGCTCATCACACGCGGGGTTGCGGCGGTGCGCACACCGGAGCCGACCTCGATGCCGACCGGCGCCATGGTGCCAGTCTCCGAAGTGGTGCTGCCGGCCTGGCGCTGCACCTGGTAGAGCAGATCCTGGAACTCGGCACGCGCCCGCTTGAAGCCGGTGGTGCGCATGTTGGCGATGTTGTTGGAAATGACTTCGACGTTGCGTTCCTGGGCCGCCATGCCGGTCGAAGCGATGTATAGGGCTTTCATCTGATGTGCTCCGATCAGCCGTTGAGGTTGCCGAGTTTCTGGATCGCCGTGCGGCGCTGGTCGTCCTGCTTGGAGATCAGCGAGGCGATGCTCTCATAAGCGCGCTGCACCCGGATCATCTCGGTCATCTCGCCGACGCCATTGACGTTGGATTTCTCGATCGAGCCTTGCACAACAAGTGTCTGGGTCGCTTCGAGCGGGTTGGTGCCGGCCCACAGGTTGCTGCCTTCACGGGTCGTCGACTGCATGTCGTCGAATTCGACGAGGCGGAGACGCCCCTTCTGTCCGGCGCTGGAGGAGATCGAGCCGTCCTCACCGATCATGATGTCGGTTTCGCCGGCGGCGAACTGGATCGGGCCGCCAGTACCGAGCACCGGGTTGCCGTTGAGGTCGACCAGCGTGCCGGATGCATCGATGCCGAGCGAGCCGGAGCGGGTATAGCGCTCGCCGGCGGCGGTCTCGACGGCGAGGAAGCCGTTACCCTGCAGGGCCACATCCAGAGGGTTGCCGGTCTGCACCAGAGTGCCGCCGGTCATATCGTGCATGGTGGTCCAGTCGTCGGTGTAGCTGAGAGGCTGGTCCAGCGTGGGGAAGTCGCGATCCCGGGCGACCGGCATCAGGTACTCTTCGAACAGCAGTTGTTCGGATTTGAAGCCAGAGGTGTTGATGTTGGCGATGTTGTTCGACACCACGTCCATCTGCCGTTGCAGGCCGATCTGCCGCGACAATCCGATGAGCTGCGCATTTTCCATGGCCGCTGAAGTCCCCGTTACGTCCCCGAACCTTTCGACCTCCCCAGGCCGTCGGGCTCGCCATTAACATTGCAGCAACCATGCCAAGTCGCGAATGCTAGCAAGATCAATATGTTAAGCGACCTAACGGGTCGGCAGACTCCGCCACTTGGCCTGCCGCATGGCAAAAACTGCCCGGCAATTTGTGCCGGGTTGATGCAGTTCGTAACCAATCGTTAACCCTGGGGCGATTAGCTCGATCGTGACTGGAATCGTCCGGCGGGGCAGGGGTTTGGGGCATGACGGCTGAAGCCGATATCGAGGGTGGCGAAGTCGCCGCGCCCGCGAAGAAGAAGTTGCCCATCATGCTGATCGCCATGATCGCAGCGGCAGTGGTGCTGCTGGGTGGCGGAGCCTCAGCCTACTTCCTGTTGTTCTCGGCACCCAAGCCGGATGAGACGCATCTCGCGGCCGTGCCCGAGACCTTCATATTTAACCTGCCGACCATGACGGTGAACCTGCGCGGCGATGGCGAGCGCGAGCAGTTCATGAAGCTCACCGTGGCGCTCGAAGTCGCCAATGAAGAGGTGATGACCGAGATCCAGCCGCGCATGGCCAAGGTGGTCGACGCGTTTCAGGTCTATCTGCGCGAGTTGCGCAAGAGCGACCTGGAAGGCTCGGCTGGCATCTATCGTCTCAAGGAAGAGCTGCGCCGCCGCGTGAACATCGCGATCTTTCCGGCGCAAGTGGACTCGATCCTGTTCAAGGAAATTCTGGTGCAGTGATGGCTGGTCCCGGGGAACAGGACAAACTCAGCGACGAATGGGGGCTGGATCCGGCCAGCAGCGGCACGTCCACGCCGGTGACGCAGACCGCTGAAGACGGCATGGGCGCGGAGTGGGCGGCGATGCTCGAGGCCGACAACGCGGAAGCGGGCGCCGCCGACCGGGTGCTGAACCAGGACGAGATCGACAGCCTGCTCGGCTTCGACCCCAATGCGGGCGGCGGCGCGGAGCTCACCGGCGTTCAGGCGCTGATCAACTCGGCACTGGTTTCCTACGAACGCCTGCCGATGCTCGAAATCGTCTTCGACCGGCTGGTGCGGCTGGCGACGACGTCGCTGCGCAATTTCACTTCCGACAATGTCGAAGTAGCGCTCGACTCGATCTCGTCGGTGCGTTTCGGCGATTACCTCAACTCCATCCCGCTGCCGGCCATCCTTTCGGTGATCAAGGCCGAGGAGTGGGAGAACTACGGGCTGCTGACGGTCGATTCCTCGCTGATCTATTCGATGATCGACGTGCTGCTGGGCGGACGCCGGGTGGGCGGGCAGATCCGGGTCGAGGGGCGGCCCTATACCACCATCGAGATGGCGCTGGCGCGCCGGATGATCGAGGTGATCCTCGAGGACACCCACCGCGCCTTCGAGCCGGTGACCGAAGTGAATTTCCGGGTCGAGCGGCTTGAAACCAACCCGCGCTTTGCGGCCATCTCGCGCCCGGCCAATGCGGCGATCCTGATCGAACTCAGGATCGAGATGGACGATCGCGGCGGCAAGATCGAAATCCTTCTGCCCTACGCGACGATCGAGCCGATCCGCGAACAACTGCTGCAGATGTACATGGGCGAGAAGTTCGGCCGTGACCCGATCTGGGAAGGCCACCTCGCCACGGAGATCTTTGCCGCCGACGTCGAGGTCGACGCGATCCTGCATGAGATGGATCTGCCGCTGAGCCGGGTGCTGTCGATGCAGCCGGGCGACACGGTGATGTTCGACCGCACCCCGAGCGACCCGATCGGTCTGCGCTGCGGTGATGTCGACCTCACCGAGGCGATCATGGGGCATATCGGCAACCACGTATCGGTGCGCGTGTCGCGCCCGCTCAACGCGCCGAAGGTAACGATGGCGGCTTTCGAAGCCATCGATGAAAACAAGCAGGAGGGCCGCTGATGTTCGGTTTGCCGTTGGGAATCGTAATCGAAACGCTGGTTGCGATTTTGCTCGCTACGACAATTGGCTATTGCGTGATCCTCAACCAGCGCTTGAAGCGGCTGCACTCCGATCGCGGTGAGCTGAAGCAGATGGTGGCGGACCTGGTGCAGGCCACCGGGCTGGCCAATACGGCGATCCAGGAGCTGAAGCATACGGCGCAGGAGGCCGAGACGGTGCTGGAGACGCGGCTGGGCGAAGCCGAGCGCTTCGGCGTGGAACTGGCCCAGCACGTCAATGCCGGCCAGCAGATCATGGACCGCCTGGCCCGGATCACCAGCGCAGCGCGTGGCACGCAGCCGTTCGACGATCGGCTGGATGAGCCCAACAAGGTGCAGTCGGCGCTGCAGCAGCTTTCCATGCGGCCGCGCATCCGCGGCAACGCCGCGTGATGAAAACGCCGCGCCTGCTGCCGGTCGTTATAGCCGCCGCCACTGCGCTCCTGCTCTTCAAGGGCATCGGGCTGGTGACGACAGGCGGCTATGTGTTGACCGGTACGGGCAGCGCAGTGGCAGCAGGCGGTGGCGGCGGCCACGCGGCGCCATCCGCGGCGACTGCTGCCGGGGCCGATCCGACCATGGCGCTGCCGCCCGACACGACGATGGCCGATACCAGCCCGACGCTGGCCGATGAGGCCCCGGTATTGCCGCTCGAACCTGAGGCCGGCGGCCACGGCGCCGCTGCGCCGACTACCGCCGGGCATGGTGCTGAGCCGGACGCCGAGCATGGTGCCGAACCGGCCGCCGAGGACCATTCGGCTGCGCCGATCGATGTGGCATGCGCTGCCGATGCGGCAGCGCCTGCTGCTGCCGCGGCGGAAGCAGGTCATGGCGCGCCCGCCGAGGGAGCTTCGCCGGCCGCCGCGTCGCTGGCCGATTGCCCGCCTTCGGTCAACGCGCATGGCGATGCCTTGCCGATGGAACTGAACAGCGCCGGTGTGCTGGTGCCAATGGAAGGCGAGGGCGGCAGCGAGAGCGAGTTGCTCGGTCGGCTCGGGGAACGCCGCGATTCGCTCGATGCGCGTGAGAAGGAACTCGAGATGCGCCTGGCGCTGGTCGAGGCGGCGGAAAAGCGGCTCGATGAGCGCACCGAAACGCTGAAGGCCATCGAGGCCAGGATCAACGCGCTGGTCGACGAAAAGAAGGCGGCCGAGAACGAGCAGTTCGCCTCGATCGTCGCGATGTACGAGACAATGAAGCCCAAGGAAGCGGCGACCATCTTCAACCAGCTCGACCTGGCGGTGCTGATGCGGGTGGCAAAGGCCATGAACCCGCGCAAGATGGCGCCGGTGCTCGCCAAGATGGACCCGCTGAAGGCCAGATCGCTGACCGCGGGCCTCGCGATGGAGCAGCCAGAACCAGCGCTGGATATGCCGGTCGAGGACCTCGCCAGCCTGCCGCAGATCGTCGGCCAGTAGTCCAGAACCCGCGCATTGCTGAAGCGTTTCTTCGGGTGCCGGTTAGGCGCGCGTTAAGCCCGTCTGCCTATGCTCGCCGCACCAGAAGAGTGTAGGGCGGGCAGAAGCCGGCATGACATCGTGGGTCGCATATTGGCGAGGGGCGTTCACGTTCCTGTGGCGCCCGGTTGCTGTGGCGTTGCTCATCGCCTGCAGCCTGTGGCCCACCCTCGCTTCGGCACAGGAAAAGGCGCAGATCTTCGCCACCCCGGAGAACGGCTTCGGGCGCCTGATCATTGCCTTCCCCGAGCGGATGGACCTGCCCAAGTACAAGGTGAAGTACGAGAACGGCGTGCTCGCCATCGAGTTTGAGCAGCCGATCTCGGTTCTTTTGCCCGATATCTCCCTCGCCATGCCTGACTACGCCACCATCGCACGCGTCGATCCGGACCAGCGCGGTATCCGCATCGGACTTCGCACCACGTTCAACATCAACCGCATGGATGCGGGCGAGAAGCTCTATATCGACCTGTTGCCGACCAGCTGGGTCGGCCTGCCGCCGGCGCTGCCCGCCGAGGTGGTGAAGGCGCTGGCCGATCGGTCCGAGAAGCTCGCGATCATCGCGGAACAGAAACGCAAGGAAGAAGAGGCCAAGGCCCTGCAGCCGGTGGCGACGGTGCGCGTCGGCCGCAACCCGACGTTCCTGCGCATCCAGTTCGACTGGAATGTCGATACCAAAGCCAAGTTCACGCTGAAGGGCGCCAAGGGGACGCTCGGCTTCGACTGGCCGGTGCCG
The DNA here is from genome assembly GCF_035944845.1 of Devosia sp. Classification (GTDB taxonomy): domain Bacteria; phylum Pseudomonadota; class Alphaproteobacteria; order Rhizobiales; family Devosiaceae; genus Devosia_A. Next base: position 32,743 of record NZ_DASZAW010000069.1, on the reverse strand, counting down.
ATCGATCTCTATGCGCTGAAGGCCGACATGCCGCCGGAGTTCAAGGGTGCCAGCAACGCCGTTAGTCCAGCCGGTTCGTCCGTCGATCTCACCGTGGCTGAGGGCGTGGTGCCGCGCTTTTACGAACTGTCGCCGCGACAGTTCGTGGTCGATGTCGATATTGCGCCGGAAGAAGGCCTGAAGGCGGCCCTGGCGGCCGAAGAGAAGGCCAAGCAGGCCCGGCTCGACCTCGAGGTTGCGGCCGCCGAGCAGGAGCAGCGCCGGGCCGCCCGGCTCGGGCTCGAGACTGGCCGCGACGACACATCCGACCTTTACCCGACCTCGCGTGGCGTGGTGACGCCGACGGTGACTACTGTCGGCAAGACCGTGCGCATCGCGTTCCCGTTCGATGCCGATACGCCGGCGGCGGTGTTCCGGCGCGGCGATACCGTCTGGATGGTGTTCGACACGCCACAATCGGTGGTGGCGCCGCCGCCGTCGGATGCGCTCGCCAGCATTGCCAGCAATTTCGAAATGGTCGCTGCAGGCGAGACCAAGGTGCTCCGCATGGACCTGTCGGCCGACCGGCTGGCGACGCTGGGGTCGGAGGGCAGGGCCTGGGTGCTGTCGCTCGGCGATGCGCTGCTCAGCGCCACCGAGCCGATGACGCTCGATCGCGAGCGCGACGAGAACGGCCGGTTCGAGATGACCGCCGATATCGAGCGTCCGGGCAAGGTGCATGTGCTCCGCGACCCGGTGGTCGGCGACAGCCTTCGCGTGGTGACGGTGATGCCGCCGGCGCGAGGCCTGACGCGTGACCTGCAGTTCGTCGATTTCGATGCTCTGCGCTCGGCGCATGGCCTCGTGATCAAGCCGCGCAATGACAGCCTTGACGTCGAGGTGGAGGACAAGGTCGCGGTGATCTCCGCCGAGGCCGGCCTGACGCTCTCGACGCTCGAGACCTCGCGCAAGCTCGATGCCGGCAATTCTCCGGAGTTCCGCCAGAGTTATCTTGATCTGGGCGTCTGGCGCGAGGACAACCCGGAAAAGCTTACAGCCCGCAAGGAAGAGACGATGGCGCGGGCGGCGGCAGCGGAAGGGCAACTGCGTGATGCGGCGCGGCTCGACCTGGCGCAGCTCTATGTCGCCAACGACCTGTCCTACGAAGCGATCGGTGTGCTCGGTATCCTCGACGAGGAGCTGACGAACGAGGATCTGCGCAAGAAGACCCGGCTGGTTCGCGCCATTGCCGATACGCTGGCGGGCCGTTGGCGCGAGGCGCTGACGACGCTGAACGGTGGCACATTCCCCGAGGAGAGCGACGCGCTGCTGTGGCGGACCATTGCCCATGGCGACAGCGGCGACTTCCGTGGCGCGAGGCTCGATGCGATCGCTGCCGAGGGAATTGTCGGCACCTACCCGACCTGGATCCAGACCAGGTTCCTGTTCGCGGCCTTGCGCTCGGCGGTCGAGACCAACGATGTCCAGATGGCGTTGCGCTTGCTCGGCGAGGTGGATTTTCCCAAGCTCGACCCTGAGCAGACCAGTTTCTTCCAGCTGATGCAGGGACGAGTGGCCGAACTCGAAGGCCATGACCAGGACGCGATCGACACCTACGGCCAGGTGATCGCCTACGACTTCCGCCCGACCCGGGCCGAGGCCGTATATCGCACGCTGCTGCTGCTGCGAAAGGAAGGCAAGGTCGACCTCGCCAAAGCCACTGATACGCTGTCGGCCGAGGCGATGATGTGGCGAGGCACCGCGCTCGAGGCCGACATGCAGAAGCTGTTGGCCGAGCTCTACTTCGCCAACCACGACTACCGCGACGGGTTTGATGCAGTGAAGCAGGCTGCCGCCAGCTTCCCCGAGAGGGAATCCACCGATGCGCTGCTGGCCGAAGCGCAGACGACGTTCGAGGATCTCTATCTCAACGGCGCTGCCGACAACCTGAGCGACCTCGATGCGCTGGCGCTCTACTACGATTTCCGCCAGCTCACCCCGCCAGGGACGCGTGGTGACGAGATGATCCGGAACCTGGCGCGCCGACTGGTGAAAGTCGACCTCCTGACCCAGGCCGCGGACCTGCTGGAGTACCAGATCGACAGCCGCCTCACCGGGGTGGCCCAATCGCAGGTGGCGGCCGATCTGGCGTTGATCCGCATTGCCGATCGCAACCCGGAGGGAGCACTGCGTGTGCTCAACCGCACACGGCTCGCCGACCTGCCGCCGCAGCTCGAGCGGCAGCGCCGGGTGCTCGAGGCGCGGGCGCTGATCGATGCCGGCCGGCAGGAGCTGGCGCTCGACCTGATCTCGAAGCTCAGCGGCAAGGATGCCGATATCCTCAGGGTCGACGGCTACTGGAAATCAAAGAACTACGCCATGGCGTCGGAACTGCTCGAAATCCTCAACGCGCCGACCGACGGCAAGCTGTCGCAGCCGGCGCGGATGAGCGTGGTCAAAGCCGCTGTCGGCTTCGTGCTGGCGGGCGACGAACTGGGCCTGTCGCGTATCCGCTCGAAGTTCTCCGAGCAGATGGCGAACTCGGCGGAATGGCCGCTGTTCGAGTACGTCACCCGCGACATCGCCCCGCAATCGGTGGAGTTCCGCAAGGTGGCGCGGGAGGTGGCGAGCGCGGATTCGCTCGACGCGTTCCTGCAGTCGTATCGCGAGCTCTATGGCAGTGCCGAAATGGTGCCGGACAAGTCGGCGCCGGGGGCGGCTTAGCGGCTACCGACAGGGGATTGGTGCAGAACCTGCCCCCCACTCGATGTCGTTCCTGCGAAAGCAGGGACCCAACTCTCCCCTCACGCCGGCCGATAGCTGGGTCCGCTGCTTTCGCTGGGATGACGTCCGGTGAGGAGGTGAGGTGGTGGACCCTTCATGTCGGCCTGCCTCGACGGCAGACTCTTCCGAGAATGCCTACGTACTCACAAAGCTGCGGATCAGCGATCCCGCGACGAGATGCCAGCCGTCGACCAGAACGAAAAAGATCAGCTTGAACGGCAGCGAGATCACCACCGGCGGCAGCATCATCATGCCCATCGACATCAGCACCGACGCCACCACCATGTCGATGATGACGAAGGGCAGGAACAACAGGAAGCCGATCTCGAAGGCGCGCCTGAGTTCGGAGATCATGAAGGCCGGGATCAGGATCTGCAGCGGAATCGCGGTATTGTCGGCGGGTGGCGGTGTCGACGACATGTCGAAGAACAGCTGCAGGTCGGCCGGCCGGACGTTGGCCGCCATGAAGTCGTGCACCGGGGCAGAGGCGCGGGTGAAGGCTTCCTCGACCTGGATCTGGCCCGCGATCAGCGGCGCGATGCCGCTGTCGTAGCTCTGCTGCAGCGTCGGGCCCATGACGAAGATGGTGAGAAACAGCGCGAGGCTGACCATCACCGAGTTCGGCGGAGCAGTCTGGAGGCCGATGGCGGTGCGGAGCAGCGACAGCACCACGACGATGCGGGTGAAGCTCGTCACCATGACGAGGATCGACGGAGCGAGGGAGAGCAGGGTGATCAGCCCGACGAGCTGCACTGCCCGTTCGGTGATCGTCGCGTCGTTGCCGAAATCGATCGAGATATCCTGGCCGAAGGCGAGGCCCGGAAGGATCAGCGCGGCGAGAAAGGCGAGTAGCGTCAGAACCCGCCGCAGGACGGGTCGGGAGTTAGCGGCTGTCCGCCTTGGATTCGTCCCCGAGATTGCGTTGAGCGCCAAGCGCAGCCCGCCCGTTGTCCTTGCCTGCGGGGGTTGTAGCTGAGTCGGCTTTGCCGCGGCCGGAGTTATCCCCAGTCATCACCGGCATCGGGATGACGGCGGGCTCCATGGTGCTCACCGGACGCAACAGGCCGGTGTGACGGAGCGAGGTGGACTTGCGGGCGCCGGGCCGCACGAATTCACGCAACCGGTCGATCTCGGACTTGCTGAGCGTTGGGGCGGCGGGTGGCACCACGTCCTGCTCGACGCTGCGGCGGCTCGGCATCGGCGGGCGTTCCACCGGAATGCCAGTTTCGACGATCACATCCTGCGGGCCGCCGGTGAGGATCAGGTGTTCGACATTGTCGCGCCGGATGATCAGCAGCTGGCGCTTGGCATCGACCTGCATGTGGTCGATGACGCTGAGCCGGCGGTTGCGGCCGCGACCGACAACGGTGGTGCCGCGGGTGAGCAGCTTCAGGGCCCAGAGGCCGAGAACGATCAGCACGAGGACGATGCCGAGGGCAAGCACCGAAGTGACGATGGTTCCCGCCGACTCGCCCAACAGACTGGTCATGAATTGCATCGCCGCACACTCCCTCGACGCTCGGGGTGGCCATCCGAACGCAAATCAATGGAACTTCTTGCCGAGTAATGCGCCCAGATTATGCAAAATGCGAGACAACTCGGCGTGCGGAGCCTCGTGGTTAATGCCTCGTTAACGCTTGCTAGGCAGGATTTGCCCAGTTCCTCAGGGGATTCTGGATCCGCCTCACCATGAAATTAGGTTTGCTCGACGCCATCAGCGAGAAAATGCGCTGGCACCAGACGCGCCAGACCTTGCTCGCCGAGAATGTCGCCAATGCCGATACTCCCGGCTACCGCGGTCGCGACCTCAAGGCCTATGGCTTCGAAGAGCACATGAAGAACCTGTCGACGTCGAAGATCGCGACGGTGACGACCCAGCCCGGGCACATCGCCATTTCCGGCACCGATGCCGACGGGTTCGGGGCGCGCAGCATGAACAGTTTCGAGATCACCCCGGAGGGGAACGGCGTCACGCTCGAGGACGAGATGATGAAAGTCGCCGGCAACCAGATGGACTACCAGGCGATCACCGCGCTCTACACCCGCTCGGTCAAGCTGATCAAAACCGCCCTCGGCAAGCAGGCATAAGCGATGAACGACTTTCTTTCGTCCCTGAAGATCGCGGCGACGGGCCTGCATGCCCAATCTGCCCGCATGCGGGTGATCGCCGAGAACCTGGCCAACGCCGACTCCGCCGGCAAGACGCCGGGGGAGGACCCGTATCGGCGCAAGATCCCGACCTTCAAGGCGGTGATGGACAACGAGCTCGGCGCCACCAAGGTGGAGATCGGTCGCATCGCCTACGACCAGTCCGACTTCACCTCGCGCTTCGAACCCGGGCATCCGGCGGCCGATGCCACCGGCTACGTGCGCTATCCCAACGTCAATTCACTGATCGAGACGATGGACATGCGCGAGGCGCAACGGAGCTACGAGGCCAACCTCAACGTCGTCACCGTCACCCGGCAGATGCTGGGTTCCACCCTCGATATCCTGCGCGGCTGACGCGCTTTCCTAGGAACACCCCATGGCTCTCCCGATCAACGCCGCCACCGCGGCATATTCGAATGCCGCCAAGCTTCTGGGGCAGGCGACAAAGCCGCAGCTCAACCAGGTCGCCGATCTCGGCGGCGGGCAGGATTTCGCCAAAATGCTCGGCCAGGCGGTGCAGGGCGTCGTCGACAGCGGCAAGGTGGCCGACACCAAGGCGATGGAGATGGTCAACGGCCGCGGCGACATGGTCGACGTGGTCACCGCCATCAGCCAGACCGAGCTGGCCATGGATACCATGGTGACGGTCCGCGACCGGGTGATCTCGGCCTATGAGGAAATCATGCGGATGCCGATCTGATAGCAGGGCGACTCGCGCTAGCCTTACGTTACCGAACTGATGGGCAGTCCCCGTATGCGCTTCCCCCCTGCCACCGCCATTGGCCAACCCACCGCCGTCATCCCCGCGAAGGCGGGGATCCATCTGTCGGCTGGCGCGGGCGGTGAGATGGATCCCCGCCTACGCGGGGATGACACCCAGTGGGAGGCGGGCATTGTTGGACCGGCCGGGAGCGGCAACTCATGACCGGCGCCGCCGTACTCGATCTTGCCCGTGAGGGTATCTGGGTGATGATCCTCGTCGCCGCGCCGATGATGATCGTCGGGCTGGTGGTTGGCGTCGTCATCGCGCTGTTCCAGGCGCTGACCCAGATCCAGGAAATGACGCTGGTGTTCGTGCCCAAGATCCTCGCGATCTTCGTCACCATGCTGCTGTCGCTGCCGTTCATGGGGGCGATCCTTGGCGGCTATATGAGCAAGCTCGCCGATATGATCATAGCCGGCGGCTGACCATGGTCTCCCTCAACTGGCTACCCGAGACCGCCTATTTCTACGTGCTGATCTTTGCCCGGGTCGGCGCGATGCTGATGCTGATCCCGGCGCTCGGCGAAACCGCCATCCCGGCCCGCATGCGGCTCAGCTTCGCCCTGGTCTTCGCCGCAGTGCTCTATCCGATCGTTTCGCCGCAACTGCCGCCTCTCGCCACCAACCTGCCGGAGATCGTGGTGGTGGTGCTGCACGAGGTGATCGTCGGGCTGATCCTCGGGGCCATTGCCCGCCTTGCCGTGTCCGGTACGCAGACCGCCGGCGCGGTCATCGCGTCGTCCTCCGGTCTCTCGGTGGCGCAGGCCGCTGACCCCACCAATGGTGGCGTGCAGGGTGCGCTGATCGGCGCCTTCCTCAGCTTCCTCGGTATCGCGTTGATCTTTGCCACAGACCTGCACCACGTGGCGCTGTCGGCGATCCATGACAGCTACATGATCTTCACGCCCAAGGAGCCGCTGATGTTCGGCGACGCCGCTCAGACAGTGGTTGATACCGTCGCCGGCGCCTTCGTCATCGGGGTGCAGATGTCGGCGCCGTTCATCGTGTTCGGGCTGGTGTTCAACCTGGGGATGGGCATCCTCAGCCGGCTGATGCCGCAGTTGCAGGTCTTCTTCATCGCCATGCCGGCAACCGTCGGCGTCGGGCTGATCCTCATGGCGCTGCTCCTGGCCATGATGATGGGGCTTTACCTGATGCATTTCGAGGGCGTGCTCGCCATGCTGCGCGGCGTTCGCTAGATGAGCGACGAGGCCCCGGAACAGTCATCGAAAACCGAAGACCCTTCGGAAAAAAAGCTCCGCGACGCCCACGAGAAGGGCGACGTGGTGAAGAGCCAGGAGGTCAACACCTGGTTCATCCTGTCGGGTTCGGCACTGGTGTTCGCCTTGATGGCGGGGCCGACCAGCGCCGGCCTCGTCGAACAGTTGAAGGTGTTGCTCGGCAATGCCGAGAAGTTCGAGGTCGGCAGCCAGGCACTGACGGCGTTCTGGAGCGGCCTCGCCGGCTCCATCCTGATGGTGGCGATCCTGCCCTCGATCGTGCTCGCCGCCTTCGGCATCGCAGCGAACCTGGTTCAGCATCGGCCGCTGCTGTCGCTTGATCCGATCAAGCCGAAATTTTCGAAGATCAACCCGATCGAGGGCGCCAAGCGCCTGTTCTCGACCGAGGCGCTGGTCAACTTCGCCAAGGGGTTGATCAAGCTGGCCGTGGTGTCGGCGGTGCTGTGGTTCGTGCTGGCGCCCAAGATCGACAGCCTCGAGATGATGATCCAGCTCGAGCCGGGGATGATCGCCGCCGAGTTCATGGACCTGAGCCTCAACATCTTCGGCGCGGTGCTTGCCGTGGTCACCATCGTCGCCATCGCCGACTATGTCTACCAGCGCAACCGCTGGTGGAACCGGCTGAAGATGACGGTTCAGGAAACCCGCGACGAGTACAAGCAGCAGGAAGGCGACCCCAAGGTCAAAGGCCGCATCCGCCAGGTGCGCATGGAGCGCAGCCGCAGGCGCATGATGGCGGCGGTGCCCGAGGCGACGGTGGTAATCACCAACCCGACCCACTTCGCCGTGGCGCTGAAATACGATCGCGACATGGCCGCGCCGAAATGCGTGGCAAAGGGTGCGGACGCCATCGCCTTTCGCATCCGCGAACTGGCCAAGGACAACAACATCCCGATCGTCGAAAACCCGCCGCTGGCCCGCGCGCTCTATGCCAGCGTCGATATCGACCAGACCATTCCGACCGAGCACTTCAAGGCCGTCGCCGAAGTCATCGGCTTCGTGATGCGGCTGAAGCAGGGCCGGGGGTGGAAGGCGAATTAGCGGTCGCTCGGGTGTGCGCTGCCACATCCACGATGTGGAACTACCAACGGCCGTCATCCCCGCGAAAGCGGGGACCTCCGTTTGCGGTGGTGCCGTGGCGCGAAACAGAGGTTCCCGCTGTAGCGGGAATGACCCTGTGGTTGGCGGCGCGACGGGTGCCAGGCATTTCCGCGTCACCCCTCACAAATCCGCCCGACGCGACGGGGATAACGCCATTGCGGCTACCCAACCGACTTATGGCTTTGCTAGACCTTGAGAAGGCCGATTCGGCGTGATTTCCCCCGGGGCACCCCCAGCGCATGGCACCTCTGCCGCTCGACGAGGATAATTATCCCAACCCGCTGCTGAACCGCGGGCGCAGCAGCGCCGGGTTGTGGCGGGTGGTGGCGCTGGCGGCGTTCTTCATTGCAGGCGCGGTGCTGCTGGCGACACTGGGTGATCGCATCCCGGCCGACCTGATCCTGGTGTTTCTCGGGCTGCTTGCCGTGGTCGGAGTGTTCTGCCTGTTCGCGGTGGCGGCCGGCTTGTTCCGCTTTTCGACCAGCGAGGATACCCAGACGCTGAGCCGCGCCGTGGTCGACAGCCTGCCGTTCGGTGCGCTGGTCACCGACCGCGAGGGCAAGATCAGCTATGTCAACGCCCATTACGGCGAGTTTGCCGGCGGGGTGACCGATGGGGTGCCAGTTTCGGTGCCGCGGCTGTTTGCCGGCGAGCCCGAAGCATCCGAAGCCGTGTACCGGTTGGCCCGAGCGGCTCGCGACGGCCGTCCGGCGATCGAGGACATCCGCATTATCGGCGGGCTCGGCGGCTCGGTCGGCGGCTCGACCAAGCCGTTCTGGTACCGAGTCGGCGTCCGTGCCCTGCCAACGATCGACGAGGGCGGCAAGCCTTTGGTGCTGTGGACTGTCGAGGATATCACGCGCGACCGCGAGCGGCAGGATAATGCCTTCCTCGAGCTGCAGCGGGCCATCGATTACCTCGACCATGCGCCGGCGGGTTTCTTTTCCGCCGATGCGCAGGGCAGGGTGCAGTACCTCAACTCGACGCTTGCCGACTGGCTGGGCTACGACCTTGCCGAGTTCGAGGCCACGGCCATCAAGCTCAGCGACATCGTGCGCGGCGATGGTGCCAGCCTCTTGATGCGCGGCCGCTCCGACGGCGAAATCCGCACCGAGATCATCGATATCGACCTGGTGCGCCGCAACGGCACCAGCTTCCCGGTGCGGTTGATGCACCGTGCCGCGCGTCTTGCTGATGGGGAACTGGGCGAGACCCGTACCCTGGTGCTCGACCGCCGCCAGGGCGCCGACAAGGAGGAGGCCCTGCGCGCCTCGGAAGTCCGCTTCTCGCGGTTCTTCAACGATACGCCGTTCGCCATCGCGACGCTCGACAAGGCGGGTCGTATCATCCGCACCAATGCGCCGTTCAGCCGGATCTTCGACTGGGCTGGCGGCGAGCAGTCGATCGATATGCAGCCGATGGCCGATCTGTTGGCCGAGGGCAACCGCGACGCCTTCGCCAAGGCGATCGACGCGGCACTGGCCAGCCGTTCGGAGATCGAACCGGTCGATGCAACACTGACCCGCGGCAGTGATCACGCTGTCCGGCTCTATGTCTCCAGTTCGGAAGAGGCCGAAGGCGCCGCCGAGCGGATCAACGTCTATGCGCTCGACATGAGCGAGCAGCGCAAGCTCGAGGCGCAGTTCGCCCAGGGCCAGAAGATGCAGGCCGTGGGGCAGCTTGCGGGCGGCGTCGCGCACGACTTCAATAACGTGCTGACGGCGATCATCGGCTTTGCCGACCTGCTGTTGCTCAAGCACAAACCGGGCGACCCCAGCTTCGCTGACCTGATGTCGATCAAGAACAGCGCCAACCGCGCCGCGGGCCTGACGCGCCAGTTGCTGGCGTTCTCGCGCCGGCAGACGCTCAGGCCGCAGGTGCTGGAAGTGCCGGGGCATCTCGATGATCTGACGGTGCTGCTGAAGCGGCTGATCGGCGAGCAAATCACGCTCGGGGTGGAGCACGCCGCCGCGGTGTGGCCGGTGAAGGCCGACCTGGTGCAGCTCGAGCAGGTGGTGGTCAACCTCGTCGTCAACGCGCGTGACGCGATGCCGAATGGCGGCACGATTACGCTCAGGACCCGCAATGTCAGCGAGCAGGAGTCGCAGAGCTATGCCTATCGCGGCATGCCGGCGGCGGATTACGTGCTGATCGAAGTCGAGGACACCGGCACCGGCATGTCGCCGGAAATCCTCGAGAAGATATTCGAGCCGTTCTTTTCCACCAAGGAGCTCGGCAAAGGCACCGGCCTCGGGCTCTCGACGGTCTATGGCATCGTCAAGCAATCGGCCGGTTACATCTACACCGACTCGGTGGTCGGGCAGGGCACGACCTTCCGTATCTTCCTGCCGCGCTACGTCCCCATCGAGGGTGAGGCGCCGGTCAAGCAGGTTGCCGCCCCGGTCAAGGACCTGACCGGGCACGAACGCATCCTGATCGTCGAGGACGAAGACAGCGTGCGTGCCTTCTCGGCTCGGGCGCTGCGGACTACCGGCTATGAGGTGTTCGAGGCCGATAGCGGTGACGAGGCGCTCGATGTGCTGGAGGAGCTCGACTACAAGATCGACCTGATGATCTCGGACGTGGTGATGCCGGAGATGGATGGGCCGACACTGCTCACCAAGGTGCGCGAGCATATGCCCGAGCTGAAGGTGATCTTCGTTTCCGGTTATGCCGAAGAGAACGTCCGGCAGGATATCGCCGACAATCAGAGCGTCGAGTTCCTGCCCAAGCCGTATTCGCTCGACCAGATCAACTCCAAGGTGAAGGACGTGCTGGGCAAGATCGAACAGGGCGCGGAATAGCGCGCAGTAGCGTTTCGCGTGCAGCGGGCCTATATGGCTCGAATGGATACCAGCCTTCCCAAGATCGACCAGTTCCTCGCCGCGCTCGAGAGCGCCGTCGCCGATGGCAGCTTCGTGCGCCTGGCGCTGCGCCTGCCGTTCGGCGCCGACGAGACGCTGAAGAGCGTTGACATCAAGCCCGCCACCATTCGCGAGCAGCTGAAGCTCAGCTTCACCTTCCACCACCAGACCCGCGATCTCGTGCAGAACCATCCTCCGGCCGGCGCGATCGGCCAGCTCAGGCGGCTCCTCGAGAAGGACTTTCGCCAGGGGTTCCTGTTCACCACGCGGTACGACCTGCAGTTCGACAGCCAGGGCAAATCCCCTCGGCTGAAGCAGACCGAGCCGACCAGCAAAGCGCCGGCCTCGCTGTCCCACGATCGCGCCAAAGCCCGCCCGATCCCGGCGGCCGGCAAGGCCTGGCTCGCCGAACTCGGCGTTACCGGCGCCGATGGCCAGGTGCTGAAAGGAGCCGGCGACAAGTTCCGGCAGATCAACCGCTATGTCGAAATCCTCGGACCGCTGCTGAAGGCGATCCCTGAGGGCCGGCTCAACCGCGTGGTCGATATGGGCGCCGGCAAGGGCTATCTGACCTTTGCGGTTGCCGACTACCTGAAGCAGACTCTCGGACGTTCCGCAGAGGTGGTCGGCGTCGAGTTCCGCGACGACCTGGTGACGTTCTGCAACGACACGGCGCAGGCGACCGGGGTCGGCAATCTCCGCTTCGAACAGGGGACGATCGAGAATTTCGACTCCGCCGGCGCCGACGTGCTGATTGCACTGCACGCCTGCGATACCGCCACCGACGATGCGATCGCCAAGGGCATTGCCGCCGGCTCCGAGCTGATCGTCGTCGCGCCCTGCTGCCACAAGCAGATCCGCCGCGAGATCGAGACTTCGAACCGCGGCAACGCGCTGGATTTCCTGATGAAGCACGGCATTTTCGTCGAGCGGCAGGCCGAGATGGTCACCGACGCGATGCGCGCCATGATCCTCGAGCATTTCGGCTATTCGACCAAGGTCTTCGAGTTCATCTCGGACGTACACACACCCAAGAACGTGCTGATCGTCGCGACCAGGACGAAGCGCGGCAAGGATGCATCGCAGCTGAGTAGGCTGGCGGAAGCCAAGGAGTTCTTCGGGATCAGGCGGCACTATCTCGAGGATGCGGTAGGGCTCTGAGCTGAGGTGCAGTACCATTGCTGCTTCCCCAAACTCGATGTCATCCCAGCGAAAGCTGGGACCCATCTCGCCGCTCGCGCCAGCTGACAGTTGGGTCCCAGCTTTCGCTGGGATGACACCGGTGGGGTGGATGGTGTGTGCTCACCCCAGATAGGGTGCCAGTTCCTCATCCAGCAGGCGCTCGCCCGTCCAGTGCACCGCGCTCCATCCACTTCGCCGTGCCGCCTCGACATTGGCGAGCGTGTCGTCGACCAGCACGATGTCTTCAGGCGCGGCACCGGCGATGGCGGCGGCGTGAACAAAGAATTCGGCAGCGGGTTTCCGGTGACCGAGTGCCGCCGAATAGATGATGCCTTCGACATGCGCGCCGAGGCCGACCTTCTGCATCAGGTAGTCGGCGCGCAGGTGCTCCTGGTTGGTGGCGAGGAACACCGGCACGCCCCGCTCGCGATAGCGCTTCACCACCGAAAGCACGGTCTGGTCGACCCGCGAGTCGTTCTCGAACCAGTAGGCGATCAGCCGCTCGCACGACACTCTTGGCGCGATCTCGGCCAGCACCGGCGCCAGCCGTTCGGTCAGGCCTTCGCGGCCAGTGACGATCGCCTCCCAGAACGGCGTGAAGAAAGTCTCCCGCAGCCGATCCGGCGACAGGCCAAGGTCGGCCTGCAGTTCGGCGAACAGATGCCGGCCATCGGTCGGGCGGCCGCTGACGAGGACGCCATCGACGTCCATCATCAGCACCTTGCAAGGCATCAGGCGACGCGTCCGTTCGGCAGCGGCGTGCCCGCTTCGACGAGCTTCCGATCTGCCAGGGCATCCCACAGGGCGTCCGGCACCTTGGTGTTCCACCAGTCGAGAATACCGTTAAGCTCGCCCGGTGATTTGGGGCCGGGGAGGATGTTGCAGATCGCCTGGTGGGCCAGCGGGAACTGCAGGGCGGCGGCGCCAAGCGGCACGCCGAATTCCTTGCAGAGGGCCTCGAGATCGGAGACGCGCTTGATGATGTGCTCGGGCGCCTTGGCGTAGTTCCAGGTGCCGGTGCCCATCAGGGCGCCGCCGTTGAATGGGCCACCGCAGACCACCGACGCGCCGCGCTCGAGGCAGGTGGTGAGGAAGGGCGAGAGCGAGGTTTGCTCGAGCAGGGTGTAGCGGCCAGCGAGCAGGAACACGTCCCAGTCGCCGAGTGCGAAGGCATCCATGAGCACTTCCCACTCGTTGACGCCGAGCCCGATGGCCGAGACCTTGCCGGTGGCCTTGAGTTCCTTCAGCGCCTTGTAGCCGCCGTCCTCGGCAAGCTGCTTCCAGTAGATCGGGTTCTGTTCGGCGCTGTGGGTGGCGAGGCCAATATCGTGCACATAGAGGATGTCGACCTTGCTGAGGCCGAGGCGGGCGAGGCTCGCCTCGTAGGAGCGCATAACGCCCCAGTAGCTGTAGTCGTAGACCTGCTCGAACGGCAGCGGCTTGATCCAGTTGTGCAGGTAGTCGCGCTCGGTTTCTGCCTGCACCGGCCGAAGCAGGCGGCCAACCTTGGTGGAAAGGACGACGCCCTCGGTGCGGAAGCGCAAGCCATCGCCCATCAAGTGCTCGGAGCGGCCATAGCCATACTGGGGAGCGGTGTCGAAATAGCGGATGCCGGCGTCGAGTGCCGCGCCGACGGTGGCCCGGGCCTGCTCGTCTGGCACTTCGGTGAAGATGCCGGCGAGCGTCGCGCCGCCGAGCCCGAGCTCGGTCAATCGGAGGTCGGTCCGGCCAACCTGGCGCTGCTTGAAACTGGTGACGCTCATCTCTTCGAAACTCCCTGGGCCAACGGCGGCGGACACTGACATGTCAGTTGCACGGGGTAAACCAGCCAAAGGGTTTAGGGAAGGGGGCGAACGGTCTGTCAGTCGCGAGTGCCTCACCGCGGCTCCCAAGGGGGTGCCGGAGGGCACTATGGTCCCATCCTCTCGTCACCTTAATCCTCCCGGAACGCATGGCTCAGCTGGGCCGCCAGCGGGCCGAGCAGGTAAGCCAGCACCGTGCGGTCGGCGGTGCGGAGGAAGACTTCGGCAGGCATGCCGGCGGTAACGTGCTGGCCGCGCGGCAGGCGGGCGAGCTCGGTCTGGGGCAGTTTCATGCGGATCGAGAAGTAAGCGACGCCGGTAGTCGGGTCGCGCGACAGGTCGGGCGAGATGGCAGCGACGCTCGCCACGAGCTCCGGGGTGGTCCGCGGATCGAGCCCGATGAGCCGGATGGCGGCGGTCTGGCCGATGCTGAGCTTGTCGACATCGAGCGGTGACACCCGCGCTTCCAGCGCCAGCCGGTCGGAATGGGGCACTACCTGCATCAGCGTTTCGCCTGCGGCGACAACGCCGCCGACGGTGCGGACGATCGACTCGTGCACGATGCCGGCCTGCGGGGCGCGGATTTCGAGCTTTTGCAGCCGGTCCTCGGCGGCGATCTTCTGTTGCAGCAGCTCGGCGATCTGCAGGCCGACATCACGCAAATCCTCCAGCACGCCGGCCCGGAAGGTGGCGGTGTTCTCGGCGATCTTGGCACGGCTGCCGGCGATGGCGGTGCGGGCCGAGGCGATTTCGGCAGTGAGGTTGCCGGCCTCACCCTCGAGCCGCGCCAGCTCGCGGCGCGAACTGTTGAGCCGGCTCGCCTCCATCAGGCCATCGCGGAACAGCGCTTCGGCGTCGGCGACCTCGTCGGACAGGATTTCGCTCTGCCGATGCACCGCCGACTGCTGGGATTCGAGCCCGATGATCTGTTCGCCGAGCTGGCCGATCTGTTCCTCCAGCTGTGTCGTCAAGCCGGCCTGAGCTTCGGCGCGGCTCAGGCGAAGCCGCTCCTGGGCAGCGAGCAACCGATCGAGCGTCGGTCGGTCCGGCCAGCCATCGAGGCTTGCCGGAAGCGTCAGCCTGTCGTTACCGATGCTCTCGGTGGTGAGCCGGGCTTCCAGGGCGAAGGCGGCGCTCAGCTGCGAAACGATGACCGCGAGGTTGGCGGAAACGGTGGTGCTGTCGAGCTGCACCAGTAATTGCCCAGCCTCCACGGCATCGCCATCCCGCACCAGGATGGCGCTGACCACGCCGCCTTCCGGGTGCTGGACGCGCTTGCTGCCTTCGAGCGGCACGACGGTGCCCTGCGCCACCACCGCACCGGCAATTTCGGTCGTGCCGGCCCAGCCGCCCAGGAGACCGGCGAACAAGGCCAGGGCGCAGAGCCCGGCGATGGCGTGCCGCCTGAGGCTCCGCAGCGGCTCAGCCATTGACCCGCGCCCCTTCGATGCGTGGGGAGGGGGCCGTCACCTGGCGCAGCACCTCCTCCTTGGCGCCGAAAGCGCTCTGCCGCCCATTCACCAGGTAGATCAGCTTGTCGCACACGGCGATCGCACTCGGCCGATGGGCGATGACGATCACCACGGCGCCACGCGCCTTGGCGGCGGTGAGCGCCATGGTGAGCGCGTTGTCGCCGGCGAAATCGAGATTGGCATTGGGTTCGTCCAGCACCAGCAGGAACGGATCGCCGTAGAGGGCCCGGGCGAGGCCGATGCGCTGACGCTGGCCGGCCGAGAGCGCCGCGCCGCGGGCGCCGATGCGGGTATCGTAGCCATCGGGCAAGCCGGCGATCAGCTCGTGCACCCCGGCATGGTGCGCCGCCTTCAGCACGCTGTCGCTGTCGGCATCAGGGCGGAAGCGGGCGATGTTCTCCGCTACCGTGCCGTCGAACAGACCGACGCTCTGCGGCAGATAGCCGATGCGGCGACCGAGTTGTACGGGATCGAAATGCGTGAACTCCGAGCCATCGAGCCGCACCTCGCCCTGCAGCGCTGGCCAGATGCCGCAGAGCCCGCGGGCCAGCGAGGTCTTGCCCGAGCCCGAAAGACCAAGCACCCCCATGGCTTCGCCCGCCGCGAGGGTGAAACTGGCGCCCGCCACCAGTGGCGGCTGCCGCGCGTCGGGCCCAGTGGCGAAGTGGCGGACCTCAAGGGTGACCTGCGGATCGGGGAGGCTCAGGCGATTGCTCTCGGGCGGCCGGGCCGCCAGCAACGCCTCCGTGCGCCGCAGCGCCTGCCGGGCCGCTGCGAGCCCGCGCCACTGCGCCACCACCTGCTCGACCGGCGCCAGCGCCCGCGAGGTGACGATCGAGGCGGCGATCATCAGCCCGGCCGAGAGTTCGCCACGAATGACCAGGTAGGCGCCCAGCGCCAACACCGCCGACTGGAGCAGGAAGCGGAACGACTTAGTTACCGATGCGTAGAGCGCGGCGACATCGGAGGCGCGGCTCTGCACCTCGGCCAGCGACGCCGCGCGCGCCTGCCAACGGTTGGTCACATCGTCCAGCATGCCCATGGCGAAGATCGGCTCGGCATTGCCCAGGGCATCCTCGCCGAGCGCCTGGCGCTGCGCCATGGCAGCGCTGGCGTCGGCGGTCGGCCGCCCGGACAGGCGCTCGTTGATCACCAGCAGGGTGGTGGCCACCAGTGCGCCGCCGGTCGCCAGCCAGCCGAGCGCCGGGTGAAACAGGAAGACGATCGCCAGGTAGACCGGCAGCCACGGCAGGTCGAACAGTGCCAGCGGCCCCGATCCTCCAAGATAGCTCCGGATGGAATCGAGATCGCGCACCGCATCCGGGCGGGCGAGACCAAGCGGCGACTGCCCGGCTCGCAGCGAGGCGCGGAATATCTCGGGGGCGATCGAGGCCTCGAGGGCACCGGCGAAACGCGAGGCCATGCGCGCGCGCAGCAGTTCGAGCAGCGCCAGGAAGGCGTAGGTGCCGGCAACCAGCGCGAACAGCGCCACGAGTGTCGGCACCGAGCGGCTGGCCAGCACGCGATCGTAGACCTGCAGCATGAACAGCGGGCCGGTGAGCACCAAGAGGTTGGTGGCAAGGCTCAGGAGGCCCAGCGCCAGCAGCGGGAAGCGGGTGCGCCTCAGAAGGGCGCGGACGACGCTGTCGCGCCGGGCGCCATTCAACATGCTTGCCACTCCGTCTTGCCCTTGCGCCGCCCATCGGGGACTGCAGCGAAGTCTCGTTTCCGGGCCGCCATGCATGAACCGGCTGCCTCGGATAGGAGCTATGCCCGAGGGGCATGGCCTCAGCCGTGTGCGCAAAGAAAAAACCCCGGAACACTTGAGGTTCCGGGGTTCAGTTGATGCGGGGTTGGTGCCGCATTTTTCAGCAACAGGACTTTGGGTGCCCCCGTGCCGAAATTGAAGGCATCGTCAGACGATCCAGTCCGACGATGCCAGAAGGGATTCGAGCGTGGCGCCGTTGATCGCCATGACAAGTGTATCGCCGTGGGCGTCGGCGACGCGGATTTCGACGTGAGTTCCGCTGCCGTCGACATCGATGCCGAATGCATCGAAGCTGTCGCCGCCGCTTGCCGCCGCCTCTTCGAACGCGGCGAAGAAGGCTGCCGCCGAGCTGAAACGGGTGAGCCCGACATCCAGCCGATCGCCGGAGCGGAGCGAGAAATCCGCCACCGTGTCGCGGCCGGCCGAGAACACAAAAGTGTCGGCACCCGAGCCGCCGTTCAGCAGGTCGTCGCCGCTGCCGCCGAACAGCCTGTCGTTGCCAGCCTGGCCGTAGAGATCGTCAGCGCCATCGCCTCCTGAAAGGTAGTCGTTGCCGCCGCGGGCAAAGAAGCGGTCATCACCGGCAAAGCCGAACAGCTCGTTGTCGGCATCGTTGCCGGTGAAGCTGTTGTTGCCGGCATTGCCGAAGCCGTTGACGGCGCGGTCGCCGACCAGTTCGAGCGCCTCGTTCTCGTCGCCCAGCACATAGCTGGTGGAGGCGACGATGCGATCGTAGCCGCCGCCCGACAGCACCACGTCGTGCACGGAGCCGACGGTGATGCGGTCGGCGTCGTCGGAACCGAAGAAGGTGGTCGGCAGGTCGGTCAGGGTCGACGTTGCCACTGTGCCATCGGCGAAGCGGAATGCCTCGACGCCGCCGACGATGTCGTAGCCGCCGGCCTTGTGGATGACGAAACGGCCGGAGAGATCACGGGTCAGGGTGTAGTCGTCGCGCTCGCCCGCATAGGCCAGCACATCGGTGCCGACCCCGCCATCGATCAGGTCATTGCCTTTGGAGGCGAACAACAGATCGTCGCCCTTTTCGGCATAGAGCCGGTCGCTGCCATTGCCGCCGACCAGGATGTCGGCGCCGGCCCGGGCGTGGAACTCGACGCCGCTGTCATTGGCGACAAGCAGTTCGCTCTTGTTGGTGCCCTTCACCGCATCGAACGTCACGGTGTTGGCGTGCGGGTCGGTGGGGGCGCCATAGCTGGTGCCCTCGTCGTTCACGAACAGCGTCGGCGACAGGTAGGTGGCCTCGAGCTCGGTCCGCTCAGAGCTCAGCACGGCGACGATGTTGTCGTGGTCGTCGCCGCCGTGGAAATTGATGTCGCGATTGGTTTCGCGCACCTGGATGGTGTTGTTGGCCTCGCTGGTCCAACTGGCGAACAGCACCGCGTGACGGGTGTCGAAGGCCTCGAGCCCCACCAGTTGGCTGTCGTAAAGCGCCTTCAGCTGGAAGGCGTAGCCGTTGCCGCCATCACCCTTGTTCACGGCGCCATCGACCGAGAGGTTCGAGGCCTCGAGGAAGATCGACTGGGCGAAGGTAAAGCCATTGGAGGGCGCATTGTCGATGGCGATGTCGAACAGCTTCACATGGCTGGTGCCCGACAGCGAGATGACGTTGGAGCGATCGAAGGACGCCTCGACATTGGCGAAGCTGCCCGGATCCTGCTCGGCAAGCCCGGATTCGACGGTGAAGCCGCCGAGCTTGACGTTCTCGGCCACCTCGATCTTCTGCACCGAGGCGATGGTGGAGAAATCGAAGGCCAGCCCGTTGGTCAGCCGCACCGTATTGCCATTGACCGAGGCGACCTCGACCATTGAGGTGCGGAGCGGCTTGTCCTCGCGCCACTCGGTATCGCCGATCGAGTCGAGATACTCGGGCGTGTTCTCGAGCTCGATCCACAGGTGATCGCCGGCCACGAGTCCCGACGCGTCGGCGAGGTGGAGGTACATCGAGCCTTCGGGCGCCGGCTGATCCAGCGCGAAATCGCCCGAATAGCTCGGCACGTCGATGACGCCGCCGATCTGGAAGGCGCCGTCGGCGCGAGCATTGCCGACGAGATCGATGGTCGTAGCGCCCGATCCGGTGCCCATCACCGTGATGTCGTCGCGGTTGATGACGACAGTCTGGTCGAACTCGAACCTGCCGGCGCCCAGGAGGATGGTTTCGCCAGCGGGAGCCGAGTCGACAATGGCCTGCAGCTCGGCCGCTGAGGTCGAGGCGGATACGGTGATCATCGGGAGTACCTTTCGCTATAGGTGGAGACGGACGCGAATGCCTCCCTTTGCACCGCATCGGCAGTGTTCCCTGATCGGGGCTAATCCCGGCTGAGGCCGATCGATTGGATTTGCACCAAATGCCTGAGGACACGGGACGCCACCTCGCCCGCCAATCTGGGCGCGGAGGGGGCCGAAATGTGCACGCTGTGGAAAAGGCGCGAAAAGCAAGGAGCCGGGCGCTGGGCCCGGCTCCTGAAAGATCAGCGATGCGCTAGCCAGCTCCTCGTGCATTTCACAGTTCGAGTGCACCGGCGAAGCTGGTCGGCCTCATTCCTTGCCTACCCACCGGCCGTCATCACTGCGAAAGCAGGTACCCATTTATCCACTTGTTCGGGCTGCGAGTTGGGTCCCTGCATTCGCAGGGATGACATCGCAGGTGGGGTGGCTGCGGTGGATCAGTTCGACCCACCGCGCACCGGTGCATCTCGATAGTCTTGAGATGCCTTAAAGCTGGCGGACCGTGACCGGGCGATCTTCGTTCCACGCCACGGCATTGCGCAGCGGCAGGCCGAACTGGGCCTCCTCGATCTCGAACACGTCGCCGGGCTCGGTCTTGATGCCGTCGGCAAAGCTCAGCGTGGCGGTGCCGAACATGTGCACGTGGATGTCGCCCGGCTGGCGGAACAGATCGTACTTGAAGTGGTGGTACTCGAGGTTAGCGATGGTGTGGCTCATATTGTCCTCGCCGCTGAGGAACGGCTTTTCCCACAGCACCTTGCCGGCGCGCAGGATGCGCGACATGCCCGAGACGTTCCGCGGCAGTTCGCCGACGCGGAGCTCCGGCCCGAACGAGCAGAAGCGAAGCTTGGAATGGGCGAGGAACAGGTAGTTCACCCGTTCGGTCACGTGGTCGGAGAACTCGTTGCCGAGTGCGAAGCCGAGCCGGAAGGGCGTCCCGTCCTTGCCGATATAGTAGATGCCGGCAATCTCCGGCTCCTCGCCGGCGTCCTTGGCGAAGGCGGGCGAGGGGATCGGCTGGCCCGGCGCGGTGACGGTGTAGCCGTTGCCTTTGTAGAACCATTCGGGCTGCACGCCGATCTCGCCCGGCGCGGGCTTGCCGCCTTCGAGACCCATGCGGAACATCTTCATCGAATCCGTCAGCGGCGCCTCGGCCTGCTGCTGGTTCGACTTGTGCATGGCGTCGCGGGTGGAAGCCGAACCCAGGTGGGTGAGGCCGGTGCCGGTGACATAGAGGTGCGACGGATCGGGGTGATCGACCGGCGCGAGCAGCCGGCCTTCATTCGCCAGCGCCTCGCGGTCGAGTTTGGCGCCGAGACCTTTCTCGATCACCACGGCGCGCAGCGACAGCCCGCGCTCGGCGGCTTCGGCGGCGAGCGCATAGACGCTTCCGGCCCCGCTGACCACGCTGGTGACGCCGCCCTCGGTGGCGCCGACGGCGCGCGCGCCCTTGTCGTCCTCGAACTGGATGAGATGCATGAAGCCCATTCCCTCGGTTTTCGTTGCCGCCCTATAGCGCGGCCCGGCGGCGAATGCATTGGGATTTTGGATGTAGATCAACAACGCCGGTGGCAAGGGGCCGCAAGGCTCGAATCGCAAGGCGGCGGTGCGTAAGGAACAGCGAATTTACCCCCTTGACGATTTGGAAACGAAATGAGAACAGAATGAGTACATTCGATGGACATGTTATCGGTTTGCGCGGCGCAGATCGAAGTGAAATAAGGGAGACCGGTGATGGCTGCTGTTGCGCCTCTGCGAGTTATTGAGGGATCGATGGATAAGGACAAGGCGCTGGCGGCAGCGCTGAGCCAGATCGAGCGGAATTTCGGCAAGGGCACGGTGATGCGCTTCGGCGAGGGCGCCATTGCCCAGGTCGAGGCGATTTCCACCGGCTCGCTCGGACTGGATATTGCACTGGGCATCGGCGGTTTGCCGCGCGGCCGCATCGTCGAAGTGTTCGGGCCGGAAAGCTCGGGCAAGACCACGCTGGCGCTGCATGTGGTGGCCGAGGCGCAGAAGAACGGTGGCATCGCCGCGTTCGTCGACGCCGAGCATGCGCTCGACCCGATCTATGCCCGCAAGCTCGGCGTGAAGGTCGATGAGTTGCTGATCTCGCAGCCCGATACGGGCGAGCAGGCACTCGAGATTGCCGATACGCTGGTGCGCTCCGGCGCCGTCGACGTGCTGGTGGTCGACTCGGTGGCGGCGCTGACGCCGAAAGCCGAACTCGAAGGCGAAATGGGCGATTCGATGCCGGGCCTGCAGGCCCGCCTGATGAGCCAGGCGATGCGCAAGCTCACCGGCTCGATCTCGAAGTCGAAGGCCATGGTGATCTTCATCAACCAGATCCGCATGAAGATCGGCGTGATGTACGGCTCGCCCGAAACCACCACCGGTGGTAACGCGCTGAAGTTCTATTCCTCGGTCCGTCTCGACATCCGCCGTATCGGCGCGATCAAGGAGCGCGAGGAAGTCATCGGCAACCAGACCCGCGTCAAGGTGGTCAAGAACAAGCTGGCGCCGCCGTTCCGCCAGGTCGAGTTCGACATCATGTATGGCGAAGGCATCTCGAAAACCGGCGAACTGCTCGATCTCGGCGTGAAGTCGGGCCTCGTCGAGAAGTCCGGCGCCTGGTTCTCCTATGACAGCCAGCGACTGGGGCAGGGGCGTGAAAACTCCCGCCAGTTCCTCAAGGACAATCCGGCGATCGCCGACCAGATCGAAAAGGGCGTGCGCGAAAGCTCCGGCATCCTCAGCGAAGCGCTGCTGGCCGGGCCGGAAGGTGACGAGGGCGACGACGGGGAGCCGTGATCGGCTCAGCGGCGATGAATTGAAGGGCGCCTGCGGGCGCCCTTTGTATTTGGATCATGGCGCTGAACCAGTACTCGTTCAGTCCTTCTCCACCGGCCGTCATCCCGACGAAAGTCGGGACCCAGTGCTCAGGGTTCACCGCCGGGGCTGTCCTGCCCGACCTTGCTGTGCTTGACCGGCGCGGCTCGCGCCATCCCAACCGTCCGAGCAATGGGTCCCGGCGTTCGCCGGGATGGCGGCCGGTGGTGGGGGCGACGTATGGTAGGTGATGGCGGCACCACCAATCTGCCGCCTCTCGCCACCCTGTGCTGGACACAACCGCAAGCCCCGCGATAGAAGGCCTTTCCTGTTGTTCCTGGCGGGGCTACGGCCTCGCCATTTGTCTGTAAGAGACCCGTCATGACGAGCGTGAACGATATCCGGTCGAGCTTTCTGAGCTACTTCGCGAAGAATGGTCACGAAGAGGTTGCATCGAGCCCGCTGGTGCCGCGGAACGATCCGACGCTGATGTTCGTCAATTCGGGCATGGTGCAGTTCAAGAACGTCTTCACCGGCGTCGAGAAGCGCGACTACGTCCGCGCCACCACTGCACAAAAGAGCGTGCGTGCCGGGGGCAAGCACAACGATCTCGACAATGTCGGCTTCACCGCGCGGCACCACACCTTCTTCGAGATGCTGGGCAACTTCTCGTTCGGCGATTACTTCAAGGAGCGCGCGATCGTGCTGGCCTGGGACCTGCTCATCAAGGAGTGGGGCCTGCCCAAGGACAAGCTCTCTGTCACCGTCTACCAGGACGACGATGAGGCGTTCGAGCTCTGGAAGAAGATCGCGGGCCTCTCGGACGACAAGATCGTCCGCCTCGGCGCCAAATCAAACTTCTGGCAGATGGCCGATACCGGCCCCTGCGGTCCGAACTCCGAGATCTTCTACGATCACGGTGACAAGTACTGGGGCGGCCCGCCGGGCTCGCCCGAGGAAGACGGCGACCGGTTCGTCGAGATCTGGAACCTCGTCTTCATGCAGTTCGAGCAGTTCAAGGACGGCTCGCGGACCAGGCTGCCGAAGCCGTCGGTCGATACCGGCATGGGTCTCGAGCGCGTCGCCGCGGTGATGCAGGGGACGAACAACAACTATGAGATCGACCTGTTCAAGTCGCTGATTGCCGCGACCATGCAGGCGACCGCGTTCAATGGCGATCCGACGACACCGAGCCTGCGCGTCATCGCGGACCATCTCCGTTCTATGAGCTTCCTCATCGCCGAAGGCGTGCTGCCCTCGAATGAGGGGCGCGGCTATGTGTTGCGCCGCATCATGCGTCGCGCCATGCGGCATGCGACGCTGCTGGGCGCGGCAGATCCGGTGATTCACAAGATCGTCCCCACCCTGGTGCGGGAAATGGGCCAGGCTTACCCTGAACTTGTCCGCGGCGAGCACATGGTCGAGGAGACCATTCGCCTCGAAGAGCAGCGCTTCCTGAAAACGCTGAGCCGCGGCCTCGTCATCCTCGACGAAGCCACCGCCGACCTCAAGCAGGGCGACATGCTCGAAGGCGTCACCGCCTTCAAGCTCTATGACACCTATGGCTTTCCGCTCGACCTGACCCAGGATGCGCTGCGCACCCGCGGCATCAATGTCGATCTCTCGGGCTTCGAGAATGCGATGGCGCGCCAGCGCGCCGAGGCCCGCAAGAGCTGGGCGGGTTCGGGCGAAGCGAGCGAGGACAAGGTGTGGTTCGCGGTGGCCGACCAGGTCGGCCCGACCGAGTTCCTCGGCTATGAGACCGAGACTGCCGAAGGCGTGGTCACCGCGCTGGTCAAGGGCGGAGCGATTGTCGACGAGCTCAGGGCCGGCGACGAAGGCTACGTCGTGCTCAACCAGACGCCGTTCTACGGCGAGAGCGGCGGCCAGGTCGGCGATACCGGCACGCTGAGCGGCGAAGGCATTGCGGCGACAGTGACCGACACGGTCAAGAACAACGGCGTGTTCGGGCACAAGGTGAAGGTCACCGAAGGCACCATCAAGGTCGGCTCGCCGCTGGCGCTGCTCGTCGATCACGATCGGCGCTCGGCCATTCGCGCCAACCACTCGGCGACGCACCTGCTGCACGAAGCGCTGCGCCTGGTGCTTGGCGATCACGTCGCGCAGAAGGGCTCGATGGTTTCCGCCGACCGGCTGCGCTTCGATTTCGTCCACACCAAGCCGATCACTCCGCAGGAGCTGGCCGAGGTCGAAGAGATCGCCAACGATATCGTGCTGCAGAACTCTCCGGTCGAGACGCGCCTGATGGGCGTCGAGGAAGCCAAGGAGTCCGGGGCCCGCGCGTTGTTCGGCGAAAAGTACGGCGATGAAGTGCGCGTCGTCTCGATGGGCGACCCCACCGGCAATGCGGTCGGCTGGTCAGTCGAACTGTGCGGCGGCACCCATGTTCGCCGCACGGGCGATATCGGGCTGATCACCGTGCTGGGCGATTCCGGCGTCGCAGCCGGCGTGCGCCGTATCGAAGCGCTGACCGCCAAGGGGGCGCGTCAGCATGCGCGTACCAATGCCAACCTCGTGGCGGGTGTCGCCGATGCGCTGCATGTCGGGACGCAGGACGTGTTCACCCGCATCGAAGCGCTGCAGGAAAATCTGAAGAAGGCCGAACGGGCGCTGAGCGATGCCAACAAGAAGCTGGCGCTCGGCGGCGGCGGTTCGGCGCCGGCCTCGGCCGACGAGACGGTCAATGGTGTCACCTATGTCGGCCGCGCCGTCGAGGGTATTTCGGCCAAGGACGTCAAGGGCCTCGTCGATACCGAAAAGAAGCGGATCGGTTCGGGCGTGGTTACGGTTGTGCTGAAGGGGGAAGACGGCCGCGGCACGGTTGCGGTCGGAGTCACCGACGATCTGACCAGCAAATACTCGGCCGGCGACTTGATCAAGCTGGCCACCGTCGCACTCGGCGGGCAGGGCGGCGGCGGCCGTCCGGACATGGCGCAGGGCGGTGGCCCGGATGGCGCCAAGGGCGCCGAGGCAATCGCAGCGGTGCGCGGCGGGCTGTAGGTCGGCAGTAGGCAGTAGGCAGTCGGCAGTAGGTCGTGCTTTCTGCTCCGACGACTGCCGACTGCCTACACCGGATCCGGGCCCGGCCCCTTGAAATCGTCGGGCGAGGGATTGTCTCGTCGCGCCCGGTACTCGGCCCAGCGGCCGGCGATGCGGGTGCGGGCGCCGTCGGCGAAGATGTTGGCGAGGCCGGCGGCCACGATGACGCCGAGCCCGGCAAGGCTGATGGCATCGGGCACTTCATCGAAGAAGAGCGCGCCGAACAACAGGGCCCAGACGATCTGGCTGTACTGCATTGGCGCCACCCGACTGGCGGGCGCCAGAGCCACGCCCTTGAGCTGCAGCAGATAGCCGATACCGCCGAGTACGCCGCAGACCACCAACCCGCCCAGCAGCAGCGGGCTCGGCCAGGTGAAACCGACAACGAAGACGCCGACCAGGTTGGCCGCCAGCGTGAACAGGCCGGGCAGGGCAAACAGCGTGACGCGGCGCTCGGCGCCGGAGATCAGCCGGATAGTGGTCAGCGACACGGCGGCAGCGAGGGCGCAGATGAAGGCAAAGATGTGCCCGAGTTCGATCTCGCGGAAGCCGGGTCGCACCACCAGCAACACGCCGAGGAAACTCACCACCACCAGCGCCCAGCGATCCAGCGATACCTCCTCCTTGAGCACGACGACCGACAGGATCGTCGCCAACACCGGGATGAGGAAGACGAGGCAATAGGCCTCGGCCAGCGGGATGGTGATGAAGGCGTAAGTAATCAGTATTGCGCTGAGGGTGCGGCAGAGCGCTACGAGGATGATCAGCCTGGGGCGCCTGAGCTTGAAGGTGTCGCGCCAGCGTTCCTCGCGCGGCTTCGAGAACAGCGCCGGCAGGAACGAGAAGATGGTGGTGAAGAGACCGATCTCGAAAACGCTGAGCGAGCCGCCCAGCGCCTTGACCAGCGCGTCGCCGGTCGAGAAGGCGGCCATGGCGCCCAGCGCGCAGAGCACGCCGAGCGACACGGGTGAGAGGGTGCGCAGCATCTATTTGCTCGTCGCGGGCGCCTGATCGTCGGCGTCGCTGCGGCGCGGCAGCTTGGCGTCGTCGCCGAGTGGCGGGCTGACCTCGGAAATGGCGCTGGCCGGCCCGAACACTGAAAGGCGCGAGAAGATGCGAATCCGGGTTTCGTCGGACATGACATTGAGGATGCCGCAGATGGCAACGACGACCAGCCCGCAATAGGCGACCGTATCGGGGTATTCGGCGTAGAACAGCGCGCCGAAAACGATGGCCCAGGCGATCTGGCTGTATTGCGCCGGCGCAATCAGGCTCACGGGCGCGTTGCGGGTTGCGGTGATGAACAGGATGTTGCCGGTGCCGCCCAAGGCGCCGATCAGGATCAGGAAGGCGAACTCCTGCAGCGTTGGCCAATGGAACCCGGCGACAAGCATCAGGATCGAGTTGATCACCACCACATAGCCCAATGGCAGGCCGAGCAGGCTGACGCGCTTTTCGACAGGCGCGACCTTGCGCAGGGTGGTGGTGGCGATGCCGCCCATGATCGCGGCGCCGACCGCCATGAGATGGCCGAGCTGCAGCTCGCGAAAGCCCGGCCGGACGACCAGCAACACACCGCAGAAGCTGGCGCCAAGGAACAGCCAACGCTGCCAGGTCACCGTTTCGCCGAGGAAGGTGCGCGACAGCGCCACCACAAAGATCGGGGCGAGAAAGGCAATCGAATAGGCTTCGGCCAGCGGGATGTGAGTGAAGGCGTAGATGATGCAGAGGTTGCCGATGACGCCGGCAATGCTGCGCAGGTGCACCAGGTAGGGGTGGCGCATGCGATGCAGGTGCCGCCAGTGCTCGCCCTTTGGCTTGGTGAAGATTGCCGGGATGAACGAGAACAGCGCCGTCCAGAAGGCAATTTCAAAGACGGAGAGGCTGGTGCCGAACCCTTTGATGATGGCGTCGCAGCAGGAATAGAGCAGGTAGGCAAAAAGCGCGAAAGCGACGCCGACGGGCATCTGAGGGGGAATCCGAAGCGGGAGGGGCAACTGGTATGTTAGTTGCGTATACGCTGACCGCCGGTGGGCGTCGATGGGCGTGAATGCCACAGGGCCTAATTATTTCGTCTCTACTTGAAGCGAGCCTTGGCGAGCGGACCGATGGTCTCGATCTTGTTGGTCCAGATATAGCCGGTGAAGTTGTCGGGCACCTGGGCCAATAGCTCAGGTGTGTCGATGCCGGCAGTGCCGGGGTCGCCGGAACTGTAGGGTCCGAGCAGGATCACTTCCGAGCCCGCCTGGCGGAGGCGCTCGATGAAGAGGTTTGGCCAGCCCCAGACGAACGGCGCGACGTTGATCGGCAGCATCACCTTGGTGTTGCGGCAGGCATCGGGGACAAAGCCGGTCCAGCCCAGACCCTCATATTGCAGCAGGCAATCGATGAGACCCTTGCGCGACCAGACCGCGAGGTCGCCGATCAGTTCGGCGGCGCGGTAGGTCGGCGGATCGCCGCCATAGGCGCCCCAGACAGCGGGACGCCATTGCGGGTGCGACGCCAGCAGATCTGCCAGCATGTCGCCTTCGCGGGCCTCGTTGCTCTTGAAGTTGACGAGGAAGCGCC
Source organism: Devosia sp. (assembly GCF_035944845.1). Taxonomy (GTDB): domain Bacteria; phylum Pseudomonadota; class Alphaproteobacteria; order Rhizobiales; family Devosiaceae; genus Devosia_A. The sequence goes on along the minus strand of NZ_DASZAW010000069.1, from coordinate 4,936 downwards.
GGTCGGGGAGGGCGGTGAACACCTCCTTGAGTTCCGGCATCAGCCCGACGCCTTTGCCGCGGAACGGATGGGTGGCGCCGCCGTCAGCCGTGTAGCCGTAGCCGATATCGAGCAGCTTCAGCGACGCCATGTCATGGCTGCGGGTCTCGCCGGTGCCCTCGGTGCGGCAATCGATGGTCCAGTCGTGCAGCACGGCGAACTGCCCGTCGGTGGTCGGGTGTACGTCGAGCTCGACGATCTCGGCGCCGGCGGCAAAGGCCGCCTGCATCGAGCGGATGGTGTTCTCGAGATAATCGTGCGTCGGCTGGTCGATCCGTTCAGCGGTGCAGGTGTCGTTCTTGAGGTCGGCGCGATCGAAGGTCTGATGCACGCCGCGATGCGCGATGAGCTCGAGCTTTCCTCCCGAAGGCGCCACGCGCCAGGACGCATTGAAAACGTAGACCGCGGCGACAATGACCGCGAGGCCGAGCAGAATCTTCTTGAACATCAGTACCCTCAATGGAGCTGACGCTCGTTTCGGTTCGTGGCCCAAGTATGGCTGGGCGGTCTCAGCCGCAGTTGAGTTTCGAGCCGAGGAAATCGGTCTCGCACTGGATGCGGCGGAGGGTGGCTAGGTCCTCGTCGGTGGGGGCTTCGCCGTTGGGTTTGATCACGATGGCCTCGACCACCGTGCTGCTCTCGCCATTGAGCATGCCGAACCAGACGAAGGTCGCCGCCGTATCGACGAAGGCGCCCTCGCGCACGAAACCGGTGTCGCTGCTGACATCATTTGTATAGGCGCGACCGAGCGCGCCCTGCCTGAGGGCGCTGTCATAGAGCTGGCGCGAGCCAACGCGCTCGAAGACGAAGACATCGCCCAGGTGCGAGACGCGCGAGCTGGGCGAGCTGGCGTCGACGATCAGATCGCTCGGCATGGTGGGGAGCAGCGGCGGCAGGGTGGTGTTGAAGCGGTTGGCATCGATGTCGGCTTCGCCGGGCAAGTCGAGGCTGTCGATGTCGGCGTCGAGCGGCAGGAAGAAGCTGTTGAGTGGCCCCTTGGCGAAGATCCGCTTGAGCGGATCGCGGCCGACACCGGCCGTCGACCAGCCATGCTGGCGGTTGAAGAAACTGGTGCTTGCGGCATTGAGGCCGTCGAGGCCGGGGGTGAAGTAAAGGGCGATCTCGTAGTCGCCATCGGTCGCCAGCGAGGCGTCGGTCGCCGCACAGCTGCCGATATCGAGCAGGCGCTCGCCGAGCTTGTAGCCCGAGATCGGCCCGGCGAACTCGGCCTTGCCGATATCAGGCGTGTAATCGGACTCGAAGCGCCACTGCATGTCGTAGGGGGCGGCCCGCTCGTCGATGGCCAAGAGGCGGAAACAAGCCTCGCGAATTGCCGTGGGCAGATCGGTGATCCAGCCGGAGGACGGGGTTGGAGGCAAGGTGACGCGCGCCAGGTAGAGGTCCTCGGCGGTCAGGAGATTGTAGGTCTGTTCCGGTCCCATCCCGACCATCTTGAAAATGACCTCGGGATCGACATTCCACTTCACCAGCTCTTTGACCATCAGGGCGAGCGAATCCCGGGTCTGACCCTGCATCGCCATTGCGCCGCGTTCGTTGAGCGCATTGGTGAAGGACTCCTCGTCGGCATAGGGAGCGTGGAAACCGACGATGGAGCCTGGTTCCACCATCCGATCGACATAGGTGCCGACGCCCTCCTGGCTCGACCAGGCAGAACCGCCGAGAAAGGCGAAGGCGCAGGCCGAGTAGCAACTGCTGCCACGCTCGACCACCGTGGCGATGTGGTTGGCGCGGAGGAAATCGGCGAGCGCCAATCCCTCATAGTAGCTGCCGCCGGGGCCGTTCAGGGTGAGCACGGCGGTTGCCCCGCCATCGGGCCCGATGCACGACAGGCGGCATTTGACGAAGGTATTGTACATGTCCTCGAGCGTCGCCACGTCGCCGTTCAGCGTCTCGCCGTCATAGCTGAGGTGCGGCACGGGGTGCGTGGCGGAATACTGCATCGAGACGATGGAAATAGTTGCAGCCGATGCGCTTAACGGCAGGGCGGCGGCGATCGACAGCAGAGCGGCCGCAAAGGCGAGAAGACGCATACGGAAAATCCCCCAAGAACTGTAGTTCTATGAGCTTTGACGTATGCGGTTCAAGCATCCTTGGGGGCAGGATGACGACTAAAGGGCACGGACCCGGTTGTTGCGCGGGCCGTGCTCCAGCTCGACGAGCCCCAGTGCCTCGAGGACCGGCGTCACGTAATTGGCGAAGCGTCCGCGAAAGCCCTTCCGGAGGCCGTACCAACCACCCACCGGGTTGTCGGCAGAGCGGGCCCAGGCTTCCACAGTGCCGGGCTTGGCATCCTTGCCTTCATCGGCATTGCCGAGCTCCATCCAGTCGCCGTGCCGTTTCAGCATCTGGTGCAGGTCTTCAATGGCGCTGAGGTGGTAGCGGAGCTCGGTGCCGCCGGCGACGCAGACCAATGCGGGTGGAGACGCTTCGGGGGCGCGGTAGAGCGCAATATCGCTGCTGCCCGGCGGGGTTTTGAGCAACCACGGATCGTCTTTGGTACCGGCTGCCATCGCAACTGCTCCCTGAAATCTTGAGCAGGATACGCCTGCCTGAGCGGAGAGAGCCAGAGCTTTTGCTCGGCCACAGGGCGGAGAAGCGCCCGAGCCTGAAGCTTGTCGGTGGCTGTGTCGATGGATGTCGGGTGGTAGGATCAGCCGTATGCCTTGCGGCTACGCTTCAGCTTGTTGCGCAGGGTGCTGAGTTCGATCGTGGCGCGGGCTGCAAGGAACTGCCAGGCGAAGTAAGGACCAAGCCCGGCCCGGCGCGCGTGCAGCCACCAGCGATCACTGCCCGGCAGGCCCCAGCGCCGCCACGGCTTGCGATAAGCAAAGTGGATGATGCGGGGTTCACTTCGCTGCAGGGCAACGACGCCAGTGAGTTCTGGAGCGAGGTCGTCCCACATGTCGTCGACAAGCGCCTCCGGCAACACGTTCCACCGCGGGTCCAGCAGGGCGATCTGGCCGCGGAAGGCAGTGTTGATGGCGCACTGATCGGCGAACCGCAGCAGGTCGCGCAAGCGCAGCATGGTATCGGCCATGCGCTGCTCATAGCCGAGTTCGCGCAGTTGATTGAGGTCGAGCACCGTAACACCCGCCTGAATGCAGCCCAGCATTTCTGCCGCGCTGGCGAAGCCCAGAACATCACGCAGGTAGCCGTGGGTGCCGTCGCGAGTTGCCTGCCGGTGAGGGTGCGAGGTTAGCGCCTCATCGACCATGCGGACATCGACCGCGGCGCCGATCGGCTTGCCGTCAAGCGGTGCGTGGAACAGGGCCTTGAGGTCGGCCTCAACGATCAGGTCGACATCAAGGTAGATGACGCGATCGAGCTCTGCGAGCAGGCGCGGGACGACAAAGCGAAACAGGGTGGAAGGCGGAAAGCCGTTGATCGTGCCGATCGGAGCGAAGGGATTGGGCAGGCGGTGCAGGACGATATCGACCTGCGGGTGGCGCCAGCGCTCGATGCGGCGGACGACCCAGCTGTCCGGTCCATCGTAGAGGACATGGAACACAACATGGCTATCGGGTGCAGCGCTGGCCGCCATGGAGTGCGCGACGACCAGCACGAGCGGCAGATAGCCGGCATCGAGGGCGGTGCAGACGGCGATGCTGCCGCCGCCTGCGACCGCTGAGGGCATCAGGCTGCCATGGCCTTCTTGAGGTTCGCGTCGATGGCATCGAGGAAGCCAAGGGTCGACAGCCACTTCTGATCCGGACCGACGAGCAAGGCGAGGTCCTTGGTCATCTGACCGCCCTCAACCGTGTCGATGCAGACCTGCTCCAGCGTCTCGGCAAACTTCGCCAGTTCGGCATTGTTGTCGAGCTTGGCGCGGTGCTGCAGGCCACGGGTCCAGGCAAAGATCGAGGCGATGGAGTTGGTCGAGGTCTCCTTGCCCTGCTGGTGCTGGCGGTAGTGGCGAGTGACCGTGCCATGAGCGGCTTCGGCCTCGACGATCTTGCCATCTGGGGTCATCAGCACCGAGGTCATCAGGCCGAGCGAACCGAAGCCCTGGGCCACGATGTCGGACTGCACGTCGCCATCATAGTTCTTGCAAGCCCACACATAGCCACCGGACCACTTCAGCGCGGAGGCGACCATGTCGTCGATCAGGCGATGCTCGTACCAGATCTTCAGTTCGTCGAACTTTGCCTTGTAGTCGCGGTCGAAGATCTCCTGGAAGATATCCTTGAAGCGACCGTCATAGGCTTTGAGGATGGTGTTCTTGGTGGAGAGGTAGCACGGGACCTTGCGGTTGATGGCGTAATTGAACGAGGCGTGGGCGAAGTCGGCGATCGAGTCGTCGAGGTTGTACATGCCCATGGCGACGCCAGCCGAGGGGGCGTCGAACACGTCGTATTCCTGCACGGTGCCGTCATCGCCGACGAACTTCATCGTCAGCTTGCCCTTGCCCGGGAACTTGAAATCGGTGGCGCGGTACTGATCGCCGAAAGCGTGGCGGCCGACGATGATCGGCTGGGTCCAGCCCGGCACAAGGCGCGGCACGTTGGACATGATGATCGGCTCGCGGAAGATCACGCCGCCCAGGATGTTGCGGATCGTGCCGTTGGGCGACTTCCACATCTTCTTGAGCTTGAACTCTTCGACGCGCTGCTCATCGGGGGTGATGGTGGCGCATTTGATGCCGACGCCATGCTTCTTGATGGCGTTGGCGGCATCGACCGTCACCTGGTCGTTGGTGGCGTCGCGGTTCTCGACCGAGAGGTCATAATACTCGATGTCGAGATCGAGATAGGGAAGGATCAGCTTGTCCTTGATCGCCTGCCAGATGATGCGGGTCATCTCATCGCCGTCGAGATCGACGACAGGGTTGGCAACTTTGATCTTGGCCATGCGTAAGCTCCTCAGCGGCGCGGAAAAT
>NZ_DASZAW010000068.1:0-119005 GCF_035944845.1 Devosia sp. | reverse complement strand
ATATTCGAACGAGGTGAGATGCACGATGTCGGGCGCCGAGCCGGCGGCGAACTGGGTGATCATCGCGTCCGAATAGCCGTCGCGCGGCATCAGCGTGAAATCGATCTTGACGTCCGGATGGGTCGTCTCGAACTCGTCGATGACGGCCTGCCACCAGTCGCCATAGCCCTTCTCGCCCTTCTGCCAGGAAACGAAGTTCAGCCGCGTTTCCGCCGCGGCGAGCCCCGGCAGCGCGACGACGCCGGCCAGCAGCAGCGCGGCGAGTGTTTTCGAAAGCTTCATCGTCAATATCCTCCCAAATGTGACGTGTTATTTGACCATCGTGGCCAGTGCTCTGGCCGACGGCTCGGCGCCATGGCCGGGCTTGTCGGGCACCAGGTATTTGCCCTCCCGCACCTCGAGGGCCGTTTCGATGTAGGGCGCGTTGCGCGCCATGACCGAGTGCTGGAATTCGTGGCCGCGCAGGTTCTGCAGCGTCGCGCTGACCTGCAGGCTGGCGGCAAGAAAGATGCCCGTGCCGATGGTGGCATGCGGGATGATCTGGCGGTGATGCGCCTGGGCCAGGAGGCCCATGCGGTGGAACGCCGTGATCCCGGTGTGCCCCATCTCCGGCTGCACGATGGCGAGCGGGCCGGCTTCGAGTCGGGCGCGTAGGTCGAAGACGTTGCGCCATTCCTCGCCCGCAGCGATGGGCACCGGCGAATGCTCGGCCGCCCGGCCTATGCCCTCGATATCTTCGGGCTTGCACACCGCCTCGAGGAACCAGGGATCGTAAGGCAGGCATCTATGCGCCAGCGCCACCGTCTCGACGTCGGTCAACGTCCAATGCAGATCCGCGGCGATCATCGGCTTGGGGCCGAGCGCCTCGCGCAGCACACGGAACTCCTCAACCACACCGGCATCGGCATGCGGCGAGGCAAACTTGAACTGGGTGAAGCCGCGCTCGAGCCAGCTGACGGCGAACGTTGCCCGGTCGGCCAGCGTCTCGCCCGGCAGGCCCGACACATAGGCCGGCACCTCGGTACGGCGCGCCCCGCCCAGCAGCTTGGCGATCGGTGCGTTGCGGAGCTTGCCGCAAATATCCCACAGCGCGATATCCACTGCCGCCAGCGCATCGTGGGTATAGCCGCTGTGCTGCCCGCGGACGCGCTGCAGGTCGTAGAGATCCTCGTAGATCAACGCGACGTCAAAGGGATCGCGACCGATCAGGAAGGTCGACAGCAGGTCATCGATGATGGCCCGTACCGCCCCCGGTGCGACGATGCCATAGGTCTCACCCCAGCCCACAGTGCCATCGACAGTCTCGATGCGGCAGAGCACCGTGCGATCCTTGGTCGGGTACACCGTTCGGTTTTCAGCCCGCACGAAATAGCCGGCCTCGTTGGCGGACTCGCCGTTCTTGGGGCCACCCAGATATGGCTCGTCCTGCCGGTCGATCTGGATGGTGAAACTCTCGACCGACTTGATGCGGCTCGTCATCATGCGTCTCCCAGGGCAGGCAGTTTCTGCGCCGCGCCAACCGGCAGCAGGTCGGCGATCTCGGCGATCATCATGTCGATCTCGGCGAGGCCGCGGCTGTCGAACTTTGGCAACGGGGCCCGCACGCCGGAGGTGGTGAAGATGCCGCGACGCATCAGCACTTCCTTGGTCAGAGACATCCGGTAGATCATCTGCACCAGGAGCAGCGGCAGCGAGCGGATGTAGAGCGCGCGCGCCGCATTGAGGTCGCCGCGGCGATAAGCCTGGAACAACGCGGCGTGGAGATCGGTGATCTCGGCCGCCGGCATCAGCGCCACCGCTCCCCGCTCGAGCTCGTCATAGACATAGCGCGCGCCACCACCGCCCATGACGCCATCGAGCCGGTCGCCGACCGCCTCGAGCAATGCGGTGATGCGAGGGCCCGAGGGCAGCGTCTCTTCCTTGACGTAACGAATGGCCGGCACGGCGCGCACCACCTCGGCGATGGCCGCGACCGGCAGGCCGCTGCCCACCGGCGCCGGTGCGTTCTGGAGGATAATGTCGATGCCGGCCTCCGCTGCCACGGCGCTGAAAAAGGCAACGAGGCGGGCGGGATCGGCGCCGGTCGATGGTGGGGCCATGACCATGGCGGCCGTCGCGCCGGCCGCCTTGCCCGTACGGCAGAAGGCGACGACTTCCTCGGGGGTGGCGGCGCTGGCGCCGACGACGAGCGGACGGCGACCGGCCAGCGTACGGCCGACTATCCGCACCAGCGTCTCGCGCTCGGCGGCGCTCAGATGGTCGAACTCGCTGGCCACGCCCGGGAACACTACGCCATCCGCACCCCCAGCGATTGCGAACTCGGTCACCCGCGCCATGCCGGCCTCATCAATCTGCCCCGACGCATCGAACGGCGTCGGCAGGACCGGCAGCACTCCCTCAAGCATCCTCAACTCCCAAGTTCCATATGTTGGAACTACTTTCTTTAATATGGAACTGATGCCACGGGCTGTGCTAGCGGTCAAGGGCGCGTGACGAAAGTTCATGATCGCGCCGACCAGCAGAACGGGGATCCAATGCAGATTTATGTGGAGTGGACTTCAGCGAGCTTCGCCGCCGACCTGATCGACGAGGTCGGGAAAGCGGTGGCCGAGATCCGTCAGCCGCTTGGCGTCACTGCAGTCAAGGATGGAGCGTTCGAGGCCCGTTTCCTTGAGCTGATTCCAGACGACTGGCGTCGGCGCGCAACGGTCGCGTACCTCTCTGGGATGATCACCGGGCGTGGCGGCTGGCTCGAGACCAGCTTCGCACCAGCTCCTGCGGGGCTTGTGGAGATCGTCGCGCAAGGGAGACGTCTCATGGTCGGCGGCTCGCTGGTGGTGTTCCTCTGCGGCATCAGCGCCGATGGCCCGCTACCCGATGTCATGCGTGGCGAGGAGGTCAAGGCGATCGCTGCAGCCGGAAGGCACCCGGTCGCCACCGTCATCCTGCCGGGCGCTCACACCAAGTATGTCGCGATCGAAGCCGGGCGCATCACCCGCCTCGCCACCTATATGGGTGGCGAGACCGGCGCGCTGCTGCGGCGTGACTCACTGATCAGTCGTTTGATCCCCGAAGGGGCGGCGATCACCGACGCCGGCTTCGAACAAGGCCTCGCCACGGCATGGAGCGGCGACATTGCCGGCGGCCTGCTGCGCCGCCTGTTTTCCGCCCGCAGCCTCGTGCTGTTCGAGCGCCTGCGGCGCGAGGACATTGCCGGCTACATCGCAGGCCTCGTCATCGGCGCCGAAATCCTCGAAGCCGAGGCGGAGTGGTCGCTGGGGTCGGCCCCGGTCCTTGTCGTCGGCAGCAGTTCCGATGCCGTCCGCTACGCATTGGCCCTCGGGCGGCGCGGTATCGCCGCCGAAGTGGCGAGCATCGATATCGGCAGCATTATCGGCGCTCTGCCAACACCGGCGCTCCCCCTGGCGTGAAGCGCAGCCAGTAGCCGCGGCTCGTGCCCGGCGGCAGCCTCGAAACCCCCGGCAGCGCAGCAAACTGCCTAGGCCCGGTAATGGCGATCGGCATGTCGCTCCATGGCTCGAGACAGAGGAACGGCGCGCGTCCCCGGCTCCACAGCGCGAACTGCTCGAAGCCGTCGAAATCGAGCGTGATGTGGGTCGCCTCGGTGCCGAACCGCACCGAACGGCTGGCGATGTCAGGCAGGCCATGAGCTGTCGAAAAGTCGATGTCGGATGGCACGGCCGCGCGTCCGTCAAAGCTGTAGCGAGCGACCGGCGCTGCGCCCAGCGGTTGTGTCTCTCCGGCTTCCACCGCGTCGAAATGCAACCGATGCGCCTCGCGCGGCCCCGCCCCCGGCAGCGGCCAGTTGAAGCCAGGGTGGGCGCCCAGCATGTAGGGCAGCTCGACCTCGGCATCCGGGTTGTGCACCCGCAGTACCTGGGTCAACCCTCGCGCATCGAGCGCAAAGTCCACGCTGAGCTCGAACGCATAGGGAAACGTCGCCAGAGTGGGCGGCGACGATGCCAACCGCAATCGACATGAGTGTCCGGTGACCTCCAGCACTTCAAATGCGCTGCTCGGCGCAAACCCATGCGCCGGCAGCTCCATCGGGCGATCGCCGAGCATCACCAGGCCGCGCGGATAGTGTGATACCACCGGGAACAGCACCGGCGCGCTGCGGCGCCACGCCTCCGACTGCGCCTGCCAGATGAACTCGCCAAGCCGGCGATGGCTCAGGGACAAGAGCTCCGCTCCGACCGGCGAAATGTCGGCGGCAAGGTCGTTGGCCCGAAGCTCGATCGATCCCACCGAAGTCTCCCCATTCGACTTTGACTTCTCGCGCCCACGGCTGATCTGGCTCGGACGAAATCCGAGATCCCTGGCGTGAGGCCGGCACTGTTTCGGTGATCGGGACGATGGGCAAGATGTCAGTACCGAAGTGCCCAGCTTTGCATTGTGAAGGATTGGAACGAGATAGACGGGCACCTGAATTACCGGGCGGCGACGGTAGCCCATCCCGGTGTTCTCCTACGCAGCAATACCTGATCCCTTTGCCGATACTCCCCTAAACGGCCACCGAGTGCCGGCCGGTGCCGGTGCTGAGGTATGTATCGAAAGCGGCCGCTACCGAGCGGACATAGGGGCGTCCGGCATCGGTGATGGCGAAGCGCCGGCCGTCGAATTCAACGATCCCGTCAGCGTCGCCCTGCGCCGCATAGGCCATCTCGACCAGCACGGCCTCCGCGGCGCTGCCGAAGCGGCGGCGGAGATCGGGGACTGATACGGCAAGATCACACATCAGCCGTTCGATCACCCAGCCGCGCATCCGGTCTTCGCTGCTGAGCGCGATACCGCGGGCGATGGCGAGACCGCGAGCCTTGACGGCGCGGACATATTCGCCAGTGGCGACAGTATTCTGCACATAACCCTGTGGCAGGCTGCCGATCGAGGATGCCCCGAAGCCGATGAGCGCTGGGGCCGCGTCGGTGGTATAGCCCTGGAAGTTGCGACGAAGCTGCCCTGCCCCGGCGGCGATGGCCAGCCGATCCGCCGGCTTGGCGAAGTGGTCGAGGCCGATGGCCACATAGCCGGCGGCAACGATGCGCGCCGCCGCTGCTGCCGATTGCCTGAGCCGCTCTTGCGGATCGGGAAGCATCGCTGCGTCGATCATCCGCTGATGTGTCTTCATCCACGGCACATGCGCGTAGCCGAACAGCGCCAGCCGGTCGGGATGGAGCGCCAGGGCCTGTTCGATGGTGGCTTCGAGGGTGCCGACCGTCTGGTGCGGCAACCCATAGAGCACATCGAGGTTCACCGAGGAGACGCCGCGCCGGCGCATCCCCTCGACCACGGCGCGGGTCTGCTCGAAGCTCTGCAGCCGATTGATCGCCTGCTGCACCCTGGGGTCGAAATCCTGCACCCCGACGCTGATCCGGTTCACTCCCGCAGCCGCAAAGGCGTCGTAGCGATCCTCGGTCATGTCGTTGGGGTCGATCTCGATGCTGAACTCGAAATCGTGCCGCGGGCGAAAGAGCTGCCGCGCCCGCTGCGCCAGCGCGATCAGGTCGTCGGGCCGCAGCATCGATGGCGAACCGCCGCCCAGGTGCAGCGCCGTGGCGCGGCCGCGCCCATCGAGGTGCCGCGCCACCTCCTCCATCTCAAGATGCACCGCCGGCAGATAGGCGGCGATCGGGCCGTAGCGCAGCACCTGCTTGGTGTGGCAGCCGCAGAACCAGCAGAGCCGATCGCAGAACGGGACATGCACATAGAGCGACAGGTCGGTCTCTGTCGGCAGCGCGCCGAGCCAGCCGGCATAGTCGGCATCGGTGATGCCGGGGTGGAAATGCGGCGCCGTGGGGTAGCTGGTGTAGCGCGGAACGGGCCGCGCGGCGCGGCTGGCGAGGGAATTGGGCATCGGAACCTCCGCCCGCCTTCTGGCACCCGGCGCGCCACAGCTTCTTGATCTCGATCAATCGCGCCGTCCGGTGGCGTGCGAGGAACGGGGTGACCTGTTGCGAGGGTAGCCAGATGACCAGACCTCACGACGCCGATCCGGCAACCCCGGTGCATTGCCGGACTTGCCAGGTGCGGCATGGCGGACTGTGCGAGGTGCTGGACCCGATCGAGTTGGTGCGGCTCGCTGGCCAAGCCCGCCGCACCCGGCATGATCCGGGCGAGACGCTGGCAATCGAGAGCGGCGAGGTTGGCTATGCCAATGTCACCCGCGGCGCCATCAAGCTGTCGCGCGTGCTGCGTGACGGGCGCCAGCAGGTGGTTGGGCTGCAATTCGCCCCCGACCTGATGGGGCGGTTGTTCTCGAGCGAGAGCCCGCTCTCGGCCGAAGCCGCCACCGAAGTCGAACTCTGCCGCATCCCGCGCAGCGTGCTGGAAGGGCTGGTGGCCGACAGCGAGCGCATCAAGCTGCGCCTGCTCGCGCAATCGCTGCGCGACCTCGACGCGGCGCGCGACTGGATGGTGACGCTGGGGCGAAAGACCGCTGCCGAGCGGGTGGCGAGCCTGTTGCTGCTGGTGGCGACGCGAACCGGTGTCGCCGACAGCGCCGGCCAGCTGGCATTGGACCTGCCGATCAGCCGCGCCGACATGGCCGACTTCCTCGGCCTGACCCTGGAGACGGTGTCGCGCCAGATCAGCCGGCTGCGGCATGACGGGGTGATCGTCGTGCGCGGCCACCGCTCGGTGGTGATCCTCAATCAGCCGGCGCTTCAAGCGCGCGCCGGCTGAGGGCTCAATCCTTCACGTCTTCCTCGAAGATGCGCTCGCTGGCGCCGTCGAGATCCTCATATTGGCCCGAGCGCAGCGCCCACAAGAAGGCTGCGAGCGCCGCAAGGCCCATCAGCACTGCAATCGGGATGAGGACGGCGAGCCCGCTCATGCCGCGCGCTCCTCGACCAGCATCCGCCCGGCGGGTGCGGACCGGCCGGGCCGGCGCTCGAAGCGCAGCCGCAGCGCGTTGGCGACGACGATCACCGAGGAGGACGACATGGCGACCGCCGCGACCAGCGGCGTCACCAGCCCGCTGATGGCGAGCGGCACGGCGATGGCGTTGTAGCCGATGGCGAGGACGAGATTCTGCGACACCAGCCGCGCGGCACGGCGCGCCGTGCCGACCACGAACGGCACGGCTCCCAGGTCGTCGCCGGCAAAGACGAAGTCGGCGGCGCTGCGCCCGATATCGGCGGCCGAGGTCGGCGCCATGGAGACATAGGCGGCGCGCAGCGCCGGGGCGTCGTTGATGCCGTCGCCCACCATCATCGTGCGCCCTTCCCCTACCGCGGCGACCTTCTGCTGGGGGGTCAGCCCGCCCTGCGCGGTCGAAATGCCGACCGCCGCCGCAACGGCGTCGACCGGGCCCTGCCGATCGCCCGAAACGAGGCGCGACGGCACCCCCAGCCGGCTGAGCTCGGCAATGGCGGCGCGGGCACCGGAGCGCGGCAGGTCACTGAAGCGATAGCTGGCGCGGAGCTCGCCATCGGCAACGAGGCAGACCTCGGTGAAGGGCTCGCCTTGAGCCTCGGGCAGGCCGCACCAGGCCCGGCTGCCGAGCCGCCAGGTCACCCCGCCGGCCACCCCTTCGACGCCGCGCCCGGCGATTTCGCTGATGCTGCCGGCAAACGGCCGGCCATGGCCGGTATGGGCCGCGAGGGCGCGCGACAACGGATGGGTGCTGGCCGTGGCGAGGGCGAACGCCACGTCGCTGGCCATCGCATCGACCGCATAGCCTTCGACCACCTGCGGCTGCCCCTCGGTCAGCGTGCCGGTCTTGTCGAAGGCCACCGAGGTGACCTCGGCGGCACGCTCCAGCGCCGCGCCGTTCTTCATCAGCACGCCGCGCTCGAACAGCCGGCCGGCCGCCACGACATGGACGATCGGCACCGCCAGCGCCAGCGCGCAGGGGCAGGTGATGATCAGCACCGCCACGGCGTTGAGCAGCGCGGCGTGCCAATCGCCACTCACGAGGCCCCAGCCGAGGAACGTGGCGATGGCGATGGTGTGCACCACGGGGGCATAGATGGCGGCGGCCCGGTCGGCGATGCGGCGGGGGCGCGTGCGGGCGCCCTCGGCCGCATCCATCATCGCCGCCATGCGGGCGAGCAACGAGTCGGTCGAGGCGCGCACGGCGCGCAGCTCCACCGGTCCGCCGAGATTATTGGCGCCGGCCACCACCTCTTCGCCGCGGGCCAGTTGCTGCGGCGCCGTCTCGCCGGTGATGATCGAATAGTCGAAGCTGCCGCTGTCGGCGATCAGCGTTGCATCGACCGGCACGCGCTCGCCGGCCTTGAGCTCGAGCCGCATGCCCGGCGCGATCTCGTCGAGCCGCAGATATTCGCGCCGGCCGTCGTCATGGATCCGGGTGGCGCCGCGCGGCTGCAACCGGGCGAGCCCGGTGATGGCGCTGCGCGCCCGCTCGCGCATCAGGTGGTCGAGCGTGCGGCCGATCAGCAGGAAGAAAAGCAGGCTCGTCGAGGCGTCGAAATAGGCGTGCTGGCCCGACTGCACGGTCTCGAACAGGCTGAGCGCCGTGGCGAGGATGACGCCGATGGAGATCGGCACATCCATGTTGGTCTTGCCGACCTTCAGCGCCCGCCAGGCCGAGCGGAAGAAGATGCGGCCGGCATAGGCGATGGCCGGCAGCGCGATGATCGCCGAGATCCAGTGGAACAGGTCGCGGGTCGCGTCATTGGCGCCCGACCAGATCGAGACCGAGAACAGCATGATGTTGCCGGCGGCAAAGCCCGCGACGCCGAGCGCCCGGATCAACTCGCCCAGCACCGGATCGCCGCCGGTCTCCTCGGCGGGGTCGAGCACATAGGTGTGGTAGCCGCTCTGGCGGATCGCCGGGGCCAGTTCGGCCGGGCTGCCTTTGGCCGGGTCGAACGCCACGCGGACGCGGCGCGCCGTGAGGTTGACGCGGGCCGCCGACACCTGCGGCAGCGCAGCAAGCGCCGCCTCGATCGAGCGGATGCAGGCGGCGCAGTGTGCATCGGGCACCGCGAACTCGAGCTGGCGCCGGCCGTCGCCGAGCGGTCGGCTGAGCGCCAGCAGCGCTGGCGCATCTGCCTCGATGGCGCTGGGGTCGTCGATGACGCTGTGGGCGCCGGGCACGCAGCAGGTCATGGCGCCGCTCCCGCGACACTGAAGCGCTCGTGCAGCTCGAACGGGCCGCGCGGCGTGTCGGCTATGCTCACCCGCGCCTCCCAGACCCCGGGCCCGAGCGCCACCGGCCCGGCATAGATGCCGTCGGGCCCCCGGCTCAGTACCACCTGCTGGTCGTCGTGTCCGCCGACCGGACGGTTGATCTGCAGCACCGGGTTGCCCAGCTCGACGGCGCGCCCGGCTGCGTCGACGACCCTGAGCAGCGCCCTGCCCTCGACATAGTCGAGGCTGGCGCTCCAGCCCGCCTGCTGCTGGGCGATGTGGGCAAGGCGCTTTGCTTCGAACTCCTGGCTCGCGACATAGGAGTTCTGCACCACCAGCCCAGTCCAGCTGACCGAGGAAACCACCGCCATTCCGACGTTGACGGCAATGACGACGCCGAAGAACCCGACGATCGCCAGCAGCATGTGCCGACCGGTAAACTCGCCGGGCGCGGCTTTGGGAGAGGTCATTTCCGCTTCTCCGGTACATCGAAAGTGGTCTCGACGTTGCGTGTGATGCCTGCCGCCTCGTCGGCGACGACGATGTGGAAGTTCGTCTTGGCGGCGGGCAGCGCCTCGGGGGCAACCCGTACATAGAGCCGCACCGGCAACACCTTGTCGGGCTCGAGGGTGAAGCTCAGCCGGTCGGCGGCTTCCGCCTCGCCCTCGGCCAGCGCCAGGGTGCTACCCGGCAGACCCTCGAGCCGCAGCACCACCTCGCGCGGCTCAGGCGCCATGTTCAGCACCTTGACGTCGAAGCCGTTGCGCACCGAGCCGTCGCGCAACTCGACGTAAAGCGGGTTCCGGTCGTGCAGCACATTGACCGAGAGCGGCGAGCGCAATGCCAGCGCCGTAAGCATGGCGAGCCCGATGGCGGCCCAGCCGACGAAATAGACGATGGTGCGCGGCCGGACGATCGAGCGCCAGTCGGTGCGCTTGATCGCCTCGACCAGCCTGCCGGTGCCGGCATCGCGAACCCGCGATGGCTGCACCGCCCGGCCGCCGGCGGTGGCCAGTTGCATGTTGCGATTGTAGTCACTGAGCGTCGCGTAGGAGATGAGCCCCCGCTCCTTGCCCAGCCGGGTCATCACGTCGTCGCAGGCGTCGATGCACAGCGCACAGGTGATGCATTCGAGCTGCTGGCCATCGCGGATGTCGATGCCCATCGGGCATACCACCACGCAGGCATTGCAATCGACGCAATCACCTACCGGTTTGCCCTCGGCGATCGCCTTCTTGGCGTGGCGGGTGCGCGGCTCGCCGCGCCAGTCGTTATAGGTGACGGTGAGCGAATGCTCGTCGAGCATGGCGCCCTGGATGCGCGGCCAGGGACACATGTAGGTACAGACCTGTTCGCGCAGCAGGCCACCGAACGTGTAGGTCGTCGCCGTCAGCAGCGCGATGGTGGCATAGGCGACAGGCGGCGCCTGGAGGCTTACCACGTCACCGAGCAGGGTGGGTGCGTCGGCAAAGTAGAAGATCCAGGCGCCCCCCGTCAGCACGCCGATGATGAGCCAGGTGGCGTGCTTGAAGGTGCGCTTGACGAGCTTGTCGGCCGACCACGGCGCCGCATCGAGCTTGATGCGGGCATTGCGGTCGCCTTCGATCGCCCGTTCCACGGCAAGGAAGAGATCGACCCAGACCGTCTGCGGGCAGGCATAGCCGCACCAGGCGCGCCCAACGGTCGAGGTGACGAGGAAAAGCCCGATGCCCGCCATCACCAGCATGCCGGCGACGTAATAGAATTCCTGCGGCCAGATCTCGATGAAGAAGAAGTAGAATCGCCGGTTGGCGAGGTCGACCAATACGGCCTGGTCGGGGGCGAACGGCCCGCGATCCCAGCGCAGCCACGGGGTCACGTAGTAGATGCCGAGCGTGATCAGCATCACCAGCCACTTGAAGCGGCGGAACTGCCCGCTGGCGCGCTTGGGGAAGATCTTCTTGCGTGGCGCATAGAGCGGCTGCCGGCGCCCGGCAGTGTTCACCGCCTCGACGTCATAAGTCTGGGTATCGGGAGTATCGGCTTGCATCGGGCGTCCGGGGTGGTGTCGGTCAGTTGTCGCATGGGGTCGGCGACACGGTTTGATCTCGGTCAAGTCGCGGCGAGCGCCGGGGGCGCTCGTCCGCTCCCTCGGCCTCATCCGCTTCTCTATCCACCGGCCGGGCCACAACGGAGGACAGGAAGCACCCATGTTTGTAGCGATCTTCCACCAGCTTCGCTGGTCCCCGCCCCGCGGGGGAGGATCGCCGCACCGCCGGTGACTGCTACCAGGAGAAAGAGGGGGCGCTTGCGGCCGCCCCCTCCCTCGGATGGCGGAGAGAGCGGTCGCTACTGACCGCCACCGAGACCGTGCACGTAGACCGCAAGTTGCTTGGCTGCCGTATCGCCCAGCCGGGCCCCCCAGGCCGGCATGACGCCGTGACGCGGCTGTTCGATCTGCGCCCGGATCGCCTCGAGCGTGCCGCCATAGAGCCAGATCTGGTCGTTGAGCGACGGCCCGCCAACATCGACCAGCCCTGCCCCGTTGTCGCCGTGGCAGCTGGCGCAGTTGTCGGCGAACAGCTGCTGCCCCTCGGGGCTCGCCACCCCGCCCTCGATGCCCGAGAACGAGGCCACCTGTTTGGCCACCCGGTCGATATCCTCGGCACCGAGGATCCCGTCGACGGCGAAGTTCGGCATGAGGTTGTAGTGAGTGTCGGCATCGCTGGGCGAGCGCGCGCCGTGCGTGATGGTCTGGTAAATCTGCTCGATCGTACCACCCCATACCCATTCGTCGTCGTTGAGATTGGGGTAGCCGGCGCTGCCTGTCGCGCCAGTTCCGTGGCACTGCGAGCAATAGACCTTGTAGAGCGACTGGCCGCCGGCCCGGGCGAAGCGCGCGAGGCCGTCGTCCTTGAGGATATCTGCGACCGGGGTGCTCGCCACCGCCTTGAGCCTGTCGCCTTGCGCGGCCTTGGCGGCGGCGAGATCGGCATCGAGCACGGCGCGGCTCGAGTAGCCGAGCAAGCCGGTGGTCGCCGACGAGAGCATCGGCCAGGCCGGAAAGGCGATGGTGTAGCCAAGCGCGAACAGGATGCAGCCATAGAAGGTCCACAGCCACCAGCGCGGCAGCGGGGTGTTGAGTTCCCGGATGCCGTCCCATTCGTGCCCGGTGGTCTCGACGCCGCTGAGCTTGTCGATCTCGTCGCTCATTGGCCGGCCTCCCGGTCGCGCGGCGTAGCGTCATCGAGCGGAATGCGCGCCGCCGCCATGGCGCTGGCCCTGGCGCCGGGGCGCACGAGGAAGAACACCACGGCAAGGAAGATCGCCATCATGTAGAGGAGGCCCCAGCTGTCGGCGAAGTGCCGGAGCGTATCGTAGAGTGCGGTTGGCATGGGTTCGCTCGCTTAGCGGTAATTGGCTTCGGCGTCGTAGGTCGTGAAATCGACCAGCGTGCCGAGCATCTGGAGATAGGCGACCAGCGCATCCATCTCGGTGATCCGTTTCGGGTTGCCGTCAAAATCCTCGGCCTGCACGTTGTTGTAGCGTGCGCGCAGGCCCGAGGTGTCGGCATCCGGCGTGGCCTGGGCCTCGAGGTCGCGTTCCGCATTGGCGATGGCGTCCTCGCCATACGGCACCCCGACCGCGGCATTGGCCTTGAGACTGGCCGTGACGTTGCGGGTGTCGAGCGGCGTATCGGAGAGGTACGCGTATCTGGGCATGATCGACTCGGGCACCAGCGCCTGCGGGTTGCTCAGGTGCTCGACGTGCCACTCGTCCGAGTAGCGGCCGCCGACCCGCGCCAGATCAGGCCCGGTGCGCTTGGAACCCCACTGGAACGGGTGGTCGTACATCGACTCCGCCGCCAGCGAGTAATGGCCGTAGCGTTCGGTCTCGTCGCGGAACGGCCTGATCATCTGGCTGTGGCAGGTGTAGCAGCCTTCACGGATGTAGATGTCGCGGCCCGCCAATTCGAGCGGGGTATAGGGACGCATCCCTTCCACTTTCTCGATGGTGTTCTGGAAGTAGAACAGTGGCGCGACCTCGACGATGCCGCCGATGCAGACGACGACCAGCGAGAGCGTGAGGAGCAGCGTGGCGTTGCGTTCGATGACGCCGTGCTTGCCGAGAATATCCATGGTCAGCGCTCCTATTCGGCCGGCTGCAGTTGGGCGGTGGGGATCGGACGCTCGTTGCGGACGCGGCCGCGGATGGTCATCCAGATGTTGAAGGCCATCACCAGGCCGCCGGCGAGGTAGAGCATGCCGCCGAAGGCACGGGCGATGTAGTAGGGGTGGAGAGCGGCGACGGTTTCGGCGAACGAGTAGACGAGGAAGCCCTCAGCATCGTATTCGCGCCACATCAGGCCCTGCATGATGCCCGAGACCCACATGACGGCGGCGTAGATGACGATGCCGGTGGTGGCGAGCCAGAAGTGCCAGTTGACCATGCGCAGCGAGTAGAGCTGCGTGCGCCCCCACAGCCGCGGCACCATGAAGTAGACTGCTGCGAACGAGATCATGCCGACCCAGCCGAGCGCGCCAGAGTGCACGTGGCCGATGGTCCAGTCGGTATAGTGGCTGAGCCCGTTCACCGACTTGATGGACATCACCGGACCTTCGAAGGTCGACATGCCGTAGAAGGCGACGGCCATCACCATCATGCGGATGATCGGATCGCTGCGCACCTTGTCCCAGGCGCCGCGCAGGGTCATCAGGCCGTTGATCATGCCGCCCCAACTGGGCATCCACAGCATGATCGAGAACACCATGCCCAGCGTCTGCGCCCAGTCGGGCAGCGCCGTGTAGTGCAGGTGATGCGGGCCGGCCCAGATGTAGAGAAAGATCAGCGCCCAGAAATGGATGATCGACAGCCGGTAGCTGTAGACCGGCCGCTCGGCCTGCTTGGGCATGTAGTAGTACATCATGCCGAGGAACCCGGCGGTGAGGAAGAACCCCACGGCATTATGGCCGTACCACCATTGGGTAAGCGCATCCTGGACGCCCGAGAACAGCGAATAACTCTTCGAGCTGAAGGGGCTCACCGGCATGGCGAGGTTATTGACCACGTGCAGCATGGCAATGGTCACGATGAACGACAGGTAGAACCAGTTGGCCACATAGATATGCGGCTCTTTGCGCTTGATGAGAGTGCCCAGGAACAGCACCAGATAGGCGACCCAGACGACGGTCAGCCACAGGTCCGTGTACCATTCGGGCTCTGCATACTCGCGGCTCTGCGTGATGCCGAGCAGGTACCCCGTCGCCGCCATGACGATGAACAGCTGGTAGCCCCAGAACACGAACCAGGCGAGATTGTCGCTGATCAGCCGGGCGCGCGAAGTGCGCTGCACGACGTAGAAGCTGGTGGTGATCAGCGCCGTACCGCCGAAGGCGAACACCACGGCCGAAGTATGCAGCGGCCGCAGGCGACCGAAGTTGAACCAGGGCCCGAAATTGAGTTCCGGCCAGGCCAGCTGCAGTGCGATGACGATACCGACGAGGAAGCCGACACAGCCCCAGAACACCGTGAGGATCGAACCGATCCTTACCGGCGCATCGAAATAGGCCGGCGCGTCGGCGGTGGCCGAGGGCGCCGACAGCGCGGGGGCCGCCGGCCGGCGCATCAGGATAATGGTGGCGAGGCCGAGCACCGCGGCGATGATGCCCCAATGCGCAGAGAAGGCCGCGTCCTGTCCGAGCCCGGACAGGACGAGCGACAGGAACGTGCCCCCTCCCAGGATGATGATCCAAGGCAGATTCTGCAAAGCGGCCCTCGTGATGCTGCGGTATGAAACGCCGCAACCCTACGAGGCCCGCTGCGGGAAATTTTGATCCAGATCAACGCTCGCGCCGCCGCTGCGGCCTTTGCTTGTCGAATGTGACGGAGGCGACGAAGGGAGCCAAAATGCAGGTGAAACGCAGCCAGCCGCCCGAGCCTGATTTGAGCGAGTGCTTCGCCCAGCAACTGGCGCTCTGTGATGTGCTCGAGGAAATTGCCGACTCGCTGCCCTATGCGCTCAACCACCAGCGGTGCCTCCGCGCCGCGCAACTGATCGGCCCGGTGCTCAGGGGCGCCCATGCAGCAGAAGAGGCCGTGCTGTTTCCCCGGATCCTCGCTGCTCACGCCAACGGCAAATCCGTGGTCGAACAGTTGCGGCTCGAACACCTCGAGGACGAGTGCTTCGCCGAGGAAGTTCAGTATGAATTGCAACTCCTGGGCTGCCGGCAGCCGGTGCTCGCCCCTGACGCCACCGGCTACATGCTGCGAGGCTTTTTCGAGTGCCTGCGCCGGCATGTGCGGCATGAGCACGAGCTGATGGCCAATCTGCCGATCCCGACGCATTGAGTGAGCCGGCCAATGCCTACCAGCTTGCCTCAGGCGAGACCTGAGTGGTCAGCTGGTTACGCTTTCAATCAGCAGCTTGCCGCCGCGGTCATTGCGACGATCGGTCCCGTCCATCAACTCGGGTCACAATTCTTATCTAAAACGTTTTGAGTCATTAAGAACTAGCCGATATGTTCTCGCACAAGGATTCATGGTTCTTATGGCCCAATGCCTCTTCAAAACGATTTAGGAAACGTCGCTACGCTTCGCTCGATCGGCGAAAGCCTCGGGCTCTCTCCGGCCACGGTCAGCCGGGCGCTGAACGGCTTTCCGGAGGTCGGCGAGGCGACGCGGTTGCGCGTCATCGAAGCGGCGCGACAGTTGGACTATCGACCGAACCAGGTGGCGCGAAAGCTGGTTTCGGGACGGTCAGGTATCGTTGGCCTCGTCGTGGACAAACCTCGCTCCCTTGCAACGGACACCACCTTCTTCGGCGTGATCAGCGAGCTGTCCGCGAGCCTGGCAGCCCGCGACGTGGACCTCGTGCTGCACGTTTCGACGGATATGGACGAAGTCGAACCGTATCGACGGCTGCTCGCCAAAGGGACGCTTGACGGGTTCATCCTCAGCGGACCGCGGCCGGACGACGCTCGCATCTCGTTCCTCGAGACGGCCGGTGCCAACTTCGTGGTACACGGGCGCCATGCCGAGAGCGTTTCCTACCCATATTTCGACATCGACAACCGGGCCGTGTCCGAGCTTGCGGTAGAGCTGTTATGCGACCTCGGACACCGACGCATTGCGCTCGTCAACGGTCCCGCCGATCTGGCTTTCTCCGCCGACCGGCTGCACGGCTTCCAGACCTCGTTGCAGCAACGTGGGCGGTCAGTTCCGTCCAGATCGGTCGTACACGGGCCCATGACCGAACAGCAGGGCTACATCACCGCCTTGCGCATGTTTAATGGCGAGGCAGGGCAACGGCCTACCGGAATTGTCTGCGGCTCTACCGTGCTGGCGGCCGGCGTGATGCGCGCCGCGATCGAGCTCGGGCTGGACATACCCGGTGACGTGTCGATCGTCTCGCACGACGACGACGTCCCGCAACTGCCTGCTGCCGGCTTTGCCGTGCCACTGACCACCACCTGGTCACCGCTGACTTCAGCCTGCGCCCCGCTTGTCGAAATCCTGCTGGCGCGCGTCGCCGGGGAACTGGAGCCAGGCAGGCTTCAACACGTGGCTGGGCCAGACCTTGTGCTGCGCCGCTCGACCGGCGCTGCCCGGGACAAGGGAGAGTGGGTCCGGACGGACTTCTGAGGGAGGGGGAAATCCAGAATCTCGAGAGTGACTACGCACGAGCCGAGCATGCGCTCAGCCTCATGCGGCGGGGAGCCGTGCCGCCGGAGCCTCGCTACTACGAGGTCTTCCATGTCTCGGCGTCCGGAACTCGCCCAGCCCTCACTGCGCGCGTGCAGGAGCTGTTGGCCAAGGGCACGGCACCGCTCACCAATGCGCTGGACCGGCTGTACACCGAGTTTATCGCCGGTGAGATGCCGGCCGACAAGCTGGAGCAGGTCTCGATGGGCGTATCCGGCGCCATCGCGGATACCGAAGCGGCGCTGGGATCGGCGTTGGGATCAGTCGCCATCTATGCGGATACTCTTGCGGAAGCCTCGCAGCAGCTTTCGGGCGGGCTCGATCCGGACGGCCTGCAGCAGTTGACCGACGCGTTGCAGAACCGGAACTCGCGGATGGTCAGCGAAGGCGAGGAACTGCGCTCGCGCCTGTCGATCGCCAACAACCGCATCAATGCACTCAGCAGCGACCTGGCGGCCATGCGCCGCGAAGCCATGATCGATCCACTCACCGGCGTATCCAACCGCCGCGCCTTCGAACGGCGCTTGATGGCCGAGATCGAAGACGCTGATCGTAGCGGCGCTCCGCTCGTGTTGGTGATGGCGGATATCGATCACTTCAAGCAGTTCAACGACAGGTTCGGACACCTGGTCGGCGACCAGGTCCTTCGGCTCGTGGCGACGACGCTTGCTGCCAACGTCAAGGGGCAGGATTGCCTCGCCAGAATCGGCGGCGAGGAATTCGCCCTCCTGCTGCCTCGCACCGCGGCGATGGACGCGGAAAAGCTCGCCGAAGCGATCCGTTTGGCCATCCAGGCCAAGGCGCTGGTCAGCCGAGCTACGGGACAGCAGCTGGGGAGGGTCACTGCATCCTTTGGGGTGGCGCTCCATCGTCGCGGCAGGCCCGGGGACGAACTGATGGCTGCTGCCGACCGTTGCCTCTATGCCGCCAAGGCGAAGGGGCGAAACTGCGTGGTTCAGGCCGACGACGCCACGGCCGGCCACCAGGGTGATGCGCGATGAGCTCGCATGCATCAAAGACGGTCCGCGTGCTCGTCTGCGACAGCACGCGGCACGCCTCCGACCTGCTGGCCAGCATGCTCCGGATGGCAGGTTTCCGGCAGATCACCGTTGCAGAAAACGTCAGCGCCTTCACCGAGCAAATCGGCCACGGCAGCTTCGGCCTTGCCTTCCTCGGCGATCATCCAGAGGCTTTGAACGGGGCGGCGCTGGTTCGCGGCATCAGGACCACCGAAGCGCAAAAGGGTCGCTACACGCCGATCGTGATGATGTTCTCGGACGCCACGCAGCGTAGCATCGTGTTGGCTCGCGACGCCGGGGTGACGGATTTCATCCGCAAACCCGTCAGTCCGGCAATCCTTGCCGTTCGGGTGGAACAGGTGCTGAGCCGGCCGCGGCCAGTCGTAACCTCGCCCACCTATTTCGGACCCGATCGGCGTCGACGCGACGCAACGTTCAAGGGCGACAATCGGCGAGGGAGCTAGGTCCCGGGGCGTGCGCTCTGGCAGCCAAAACGTCCGATCATGCGTAGCCGATCTGCTTGAGGAAGCCATCGATCAGCACAAAGCTCTCGGCATCGTGCCCGATGCCGATGTGTCCGCCGTCGGCATAGACATGCACTTTTGCTCCGGGGACACGTTCCCCGATGTAGCGGGCTGCTGCTGCGGTTCCGAAACCATCGTCCTGGTATGAGACGGCCAGGGTCGGCGCGGTAATCGTTTCGAGCGCCATCGGCGCCGGGTTGCCAGCCAGCAGCGCGTCGTTCAGCAAGCCGTCGGCCCGCCGGCTCACAGGCAGGATCGAGTGCAGAATTTGCCGTGCCCTCGCCTGTTCTTCCGGCCCGGCCGCCTTGACCAGGGCAGGCCTCGTGGCAAGCAGGGCTTCGGTCAGCAGGTCCGGCAGTGTCGTGATGGCCAGCCAGAACAGGAAATCCGACCGGAGCGCCGCCATCGCCATGCGCATCTGATCGGGCGGTACCGACTGGACCGGCGTGTTGCGCGGAACATAGCTCGCCGGGACCAGCGGCAGCAGGGCGGCACAGCGAGTCGGATGCCGGATGGCGAACGCCAATGCAGACAAGGCGCCGGCCGACCCGCCGGCGATCGCGATCCTTTCAATGCCGAGTGCATCGAGCAGATCGACAAAGGCGTCCGCCTGGTTATCCGATGACGGATCATCGGGGAATGCAGAGCGCAGGTAACCGAAGCGCGACGGGGCGATCACGCGATAACCTGCCTCGCTGAAGCGACGGGCAAAGAACAATCCCTGGTCAAACCCGCCGCCGGTGCCGTGCACCAGGAGAAGCGGCGCTCCGCTTCCCGCTTCGGCATACTCGAGCGCGCCAAAGCGCGAGGGGACCAGCAGGCTCAGGTCGGGAGCCACGAGGGCGTTGGCTTTGGCGAGCTCGCTGCCATAGGCGACCGCGACGGCTCCGCCGGTTGCGGCAAGCCCTGCTCCGAGTACCCCCAACCCCAAGAGCGCCCTGCGCGAAACCATCTCGCCATCCCCTCGTGCCGCTCATCGAACGTCGACACACGGCCGCGCCTGATCGACGCTACTTCGCCGCTTCGACGGGCCAGATCACATCGGTGCGGATCTGCTCCGGCGGCGTATCCGGCGGGCTGAGGTAGCTCTCCCACATGTCCTTGCCGGGCGAGAGCTTCCGGGCCTTCATGGCCGTGGTCATCAGGTCATAGGTCCTGGATACGGTGTCGTAGGGGCCGACATGGGTCGCCGTCATGTTCTTGCCGGCAGGAGTGTTTCCGATGGAGAGACCGGCCGCACGCAGCGCCGGAACGTCGTTTTCCAGCACCGGGAACCCGAGCTCGAAACTGGCCGATGTCGCATCGAAGTCGGTGTAGTGGGCCAATGGGTTGCCTGCCATCGCCGCCTTCGCCACCCTAAACATCTGGCCCAGGGTGGCGAACCCCTGCCCAATGGTCGCAGCCATTTGCGGCAGCGTCGAGCGCAGGCTGATGTAAGCGAAGGGTCTGGGCGTCAGTTCGACAATGACCGGATCGGCCATGATGACCTCCTGTTGTTTGGCCCAACCTAGCGGCACGTTCTCGCGGCCGGCTTGATCCAGATCATTTCTGAACGGCGCCCTCACACGCCCGAAGCGGCCGGCGCGGCGGCCTGGCTGATATAGGTGACCTTGCCGGTCTCGTTGTAGAACCGCTCGGTGCTCGTGCGCTCGCACAGCTGGGTGGCTTCGCGCGTGACGGCGGAGGCTGCCGCGGCGACGCCGAAGCGGTTGGCGGATTCGAGCGACCAGCCGCGCGCCAGGGCCAGGGTCAATGCCGCGACATAACTGTCACCGGCGCCGACCATGCTGTGCACCTGCACCTCGGGCGGCGCGATGCTGAACTGGCCGTCGCGAGTGGTAACGAGCGAGCCGCGTTCACCCATGGCAAACACGGCGACATCGGCCACCCCCGCCGCAACCAGTTGCGCTGCGACAGCAGCCGGATCGCCACGCGTCGGGGACTCCGTCGCCAGTTCCTCCGCTTCCAGCTGGTTGAGCCGGATCAGGAACGGACGTCCGGCGAGGCCGTGCTGCAAGGCGGCGCCATGCGTGTCGAGGATCAGCTTTGCATTGTTCCAGCGGACAACGTCGCCGAGGCGGGCATAGAAATCCTCTGCGATACCGGGCAGCAGACTGCCGCTCGCCACCACGTAACCGACGCCACCCGCAATGATGCGACCGAGTTCGGCGAGTATCTCCTCGCCCTGTCGCGGGTCCTGCACCGGGCCGGGCAGCACGAAGCGATAGTGGAGCCCGGTTTCCTCCTCCATCACAGTCATTGACGTGCGCGTCTCGCCTGTCAGCGCGTAGTTGATACAGTCGACACCGGCAGAGCGCAGCAGGTCGCTGTACTCATGGCCGGTGTGTCCCCCAAGTGCGACAAAGGCGCGGCTGCTGCCGCCCAGTTCGCGGATCGCCCGCGAGACATTTGCGCCACCACCGCCCGGATGCAGGATTGCCGGCCCACATCTCAGCTTGTGCTGCGGTTCGAGCCGCGGAACCGTGGTCGTCAGATCGAGCGCCGGATTGAGGGTGACCGTCAGGATGGGCAACTGGGTCATGAACCGGCCCCCGTCCTTGCGGCGGCCACGTGGATCGCGGCAACCTTGCGGAGCATCGTCAGCGCCTCGCCGCGCGGCCGCTGAAAGCTGTTCCGGCCTACGATCGAACCGTGCCCGCCGCCGGCGGCGATAGCCGTGATCTCTGCCAGAACGGCATCGATGCCCTTGGCCGGACCGCCGGAGAACACCACCAGGCGGCGCCCCGCGAACGCCGCCTCGAGAACATGGGCGACGCGCTGCTCAAGCGTCGACAGGTTATAGTTCGCGCCCTCGCAAGCCAGCCTGGCCTGGGTTGTTTCGAGGCGATCGGTGGGGGGCTTCACCTTGATGATATGTGCCCCCAGTTGTGCGGCAATCTGCGCGCCGTAGGCCACCACGTCGACTGCCGTCTCGCCCTCATGGGAGAGCGTGCCGCCGCGTGGATAGGCCCAGATGACGACGACGAGGCCGTGCGCCCTGGCTTCGGCGGCCCCAGCCCTCACCTCTTCGAACATCTCGTACTGACGATCCGAGCCGGGATAGATGGTGTAGCCGATGGCGCTGCAGCCGAGCTCCAAGGCGTCGCGCACCGTCGCGGTGACCGCTTCGTCCTTGATCGCGCCAAGCCCATTCGCGTTGTTGGCCTTGAGGATGAGCGGCACCGCGCCGGCATAGCGGTCGGCGCCCACCGTCAGGAACCCGAGCGGCGCCGCCAGCGCACTGACCCCTGCCTCGATGGCGAGTTCGAAGTGATAGCGCGGATCATATCCGACCCGATTGGCTGCAAAGCTTGCAGCTGGTCCGTGCTCGAAGCCCTGGTCGACCGGCAGGATGACCAGCCGACCGCTGCCGCCGGTATCCCCATGCATGAGCATGCGGGCGAGATTGGCTTTCACGCCCGGCCGCTCGCCATCGTACCAGCTGAGCACCTCGCGTACCGCGTCGGTGAGCTGCATGTCATGGCTCCGTCAGTAGGCCGCCCGGGCGGTCGGTCGGGGGGCAAGCGCGTGTGACGGCAGCGAACGAGCCATAGCGATGGCGGCCCCGCGCAGGCCGGCGTCCGCTGCAGTCTTGATCACCTTGACCGGAAGCCTGGCGACATAGGCGGAACGATCGCCCCGGCTTTCGAAGGCCTCGCGAAAATGCCCGGTCTGGAGTGCCGGGATGATGTTGGCGATGAGGCCGCCGCCCATGTAGAGGCCACCGCGGGCGCCATAGAGGAGCGCGATGTCGCCTGCCACGCGCCCCAGCCAGGTCGCCATGATCTGCAGGGCGCGAGTGGCTAGCGGATCCTCGCCCGACAAACCAAAGGCCGCAATCTGCTTGGCGCCGCTGGACTTGCCCTTCACCTTCGCCTTGCTGGCAAGCGCCTGGTAGAGCGCAGCGAGCCCGGCTCCGGTGAAGACGTCGTCGCAGGCGATGTAGGGCTCGGCGAGAAAACCGTCCCCCAGTTCGGCCAGGTCGTCGTCGGTCGGCACGAAGCGCAGGAAGCCGCCCTCGCCGACAACCGGTACCCAGTCTTTGTCGGCACGGACGAGCCCGGCAATGCCTACAGCGGCACCAGACATCAGTACTGCCTTGTTGCCGTAGGGGACGGGAGTCCCGGCATGCAGCTCGTGCAGGTCGTATGCCGAGAGGTTCGGCAGCACCAGCGCACTCGCCTCGACATCGTTGATGAGGCAAACGTGGTCCGCCCGCGTTGCAGCCCGCACATCGTTGCGGCTCAGCTTCCAGTTTCGGTAGGTGAAAGTCGCCGCGTCCCCCTCCACGGTTCCCGCCAGGGCAAGCGATACCTTGTTGGGGCAACGGGGCACGGACGCGAGATAGCGCTCGACGGCCTGCATCGGCTGCTCGAAATCGGCGGTACTGAGAAGTGCGAAATTGGACACCGACAGCTCGTCGATGTCGGCGATGGCCAGGCTGACATACCTGGCGCCGAAAGCGCCGACCAATGCCTGACGTGAATGCTCGACCATCTGGGACCTCCCTGTTTCGTCTCGACGCAACATGGCGCCGCTTGGGGCCGGTGCGTTTGATCTGGATCATCCGGCCATCCGTTTGACGCGGATCAAGAACCCGGCGCTTCAGCAGGGCCAGCATCCCCGACGACCGGGCCTGCAGAGCCCCGCCCAACTGGAGCACCGCCGATGTCGCAACACGTCAATCAGATCGCCTGGTTCGAAATGCTTCGCCGCACCGATGTCGGACGGGTGGGGGGCAAGAACGCCTCGTTGGGTGAGATGGTGCAGGCCCTCGTGGCAAAGGGCATCCAGGTGCCACCCGGCTTCGCAACCACCGCCGAGGCCTATTGGCACTTCATCGAGGCCAACGATCTGAGGAGCCGGATCGCCGGCCACCTGGCCGCCTGGGAGGAGCAGCGCGCCAGCCTGGCTGAAACGGGCGACGCCATCCGGAGCCTGATCCTCAAGGCGAGTTGGCCCCAGACCACCGCCGAAGCGATCCGGTCGGCCTATCGCGAGCTATGCCGGCGCGGTGGCGGAGGCGACATCGACGTCGCAGTCCGCTCGAGCGCCACCGCCGAGGACCTGCCCGACGCGAGCTTTGCCGGCCAGCAGGAAACCTTCCTCAACATCCGGGGCGAGGCTGCGCTGCTCGCGGCCTGCCGGCGCTGCTTTGCGTCGCTGTTCACCGACCGGGCGATCAGCTATCGCAAGGCAAAGGGGTTCGATCATATGAAGGTTGCCCTGTCGATCGGCGTGCAACGCATGGTGCGGTCGGATCTGGGCAGTTCGGGCGTGATGTTCTCGATCGACACCGAAACCGGCTTCGACAAGGTGGTGCTGATCAACGGCGCCTGGGGCCTGGGCGAAAACGTCGTCCAGGGAGCCGTTGACCCCGACGAGTACGTGGTCTTCAAGCCGTTCCTCGATCGCCCCGAAGTGGTGCCGATCATCGAAAAGACGAGAGGCGCCAAGACCATCAAGATGGTCTATTCCGGCGGCGAGACGCCGACCCGCAACGTGCCGACATCGAAAGCGGAGCGCGCCGCCTTCGTCCTTGCCGACGAAGAGATCGTCACGCTCGCCAAATGGGCCGTCGCCATCGAACAGCACTATGCCTGCCCGATGGACATGGAATGGGCCAAGGATGGCGCCACGGGCGAGATGTTCATCGTACAGGCCCGGCCGGAAACGGTGCAGGCCCGGCGCGAGGCCGGCGCGATGAAATCCTACCGGGTGCAGCAGCATGGCCGCCGACTGCTGGCCGGCCTCGCGATCGGCGATGCCGCGGTGAGCGCGCCCGTTTGCCTGCTCGACAGCGCGGCCGATATTGCGCAGTTCGTCGACGGCTCGGTGCTGGTGACCTCGACCACCGATCCCGATTGGGTTCCGATCATGAAACGGGCCGCAGCGATCGTCACCGACCATGGCGGGCGGACATCGCATGCGGCGATCGTCAGCCGCGAACTCGGTTTGCCGGCGATCGTCGGCACGGGCAACGCCACCGAACTGCTGCATAGCGGTCAGGACGTCACCGTCAGTTGCGCCGAAGGGGACGAAGGCGCCATCTACGAGGGTTCGGCTCAGATCGACATCCAGACGCTCGACCTCGAGCACCTGCCTCAAAGCACCACCCGCGTCATGCTGAACCTTGCCAATCCGGGCGCGGCGTTCCGCTGGTGGCGCCTGCCGGCCGACGGTGTCGGCCTGGCGCGCATGGAGTTCGTCATCAGCAACGCGATCCGCATTCATCCGATGGCGCTGGTCCGCTTCGATGAGCTGCGCGACGAGCAGGCGCGACAGGACATCGAGCGGCTCACCGCCGGTTATGACAGCAAGCCGGAATTCTTCGTTGATCAGCTCTCCCGCGGGCTCGCCCGGATCGCGGCCTCGGCCTGGCCCAAGCCGGTCATCATCCGGATGAGCGACTTCAAGACCAACGAATATGCGGGTCTGATCGGCGGTGCGGGGTTCGAACCCATGGAAGAGAACCCGATGATCGGCTTCCGTGGCGCCTCGCGTTACTATTCCGCGCAGTACAGGGAGGGCTTTGCCCTCGAGTGCCAGGCGATCGCCCGGCTGAGGAGCACGCTCGGGTTCGACAATGTCATAGTCATGATCCCGTTCTGCCGCTCGATCGCCGAAGCCGACCGAGTGCTCGAAGTGATGGCCGAGCACGGCCTGAAACGTGGCAAGGATGGCCTGCAGGTCTATGTGATGTGCGAAGTACCGTCCAATGTCGTGCTGGCCGCGCAGTTCGCCCGTCGCTTCGACGGCTTCTCGATCGGCTCAAACGACCTGACCCAGCTTACCCTGGGAGTGGATCGGGATTCCGCGGAATTGTCTGGCCTGTTCGATGAGCGGGATCCGGCGGTCAAATGGATGATCGGCAACGTGATCACCGAAGCGCACAAGGCCGGAGCCCGGATCGGGCTGTGCGGCCAGGCGCCGAGCGACCATCCCGAATTCGCCCGTTTCCTCGTCGAGTGCGGAATCGATTCCATCTCCGTCAGCCCCGACAGCTTCGTGGCCGTCAAACATCATGTCGCCGCGGCCGAAGCGGCAAAACGATCAGCAGCCTGAGGATCAGCACATGAACGACCTCGACCACCGTGAACAGGCCCAACTTGGTCTGAAATACATCGAAGACTCAGTCGTCAACCTGCTGACGCGCCACCCCAGGGGCTTGAGCCTGTCTTCGATAGGCGAGGCGCTCGGCCTGGGCGCTGAGCTCGCCCCAGAGCACCGCGACATGATCGCCGCCGGCATCCTGGAACTCCTCACCCGCTCCGGACGTATCCTGTGGGACGAAGCCAGTCACGTCTATGTCGACAACCCGGACAGATCCTGAGCCACTTACATGCCAGAGGAACTTCGAGCAGTCTGCCTCGAGTGCGGCGCCATCAACCGGTTGCCCGTCGGGCGCCCGGCCGTAGAGGCCAAGTGCGGCAGTTGCGGCAAGCTGCTGTTCACGGGACGACCGAGGGAGGTCGATGGGACGATGCTGATGCGGCAGGTCGAGAAGGGCACCATTCCCGTGGTTGTCGACGTGTGGGCTGCCTGGTGCGGACCGTGCCGGGCGATGGCGCCGGAATATGAGCGGGCCGCTGCCGCCGGCGAGCCGACCGCCCGCTTCGTCAAGCTCGACTCCGATGCCGAACAGGCACTCTCTGCCAAGCTTGCCATCCGCAGCATCCCCACATTGCTGCTGTTCAAGTCAGGCAAGGAAATCGGCCGCGTATCGGGAGCCATGTCGGCGGCAAAGATCGGCAGTTGGGTTGCAGATCGCCTGAACCAGGCGAGCCGTTGATCTGGCCTAGCGCAGGCTGCGCGGCGTCGGTCCGACCAGTCCTCGCGCCTCGAGTTCCTTGCGGATGCCGGGCGGCATTTCGCGACAGCCGCAGTTGACCGCATGTTCCGCGTGCCACTCGAGCCGCTGCTCGAGCGTTGCATTTCTGGGCATCGGATGCGCCAGGTGCCACTCGCGATTGAGTCTCATAGCCGCAGCCCCGACTGACGAAGCGCCTCGGCCGCCGAAGCCACCGCCGTGACGAATTCCGGCGCAGCCGGTCCTCCCAGGCTGCCGATCGCGGCCCAGCGCCGCTCATAGCCCCGCGGCAGTACGATCGCATGGTGATGCAGTTCCGCCATCACGTCCTCGGGTATGGCCTGACAGCCGCAATTGGCGACATGCCTCAGATGCCAGGCAATCGCCTCGTCAGCAGAAATGCGAGGCGACAGCAGATGATTGCGATGCCGGGCCTGGTCCGCTTCCATCATTGGCTCCTAGTGCATGCGATCCTGTGCTCGAAACCACAACCGCGCCTCGGCAACGATCTGGGCGTCCGTCGGATGGTCGCTGGCCCGCACATCCCATACCCGGTGCGCGAGCTCGGGGAAGTGTTCGTCGAGATAGCTCTTGAATGTCGTCTTGGCCTTGCCGGGGCCCATGATCAGGATGGCCTCGGCACTTGCGAGGTTCTCGGCTATCTCCCGCATCAGTTCGTGATCCATCTCGATGGTGCCCTCGCCAACGTGGTCAGCCTTTCGGTGCAAATGATGCTCGGGACGGTCGTCGGTCAGCGACTGCATGTCGGCCGTCATCGCGCCGATGTGAAAAATCTTGGCGTGACGCTGGTCGAGCCAGACGCAGGCGTGAAAGCTCATTGGGGGTCTCCTAGAGAACGGTGATCTGGTTGGTGACCTGGGACACGCCGGGCACGCACCAAGCCGTGCTCTCTGCCAGTCCCTTCTCGTGCCAAGACGTCACCTGGCCGGAGAGCGTGACCTCGCTGCCATTGGCGGTCACGTCGATGCGTTCGGCATCGAGCGGGGCGACCCGCGCCAAAGCCAGCTTGATCTTCTCCTGCACCTGGTCGGCGCTAACGGGCGGCCGGATCTGGGCGTCGCTCCGGATCTCGCGCACCCCTTCGAGCAATTCCAGATCGTCGATCGCCGCCTGCAGTTGGAACGGCCAGTCGACATCGCCATGCAGCGTGACCGTGCCGTCCATGACGGCAAGGTGGAGCCGGCTCAGCGGTACCGATACGTTGGAGGCCAAACGGGCATAGGCGCGCTCGGCAATCTGCTCGTCGGACGTCCGGCTGATGCCCGCCAGCTCGACGGAGAGCTCGTTGATGACCACACGCACGCCCTTCACCTGGCCCGCGGCGCGTTCGGCGGCGGAGCGTTCGAGCAGAGTGCCCACGTGCCCCGAGAGGGTTACGATCCCCTGCCGGGCCGCGACACCTATATGGCTGGAGTTGATTGAGGGATCCAGGTCGAGACGCGACTGGACGGCGGCCTGCAGCTTGTGATCTTCACGCATCTGATGCTCCTCAGGCATGTTCGGGAGCTATGCTAGCGTGGGAGCCGTCTACCGCTTTGACTCAGCTCAAACCGAGCGCTTGGGGGACACCGCCGCGAGCGCCAATGATGCTGCAGCCAGCGAACCCGCCAGCAGCACCGGAACGATCAGCAAGGCCGGTCCTGCCGAGACGCCGACGGTTGCCATCCAGCCGATCTTGGCCAGCAGAGCAGTCATTTGCAGTGTGAGAAAGACTGCATAGGCAGGGGCAAGCAGCCGGCCGGCCGACGTTCCGCGCAGATAGCCATAGCCAGCCACGAGCGAGACCGGGAGAAAGATCGCGAGGTCGAACCCCTGCACCACCATCGTCGTCAGGTGGGCCAGCCCATCGGGGTAGAGGCTCCCGCTGACGAGCGGTGGCACGATGACGCTCAGCCACAGCAGGGCGATCAACGCCCCATTGACGATGAGAAAGCCTCCCACATAGGGCCGCACGCCGTTTGGTGGGGAAGGCCATCCCGAAACCTCCTGGCCGCCCGACGCCAGAAGACGCAGCAGAATCTGAAAGAGCAGCAAGACCAGCACGACCCAGAGCAGGAACAGCTCGTTGTAAGTGGCCATTGCGAGGTAGAGCACATACTGCACGAAGAGGTACCCGATGCTTCCGACCAACAGCAGGTAGCCTAACCGCGCACCCCGTCGCGCCATCCAAAGCGCTGCAAACAATGTCGGGACGCCCAAGCACAGGGTTACGGCATCCTGGGCCAGCCCTTGGACAGCGACATCGGCAGGCATGTTTCGATATGGCCCGTAGCCATAGAGCTTGATCAGCTTTCCCGTTACGGCCAAATGCTCCACCGGCCCGTTCCCCGCCGTGAAGACGAACGGCGAGGCCGCTGCCACTAGGGTCAACACCCCGATCAGCCCGACGAAGAACGTGATCGTTGCGGAGATCGGCCTTGCATCGCTCTGCAATCGCCGTGCTTTCTTCAGTGCGACATGAAGATCGGCAGGCGCCGATTGGCCAGCACGGTCCTCGTGGCGCCGCCGAGCACGAACTCGCGGATGCGACTGTGTCCGTACGCCCCCATGACCAGCAGACCTGCACCGCTGTCGACGGCTGCCTGCTGAAGCGCCTCGCCAATGCCGCGCTCCGAGCGATTGAACAGGTGGACCTCAGCCGCGACGTCGTGATGCCGCAGAAAGTCCTGCAGTGCGCCGACGGATGCGGGCTCGACCGGCTTGTCATCCGTTGCACAAAGGATGGTCACATGCTTGACCACCGAGAGGACCGGCAGGGCGTCGCGCACGGCTCTTGCCGCAGCCCGGCTGCCATCCCAGGCGACCGCCGCTGACGCCAGATGGGAGGTGAATTCGCCCGCCGGGAACAGCCATGCCGGCCCGCCGGATCCGAACAGGACGGCCTCTGCGACCATCGCCTGGTCGTCGCTGCTCGCCAACGGCATGAGCAGCGAGCAGTCGAAGGTCCTGGCGCGCTCAGCGAAGAGCGCGGCAGCGACCTCGGGTCGGCTCCTCACGGTGCGCACAGTCACCCCGATCTGAAACCGATGGGCAAGATGGTTGACCTCGTCGATCAGCGGTTTGGCCGCCGCGTGGCTGCGCGCTTCGGCGGCAGCGATCATTCCGGAGATATTGACCAGTGCATCCGCCAGGACGTTCTGAACCTCACCGATGTCGACCTCGTGAACCAGGGCGGTCACCTCTCCTCCCATCGCTGCGGCCATGTCGAACGCCCGCACCAGGCTGTCGGTGGGGGTGGGGTCGGGGTAGGTGCTGAGCGGCAGGAAGAAGCTTAGGGACATCGAACAATTCTCCTCAGATTGCTTCCGGGGTCTGGGCGGCGGCTGCCATGGCCGGGCGATCCGCTCCGGCCTGCCGGCTCATCATGAGGGCCGCCATGGCGCCAAAGCCGAGCCAGAGCAGGACGAGGGTGAGCAGCCAGCCGATGACCGGGATCATTCCCAGCAGGCCCACGACCACGATCGAAACGGCGAGAACGCCGACCCGCGTGAGGTTGCTGTCGACCGACGTCAGCGCCCGGGCCACGCGCACACCGACCAGATAGGTTCCCGTCAGGTGGGCCAGGGCACAGGCCAGCACGACGAACAGCAAAGCAAACGGCACCAGGAAGATTCCGAAGATCGTCAGCACCAGTACCGGTACGAGGCCGATGACGGCGGCGAAGGCCACGAGCCCCACCCCGATACGGCGCAGCGGACGCGCCGCCCCGACCGATTGCAGCGACTGGACCAGCCGTGGCAGAAGGGTAATGGCGAGCACGCCGATGACCAGCAGCATCAGCCACCATAGACCGACGCCCCACACCGCTGGCCAGATGCTGCGCACGGCATGCTCGGCGGTCTTGCCCGCTTCCGAGGCATAGTCAGGGCTTACCAGCTGCTCGTATGTCACACGGTCGCCAGCGGCCACCGATGCAGGCACCTCAATCGGTCGTGGCGCGCGTATCGTCACCTTGCCATCCACCCGGGCGCCCGGACCGAAAGCCAGGTTCTCGCCGATAAAGTTCAGGTCGCCCTTGACCACTGAGCCGAGTGTCGCGGTTTGCGCGCTGATCAGGGCGGCGCCGTCGATCCCTGACGATATCGTGACCGTCTGGCCTACCGCTCGCAGGTTGCCGGCCACCGGCTGCGACGCGGCCAACG
The DNA here is from genome assembly GCF_035944845.1 of Devosia sp. Classification (GTDB taxonomy): domain Bacteria; phylum Pseudomonadota; class Alphaproteobacteria; order Rhizobiales; family Devosiaceae; genus Devosia_A. Next base: position 88,692 of record NZ_DASZAW010000068.1, on the reverse strand, counting down.
ACACAGTGTTGCCCATGGCGGTCACATCGCCCCCAACGTTACCGGCAACCGTGACCGTGAAGCCCGCGGCGTAGAGGTCCCCCGCGACATCGGCGACCTGCGAGACGTTGAACCCCGCCAGATGGGCGTCGCCGCTGACCGGAGCACGCACCGCGACATCGTAACCTGCGGCAAACACGTCGCGTGCCACTGCTGTGTCGACCAGCGCGGACTGGCCGGCGGTGAACTGATCACCACCAAAGGAGAGGCGGGCACCGTCCTGAGCCAGCGCCTGGAGCGGCAACAGCAGCAGCGAAAGGGCGAGCAGTCTGACGAAGGAGTACATTTCGACCTCCGGTGGATTTACGAGGGGTTGTGCCGGGTGACCCGGCCAGCGAGCTCGGCCGGGACCAGAACGGCGGCCGACGGATGCTCGCGCCACGGCCTGAAATCGGCAGGGCGGAAGGTTTGCCAGCAGACTGAAGCGTGGCCTTCGGGCAGCTGTGCGCCGATATCGAGGACCTCCTCGAGCTCGCCGCCCGGCAGCACTTCGACCATCGGGCCGGCCGGCGTGAAACCGGCGAACACCTCGCCGGCGGCGGCATCGGCGATGCGCGGCGCCACCGGGAAGCCAACCTGCAAGGTCACGGCGCCCGGCAGCCTGTTGCGGTAGATGACGACAAGCTCGTGCGACTCCCCTGCGCCCAGCCGCTCCAGGAAATTGTCGAGCACTCCGATTGCCTGTCGGATCGCCGAAGCGACCGAAGACCGCTCTGTTCCGCAAAAACGAACGACGTAGACAAATGGGCGGCCGTGATGGTCGGTCGTCGGGACCGGCGGTGCCACGGGTGGCATCGAACGCTCCGATGCTGCGGGCTGGTCGGGTCTCATCTGCCCCTCCTGCGCTTTGTCGATCTGCTTGTAGGCCCCGTCGGACGGACCTGATTTGACCGAAGTCAAACGACCGGCCGTCGATTGGCGCGACCATCACGGAAGGACCGGCGCCGCGAGAAGGAGGCCCGCATGCCCAGTATCTTCCGCACACCTGGGGACCGAACCGCCTATCTTGCTGCCTACGACGAGATGCTGCGGCGATGGCCGCGGCCATCCCTCCGCTCTTTCGATACGGGCCTGGGGAGCACCAATGTCATCGAGGTGGGAGATCGCGGGCTTCCGCCGCTGGTGCTGCTGCCGCCGGTTTCAGTGAGTGCAACAGCCTGGTTTCCGATCGTCGGCATGCTGTGCCGACACCATCGGGTCTTCGCCTTCGACGTGGTCGGTGACGCCGGTCGCAGCACCTTGACCAGGATGCCGCGGTCGGGCGCTGACTATGCCGATTGGCTGGTGGAGTGCTTCCACGCCCTGGGCCTCGAACGTCCTGCGGTCGCAGGTCACTCGTATGGCGGCTGGCTGGCACTGCAGCTCGCGGTCAACCGTCCGTCCGCCACCGGCCCGATCATCCTCCTTTCGCCGGCATCCGGCCTCTACCCCTTCCACTGGTATGCACGCCTGTTCCTGTGGCTTGCCGAAAAGCTGCCGTTTCGTCCACCGGCCCGGCAAGTGCTCGGGGCGCAGGTGCATCGCGGCTACGAGCTGGACGAAACCTTCGTTGCCCTGATGGACGCCGTCTCGGCGCATGTGCGAACCCACGTGCTGTTTCCCACCCCACTGTCCGACGATGAACTGACGTCGGTCAGGATGCCCACCCTGGTCCTGATCGGGGAAAGTGAACCGCTCTACGATGCAACCGCGGCACTGGAGCGGGCGCGGCTCTTGCTTCCCAATGTCGATGCGCGGCTGGTGCCGAAGGCGTCGCACCTGTTGCCGATGGAGCGACCGGGTTTTGTCGACGCCGCCATCGAAGCGTTTCTCGAAGAGGCTGAAGCTGCCGTCCGCATCGCTTGAGCAGGATCAAGGCGCGAGCTGCCCGGATCGGCATGCTGCACCCATTAGAAATGGAGGTTGGTCATGAGCGACGAAGCCAAGAGTTCCTGGAAGACGTTCACCGAAGAGATCGAGGTGGCCGGACACCATCTGGTTGACGAGGTCAACCGGCTGCTGGCGGAAGGAAATGTACGCAAACTGGAGATCCGGTCCGAGCAGGGGGACGTGTATCTGTCGGTGCCGCTGACGGCCGGCGCCGTGGCGGGCGGCGTGGTGGCGCTTGCCGCCCCTTGGGTGGCAGTCATCGCGGCGATTGCCGGGCTGCTGAGCAAGGTGAAGCTGGAGATCGTGCGGACCAACCCGCCCGGCACGCCCTCCGCCGATCCAGACGATACCCCGCCGACCAGCAGTTGAAGTGAAGGGAGGGCCGGAGCGATCCGGCCCGCCCGGCTTATTGCGCCACGTACCCGCCATCGACGAGGTGGTAACTTCCGGTAACGAAGGACGCTTCGTCCGAGAGCAGGAACGAGGTGAGCGCCGCCACCTCCTCGGAAGTCCCCAGCCGTCCGACCGGATGCAGGCCGCGGATGACGGTGAGCGCCGCCTCGTCGAGATGCTTGGACAGGAGCGGTGTATCGATGAAGCCGGGGCCGATGGCGTTGATGCGGACGCCGTGCTTGGCGTACTCGATCGCCGCGACCTTGGTCAGGCCGACGACGGCATGCTTTGCGGCCACATAGGCCGAAGCCGTGGCAAAGCCGACACTCCCGAGGATCGACGCCATGTTGACAATGGCGCCTCCCCCCGATGCGACGATGGCCGGCAGCTGATAGCGCATGCCGTAAAAGACCCCGTTGAGGTTGACGTCGATGACCTTGTGCCAGCCGTCGAGCGGGTACTCGCCCGTGGGGGCGGCCGGCCCGCCGATGCCGGCATTGTTCACGGCCAGGTGCAGCCCGCCGAACGTCGATCTGGCGGCCTCGACCATTGCTTCAACCTCGACGGCATCGGCGACATTGACCTCGAGCGCCCGAGCCGTGCCGCCCGATGCCTGGATGGCGCGGGCAATATCTTCGGCTCCCTGGGCATCGAGATCCGCCACCAGCACCTTGGCGCCATCGGCGGCCAAAGCGCGGGCGATTGCTGCGCCGATCCCCGACGCGGCGCCGGTGACGAGGGCGACCTTGCCTTCAAAATCATAGCTCATTGTCAGCTCCTGAAGTTCCGATGAGCCACTGGACCCGATGTGACGAGAGGGCGCTTTGACCTGGCTCAAGCTGCGCGGGACGTCGCTTGATTTAGCTCAACGGCGGCGTGCACCGATGCTGTTCACTTGGACACCGTTCAATGGAGCAAACTGCAATGCCCAGGATTTCCCGCATCACCCTCGAGCTGGCTCGCGAACCCGAACATCCACATGGCGATCGCAACCACGGATACTACCTCTACCTTCCCCTGACGGACGCCGGACGGATCGACCTGGCGGCGTGGGACAAGGTGCGCAATGCCTGCCGCGTTCGCCGCTTCCGTCCGGGCGAGGACGATCAGCACGGCCGGATACGCCGCGGGCCAGGCGGCCGCTGGAGTTTCGACTACGACGACCGCAGCGATCTCGATGACGAGGTGGGGTTTCGTCTCACCGAGGAAAGCTTCGTGCCCGGCGAGTATGTTTCGGTGCGCGAGGACGACGGTCACATGCACACGTTCCAGGTGGTTGCCGTCAGGCCCGAGTAATCGGGCCCGACGGGTCAATCGCTCAGCGCGGCCAGGGCTGCCGTATCCACAATCTCGACGCGATCGATCGAGGGCACCTTGATGATCCCGCCATCCTTGAGACTGCGCAGCACGCGCGAGACTGTCTCGAAGGTAAGGCCGAGATAGTCGGCAATGTCACAGCGCTGCATCTGCAGCGCGACGACGTTGTCTGACTCCTGGCGATCCAGGAGATCGAGCAGGAAGGACGCAAGCTTCTCGACCGCATTCATCCGCCCCAACCGCAGCAGGTGGTGCTGAGCGCTGGCGAAGCTGGTGAGAGCAAGCTGCAGCAATCGATGGGCCGGCACTCCGGACGCGTCGGTGTGCACCACACGAATGCCGGCGCCGTCGACGCTCTCGGCATAGCACTGGCGCTCGTCGCCCGCCTCGAAGCCGAAGACATCGCCGGCGAAGTGGAAGCTGTTGATCTGGCGCCGGCCATCGCTGGTCACCCGGCAAATACGCACGGTGCCAAACTCGACCAGGTACACCGACCCGGCTTTGTCGCCCTGCGCGAAGATCGTCGAATCGGTCGGATAGAACGTCACCGGACCGGCCTCGGCCTTTGCCACGGCGCCGGGTCTCAGCTCGGTTGCGTGCCGCACGGCTGGAATAGACGAGCTGGGAAGAAATACGGGTAACGTGGACATCTCGACACCTCGGTCTTGGATGTCTCAGCCTCGCTCAACTGGCCGCGGCGCGAAATTCCGGTCGGTGTACTAGGGATTCTACTAGGTGGCGTCCCGTGCCGCGATCGCCGCCCTTACGGCATCCGACAGCGCCGACCCCAGGGTTGGCTTGGTGACTGTTCGAAAGCTCGAGGCGGCCAGCGGATGCGCCGCGCTGTTGGCCAGGAACACGACCGGCTCGAACTGCGCCAAAATCCTTCCGCTGTCGGAGCCGGCTTCATCGAGCGCATGATGGTCGATAACTGCGCAGTCGAAGGATAATGAGGCCCGATCCACCTGGTGCAGCGAGGCAGCCGCTGTCACGTCATGGCCTTCCGCCTCGAGAGCGAACCGAAGCGAGTTCCGAAGGACTGGGGCTGGCGCAACGACGAGCAGGTGGGCCATCTAGTGTTCTTTCCGCATCGAACGCGCCGATGCATCTGAACATTAGGGTGTGCCAGTGCGCTGCTGATTGCGCTAGATCAAGCCGCTCCCTGCACACCGTTCGGGGCGGACAGGTCGATATCCATGACCATCCTCACCAGCTCGGCCAGGCTTCGTGCCTGCATCTTGCCCATCAGGGCAGCGCGATAGACTTCGACCGTGCGCGGGCTGATGCCCAACTCGGCTGCTATGAGCTTGTTGGGCAGGCCATCGACCACGCCCTTCAGCACCTGCCGCTCACGCTCGCTGAGACTGTTAAGCCGATCCCGCACGCGTTCCCGGACTTGCTCGGCGTCGACCTGAGAGGTCGCGAGGTCGACGGCGCGGCGAATCGACTCGATAATCGTCTCATTGCTGAATGGCTTTTCGATGAAGTCGATGGCGCCATTCTTCATGGCTTCTACTGCCATCTGCACGTCGCCGTGCCCGGTGACGACGATGGACGGCATCGTGTGACCGGAGGCGCGGAGCCGGCGAAGCAGTTCCACCCCGTCGATATCGGGCATTCTGAGATCAGTCACCAGGCAGCCGTTGTGGATGCCTCCGGCCACATCGAGAAAGGACTGGGCCGTGGCATGCGTTCGGACGGCGAACCCAGACACGTCCAACAGAAATGCCAGCGAGCTGCGCACCGACTCTTCGTCATCGACGATGTGCACCACCACGTTTGCGCTATTCACCTTGCATCTCCTTCATGGTGGGAAGGCTGAACGAGAAGGTCGCACCGCCCGCGTCGTTGCGCGATACCGAAATCTCTCCTCCATGTGACCCGATAATGCGCTGCGAAATCGACAGGCCTACCCCCATGCCGCCCGCCTTCGTGGTCACGAAGGGCTGAAACAGGCGGGCGGACACCTCCTCTGAAATGCCGGGGCCGGTGTCTGCCACCTCGACATGCAGCCGCTGATCGGCCTCCCAGGTCGTTACTGTCAGGTTCTTGGTTTCGCTGTCCTTCATCGCTTCGGCGGCGTTTCGCATCAGGTTGATGAGCACCTGCTGGATCTGCACGCGATCGACAACAACCATACTGTCGCCAGGACCGAACTCGAAATGCGAGATGACGCCGCGTTCGCGTGACCCCATCAGGGCCAGGGCTCCCGCCTCTTCGACCAGTTTCCTCATGTCCTCCGGCCGACGCTCGGTATCCCCGCGGGTGACGAACTCGCGCAAGTGGCGGATGATGTCACCGGCGCGCAGGGATTGCTTGGCCGCCTCCATCAGCGCACCGCGCATCTTGACCGCGTATTCCTCACCCACCTTGTCCAGCATGATGGCGCAGCCTTGGACATAGTTGGCGATCGACGAGAGTGGCTGGTTGAGTTCGTGAGCCAGCGTCGAGGCCATCTCCCCCAGTTCGTTGATGCGGGCCATGCGGGCCAGTTCGCCTTGCGCCGATTCGAGCTGTGCGGCGATCTCCTGTCGTTCGGTCAGGTCGCGAATGAAGCCAGTGAAGTAGCGCTTGTCTGCGATCCGCGTCTCACCCACCGCGAGGGTCATCGGGAAGGTCGATCCGTCCTTGCGTCGCCCAACCACGACCCGATCGACGCCGATGATGCGCTTCTCGCCGGTGGTGAGGTAACGATGGAGATAGCCATCGTGCTGCTCGCGATAGGGAGCCGGCATAAGCATCCTGACGTTCTGGCCGATCGCCTCTGCCGGTTGGTAGCCGAACTGCCGTACGGCGGCCTTGTTGAAGGATGTCATCGTGCCATCCGTCTCGATCACCACGGTGGCGTCGGGAACGGTGTCGAGAACCGACTGCAGGTGAGCCTCGCGCGTCTGCAACGATGCCAGCGTCTCCGCTTGCCCTCGCACCGATCGGTGCAGCATGCCGCCAAGCCAGGCCACGATCGCGCCCACCAGCACGAACAGGCCGACATTGACGCCGAGCGCCAAAGGGAGTTCGGAGCCAACGGCAAGGAAATAGAAGACTGCCGGGGTGGCGATCAGGGTCGCGAAAATGCCGGGCAACAGGCCGCCAAGCATGGACGCAACCAGCACCGCCGGGACAAAGATCAAGGCAACCGCGGAACGTGGCACCAGGTCATCGACGGCGTAACGAACCATGAAGAGGGCGAGAACCATGAAAAGCGCAACCGCATAGGGCGCCCACCTGCCCTTCACTGCCTGGTCGACCACCATGTTATCGCCCCGTGGCCGCGCGCGATGCCGTCGAACCGCACATCCGACGGCGATCGATGACCAGCCGCTCTATCGGCAATCTAGTCAGAGCATCAGGCGGTAGCAAGGTCGGACGCGGTGGCAAACCGGGCGGCGGTCACGCCAAGCCAGGCCATGAAGCCCCCTATCGTCACGCGCTCGAGCAGGCCGACAAGTGGCCAGCCGAGCGCCGCGCCAGCCGCGGCCGCCACGCCTGAGAGGGCGATCACGGCGAGGCACATCGAGCAGAACCGCCGCATCGGACGGTGCCCGAGGCGATGCCAGTTCACGGCCGACAGCCAGACCGCGGCGAGCGTCGACAGGCTGGCGACGGCTGCGAGCCCCAGATGCGCCAGCCCCGCTGCTGACGGCGGCGCCCCCGGCATGTCCATGGCAAATGGCCACATCAGCAGGCCGGCGCCGGCCGTGACCATGAGGATGACGAACACCCGCCGCCACGCCCTATCAGCCAAGCTCCAACCAGCACCCGCAAAGGCCATCAGCAGCAGGTTGTAAAGGCCAAAGCCGGCCTCGATCCACTTGATGCCGGGACGTCCCGCTGCGGTGAGTGCACTGATGGGGTCGGTGACCGGGTCGTAGCCCGGCAGCACCGCGCCGCCGGCCAGCACGGTGCCGATGTAGAGCACCGGTGCGGCGACGCCTCCCCAGAGCGCAACGTGTTCGAGCCGCCTCAATGCGCCACCAGGACGGGGACCGTTGCCGAGCTCAGAATGTCGCGGGTCGCCCCGCCCAGCATCCACTCGCGCAGTCGCGAGTGCCCATACGCCCCCATGACGATGAGGTCGGCGGCGGTCCGCACCGCTTCGTTGCGGAGGGCCGCGCCGGTACTGGTCCATCCGTCGATGATATGGACCTCCGCCCCGATCCCATGACGGCTCAGGTAGCGTCCGATGTCCTCGTCGGGCGCGCGGCGCTGTTCTTCGGCCGCGCCCAGCTGCTCATCGACGATTGCGACGACCACCGATTTCGCCTTTTTCAGCAACGGCACGGCGTCGGCGACGGCGCGGGCCGCCTCCCGGGTGTTCCTCCAGGCGACGAGCACGTTGTCGTAGGTGTCACGTCCCTGAAACGACGGCGGCAGGAAGAGGCATGGTCGGCCCGACTGAAACAGCACCGCCTCCTCGATCCATTGTCCCTTGTTGGGATCTCCATAGGGCCGCGTCCCAACGAACAGGTCGGACTGGCGTGCCTCGCTGGCCAGTTCGCTGCCCACCTCGCCCGGATAGACATCGAGGCGCCTCAGCTCATAGCTCAGCCCAAGCTGGCCGAAGGTGCTGTCCAGCGCCTTGGTGGTCGCTTCTGCCTGCGCGACGGACTGTTCGACCAACCGTTGCAGGAAGGCCGATCCGCTCGGATCGGTAATGGAGAGTATGTCGGGCAACTGGTGGACATAGATGCCGGTGAGGTGCGCATCGAGGGTGCGTGCGAGCCCTGCGGCATGGGCAATGCGGGCGGCATCCTCACGCGAGCCGGTCAGGTGAACGGCGACATCCTTGATCACGACGTGCCCCTCACTGCGCAACGAAGTGGGTGCCCAGGAAATAGGGCCAGATGAACAGGGCCAGCAGCCCCATCCAGAACTGCAGTTTCAGAAAGCCGATGGTGAAGAGCCACCCGGCGAACCAGAAGGCGCCGAGAGAGGTGTGCTGGGTGATGTGGATGCGTTCCATTGGAGAACCCCCTGACCTGTTTCTGGTGGCCATGCTGCCGCAGCCGGAGCGAGGCGGGTTGATCTGCATCAAGCCGGAGCCTTCGACCTCAACTCGGCGGCAAATTCGGCGAGGGCACCAAGGAGGGACGGGCCACGAATTTCGTCCTCGCGGAAGATCCGGCTCGCCACGACGGGCAAAGCGATCGCTGCCTGCATCTCGGCAAGGGCGGGGCCGGGTGGCGAGTTTGGGCTGCTACCGCGGCAGGTGACGAAGGCCGCCGTGGCATCGGCTGCCGGCAGCATCCGCAGCGCGCTCAGCAGTGGCGGGGCCGCGTGCGCCGCCCAGACCGGGCCGCCGACGACCACCAGGTCGTAATGCGCGTGCACGGGAACGACCACGCTCACCCTGGGCCGGTGCCGGGTGAAGATATCCCAGGCCATGGCGAGCGGCCCGTACCAGGCGAGATAGGTCTGGCAGGTGATCTCGGCCAGATCCGCACCCAGCTGTTCGGCGAGGCCCTTGGCAACCTTCTGGGTGTTCCCCGTATTGGAATAGTAGAGCACCAGCGCCGTCATGGTCGGTCTCCTCGGCCGTCCTGTACCCGGCAGTCAGCAGAGCACAAGTAGGGCAGCACCGGTTGATCTGGCTCAAGTCGGCAACCTGCCCGCCGTGGAAATGCTGCCTGGCATGCGTGCGCAAGGCGAACCTCCGCCGGCTTCCCTCTCACCCCAGCGGCTGTGACATGACCATCCGGAATCTCGATCAGTGCTTTCGTCCCAGGTCGGTCGCCATCGTCGGAGCGTCTCAGCGCCCGCAGTCGGTCGGAGCGATCGTGCTGGAGAACATCCGTGCCGGCGGCTTCGAAGGCGCGATCTACCCGGTCAACCCGAAATACGAGCGGATCGACGGCATCGCCTGTTACCGCAACTCGGCCCAGCTGCCCGATGCCCCCGATCTGGCGGTGATCGTCACGCCACCGCATGCCGTACCGGGAGTGATCGGCGAGCTGGGCAGCCGCGGCTGCAAGGCGGCAGTCGTGATCACGGCCGGCGTCGATACCGCCAGCGGTCTCCGCCAGGCGATGCTGGATGCCGCAAGGCCGCATCTGATGCGCATCGTCGGCCCCAACACCATCGGCATGCTCTCCCCGCTGGTCTCGCTCAACGCCAGTTTCGCCCACCTGCCGGCCAAGGCCGGCAGGCTCGGGCTGATCTCCCAATCTGGCGCCATCGTCAGCTCCATTATCGATTGGGCGGCCGCCGAGGGGCTCGGGTTTTCCCAGTTGATCTCGCTGGGTGACATGGCCGACGTCGACGTCGGCGATTGCCTCAACTGGCTGGCGATGGACGCCGCCACCTCGACCATCCTGATGTACCTGGAGTCGGTTCCCGAGCCGCGCAAGTTCATGTCTGCCGCGCGCGCTGCCGCCCGCATCAAGCCGGTGATCGCGGTCAAGCCTGGCCGGCACGGCGAGGCGGCCCGGGCGGCGATGACCCATACGGGCGCCCTCACCGGTTCGGATGCCGTGATCGAGGCCGCACTGCGCCGCGCCGGCGTCATCCGGGTTCGCAACCTCGAGCAACTGTTCTACGCGGCCGAGGTCACGACGCGCTTCCGCCCGCTCAAGTCGGGGCGACTCGGCATCGTCACCAATGGTGGTGGGGCCGGTGTCCTCGCCGTCGACGACCTGCTCGATCTGGACGGCACCCTGGCCAGGCTTGATCCGCAGACCATGACGATCCTCGACGCCGCGCTGCCGGCGACGTGGTCGCACGCCAACCCGGTCGACATCATCGGCGACGCTCCACCGGATCGCTACACCGCAGCCGTCTCGACCGTGGCGGCCGACGCCTCGGTTGACGTCGTGCTCGCGATGAACTGCCCAACCGCCCTCTCCTCCCCGCTCGACGCCGCGCTGGCCATCGCCGACCTCGCCATGAACGGCACGATCGCCGGCAAGCCCACCATCGGGTGCTGGCTCGGCAAGCAGACTGCCGAACAGGCCAGGGCGGCCCTGCGCGACAAGGGCATCGTCGCGGTGGACACTCCGGCAGCGGCAGCTCAGGCCGTGGACTTTCTCACCCGCTGGTCCCGGCTGCGCGAGCGGCTGGAGCGCGTGCCGCCGAGTGCCGGTGCGGTGCAGAGCGACGCCGCGCTGGTCGGGCGCATGCTCAGCGAGGTTGCAGGTGATGGCCGAACGGTCCTGACCGAGCCCGAGGCCAAGGCGCTGCTTGCCGCCTATGGCATACCGGTGCCCGAAACCCGCACAGCAAAAACCGAACAGCAGGTAGTCGACATCGCCGCCGAACTACTGGGGCGGCACGATGCCCTGGTCGTGAAGCTGCTGGCCAAACAGGTCACCCACAAATCGGATATTGGCGGCGTCGTGCTCGACGTGACCAGCCCCGAGCTGGCTCGAAAGGCGGCGGCAGATATCCGGCTCAGGGCGTCGGCGGCAGGGCTCGAAGATTTCGAGGGCTTCACCGTGCAACCGATGGTCCGCAGGCGGCATGCCCACGAGCTGCTGGTGGGACTCAATACCGATCCGAGCTTCGGACCCGTCATCGTCTTCGGTGCCGGCGGCGTATCGGTCGAAGTCGTGCGCGACACGGCGATGGGGCTCGCGCCCCTCGATGAGGTCCTCGCGGGCGACCTGATCGATGCGACCCGCATCTCGCGCCTCATGGCGGGCTATCGCGACCGGCCGCCGGCCGCGAGGCCGGCCGTGATCTCGGCGCTCCTTTCGCTGTCGCAGTTGGCGATCGATCAGCCGGGCATCGTGGCCATCGACATCAATCCGCTGCTGGTCGACGAAAACGGCGCCATGGCGCTCGACGCCCGTATCGAAATCGCGCCTCAACGGCTGCGCGAGACCGCGCCCAACCGACGCCTCGCCGTTCGCCCCTACCCCTCCGGCTGGGAACGGCAAGTGGCCTGCAGCGGGCAACACTTCATCATCCGTCCGATGCGACCCGCAGACGCGGCGCTCTATCCCCGATTCCTCGAGCGCGTGAGCGCCGAGGACATGCGCCTGCGTTTCCTTGCCCCCATGCGGTCGCTGTCGCACGAGATGATCGTCCGCCTCAGCCAGCTCGACTATGACCGCGACATCGCGTTCGTGGCCCTCGAGGCAGAAACGGGCGACCTCGCCGGCATCAGCCGGTTCGCTTCGGATCCCGACCATGTCGGCGCCGAGTTCGGCATCATGGTGCGCAGCGACCTGCAAGGGCTGGGGCTGGGCACCACGCTGATGCGCCAGTTGCTCGACTACGCACGGGCCGACGGTCTCGCTCGCATCGATGGCGTGATCCTCAGGGAGAATGCGGCGATGCTCGACCTCACCGCCCGCCTCGGCTTTGCTCAGGTCCCCGAGACCGACGCGAGCGAGTTGGTCAGGGTGCGACTGATGCTCGGCCAGCCGGACTCCCCATGAACACCCGCAGCCTTGCGGAGGCGGGATGCGCAGCGTTTGCATATCTCCAAACCGGGGGCGGAGGCGCTTGACCCCGATCAAGCGGCGTCTCGCCCTGTCCGACTCATGATGCCCGACCCCGGGGCCCGGCAGCCGTTTCGCGCGGCTTGCAATAGATGCCGTAAAGCGTTGTCAGGATGCTCGCCACGCCGTCCGAGGCGAGGCGGTACCTGATCATCTGACCGTCCCGTCGGGTCGCCACGAGCCGCAGGGCCCTGAGCTTCGACAGATGTTGCGACAGCGGGGATTGCGCCAGTTGCACGCGCTCGGACAGCTCGCCGACGCTGAGCTCCTCATCCAGCAGGTGACACAGGATCAGCAGCCGCTTGGGGTTGGCCATTGCGGCCAGCAGTTCGGCCGCCTCATCGGCGCGGGGTTCGAGCTCAGCGATATTCATGTTGACATATTAGAATATTCGAATATACAAGTCAATGAGAGTGCTCCTGCAACTCCCGTCACCGAAAGGCACACCATGTCGAATGTCGGAACCCTGGATCGCATCATTCGCTTCATCCTCGGCGCAGTTCTCATCGCGGCTCCGCTGCTCACCGGCTGGCCGATCTGGTCGGACGCCACGGCCTTCTGGGGCGCCATAGTCGTCGGCGGGGTGTTGATCGCAACTTCCGCCCTGAGCTTCTGCCCGATCTACGCAGCATTGCGCCTGAGCAGCAAGCGCCAGCGCACCTGACAATTGGGAGAGACCGCATGGCCGTCAAGCCAATTCCGCTCGCCCCGACTTCACCGTCAGGCCCGAACTGATGGCATTCCCGATCAGGCCACCAGCGGCCGTAGCTTTCTCGGGCTGCCCCTCCATGCGCCCCCTCACCTCGCCAGCAAGAAAGACCAGACCGTGAACCATCGCAAACTCGACGCCGACTTCGCCATTGCCGGCCAGATCACCCCTTCCGAGGTGCAGGCCATCGCCGATGCCGGCTTCAAATCGATCCTGTGCGCCCGCCCCGACCAGGAAGAGCCGGGCCAGCCGAGCTTTGCAACAATCGCGAGCGCTGCCGAACGGGCCGGGCTCCGCGCCGTTCACATCCCGGTCTCGGGCGGCCTGACCGAAGGCGCCCTGATCCGCGCCGAGCAGGCGTTCAAGGATCTGCCCAGGCCGATCTTCGGCTACTGCCGTTCCGGCGCCCGCGCCGGTTCGCTTTACAGCGCCATCAAGAGCGCTGTCGGCTGACCCACTCCCCACCTCAGGCTCGGCCGGGTCGCGACAGGCGGAAGCCGGGAGCTCGAGCCAGCCTGCTTTGGCGCATTTCGGTTGGCTGGCCGGGCTGATGCTCGGCTGGTCGATGGCGAAGCTCGATCCTCTCCCCTACCGCTGATGGTCCAGCCGGCACGCGTGCGTAGCCCGCATCTGGCGCCGGGCCCCAGCGGCGTGGGCAGTGGACCGAGGCGCTGTCCGGCTTGTTCGGCGGCGCTGGCGCCTTTGCGGCAGGTCAAATCGCGAGGTGCCGCGGGCTGCTAGACCTGATGTTCGCAGCGCCTATCTTCAGCGTGGCCGCCTATCTGCGGTGGTGCTCGGCGACAGCCTCCGGCAGTGCAGCATTGGGACCCGTCGATCCGTGGCGTCGGCAAGCAGGACAGAGGATCTTTTATGACCAGGATGAAGACCCATCCCGAAGAGCACCAGGTCGGGCGTATCGGCTGGCTCAGGGCCGCTGTGCTCGGCGCCAATGACGGCATCGTCTCGACCGCAAGCCTGATCATCGGTGTGGCGGCCGCCTCGGGAGACAAGGGTGCCATTCTCGTCGCCGGAGTGGCCGGGCTGGTCGCCGGCGCCATGTCGATGGCAGCCGGGGAGTACGTTTCGGTGAGTTCGCAATCCGACACCGAAACGGCCAGCCTGGCCAAGGAAACCTGGGAACTTGCCAACCAACCTGCCGCGGAGCATGCCGAGCTCACAGCGATCTACGTGGCGCGCGGGCTCGACGAGCCTCTCGCCGCGCAAGTCGCCACCCAGTTGATGGCCAAGGATGCGCTGGGTGCTCACGCCCGCGACGAGCTTGGGCTGTCGGAAGTCTCCACCGCCCGCCCGGTGCAGGCAGCGCTGACCTCGGCCGTGACCTTTGCGGTGGGGGCGGCGTTGCCGCTGCTTGCCGTGCTGGTGGCACCGAGCGCCTGGCTGATCTGGGCCGTCGCCCTTGCTTCACTGGTATTTCTGGGAGCCCTCGGCGCCATCGGCGCTGCCGCGGGCGGGGCTTCGCCTTGGAAGCCGACCGCCCGCGTCGTGTTCTGGGGCGCCCTCGCCATGCTGATCACGGCCGCAATCGGGGCCCTTTTCGGCACGATCGTCTAGGAACAAGGCTCCTCCGCCGTTCAGTCAGGCGTCGTAGCCCTCCTGCGCGTCATCATCATCGTCGTCGTCATCTTCGTCATCGTGATGGCGCGGCGGCATGGCCTTGGCGGCAGCGAGGTCCTCGGCAGTACAGAGCAGTGTGCCGGTGATGCGCCGGCCATCCGGCAACATGAAGCTGCCCTCGGCCTCACTGCCCACTCCGGCGGTACGGCAGTGGTCATAAATGAGGTCGGGCGTGAGCTCGCCTCGGATGTCGGCCGCGGTGGCCGGCAACGCGCCGAGCACACAGATCCCGCATGCCGTCGCAGCGAGCCTAACGATAGTCCTGGTCATAGTAGCTCCTCCTTTCAGGGGCAGGGGTCGTCGCTTGATGAAGGTCGGTCGGATCGGTCCCGTGCTCGGCGAACAGCACCTCGAGGTCGAGTGCCGATGCGAGTTCGCCGCCGCGTTCGGGACCGAGGACCATAAGGGCCGTTGCCCAGGCATCCGCCTGCATGGCGCTCGCAGCGCGCACGGTGACCGAAGCCGGGCCGTTGCGAAGCGGAGCGTGATGTCGCGGGTCGATCGTGTGGCCGTAGCGGGCGCCGCGGAATTCGACCACATGCCGGTAGTCGCCCGAAGTGGCGAGCGCCGCGTCGGCGATCTCGATCACGCCAGCGGCGGCCCGGTATCCGAACTCGGGACGCTCCAGCGCGACGCGCCAGCTCGAGCCATCCGGCTTTGGTGCCCCCGCCCGCAACTCGCCGTCGATCGAGACCAGATAGCGCCGAATGCCGTGACTCTCGAGCACGCGGGCCAGTTCATCGACCCCGTAGCCCTTGGCGATGCCGGAAAGGTCGAGTGTCACCGGGCGATGCTTGCGCACGCGTCTAGCGACAAGGTCGAGCTCGATGGCAAGGTGCGCCGGTACGCGCCGCACGACACCGGCGGCGGCGGCGGCGTCCGGATCGGGAGCCCCGGCACCGGGGCCGAAGCCCCACGCAGAAACGAGGTCGCCGACGCCGATATCGAAGGCACCGCCGGAAGCCCGTCCGACCTCAAGGGCCGCCGCCAGTACGGTCGCCAGTTCCTCCGGTACGTCGATCCAGATCCCGACCGGGGCGCGATTGAGCTGCATCAGATCGGAGCCCGGCTTCCAGGTGGACATCTGGGCGTCGACGGCATCGACACTTTGCTGCAACGCCTGATGCAGCTCGACCATCGGCCGATCCGGCTCGGTGAAGAAGGCCGCCGAATAGCGTGTTCCCATGGTGGGCCCGTTGAGGACCGGACGGGTAAGCCTGGTTTCAGTAAGCATCTTCGAGATAGAGTCCCTTGCGTTTGAGGATGGCGACGGAAAGGCCGAGCGGGGCGAGGCAGGCGTCCATCGCCTCCTGCACGCCGCTCGCCATTTCGCGACCGCCGCACACCATGATCTGGGCGCCTCGCTCCACCAGTTCGCGGACCCGTGCGCCTTCTTCGAGCAGTCGATCCTGCACGTAGGCGCCGCCCAGCACGCGCGAGAATGCGGTGGTAAGCGACGCCAGGCGCCCCTCGGCCAGCGCTTGCTCCATCTCGTCGCGATAAAGGAAGTCGGATCCCGGATCGCGGGCGCCGAAGAACAGATGCACCGCGCGATACCGGTTGTGACGAACGAACCCTGCCAGCGGGGCGATGCCGGCTCCCGCCCCGACGAGGATCAGCGGCCGACGGCTGCGGTTGGGGCGGAAATCGGGGTTGGGCCGGACAAACGCCTCTACTGTTTCGCCCGGGAGGAGTGCGTGCAGAAACTCCGAGCAGATGCCGCTCGTCTGCTTGCGGACGCAAATCTCGAGGACTCCATCGGACGAGGCGCTGGCAATTGAATAGTAGCGGGGCACGTCGCTTCCCGGCGGCAGGATGCCGACCAGGTCGCCGGCCTCGAAGCGCGGCAGTCGCCGCCGTCCCAGCCAGCCCTGTGGGTGATCCGGCATGGCGAAACGCAGGATGGCGACCGGCGCCTGTACTTCGACGCCGAACAACGTGCGCTCTTCCAGCACCAACTGGCTGGTGCGTGGCCGGGGAGGCACATGCGAGAGTGCGAGCGCAAGGCCGAGCCGCTCGCCCAGGATATTGCCCCAGGCGGCGAAATCGGCGGGCGACTGGCGGTCAATGCCATAGACCGGCAGGAGCGGCTCGAGCCCCCGCTCGGCCAGTGCAGCCTCGACCCTGGCTGCATAGCCGCAGAACTGCGGAAAGCTCTGGTCGCCGAAACCCAGCACAGCGAAGGCAGGCCGCGAGCTGAACGATCCGAGCCGCGCCAGAAACTGTCGCGCCGAGGCAGGCGCCGTCCCGTCACCGTAGGTGGCAGTAAGGACAAGCAGGCGGGCGGCCCCGGGATAGGAGCGGCGAAGCTCGTTCATTCCGGCGAGGTGCACGCGATGGCCGCAAGCAACGAGCGCCTCATGGAGGCTGGCGGCAAAGCCCCAGGTGCTACCGGACTCGCTGCCGACCAGGATGACGGTATCGGACTCGCGCCATGACGCGTTGTGGGCGACGCGCGGCATGCTGCGGCGACGCAACCACCAGATCGCCGAACCGGTGAGCGCCAGCACCGGCGCGGCGAGGGCGCCCAGACCGAGCAACACTGCCAGTACCGCGGCCCCCTGGCCGGTATGGAGCATGTAGATCAGCTCGTAGGCCTGCTGCCACACGCTGCTCGGCGTGAACGAGAGCAGCGCGCCTGTCGATTGGTCGACATAGCCCTGGCCGGAGCTGGTGGTGAGCGTGAACACGTCGCGAGCATCGTCCGCAGCAGGAAAGACCAGTTCGCGCAGGTCGGTGAGTGAAATGCCTGCCAGCCCATCGAGCGAGGCAATAGGGGCCGGCGTCCCGCCGCTACCGCTTGGCGCGAAGGAGAACTCCGCGCCCGAGCTGGGGAGCAGCTCGAAATAGGCCGCCGACATGTAGATACCGGTGGACGCGGTGAGCAGGAGCGCCAGTATCGCGGCCCGGGCAAGGTTGGTGTGCAGTCGTTGCGATCCGCTGCCGCGGGGAGTTGCCAGAAGCTGCCGCCAGCCGCCCATCTTGCGGACCAGCAAGCCGATGCCACTCACGGAAAGGACCAGGATGGCGAGCGCGCCGATACCGGCGATGCCGTGGCCGGCCGAGCCGAGGAAGAGCGAACGGTGCAGCTCGGAGATGAAGGAGAACACAGGCGAGGGAGCATAGGCGCCGACCACGGCCCCGCTCGAGGGATCGACGATCTCGGCGCTCCGGCTCGCGCCTTCGCGGCCATAGGCAACGAGCTGACCCGACGCCAGCCGCACCAGCCGCTCGAGCCCTGGCACCGCATCGTTTACCCGCGCCGCGATGGCGGCGACACTGGGCGGGCTGGCGCTTCGTGCGGCCCCGACTGTCTCAAGCACCGGCTGCAGCGACAGCACGAAGCCAGTGATTGCCATGAAGGTGACCAGAGCCAGGCCCAGGAGGCCGGCCAGAGCGTGCAAGCGGCGCATCTGTGTTGCCTACATGCTGATCGAGAGCTTGCTGACGTAGCCGGTGCCATCGACCGTGCCCGGCGCCGACGTCACGGCGATAACAGCGTCGTCAGAGTACTCCCCGCCATCCTCGACCGCTGTATCCACATGCACCTGGTAGCCGGCATCGATCAGCGCATCGGCCAGATTGGCGTGCACGGTCAGCGTTTCGCCGCCACCGACGCTGGCGCCGGTGATGCCGTCGAGGTTTAGCGAACCGGCCTGCGACACGCCCTGGGCCCAGCCGCGCAGCGTGCCGTAGTATCTGGTCTTGTGACCGGAAACCCAAAGCGTCGACTGATATGCCCCGGACGGATCGGTGAGATAGACCGCCAGGTAAGCCGGACGCCCCGAGTAACGCACCATCCGTGCCTCGATCGTCACATCCCGGGCCCAGGCCGTGGCCGGCGCCACCAGCGCGGTGGCCAGCATCAGCATCGCGGCAAGCTTCTTCATCTGCCAAACTCCATCATATGCAAATCCTGCTGGACGTTCGAACATGCCAACCTGACGTCAGGCTGAAGCCGCTGAGGTTTCTCGTTCAGCTTGGCGTAAGGTTGCGCGCCTAGGTGCAGCCAAGGAGCTCGGGACCCTTTGCGTATATTGCTGATCGAGGACGACCACGTACTGGGCGCGGCCATTCGCGACTACCTGCTATCAGCCGGCCATGCCGCCGATTGGATGCAGCGGATCGACGATGCGCGGCACGCCCTTACCGGTGTTCCCTATGAACTGGTCCTGCTCGACCTGGGTCTGCCGGATGGCCGTGGGCTCGACCTGCTGCGCGAGCTGCGGAAGGCCGACAACGCCGTGCCGGTGATCATCACCACCGCGCAGGATCAGGTCTCGGTCCGCGTCGAGGGGCTCAATGCCGGAGCCGACGACTATCTGGTCAAGCCATTCGACCTGGCCGAGATGGCCGCTCGCATCGCCGCGGTCGCCCGCCGCTACGGCGGCAGCCCCGTACCTACCCGGGTCGCCGCGGGGGTCGCCGTCGACCTCGCGCACCGCCAGGTCAGCGTCAACGGCAAGTCCGTCAGCCTCACCGCACGCGAATGGGCCGTGCTGGAGCGGCTGCTTTCGCGCCGCGGGGCAATCGTCACCAGGTCGGAGATCGAGGATTCGCTCTACGCGTTCGGCGCCGAAATCGAGAGCAACGCCGTGGAGGTCTATATCAGCCGTTTGCGAAAGAAGCTGGGACGCGAGTTCATCCATACCAGCCGTGGGCTCGGCTATCAGGTGCAGGAGTGAACCGCCGCCCGTCCATCGCGCTGCAGCTGGCGCTCGGCCTGAGCGCCGGCATGGCCCTGCTGTGGATCGGCGCGGCCACCATCTCAGTTGCGGTGATGCAGCACGAGCTCAACGAAGCCTATGACGACAGCCTGCGAGAGAGCGCACTGCGACTGCTGCCGCTGGCCGTTCACGATCTGCGGGAGCGCGACCACGGCGCCGAACGCTTGATCGTCGGTAACGGGCGGGCAGACGGCGACGGCGATGACGATGACGACGATCACGCTCCTGCCCGCGTGGCGCACGACGCCAGCTTCACCTATTTCATCCGCGACGCGGCGGGCGCATTGGTCCTGCGTGACGAGCACGCGCCAGACGACATCGACGTCACCGAGCCGGTGGGTTTCGGCGACCTCAACGGCCAGCGAACCTTTGCGCTCCAAGACCCACGGTCGGGCTACTCGATCGTCATCGTCGAGCTGAGCGACCGCCGGGCAACGGCGTTTCGCGACAGTCTGGCCGCCCTCGGCTGGCCCCTGCTGGCTCTGATCCCGCTGATCGCCGCGGGCGTGTGGCTGGCCATGCGGCTGGCCCTGCGCCCACTACAGGCGCTGCGCCGGGATATCGCCCAACGGGACAGCCGCAACCTCGAACCGTTGCATGCCGACCGTCACCCGATCGAACTGGCGCCGATTGCCGACGCGGTCGGCGAGTTGCTTGCACGGCTGAAGTCTGCGCTCGAGGCCGAACGGGCCTTTGCCGCCCGCAGCGCGCATGAGTTGCGCACCCCTATTGCGGGCGCCCTGGCCCAGACCCAGCAACTGGCCGATGAACTGGCCGGCAAGCCGGGGATCGAACGCGTCCGCGAGATCGAGACTGCCCTCAAACGCCTGTCACAACTATCGGAGAAGCTGCTGCAGCTGGCCCGTATCGAGGCGGGTTTCGCGAGGACCGATAACGAGATAGACCAGCTGCCTGTGCTGAATATGGTTATCCGCGATATCAACGCCAGCACCGCATGGCGGGACCGCGTGCAGTTCGAAACGGGCAGCGCCCAGCACCTGCCTGCCACCATCGACCCGGACGGATTGGCGATCGTGTTGCGCAACCTTATCGAGAACGCCTTGAAGCACGGCAGGCAGGCAGCACCGGTGCGGGTGTTCATCGCCCCATCCGGCTCCCTGCACATCCAGAACCAGGGCCCGGCGCTCGACCCCGTCGAACTGGCGCAGCTTGGCCGACCCTTCGTGCGCGGTGAGACCACGGCCGATGGCAGCGGCCTCGGCCTTTCGATCGCCCGGGGGATCATCGGGCAGGCGGGAGGACGCCTGACGCTCCAGTCCCCCATCGCCGGTCTGGACAGCGGCGTCGAAGCGGTAGTCGACCTGCCGCGACGGGTGGCGCAATGAGCGACAGCACGGCTGCGCCGATACCGCGCTGGATGTCTGCGCTGCCGGCCTCGCCGCGGCTGGCCCTGGTCGTGCTGGCCATCGCGGGCCTCGCGGCCGGGGGAATCGCCGCCGTCGTTGGCGCAGCTGATCTGTCGCGCCTCATCTGGTCGGGCGCCACCATACCGATCCTGCTGGCGTTGCTCGTCGAGATCGTCACCAGCCTGCGCAAGGGCTCGGTCGGACTTGACCTGGTCGCCGCACTGTCGATGAGCGCAGCGCTGCTGTTCGGCGAGGCGCTCGCCGCCAATGTCGTGGGGCTCATGTATGCCGGCGGCCAGCTCCTCGAGCAGTTCGCCGAAGGGCGGGCGAAGCGCGAGCTGACGGCACTGCTGGGACGCGTGCCCCGCACGGCCATGCGCAAGCGCGACGGGAATCTGGAGCAGGTGCCGATTGGCGAGCTTGTACCAGGCGACGTGATCCTGATCCGGGCTGGCGATACTTTACCGGCGGATGGAACTGTCGTTGCGACGACGGCGGTGGTTAACGAGGCAGCGCTGACCGGCGAGCCCTTGCCCGTGAGGCGCAGCGCGGGCGAAGCCCTGCTGAGTGGGTCGATCAATGCCGGCGACGCCTTCGAGATGACGGTCACGCGTCCCGCCGCCCAGAGCACCTATGCGCACATCGTCAGGCTGGTGGAGCAGGCTCAACAGAGCAAGGCCCCGGTCGCCAGAGCCGCCGACCGCCTCGCCGTTTGGTTCCTGCTGGTAACTGTAACCTTCGCTGGTGCAGCCTGGTGGTTCAGCGGGGACCACCTGCGGGCGCTCGCCGTGCTGGTGGTGGCGACGCCCTGCCCGCTGATCCTCGCCCTGCCGGTGGCGCTGATCTCAGGCATCTCACGGGCCGCCGGCCAGGGCATCCTGATCAAGAATGGCGGGGCGCTCGAGGCACTGAGCCGCGTCCGTACCGTCATCGTCGACAAGACCGGCACGCTCACCCATGGGGTGGCGCACGTTGCCGAAATCCGTACGGCCGACGCAACCCGGGACGCCAACGAGTTGCTGCGCCTCGTGGCCTCGCTTGACCAGGCATCCAACCACGTCATCGCCCAGGCGCTGGTTGCCGAAGCGCGCCGGCGGGGGCTGGCGCTTACACCTCCCTCGGCGGTGGCCGAGGCGACCGGTTCGGGCATTACCGGCCGGGTCGAGGGGTACGAGGTGTCCGCCGGGGGGAGCCGCTACGTGGCCGCCCGCAGCAGCGGCGATCCCTATACCCTCAGGGCAGGGCTGGAGCCCGGCGTCGCCGTGGTCGCCGCAGCCGTCGACGGCGAGCTCGCCGGCATCATCGTGCTGCACGATCCGCTCCGGGACGACGCTGCCGACGTCATCGACGGCTTCGCCCGCCACGGCGTCACGCGCATCGTGCTCGCCTCGGGGGACCGGCAGGACGTGGTGGACGCGCTGGCCAGCCGCCTGTCCCTGAGTGCAGCCATAGGCGACCTCTCGCCTGAGGCCAAGCTCGACGTCGTGCGGCAGGAGGTAGCCCGGGCCCCCACCATGATGGTCGGCGACGGCGTGAACGATGCCCCGGCACTGGCCGCGGCCAGCGTTGGCGTGGCGATGGGGGCGCGCGGCTCAGCCGCCTCGTCGCAGACGGCCGGCGTCGTGATCCTCGTCGATCGACTCGATCGCGCATTGGGCGCGCTGGAGATTGCGGCGCGCACCCGGACCATCGCCACCCAGAGCGTCGCCGGTGGCCTGCTGCTGTCGCTGGCCGGTATGGTGGTCGCGGCATTCGGGCTGCTGCCGCCGGTGGCCGGCGCCCTGTTCCAGGAAGCCATCGATGTGGTGGTCATCCTGAACGCCCTCAGGGCGCTCAGGTAGCCGACGCCGGCTGCATCTCGACCCGCGCCAGGATGAACGCGAGCCGCGGTTCGACCTCGAGCACCGGAACCCTTTCGACGACGTAGCCGAGCTCCTCGTAGACCTCGATCAGGAGCTCATGGATCTGGCGCTGCGCCAGCGCGCTTTCGGTTCGGGCATAGTCCCTGGCAAGGGGCAGCAGATCGAGCGCGAAGACCTTTCGATATGAAGCCGTCTTCAGCGCGGTCAGCAGTTCCGGCACCGGCTCGAGCTCCAGATAGCGGTAGTAGGCAAGGGAGTCGGGCAACGCACGATCGAGGAAGCACAGCTCGTCCGGATCAAGCGCCTGCTCCTGTTTCAGCTGCATCAGCAGCACGGCCCTCTGGAACTCCCGCTGGTTGGCGCGGATTTCGGCCACGGTGCGGCCGGTGACCCGCTGGGTGTCGATAAGGTGACGTGCGTGCTCGATCGTCGTGCGATAGCCGCGCTGCGCCAGCAGGAGGATCATGGTCGTCTTGCCGGAACTCGGGCCACCGGTGATGACATGCCAGTTCGTCATCAGCGCACTCTGCCCGTTTGGCGCTGCTGCGGATTGACCGGGATCAAGCCGCCTCAAGGGACGGCCGTCGCTGGGCGGTCGAGGCGGCGCCGGTTGACCTCGATCAAGGCCGGCCGACACGACTCGGCCAGAATGGCTCCAGTTGCAGGAGGTTCTGATGCGTATCCACGTCCTCTACGCCCACCCGGACATTGAAAGCTTCAATGGCAGCCTGGCCGATGCGTACTGTGCTGCCGCGGCCGGCGCCGGCCATGAGGTGCGGCGTCGGAACCTGGCCGAGCTGAATTTCGACCCTATCCTGCATTGCGGGCTGAAGCGGGTGCAGCCGCTCGAAAACGATCTGGCCGCCGCGCAGGAGAACCTCAGTTGGTGTGAACACTTTGCCCTGTTCTATCCGGTCTGGTGGGGCAACGTGCCCGCCCTGCTCAAAGGGTTCTTCGACCGGACGCTCTATTCCCAGTTCACGTTCCGGCACGACGTCAACGATCCGTTCTGGCGCAAGCTGCTCGAGGGGCGATCAGCCGACATCGTGACGACGTCGGACGCCACCGCATCGTGGCTTCGCCGCAGCTATCGCGATGCCGACATCAACGCCGTCAGGAACGCCACCCTCGAGATTTGCGGCATGCAACCGGTGCGCGTTACCCGGGTAGGTGGCGTCAAGGGCCTCACACCGCGGCAGCGCAAAGCGTGGGTAGCACGGGTATCGAAACTGCCGGCCCTGCTCCCCCTGTCACACCACGCGCCTCATGTCTCGGGGCAGTAAAAGAAGTCACTCGCGCCTCGGCCCAGGCCGTTTGCTCTAGGTCAAATCGCGCCGCCTGGCTGCACGCTAGACCAGTGCGGTGGTGCCTGTCCGTCCCGCGCAATTCGCAAGCGGCCGAAACAGCCATCCGAGCATTGCTGCGATCGCAGCGGGAAGGAGTTCGAAATGTCGCATGTCGTCGTTCTGGGAGCCGGGCTCGGCGGAACAATCATGGCCTACGAACTGCGAGACCGGCTCGGATCGCAGCATCGGATTTCGGTGGTGAACAAGGGACACCACTATCATTTCGTGCCCTCCAACCCCTGGGTAGCCGTCGGTTGGCGCGAGCGCGAGCAGGTCGAGATCGATCTGGAGCCGGTGTTCAGGCGGCGGGACATCGCTCTCTACCCGCAGGGCGCCAAACGGCTCGACCCCGAGGCGAAGTCGATCGAACTGCTGGATGGCAGCTTCATCACCTACGATTACCTCGTCATCGCGACGGGACCAGAGCTCGCATTCGACGAGATTCCGGGCTTCGGACCTGAAGCGGAAACCCAGTCGGTCTGCTTCATCGAGCATGCGCTCAGCGCGAAGGCAGCGTTCGACCGGCTGGTCGCCAATCCAGGCCCGGTGGTCATCGGCGCCGTGCAGGGCGCCTCGTGTTTCGGCCCGGCCTACGAGTTCGCGTTCATTCTCGACAAGGCCCTGCGCCAGGCCAAAGTCCGTGACCGCGTACCGATGACCTTCATCACCCCCGAGCCCTATATCGGGCATCTCGGACTCGACGGCGTCGGCGATACCCGCGGCCTGCTGGAAAGCGCGTTGCGCGAGCACCACATCAAGTGGATCACCAATGCCAGGGTGGACAAGGTCGAGGCGGGCAACGTCTACGTGTCGGAGTTCGCCGACGACGGCACACCCAGGCAATCGCACCAGGTGCCGTTTGTGTTCTCGATGATGATTCCGGCTTTCCGCGGCGTCGAGGCGGTGCGGGGCATCGAGGGCCTGACCAATCCACGTGGCTTCATCCTCGCTGACAAGTATCAGCGCAATCCCAGCTTCCCCGACATCTTCTCGGTCGGCGTGTGTGTCGCGATCCCGCCACTGGGCAAGACCCCGGTGCCGGTCGGCGTGCCCAAGACCGGTTTCATGATCGAGTCGATGGTCACCGCCACGGCCCAGAACGTCGCAAGCCTCATCGAAGGCAAGGAACCGTCGGCGGTGCCGACCTGGAATGCAGTCTGTCTCGCCGATTTCGGCGACAGTGGCGTCGCCTTCGTGGCCCAGCCGCAGATTCCACCGCGCAACGTCAACTGGTCGGCCTCGGGCAGGTGGGTGCACGGCGCCAAGGTCGGCTTCGAGAAATACTACCTTCACAAGATGCGCTCGGGGCATTCGGAGCCGTTCTACGAAACCCTGGCGCTGCGCGCCTTGGGCATCGACAAGCTACGGCAGGTCACCCAGGACGCCTGAAACCCAGCCTCGGTTTCGCCAGTTAGCTGACGAAGCAGCCGTCGATGGACCGGGAGGGCATCGTGAACATTACCGTCGTCTACGACAGCATCTACGGCAATACCGCCAAGGTCGCGGCAGCGATCGCTGCCACGCTGGAGCACGAAAACTCGGTCAGGCTTTTATCGGTGCAGCAGGCGAGGCAAGCCAATCTTGGCACGGTCGATCTGCTGATCGTCGGCTCACCGACACGCGGCTTCCGACCGACCCCACAGATCTCGGACCTCCTGGCGGGGCTCACCCCGCGATCAACTGGCGCCGCGGCGGCGGTGTTCGATACCCGGATCGAACCGGCTGCTGTCCGGCCGGGGGCCTTGCGATGGGTGGTGCAGCGGGGCGGCTATGCCGGAAGCCGCATGGACGAAGTGCTGCGTGATCGCGGGTATGTGCGCAAGGGTGAGGTCGCCGGTTTCCTGGTCGACGGCATAAAGGGGCCGCTCAAGCCCGGCGAGATCGAACGCGCCACGGACTGGGCGAGGAGCCTGTTGTAGAACCTGATGCATGTTTGATCCGCCCGAACGGATGTCACAGTGATTGGGGGGCCCGCCTGCTCTCCGAGTGGTCACTGCAGCCGGCCAATGGTGCCGCCGAGCTCGATACTGGAAGCCAGGGTATTGTAGATCGTGCCGTACTTGCGGACATTTGTGTGGAGGAGTTCCAGCCGCTGGTCGGTCTCGGAGGTCCGGACGAGCAAGCGGTAGTCGATCGAAAGCAGCTGCGGAGGCACGTCCTGGCGGATCGCCTCGAGCTCGAGCTCGACGCCCTCAAAACTGAAATGGATCATCGGGGCAACCCGCTCGATACCCTTGATGATGCAGGCCGCGAGGGCCGAAAGCAGCAGTTCGACCGGGTTCATGGCGTCGTCACGCCCGCCAATGTCGGTATCGAGCGCCACCTGTGCGGACTTGGCCATGGCGATACTGCCGTGGCCGTCGATTCTTCGGGCGGAAATCCGATAGGTGAGCATCGTCGCTCCCTGGCTCGTTCAGGCATCCGGCCGGAGGCTCGCCTAATTGGACAGAAACAGGCTGACGGTGGGTTGCTCGAGCAGCTCCCTGGTCATCCCACCCAACAACCATTCCCTGAACCGGCTATGCCCGTATCCCCCGGCGACAATGAGGTCGGCCCCCACTGCTGCGGCGGCATTGTGGATGGTATTGGCGAGGCCCTGCCCCATCGGCAGCACTTCACCGCGGGCCGGCAGGCCATGCAGGTGGAGCCATGAAACGATGGTTTCCAGGCGCCCGCGCTCGCCGGCGTAGTCGCCTTCATCCACAGTGGCTACCAGCACCTGATCGGCGCCGCGCAGGAACGGCAAGGCGTCAGCAACGGCGCGCCGCGCCTCACGGGTGTCTTTCCAGGCAATGACGATGTTGCTTGCCCTGAGCCGCTCCCCGGTCGGCGCCAACGCCAGAACCGGCCGTCCGGCGGTCAGGACCAGCTCGCCGATATCGGGATGGGCGCTAAAGTCCAAAATGCCAGGGCGTGCCTCGACGATCAGCAGATCACTTGCCAGGGCCTCGCGCCGCATCGCCTGGGTGGGGTTCTCGACGGCGCTGACGAAGCTGCGCACCAGATCGTGCGGCACCCTCGCAGCAAAATCGGCCTGCGCCAGCGTCAGGGCTTCCTCGATCTCGGCCCGTGCGGCGCTGTACTGATCGATGCCGGCAGGCCCCTCCAAAAGCACCGGCGAGGGCTCTGCGGCGGCAAGCCCGATAAGCCTGGCCCTGAAGCGGCGGGCAATATCCACCGCGGCGCCCAGCGTCGTCGGCGAAACCCTCGGTTCGAGGCTGGCCAGAATACCCTGGATATCCATTATCGGCTCCCCTGTTTGGTGCCGATAGGCTAGCAGCCGGAGATACTCCGCTCTTGATGCAGCTCAAGTGCCGTCGTCCCATCGGGATTTGACGAAGATCAAGGCTGATCGGACCGGGGCGAAGGAAGCTGGCACTGCATGGACCGCGCTCCATGCAGCACCTTGGGCACCCACGTGTTCCACCGAGGTGCAGACCCCGGCCCCAGGTGGCTCTCGGGCCGGGGTCGCTCACGTGGCCAGCACCCGGCTTGGGTTGGACGAACTGGGGCGGCCACTGGTGGCTCGACGACAGGAGAAGCCAAGTGTCCAATCAAGCACTCCCGCACTTGCCCGAAGGGCGAAGCGTACATCCCAGCCGGGTGCGGCTGGAGCGGTGCCCGCAGCTCAGATGCTTCGACGGGGACCCGGCGACAGGCTACGAGCTGACACTGCCGCTCGACAGCGATGGCGAGATCGACACGCTGGCGCTGTCACGCGCCCCCGCATCGTGGCAGGTGAGACGCTTCGAAAAGGATGCTGACGACCTGATCGGTAATCTGGTCCGCGAGCCGCTTGGCTCCTGGATGGTCCACTACGCCAACGGCGATGTGGCACGATCGGACAGCTTTGCTGGGGCTGTCCGATTCCGTCCCAACAGCCTCATCAACGTGGTCGAGGGCGCAGAGGTCTGGGCCTATCGTGTCGCCTCCATCGCGCCCGTCTGACTCGACGGGCTCAGGCGACAACCAGCACGTCGGCCTTCGCCTGGTGCAGCACGTTCTGCGATACGCTGCCCAGCACGAGTTCGGTCAAGCCGCTCAGGCCACGTCGCCCCACCACCACCAGATCGGCGCCGGCGGCCTCGGCGGCCGCAACGATCTCTCGCGCCGGGTTCCCGGAGGCCGAGACTGTGTCTACCCCCTTGACCCCCGCCGCTTCCGCCATGGCCCGCGCGTCGGCGAGGACCCGATCGGAGACGAGCTGCGCCACCGCCAGCGATTGGCTGTCCAGCGCTTCGACCGAGTCCACCGAACTGATGCCGTAGCTGTTCAGCAGTGCCAGCGAGACGGGTCGAGTGGTCGGCTCGGGCAGCTCTGCGGCAACAAAGCGCCGCAGCGACTGGCCGACCGGGACAACGTCCATGACATTGACGATGGTAAGCCTGGCGCCGAAGCGCTTGGCCATATCGATTGCCTTGGCCAGGGCCTTGCCAGACAGAACGGATCCGTCTGTCGCGACGAGGATAGTCTTCATCGAAATCTCCCATGCGATGTCGACGAACGGCAGCGAGCCCGCCCCATCGACATCCAAACCCGTTGCGCCCCGGTGGGCAGGCTGCCCCGGCTGGCGCTTGCGCCGGGCAGCCGCCGATCGCCTACCCCCGCGAGGTTACGGCGATACGCAGCAAGATTAGGTCCGGCACGGCCCCGCGCGTTTGATCCGCGTCAAACCAGCATCAGCGACGCCAACATCCAACGGTCGGGGTGAGAGCAGCCGGGCCAGCCACAGCCGGTGGGGAGTTCGCCGCTTCGGCGGCGCGCGGCTCAAATTTAAAACGTTTGCAATTGAGCTGAAAGCGTTTAAAACGCTACTAGGCTCGGGAGGAGCACAGGGTGGCCAGTCTGACACTCCGCGAATTGGCGGCGCGGCTCGACATCTCCGTCGGCACGGTGTCCCGCGCGCTCTCGGGCGATCCAGCCATTGCGCTGAAGACGCGCGAGCGCGTCACCGAGGCGGCCCGGCAATATGGCTACGTCCCCAACATGGCCGCCCGCCAGCTGGTTTCCGGGCGCTCCGGCTTCGTCGGCTTCGTCATACCGGTGCGCGGCCCCAATTTCATCGATTCCTATCTCGGCGAGTTTCTCACCGGCCTTGGTGAAGGATTGGTCGAGCATGGCATGGACCTGTTCATCGCCACTGTACCTGCCGGCCGGTCCGAGCTCTCGGTGCTGCGCCACGTGGTCGAGTCCGGCCGTGCCGACGGCGTGGTGGTGCCCCGTATCGGTGAGGCCGACGAGCGCCTCGCCTATTTGCTCGAGCGCCGGTTTCCCTTCGTCGCGCATGGCCGCATGCTGGATTCCTCCGCCGCTTTCAACTGGCTCGATGCCGACAGCGTTTCGGCCTTCGGCGAGATCTTCGATCTGCTCTACGAATTGGGGCACCGGCATTTCGGCCTCGTCTCGATCTCCGATCCGATGACCTTCCGGCACCTGCGCGAGCGTGGCCTGCGCGACGCGATTGCGCGCCGCGGCGACCCAACGGTCATCCTCGATGTCGCCAGCGCCCCGCGCTTCGATCGCGGCGCCACGGTGGCGGCGGTCAATTCGCTACTTCATGCCCAGCGCCGGCCGACCGCGATGATCGGCCTGTTCGACGAACTGGCGCTGACCATCATGGAAGAAGCTTCGCGGGCGGGGCTGTCGATCCCGCGCGATCTGTCGGTGGTCGGCTTCGACAATATAACTGCCGCCGCTTACGCGCCGCCCGGCCTCACCACCTTCGAGGCCCGCACACGGGACTCGGCGCGCGAGATCGCCGGCATGCTGGTCACCATCATCGAGAAGAAGCCAACGACGCCGATCACCAGGCTCATCGCGCCCAAACTCGTGGCGCGCGCCAGCCACGGACCGGTCCCCGAAACGGGTCGGTAAGCTCTAGTTCAACAAGGGAGGAAGCAAGACGTGAAACGCACACTCAAGACGCTCGCTATCGCTGTACTGGCGGTCGGCCTCGCGGCCAGCACGGCCAATGCCCAGGTCCTGTTCTGGTCGAACCAGGCCGTGCCGGTGGAAGAGACCCAGAAGATGCGCGAGCAGGTGCTCAAGGCATTTCCCGGCGGCGTGGATTTCCAGCCGCAGGAGCCGGGACCCTTCATCACCCGCATCCAGGCCGAGACCGAAGCCGGCACCGGCGCCATCGGCGTCGTCGGCGGCCTCTACGGCGACCTTGCCAACTTCGCCGACAGCTGGGTCGATCTCTCCGATATCGACCTGAGCGGCGTCAATGCCAGCCCCGCCTTCATGGAGCTGGGCAAGTTTGGCACCAGCGAGCAGAAGTTCCTGCCCTGGATGCAGGCCAACTACGTGATGGCCGCCAACAAGCAGGCGCTGCAATACCTGCCCGAGGGCGCCGACATCAACGACCTGACCTATGACCAGGTCATCGCCTGGACCAAGAACCTCGCCGAGCAGACCGGCTCGCCGAAGTTCGGCTTCCCGGCCGGCCCGAAGGGGTTGAAGCACCGCTTCTTCCAGGGATTCCTGTTGCCGGCCTTCACCGGCTCGGAAGTCACCAAGTTCCGTTCGGCTGAAGCCGAGCAGGCGTGGGGCAAGTTCAAGGAGCTCTGGCAGTACACCAACCCGGCTTCGACCAACTACGATTTCATGCAGGAGCCGCTGCTGACCGGCGACGTGTGGGTCGCCTTCGACCACATTGCCCGCCTGTCGGAGGCCTTCAACCAGAAGCCCGATGACTTCGTCGCCTTCCCGGCGCCGTCGGGTCCGAAGGGCCGCGCCTTCATGCCGGTGCTCGCCGGGATCGCGGTGCCGAAAAGCGCACCCGACGTGGCCAAGTCCAAGGAGCTGATCAAATACATGATGCAGCCCGAGCAGCAGGTCGCAACATTGCTGGCCACCAATTTCTTCCCCACCACCGATGCCGCGCTGCCGGCTGAACTGCCTGCCTCGGCCCGGGCCCTCGGCCCGGCCGTGCAGGCGATGACCAGCTCGCCCAACGCCCTGCCGGCGCTGCTGCCGGTTGGCCTCGGCGACAAGGCCGGCCAGTTCAACCAGGTCTATATCGACGCCTTCGAACGCATTGTCCTCGCCAACCAGGACGTGCGCCAGGTGCTCGACCAGCAGGCCGAGACGCTGCGCCAGCTGATGGTCACCACCGGTGCGCCGTGCTGGCTGCCCGACGCCCCGTCGGAAGGCCCCTGCCCGGTCGAATAGGCTCGGCACGATGTCGCTGCCCGGGGCCCTGGCTCCGGGCAGATCCCGGCCCCGCGGTGAGGCGCAACGATGAACAGCAAGACATTGCCCTATCTGCTGCTGGCCCCGGCGACGATCTTCCTCGTCGTCTTCTTCCTCTGGCCGTTCCTGCAGATCGCCTGGCTCGCCTTCACCACCGATGGCGGGTTCACCATGCAGCATTTCCAGACCATGGCGAGCAACTGGAAGTTCTGGCCGACCTTCTGGAACACCATCATCCTCGCGGCAATCGTCGTGCCGCTGCAACTGGTGATGGCGCTGGCGATGGCGCAGGTCGTCGCCAAGCTCAAGTCGACGCGCAACACCATCCTCTACATCTTCACCATCCCGCTCGGCCTGTCCGACCTCGCAGCGGGCATCATCTGGCTCGCCATCTTCGAGCAGTCGGGGTTCCTCAACTCCATGCTGGTGGGGCTGGGCATCGTCGAAAAGCCGATCCTGTTCCTCGGCTACCAGAACCTGTGGGTGATTTTCATCGCGGTGATCCTCGCCGAGCTGTGGCGCGCCACCGCCATCGTCATGGTGATCCTCGTTTCCGGCATGGGACTGATCCCCAAGGAATATTACGAGGCGGCGGAAGTGTTCGGCGCCGGACCCTGGAAGCGCTTCGTCAAGGTGACGCTGCCGATGCTGAAGCCGTCGATGCAGACGGCGCTGATCCTGCGCACCATCGCCGCGTTCGAAGTCTTCGCCGTGGTGGTGGCGCTCGGCGGCACGACGCTGCCGGTGCTGGTCGGTGAAACCTTCAACTGGCAGTTCGCACTCAACGACCGCAACGTCGCCGCCGCCTTCGCGCTCGTCATCCTCGTCATCTCGATTGCCGCCACGCTCGTGTTCCTGCGTGTGCTGCGCACCCCGAAGGGAGCCACGCTATGAGCGGCACCGTTGCGACTGCCGACAGGCCGCGCGCCGTCTCCGATATCGGGGCGGCGGGCAAGTTCCTGTTCTGGGCCGGCGTGGTGCTGCTCTGCGCCTGGGTGCTGGTGCCGATCTACCTCTTGGCGGTCAACACGCTGTCCTCGCCGCAGGAGGTCACCGCCTTCCCCAAGACCGGCGTGCCCAGTTTCGACATGGGCTCGATCCAGTTCTTCCTCTCGTTCGAGGGCGTGCTGAAGGCGCTGTGGAACTCGGTGCTGGTCGCGGTGCTGACCATGATCCTGTCGATCGCCATCGGCGCACCGGCCGGCTATGCGCTGTCGCGCTTCGAGTTCCCCGGCAAGGCGACGTTCCGCATGCTGGTGCTGATGACCCGCGCTTTTCCGCTGCCGCTGCTGGCGCTGCCGATCGCGGTGATGTTCATCCGCGTCGGGCTCGACGACACGCCGATCGGGCTGGCGCTGGTGCACACCACCCTCGCCATCCCCTTCGCGGTGCTGATCACCTTTTCGATCTTTTCGGGTATCCCGCTCGAACTCGAGGAGGCGGCCTGGACGCTCGGCTGCAACCGACTGCAGGCCTTCCAGCGGGTGGTGCTGCCGCTGGTGCTGCCCGGCATCACCGCCTCGGCCATCTTCGCCTTCACCATCTCGTGGAACGAGGTGTTCGCCGCCTCGGTGCTGACGGTGCAGAACCGCACGCTGACGGCGTTCCTGCTGCAATCGCTTTCCGTGTCGCCGCTGCACCTGCGCTTTGCCGGCGGCGCGGCCCTCGTCATTCCGGCCCTGATCTTCATCTTCGCCGTCCGCAAATACATGTTCGCGATGTGGGGCATCGCCAACCGCTAGAGCGAGATCAGGAAAGCGAACCACTTTCCGGCTCGATCCTCGCGACAGAAAGAAAGGCCAGCCCGCCATGGCTGAGATTCTCATCAAGGGTGTCGCCAAGAGTTTCGGGGCCTTCAAGGCCCTGCACTCGATCGACCTGACCATCAGCGACCAGGAGTTCATGGTGCTGCTCGGCGCCTCGGGCTGCGGCAAGACCACGCTGCTGCGCATCATCGCCGGGCTCGAAAGCCCGACCCAGGGCGAGGTGTGGATCGGCGGCAAGCGTGTCGACCAGCTGCCGCCGCGCGAGCGCGGCATCGCCATGGTGTTCCAGAACTACGCGGTGTTCCCGCACCTGACCGTCTACGAAAACATCGCCTTCGGCCTGCGCATGAAGAAGCTGCCGCAGGCGGAAGTCGATACCCGGGTCAAGCGCACCGCCGAACTCATGCACATCGAGCAGTTGCTGAAGCGCTATTCCGGCCAGCTCTCGGGCGGCCAGCGCCAGCGCGTCGCAGTCGCCCGGGCGCTGGCGATGGAGCCCGACGTCATCCTGATGGATGAGCCATTGTCGAACCTCGATGCGCTGCTGCGCCTCGAAATGCGCGCCGAGCTGAAGGGCGTGCTCGCCAATTCCAAAACCACCACGATCTACGTCACCCACGACCAGGTCGAAGCGATGTCGCTGGCCGACCGCATCTCGGTGATGAATGGCGGGCATATCGTGCAGGCCGCCTCGCCGGTTGAAGTCTATCGCAACCCCGCCGCCCGCTTCGTTGGCAGTTTCATCGGCAACCCACCGATGAACTTCCTGCCGGCAACGCGGGACGGCGATGGCCGCTACCAGGTGGCCGGCATCGCCCTCGATGGTCCGTCGCATGGCGGCACGAGGCTCGAATTCGCCATCCGCCCCGAGGATCTCACCATCGCGACCGGCGGCCTCAAGGCCACGGCGCGGGTGATCGAGCCGCTTGGCGCGCACACGCTGGTGACCTCCGAGGTCGACGGCAAGCTGTTCCGCGCCGTGCTCGACAGCGACCTCAAGGTCGCCCCGGGCGACGAGCTCAGCCTCGTGCCCAAGCCCGACCGGGTGCGCTGGTTCGACCCCGAGAGTACGAAAGCCGTCAACTGATGCCACTCCGCTCCGCGCTCGCCGACCAGGCCATCGAGGTGCTGCGCGATAACGATCGCGGCAACTACACGGTGCCGACCAAGGGGCTCTACCCGTTCCAGTGGAACTGGGACTCCTGCTTCACCGCGCTCGGCCAGAGCCACTACGACATGGGCCGCGCCTGGACCGAGGTGGAGACGCTGTTCGCCCACCAATGGGCCGACGGCATGGTGCCGCACATGGTATTCCACGAGCCCGCGCCGAGCTATTTCCCCGGCTCCGAGGTGTGGGGCACCGGCCGCACGCCGCCCACTTCCGGCATCACCCAGCCGCCAATCGCGGGCTTCGCCATCCATCAGTTGTTCCGCCGCCAGCCTGACGCAGCGCGCGCCCGCCCGCTGCTCGAGCAGCTGGACCGCTGGCACGCCTGGTTCTATCGCACCCGCGACCCCGGGCAGACCGGCCTTGTCGCGGTGATCCACCCCTGGGAGTCACGCGACAACAGCATCGACTGGGACGAAGGGTTCGAGCGCGTGCCCACCGAAGGCGTGATGCCCTATGCGCGCAATGACCTCAAGCATGCCGACCCGGCGACCCGCCCGACCAAGGCGCAATACGACCGCTACCTGTGGCTGGTGCAGCATTTCCGCGGCCTCGGCTGGGATTCCGAGCGGACCCACGACGCTTCGCCGTTCCAGGTGGTCGACCCCGGCTTCAACGCCATCCTGATCCGATCCTGCCTCGAGGTGGCAGAGCTTGCCGAGGCCCTCGGCGCGCCCGAGATCGCCGCTCGCAACCGCAACTGGGCGAAACTGGGGCTCGCCGCGCTCGATGGGCTGTGGAGCGACCGGCATGGCCAGTATTTGCCGCTCGACCGCGTCGGCGGCAAGCTCAGCGACAGCCCGTCGATCGGCGGGCTGATCCCGGTTTTCGCCCCGATCCCGGCGCATCGCGCCGCAGCCGTCGCCACAACCATCGGGGGCATGGCGGCAGAGGTCCGTTATCTTGTCCCGAGCCATGCGCCCTCCGACCCGCGCTTCGATCTGAAGCGCTACTGGCGCGGCCCGGTCTGGCTGGTGTGCAATTACATGATCGCCGATGGCCTCAACCGCGCCGGCGAGGTGGCGCTGGCCGATCGCCTCACTGCCGACAGCCTGCAGCTCATCGAGCAATCCGGCTTTGCCGAATATTACGATCCACGCGACGGCACGCCGCTCGGCGGTGGCCGCTTCTCGTGGACGGCGGCCATGGTGCTCGAGTTCATCGAGCCGGCTGCGGAGGCTGCTGCGTGATCAGCTTCCTCGAGCGCTGGGCCGGCAAGGCGAGTTCGCTCGCCACCTTCGGGGATTCCATCACCGAAGGGCTGACCATTCCAGAAATGCCGGCGCGGTGGGCCAATCGGCTCGCCTCGCGGCTGGGTGTCAGGCTCTACAATCGCGGCATCAGCGGCACCGTGATGCAGTCCTCGCCGGCTGCCGGCGGTGCGCCGCGCGACCATAACGGGCACGACCGCTTCGATCGGGATCTGCTCGGCGCCGAGCGCGGCGACCTCATTGCCATCCTCTACGGCACCAACGACGCCCGCTATGTCGGTGCACCGCTCAGCTTCGGCGCCGACGGCTTCGTGCGCGACTACCGTGCCGTGCTCGCCGGCCTCATCGGGGCCGGCTACCTGCCCGAGGCCATCGTCATCGGCAGCCCCAGCCACCTGCCCGATGCCGGCTTCGCGGTCGGCACCGATGGCTTCGCCGGCCAGAACCGCGCCACCTACCAGTCCTTCGTGCCGCTGGTGCAGGCGCTGGCCATCGAGTTCGGCTGCTTTTACGCCCCCGTCAACGAACGCATGGCCGCCCAGGGCGGCGATGCGCTCATCCTCCCCGACAACGTGCATCCCAACGCCGCCGGCCACGGCCGGATCGCCGAAATCTTCGCCGGCGCGACGCGGCTCTAGACCTGAGGAGTATCCCCCATGACCCAGCAAACCGAGAAGATATACGAGCACGCCCTCGAGGTGCTGAAGGAGAACGACCAGGGGAGCTACACCGTCCCCACCAAGGGCCTTTATCCCTTCCAGTGGAACTGGGACTCGTGCCTCACCGCGCTTGGGCAGTTCCACTATGACGAGGCCCGCGCCTGGACCGAGATCGAGACCCTGTTTGCCAATCAGTGGCCCGACGGCATGGTGCCGCACATCGTTTTCCACGTGTATTCGGACGGCTATTTTCCCGGTCCCAACGTCTGGGACACCGGGCGCTCCACCCCCACCTCGGGCATCACACAGCCGCCGGTCGCCGGCTTTGCGATCAAACGCCTCTTCGATCGCGCCACCGATAAAGCCGAGGCGGCGAGGCGCGCCCGCGCGCTACTACCCCGGATCGATGCCTGGCACCGCTGGTTCTACGACATGCGCGACCCCGGCCACGAAGGGCTGGTTGCCATCCTCCATCCCTGGGAGTCCGGCCGCGATAATTCGATCGACTGGGACGAAGCCTTCGAGCGGGTGCCCACCGACGGTATCGAACCCTATGTCCGCCGCGATACCCAGCATGCCGACCCCTCGCATCGCCCGACCAAGGCGCAGTATGATCGCTACCTCTACCTGGTGCAGCTGTTCCGCTCGCTCGGCTGGGACAATGCCAAACTGCACGACGCCTCGCCGTTCCGCGTGGTCGATCCCGGCTTCAACGCCATCCTGATCCGTTCGGCCACCGACCTCGCCGCCCTTGCCGATGAGCTGGGCGAGACTGAGATCGCCGCCCGCAACCGCGCCCGCGCCGAAAAGAGCCTCGCCGCCCTCGAAACGCTGTGGAGCGACAGGCACGGCCAGTATCTCTGCCGCGACCGCGTCACGGGCGAGCTGATCGACTCCGCCTCGATCGGCGGCATCCTGCCGGTGTTCGCCGCGGTGCCCAGGGCGCGGGCCGAGGCCATTGCCCGAACCATCGAGAGCTGGGCCAAGCAGGTCAAGTACATCGTGCCGTCGCACGACCCCGCCGACCCCCGCTTCGAGCCCAAGCGCTACTGGCGCGCCCCGGCCTGGCTGGTGATGAACTACATGATCCAGGACGGGCTGCGCAGCGCCGGCGAGACCGCGATGGCCGATCGCATCGTCGAATCCAGCCTCGAGCTGATTACCCAGTCGGGCTTTGCCGAATATTATGATCCGACCACCGGCGAGCCATGTGGCGGCGGCCGCTTCACCTGGACAGCGGCCATGGTCATCGAGTTCCTGGAGGCGGCATGAAACTTCTCGCCATCGGCGCGCATCCCGATGACATCGAGATCC
Source organism: Devosia sp. (assembly GCF_035944845.1). Lineage (GTDB taxonomy): Bacteria > Pseudomonadota > Alphaproteobacteria > Rhizobiales > Devosiaceae > Devosia_A. The sequence goes on along the minus strand of NZ_DASZAW010000068.1, from coordinate 51,675 downwards.
TGATGGGCGGCACGGTTGCCGCCTTTCAGGCGCAGGGCGATGAAGTGGTGGTCGCCATCGCCACCGACGGTGCCAAGGGCGGCACCATCGATCCGGCAGAACTCGTCGAGATTCGTCGGCAGGAAGCGGCAGCGGCGGCGGGCGTCTTCGGGCTTACCCCGGTGATGCTCGGCTTCCCCGATGGCGGCTTGCGCGCCGACGCCCCGGTGATCGATCGCATCGCCGATTTCATCCGCGCCGAGCGGCCGCAACTGGTCATCACCCACGCCCCGAACGATTATCACGGCGACCATCGCGCCCTCAGCGATGCGGTGCGCATCGCCACCAACATGATGGCGCCGATCATGTGGATGGAAACCATCATGGGCGTCGGCTTCGTGCCCACGCACTTCATCGACATCACGCCCTATATCGAGCTCAAGCGGGCCGCCATCCGCGCGCACCGCTCGCAGGATCCCGAACGCTTCGTCGACATGGCGGAGCTGGGCGGGCGCTATCGCTCGGCCCAGTGCAATGCCAACCAGGGGTATGCCGAAGTGTTCCGCTTCGAGCCGGTGTTCCCGTTCGGCGATCCCCGCAACCTGCTGCCCCCTGCCCCCGGCGTCCTGCCGGTGCGGGATCGTGGCGCCGGCGCGACCTAGGCAGCCGCCCGCGAGGCGGATCACTGTGGTTCGGTTGCCTTGGCATAGTCGCCGTCGGGGTAAAGAACCCTCGCCGTCACGTGCAGCCACACCTCAGCCTCATCGGCAGAAGCGACCACGCCTTTCGCCCGAACGCCGTTCACCGGATCGCCGATCTTCACCGTCCACACACCGTCGAAAAACCACTCGACGCTGCCGTTGATTTCGCTGTCGTGGAGCATTCGGAGAATTTCCATCAGCCTTGTTCCACATCAGGGTGTTGATCGACGATCCGCCCGATGTTCCAACCGACCGCCGGCGCCAGATTTGATCTATGTCAAATCCCACCTGCGATGCTTCGCGCCCGCGGCATCAGTGCAGCGTCACAACCGATGGGAAAAAGTGGCTGCAGGGGCAGTAGCCGTCCACTTCTGATGCAAAGGCCCGGGCCAACGGCGGGTGGCCGGACAGCCCCTGCTCTCCAGATCCACCTGCGCGTTAAGTCTCTCGCCTTGTGAACATCATCAGGACAGCGGCGCCGGCAAGTGCTGACACGCCCGAGCCGATAAGGATTCCGATCTTCACCTGTTCTTGCAGAGAAGGTTCGCCTGCAAAGGCGAGCAGCCCGATGAACAGGCTCATGGTGAAGCCGATGCCGCAGAGCATGGCGGTGCCCAGCAGTTGCATCCAGGAGGCATGGACAGGCAGATCGGCGAAACCGAGCCTGATGGCGATGGCAGCGCTGCCGAAGACGCCGACGAATTTACCGACCACCAGGCCAAGGGCCACGCCCAGGGGGAGAGGATCGACGAGCCCTTGGACACTGACGCCGGCAAACGAAACGCCGGCGTTCGCGAACCCGAATATCGGCAGGACGACGAACGGAACGACCTTGCCGAGCATGTGCTCGAGGCGGTGCAGCGGCGAGCGCGCCAGATCATCGGGGCGACCGTCCTTCATGCGCAGTGGAATGGCGAGCGCCAGCGCGACGCCGGCGAGCGTGGCGTGAACGCCGGAGCGATACACGAATACCCACAAGACGATCCCAAGCAGGAGGTAAGGCCAGAGGTTGAGCACACCCCTCCGGTTCAACGCAAAGAGCAGGCCAAGCACAACCGCGCTCCCGGCCAGGTCAAGCCATGAAATCCCCGATGAGTAGAAGAGGGCGATGATGATGACGGCACCGAGATCGTCGATGATCGCGAGCGCCGCGAGAAAGATCTTGAGCGAGGCGGGAACGCGCTTGCCAAGGAGGGAGATCACGCCCAGCGCGAAGGCGATATCCGTTGCCGTCGGGATCGCCCATCCGTGAATGGCGCGCGGATCATTGATATTCAGCGCGACATAGATGATTGCCGGCACCACCATGCCGCCTGCCGCGGCAACCCCCGGAAGGATTCTCCGGGACCATGAGGCTAGCTGTCCATCGATCATTTCCCGCTTGATCTCGAGCCCGACGAGCAGGAAGAACAGGGCCATGAGGGCGTCGTTGATCCAGTGCTCGGCGCTGAGGGGGCCGATCTTGGTGTGCAGCACGCCCTCGTAGAGCCCTGCGCCGGGTGAGTTCGCGACGATGAGCGCCAGCGCCGCGGCCACCATCAGGACGATACCGGCGGAAGCCTCTCCGTTCAGAAAATGGCGCAGCAGCGAGTGCGGTCTGCGGATAGTTTCAGTCACAGTGCAGTCCTTCGTCTTCTTGTTGGTCAGCCGCGACCCGCTGCCGGCTCGGTTTGCGCAGCAGGGGCAGATCTCGGTGTCAGCAAACCCTGCCGCTCGAGATGGGCGATGGCGTTGTTCACGCCGTGCTCCTGACGGATCCTGGCGCCGATCTCTGCCGCGCGCCGCGCCATGCCGGCGTTGGTTGTGGCTTCGATGATGGCTGCCGCCAGCAAGGCTGATGTGAGGTGCTTCTTGTCGATCGGCGCGGGACCGGCACCCAGGTCACGGACGATGCGCGCCCAAAAGGGCTGATCGCCAAAGAACGGACAGATGATCGTTGGCTTGCCGGCACGCAGCGATGCCCCGGTGGTTCCCGCCCCGCCATGGTGGACGCACGCCGACATCAGCGGGAACAATTGATCGTGGGGAGCGCCCTCGATGATGTGCAGGTCGGGTGCAGCGGGTCCAGCCTGAATGGCCCCGCCACCCGTTGCGAGAACGCCGCGCTTTCCGGCGTCACTGAGGGCTTGCCTGACGAGTTCGGTGAGTTCGGCCGGATCGAGGCCCGGCATGCTGCCAAAGCCGACATAGACCGGCGGTTCGCCGGCATCGAGGAATGCCTGCAGCGCGGGATCGGGCTGCCAGCGCCTCTCCTCCTCCAAGAACCAGTAGCCCGTCACAACGACATCGTCGGGCCAGTCCGAGGGGCTTGGCAAAACGCTGGGGCTGTAGGCGTAAAGCGTGGCCCGGGGCTTCAGTTTGTTGGCCGGTTTCTTCGGAAGGTTCAGCTCAGAGGAGCGCCACTCGGCGATCATCTTGCGAAAGATCGCCTCCGCTCCTTCTGCCATCACCGTGTGCGTCAGGGGGTTGAACGGTCCCACGGAGCGGAACGGCACCATCGGGCTCGCGAATTGCCTGGTCGGCGTGAACCCCGGCAAGGGCGAGGCCAGCACGGCGGGACACGAGAGCCGTTCCGCGATGTGCAGGGCGGCGATGGCCTTGGGATGGTAGATGATGAGGTCAGGCTGAAACTGCTGGGCCGCCTGCCACTCTGCCTTGAGTTGTTTGCGGCCGATGGGCTTGAACTGCTTGATCATCTTGAAACCAGCGGCAAAGCCGCCGCCGCCGGCCATCGCCGCCTTGGCTTCAGGCGTATCCATAAGATCAAGAAACTCACCGGGCAGATGCGAGAAGGGGATGCCGCGCCCCCCGATGAAGGCCTCGTACTGCGTGGGGGCCGCGATCAAGACGGTGTGCCCGGCCGCCTTCAGGCCGAGGGCCAGAGCCAGGTAAGGCTGTATGTCGCCGCGCGTACCGAGCGTGTGAATGGCAATCTTCATGCGGCCGCTCCAGGCGTCTCAAACGCGCGGCGCAAACAATGAATCTGGAAGCGGGCCACGGGTGACCTTTCAGCAAGGAGTTCGGTCCGCTGGCGGCCCGACCAGCGTCAATCCCTGCCCGGCTGCGAAACGCCCGACACCCAAATTGAGTATGCCTTGCTGACCCTTCGTGTTCAAGCGTTTGCGACGCAGGTGCACGAGGAGCCACTCAAACGCCAGCTGCCCCTCACAGATCCCTCGCTGATGTGCGCCAGCAAACACCAATGACATCGTCTATCAAATGTGGTTATTTCGCGTCAGACCTCGGGAAAGAATAGGTCACTGCGAATACATCGTGGAAAAGAAGAGCATCATAGCTCCGGTAATTTTGGCCATTTTTGTAACTTGACTGGCGAATCTCGGGTTGACTCGATGGGACAAATTCATAGGTTGCTGGCTCATATTACCAACATGGAGAGACACGACTGATGACATTCAGCCGGAAAAGCGTGCTGCTCGCAGCTTCGCTGCTTCTGGGAGCAGCGTTCGCGCTGCCTGCACAAGCACAGGACAACCAGTGCGGCACTGACCGCACCATCGATATCGCCGAAATGACGTGGCCTTCCGCCGCCGCTCTCGCGCACATTCACGCGACGATTCTCGAGAAGGGTTTCGGCTGCAACGTCGAGATCGTTACGGGCGATACCGTGCCCACCTCATCGTCGATGCTGTCGCGGGGAACACCCGCAATTGCCCCCGAGCTCTGGACCAGCACGATCGCCGAGCCCTGGCAGCAGGGCATTGAGGCCGACAAGGTCATTCAGCTGGGTGACGCCATCACCGATGGCACCGTCGAGGGTTGGTTCATTCCCCGCTATGTGCAGGAGGCGAACCCTGAACTGACTACGGCTGACGCTGTCATTGCCAGACCAGACCTGTTCCCCGATCCGGAGGAAAGCGGTCAGGGACGGCTGTATTCATGCCCGCCGGGTTGGGCGTGCGAACTTTCTACGTCTGCGCTGTTCGAAGCCTACGGGATGGACGACAAATGGAACCTGTTCTCGCCGGGTTCGGGTGGCGCCCTCGATGCCTCGATCGCGCGGGCGTTCCTGCGAAATGAGCCCATCCTCTTCTACTACTGGGGCCCGACGGCAATCCTGGGCAAGTTCGATGCTGTCCAGCTCGATCTGGGTGAAGCCAAGCCCGATGTCTACGCCTGCAACACCGATCCTGATTGCGGCGAGCCGGCTGGCAAGACCGCCTATCCCTCGTCGCCGGCGGTGATCGGGGCGGCCAAATGGATCGAGACCGAGGCCCCCGCGGTGGCAGAATATTTCGGCAAGGTCGGCCTGACCAATGCCCAGATCAGCGAGTTGTTGGTCTATGGCGACGAGAACAAGGCTGACGCTGCGCAGACGGCCGAGAATTTCCTCAAGACCAAGGAAGATGTCTGGACGACCTGGGTTTCGCCGGAGATCGCCGACAAGGTCCGCGCCAGCCTCAGCTAGCGGCTCCTCACTGCGCTAGCTTTGCGGCCGGGGTTCACCAGTCCCGGCCGCATTTTCCGTTTTTCTGCTGCGTCCGCTGTCGCGCTTCTCGCTGACCGGGTGCGGCCATTTCACCAGGCACAGAAACCAATGTTTCCCGAACTCATCGACACAAGACCGCTACGCCGGGGAGTAGACGACGCCCTCGGCTGGGTCGTCACCAACTGGGGCAGCGCCTTCGAGGCGGCGGCGCGGCCTTTGCTGCTTCTGCTCAATGCCATCGAGGCCCTGCTCGTCGCCACCCCCTGGTGGCTGATCATCACCCTGCTCACCGGCATCGCATGGCTGGCCACCCGGCGCTGGCCGCTGCCGGCGACCGTGCTGGTTTCGCTGCTCTTCCTCGGCGTGATGGACCTGTGGAGGGATGCGATGAGCACGACAGCGCTGATGATCGCCGCGACACTCACCGCGATCGTCATCTCGATTCCGGTGGGCGTGTGGATGTCCCGATCGGCGCGCGTGCGGCAGTTCTTCACCCCGGTGCTGGACCTGATGCAGACGCTGCCGAGTTTCGTCTATCTGATCCCCACCGTCATGATCTTCGGGCCCGGAAAGATCCCGGCGCTGATCGCCACCATCGTCTACGCGGCGCCGCCACTGGTACGCCTGACCGACCTCGGCCTGCGCTCCGTCGACCCTGCAGTGATGGAAGCAAGCCGGGCCTTTGGCACCAGTCCAACGCAACGGCTGCTTGGCGTGCAGATTCCGCTCGCCCTTCCGACCATCCTGGCAGGGATCAACCAGACGACCATGATGGCACTGGCGATGGTGGTGATCGCCTCGATGATCGGCGCCGGCGGCCTCGGCTACCAGGTGCTGCAGGGCATCGGGCGACTCGAGGTCAGCCGTGGGCTGTTCGCAGGCCTCGGCATCGTGGTGCTCGCCATCGTGTTCGACCGGATCACACAGGCGTTCGGCAGGCGGCTGCAGGCACGCGTAGGGGTTTCGGAGGCGCGGACATGACGACGATGCAAACCGACACGGCCATTGCCATGACGGGCGTGACCAAGATTTTCGGCCCTGCGCCGATGCAAGCTTTCACCGCACTGCAAGGGGGGATGTCGAAAGCCGAGCTGCAAGCCGAGACCGGCCATGTCGTCGGACTTGATGGGGTGTCGATGCAGGTTGCGAGGGGACAGATCCATGTCGTCATGGGGCTATCCGGCTCAGGCAAATCGACGCTGATCCGACACGTGAACCGGCTCATCGAGCCAACCGCCGGCGACATCAGTGTCTACGGCACGAACGTTCTGGCGATGTCGCTCGGCGAGCTGCGGGAGTATCGGCGTACCCGCGTCGCCATGGTGTTCCAGAAATTCGGCCTGCTGCCCCACCGCTCGGTCGTCGACAACGTCGCCTACGGCCTCGAGGTCCGCGGTGTAGCCAGGGCCGAGCGGGAAGCCGAGGCGCGCAAATGGATCGAGATCGTCGGCCTTTCGGGCTACGAGAACGCCCGACCGCGCCAGTTGTCGGGCGGACAGCAGCAACGGGTCGGGCTGGCTCGGGCATTGGCGCTCGACACCGACATCATCCTCATGGACGAGGCGTTCTCGGCGCTCGACCCGCTGATCCGATCGGGGATGCAGGACCAACTGGTGAGCCTGCAGAAGACGCTCAACAAAACGATCCTGTTCATCACCCATGATTTCGACGAGGCCCTGAAGATCGGCGATCGGGTCACCGTGCTGAAGGATGGCGCCGTCCAGCAGGAGGGCGCACCTGAAGAAATCGTGCTCAATCCGGCCAACGAGCATATCGAAGAGTTCGTACGCGACGTGAACAAGGCCAGGGCCATCCGTGTCCGCACCATCATGGACGTGGGTGAATCCGAGCCGTGTTCGATTGCGGTGCCTGCCGAAGCCCGGTGTGAGGATGTGCTGCCGCTGTTCGCCGAGCATCAATGGGTGGGCGTGCTCGATGCGTCCGGCGGGCAGATCGGCCGCATCACGGCAAGGCGGGTGATCGGAGCGCTGGCGCGGCACGGCGCGAGGTCGCCGTCAGTCGCATCCCCAGTGCTGGAGGCCGCATCATGAAGATCGTGGCCTTCATCGACCTGTCCCTCTACGCGCACAGCGTCATCGACCACACGGTCTGGCTGGCGCGCGAGAAGCAGGCCAGCGTTGAACTGGTCAATATCGTTTCGCCGAATGAGCTCGCGGCGTCCAACCTCGCGCCCGTCCACCCGGGGGGCGCCATGCTGCTTCACCAGGACGATACTCTCGACGCCAAGGTGGCCGAGCTGGCGCGCCAGGGTCGCGAGCGGCTGGATCAGGCCCGCAGGCTGCTGAACGAGGCCGGCGTTTACGATGTCAGTACACGCCTGCTGGAGGGACACATCTCTCGGACCATGGTGCATGCCGCCTCGCCAGCTTCGATCATCATCATGGGCAAGCGCGGCGAGCAGGCCGACCTGGCGCGATTGCCGCTCGGTTCGAACCTCGAGCGTCTGGCCCGCGGCAGCAAGGTTCCCGTGCTGGCGGTTTCGCGCAGCTTCAGGCCGATCAAGCGCATGATGGTGGCGGTAGAGGTCGAGTCCGCCGCTCCGGCGGTGAACACCCTCGCGAGCGGTGTTGTACCGAACTATCCCCTCGATCTGCTGCATGTCGGCGACCGCACCGACATTGCGCTGCAGACACTCGAGCAGGCCGAGACGAAACTGAGAGACGCCGGTTTCGAAGTGAAAACCAGGATCGAGCCGGGCGTGGCTCAGACGGTCGTTCCGGAGCGGGTCGTGCTTGATGAGATCGACCTGCTCGCCGTGAGTGCGTTCGGCAGTTCTAGGCTTAGATCGATGATCCTGGGCAGCCTTACCTCGGAGTTCCTTCGCGCCTGCCAGGTTCCGGTCTTGCTGTGCTGAAGTGGCTGACCAGTCGCGGCCAATTGGTGGCAGGATCGCGGCTGCACCGTGACCAAATTGCAACTTTACCCTCGCACCAGTGTGTCGGACTATCGGTTTGGCGGTTACAGAGGGCTTAGTGGCCTTTGCCCTCAGGCATTCCCGTGCATGACCGCCGCAACCCCGTCGTGATGGGAGTCCTCCATCGCGAAAGCGCCTCGTGTGGGCGGTCCTGGGTACCGTAGGGAGGATAGTTCGGGACTGGCGAGGTGTTTGGGTGAGCGTGTCATAGCGCGCTCTCCGCAGCGATGGAGTCGTTCGCGTGATACCCGCAGCCAGGCGCGGGCGTCTCCATCACCCTTTGAAACTAGGCGATCTGCTTTGGGACCACTTGAGCATTATTTCGTTCAGCCGGTGCTCGATGACGGCACTGTAGACACGACCCGCGACGTCACCATAGTGGCGAACAGCGCACTGAAAGCCCAGGAAGCGGCACATGAGCGCCCGCCATTGCTGGAGGATAGACCTGCAGCTGCCTTTGGGTGGCGGCCAACAGGCGGTTTAGTATCGCACAGTGTCACGCTCTGCGATCCTGAGCAGGCTCCCGGCGCCGCTCCGGCATCATGACCTGGCGGTTCTTCAAGCGGCCTGAGGACACGCGCCCCCCCACGGCCTATTTCATCACCTTCCGGATGCTGACCGGCGCGGGGCGCTTGGAAGCGACGACGCAAGCTGAGCTTACAAGACTGCTCGGCGATCTGCGTCTATCGGGGGCAAGCGACATAACGATCGTCGATGTCGATGGCAGGTTGGTTGCCTTCGATCCGGGAGGCGAGCCGGACAAGTAAGGGCCGGAAGCAGCCCGAACCTGCCGCCGGTGTGGACCGGCGTTTCTCGGCATGCTCGAGGTGGGGTCGACGCGGGCCGGTGCGATGCCGGAAACCGAGAACAGCTGGACTGGCGCAGGGCCCCCCGAAACGCCACCCCACGGCCGCTCGGGAAGAAATAGCTGAACCGATTCAACGTGCAACCGCGCAAATGTCGTGAACCGGACAGTCGGTATCCAGACTCTTCCATCTCGACCATAGTGACGTTGAGGCTGGCTGCCATAACGGCCTCGGTGCGCCCTGATCCAAAGGGGGCGCGAAAACCGGGCAGTTCTGATGTGGACGCGAAACCTGTCCGTTCTGACAGCAACGGGTGCTCTGATGCTGGTGGCTTCAGAGCACCCGTCTGTTCGGATTGGTTGTGGACGCGATCCGAACTCATGTAGCTTACGCGGGTCTGAGTTTCTGTGAAACAGCAGAACGTGTTGCCGGCGTCGCCCTCACCGCGTCGTGGGCATGGCACCCCGGCGACTGACGTTAGCCAGCCGACCTGGCTAACCACTATGGATCGCTAGTTCTTCGACTTTTCTGATGAGCCCGGCACCCATGCCGACACCGAGGGTTCAGCGTTCGAGAACGAAGCAACATCAGTCTGTCATTGGAAATCCGGCGCGACCGAACGTAGTTGGTACGGTAGCTGACCAAGGCCCTAAAGCAGGCGCTTTCCAATAGCAAACTGACGCATCGGTTGTAGGCTTGCCGGGCTCGGACGGCCAGGAGATGCGAAGTGCCTTGCCCCCAAAACGCGGGAGAGCACTTTGTCCGACGCTTCATTTCAGAATTTTCTATTGAAACAGCTCTCTCCGGACGACCGCGCACTGCTCGATCTAGAGTTGGTTGACGTTGCCCTGCGTCAACAGTTCCATGAGGCGAACGCTCCCGTGGATGCGCTGTACTTTCCTGAAGATTGCATGGCGTCGGTTGTGGCGCAGATTGGACGCGGCGCCATCGAAGTTGGGCTGATCGGGCGCGAAGGAGTCACCAGCCCATTCGTGGTAACCGGGGACAGTCAGTCCCCATTCGAGACATTCTCTCAAGCTGCCGGGACTGCCTATCGCGCGGCAATTCACCAAGTGCGGCTTGCGCTCCAACAGTCGGAGGCCTTCTCGACCATTCTCGCTCGATACTACCGTGCGTTCGAAATCCAGATCACGGCCACCTCGGTGACCAATGGGCAGGCGCTGTTGGGCGAAAGGCTGGCAAGATGGCTGTTGATGGTATCGGACCGGCTAGGGCTGCACTTTCACATCACCCATGATCTGCTCGCCACGATGCTGGCAGTGCGACGCTCCAGCGTTACCCTCGCCCTTCAGCTGCTCGAGGGCGAGGGCCTGATCCGCTCGACTCGCGGGCATCTGGTCATCCTCGACCGCAAGCGGCTGGTTGATCGCGCGGACCGTTCCTACGGACTTGCGGAAGCTGAGTACCGGCGGCTGATGGGAGCAGATTGATATGCTTTGCCCCTTCAAACCCGGGCCGACTGGAGCAGCCTGGGCGGTGCCGTCCTTACCGGCCCGCACTTCAGAACCGGGCGAACCGCTGTTCGACTTTCTGCGCGAACTTTTCCCGCGCCTCCGGCGAGATGTCGTAAACGGAGTGCTGCGCGAGATACACGTGCTTCACGCCGAGGCCGCCGCAGGTGGCCTTCAGCCCGCGCAGCAGCACTTTTCTCGCCGGATCCTGCATCAACAGCTTGTTGTAGAACCAGGGCGCGCCGCAGGTGGTGACCACGCCCATCCGAGTAAGGTTCAGCAGAGCCGGCTTGATCAGACCTCCGCCCGGCGGCTGTTCAAAGGCAACGCCCGGACGCCATACGCGATCGAAATAACCCTTGAGGATCGCCGGCATGCCCAACCACCAGGTGGGAAAGCAGAATACGCAGGCGTCGGCCCATTTCAGCGCGTCGATATAGACCTTCAGGTCCTGCGGCGGCGGCTGTGGTGGGTCGTTGTGTCCGTGCCATTCCACCTCGCCCATCGTCGGGTCGAACTTCATCGCGTAAAGGTCGAAATCGATGACCTCGTCGCCCATGGCGTCGAGCGTGCGCAGGATCCGCTGGTGCAACGACGCCTGGTAGCTGTCGGCCGCCGGATGCGCATAGACGACGTTGACCTTCATGGCGAGCGCCCCCAGGTGCCAATCCGATTATGGCAGCTTGCGCAAAACACCCGCAAGGTCCGCGAAGACGAAGAGTCCACGCGACCCACCGGCGGGCTCGAGGCCCGCGCTGGCGGACAATATTCGCCCGGATCGATCCGGGCATCGCGGGGCTTGCTCCTGTTGGGATCACGCTGCCGTCCAGCTCGGGAAGGGGTCGGCGAGGCTGGTCCACTGCTCGGGGGTGAAGCGATTGGCCGGAATGAGGCAGGCGTCGAGGTCGCGGCGGATGGCAGCCTCGTCCATGGGGTCGGCGCCGATAAACACGAGCTCCTGCCGCCGATCGCCCCAGATGGGATCGAGATAGGGCGCCATCGAGGCTCGCCATTCCGTATCATCCGGCCAACGCTGCCGGGGCACTGCCGCCCACCACATACCGCGGCGACCGGTGCGGACCAAAGCCCCGGCCTGGCTGAGCTCGCCAACGAAACTGGGCCGCGTCGCAAGCCAGAAGAAGCCCTTGGCCCTGACCACGCCCGGCCAGGTCTTGCTGACGAACTTCTGCAGCAGCATCGGGTTGAAGGGCCGACGGGCGCGATAGACGAAGGAACGGATGCCATATTCCTCGGTCTCGGGGATGTGGTCCTTGAAGCCGTTGAGCTCCTTGAACCAGAGCGGGTTCGTCTCCGCTCGTTCGAGGCTGAACAGCCCGGTGTCCAGCACCTCGTCGAGCGGCACGTCGCAGAAATCCGTCTCGATGAGCCTGGCATCCGGGTTCAGCGCCTTGATGATCTTTTTCGCCGCATCCCGCTGCTCGGGCGTTGAGGTCGAGACCTTGTTGAGGATGACGACGTCGGCGAACTCGATCTGCTCGACCAGGAGGTCGACCAGGGCGCGCTCGTCCCCTTCGCCGGCGATCTCGCCGCGATCGCGCAGGAAGTCGTGCGAAGCGTAGTCCTTGAGCAGGTTCGCCGCATCGACCACCGTCACCATGGTGTCGAGCCGCGTCAGGTCGGACAGGCTCTCTCCACGCTCGTCGCGGAAATCGAAGGTGGTGGCGATCGGCAGCGGCTCGGCGATGCCAGTGCCCTCGATCAGCAGGTAGTCGTAACGGCCGCTTTCGGCCAGCCGCTTGACCTCGACGAGCAGGTCGTCGCGCAGCGTGCAGCAGATGCAGCCATTGCTCATTTCGACCAGCTTCTCATCGGTGCGGCTGAGATTAGCGCCGCCGTCGCGGACCAGTTCGGCGTCGATGTTCACCTCGCTCATGTCGTTGACGATCACCGCGACGCGGCGACCTTCGCGGTTGTTGAGGATGTGGTTGAGCAGCGTGGTCTTGCCGGCGCCGAGAAATCCGGAGAGCACGGTTACGGGGAGCTTTTTCATTGGAGATCCTCAGAAAAGGAGAGCTCCTCCCGGCTGGCCGGGAGGAGCGAAGGCCTCAGTGGTGGTGATGATGGCCGTGGTCTTCGCCCGAGCCGCCGACCGCCACGATGTTGAAGGGCTTGCCGTCGAGCGCGATGTCGCTCTCGAGTTCGAAGTCTTCGGCATGGACGATGTGGATCAGCCCCTTGAGCGGATCGGTCACCGCAATGTCCCCACCCGCCACGGCGATGCGTGGTCGCGGCAGGCTCCATTCGCCGTCCATCGAGTAGGGTTCGGTGAGCTTCAGGCTGCGGGTAATCGCGCCGTCGACGACGTCGAGTTCGTGCAGGTTGCCATCCTCGGTGAATACGTAGGCGAACCGAACCCGCTGCGGATCGACGGCGAAATGCACGCGGCGCGTCGGCAGGTTGACGAGACGGAAGGCGGCCTCGGCGCCCGGCTCGACGATGACGACCTTGTCCGCCCCGTAATTGCCGAGGAAGTACTGCAGGCCGACGCCGCCGAGGAGCGTGGTCGACTTGCCCTCCGGCAGATCGGCCGAGTAGGGCAGCAACTCGATCGAGGGGCCTGCTGCGGCTTGCTTGACGAGCAGCAGCCCGGCTGCGCAGGCGATGGCCAGCGTGTCACCCGAAGAAGCCTCGCCATGCAGGTCCGGGCAGTCATGCAGTGCACCAACCACCTTGCCATCGTGATCCAGCACCCGCACCCCGACGGGCAGCGCCGATGGATCGGCGGCATTCGGCTCGGAAATGACGAGATGGTCGCCGACCTGGACCGCGACGCCATGGTGCGGCGCCGCCGTATGGAAGTCGTGGCCCTCGATCTCGCCTTCGAGCCAGTCGTCCTCGTGCACGAGCTTGGCTGTGCCCGTGCCGTCGAAAAAGATCGCGAGATGGCCATCGTGCGGGACGAAATGGACCGGGCGCTCACCCTCCAGCGCAACGTCGATCAGCGCGGGGTCGCCGAGTTTCAGGTCGCCGTGGTCGCCATGATCCTCGATGGCGATGCCGGTCGCGATGGCCGTGACCTGGTTGCTTTCGGTCTGCACGGCATAGACGCCGCCCTTGGAGGGAGTGGCATAGAGCGTCGCCGGCCCCTTCAGTTGGAACTGACCGATGGTCTTGCCGGATTCGACATCGAGGGCAGTGACCAGCGGGTCGGAGTGGTCGGCGACGAACAGGCGCCAGGCACTTGCTTCCTCGGCCAATGACGGGGCTGCACTGGTCATCAGGGCCAGGGTGAGGCCGATCAGCAGGGGTCTTTGCATGTGTTTGCTCCTTGCAACGGCGCGGTGGCCCTCTGCCCCGCGCCCAGCCCGGGATAGTACGTTATATCATTACGCACGAACAGACTGGATCTTGATATGTTATCACATTACAAGCGACGACTGCTCCATCCGGATTGCCCACAGCGGGAGCTGGCCAATTGAGAACCCGTTCCAATCTCAGCGCCAACGCCGATGAGATCTTCTCGGTGCTGCAGGTGGTGGCCCGCCCGCTGACGGCCTATCAGATCCTGCACGAGCTCGAGGGCACGACGATCAAGGCGCCGGTGCAGGTATACCGGGCCCTGTCGCAGCTGATGACTTCGGGCAAGGTGCACCGAGTCGAGAGCCTCAATGCCTTCGTGCTGTGCGACCGCCATCACGCGACGTCGCGCCCCGGCTTCCTCATCTGCAAACATTGCGGGACGGTCCAGGAGTTCGACGACGAGGCGATCGACGAGATCAGCAGCCGGCTGGCCGGCGCCGGCTTCGAAGTCGAGAACCTGTCGCTCGAGGTTTCAGGCCTGTGCGTCGCGTGCCGATCGGAAGCGGTGTGACGATGCCCCGAGACAAAGTCCGAACCGCCCTCGAAGGCGACATCTTCGTGTCGTCGCTTCTCGCCAGGCCCGTGTGGGTCCGGCTCGCCGGCGTGGTTGGCGTGCTGGCCGCGCTTTGGCTGCTGATCGCCTGGGCAGTGTCCCTGCCATGAGCGCGGCAATCACCCTTGACGACGTGTCGATCGCCTATGGGCGCGAGCAGGCCGTGGCGAATATCAGCGGCAGCTTCGCGGCCGGCAGCCTGACGGCGATTGCCGGGCCCAACGGGGCCGGCAAGTCCACCCTGCTCAAGGCCATCGTCGGTGAACTGACGCCGACCCATGGGCGTATCGCCCGCGACCAGTTGGGCACCCGTGACCTCGGCTACCTGCCTCAAGCGGCGGAGGTCGATCGCAGTTTTCCGCTATCGGTTTCAGACACCGTGCTGATGGGGGCGTGGCGCGCCATCGGCGCCTTCGGAGCCGCATCCAGAGCGGTCGCTGCGGCGGCTCGCGATGCCTTGGCGGCGGTGGGGCTCGAGGGTTTCGAACGGCGCCATATCGGGACGCTTTCTGCAGGACAGTTCCAGCGTGTGCTGTTCGCCCGGCTGATGCTGCAAAACGCCAGGGTCATCCTGCTCGACGAGCCCTTCACGGCCATCGACGCCCGCACGACACGAGACCTGCTCGACATCGTGCTGCGCTGGAACAGCGACGGCCGCACGGTCATCGCCGTGCTGCACGATTTCGAACAGGTGCGGGCGCATTTCCCGAACACCTTGCTGCTGGCGAAGCGACAAATTGCGTGGGGTCCGACCTCCGAGACCCTGACGAGCGCCAACCTCACGGACGCCAGAGCAATGGCAGAGGCCTGGCCGGACAGCGGATTTGGCTTTTCCGGGATGGGAGGGGCCGCATGACGGTGCTCTACGATCTGCTGCTGGCTCCGTTCGTCGAATACGGTTTCATGCGGCGGGCCCTCATCGCCTGTCTCTGCCTGGGGCTCGGCTCCGGACCGGTCGGCGTGCTTCTTCTGCTCCGCCGCATGAGCCTGGTCGGCGACGCCATGAGCCATGCCGTGTTGCCGGGCGCCGCCATCGGCTTCCTCGTCGCGGGGGGACTCAGCCTGACCGCCATGGGCATCGGCGGCGTCGCGGCCGGGCTCGCGGTCGCCCTGCTGTCGGGCCTCGTCAGCCGCACCACGGCGCTCAAGGAGGACGCGAGCTTTGCGAGCTTTTATCTGGCGTCGCTCGCCACCGGCGTACTCATCGTGTCGTTGCGCGGCTCGAACATCGACCTGCTGCACGTGCTGTTCGGCACCATCCTGGCGATCGATGCCCCGGCGCTCTACCTGGTCGGAGCGATCGCCTCGGCGAGCCTCGTCATCCTCGCGATTGTTTACCGGCCGCTCGTTGCCGAGTGCTTCGACCCGGGCTTCCTGCGGGCCGTCGGCGGGCGTGGCTCGCTGTACCATTTCCTCTTCCTGTTCCTCGTCGTGCTCAATCTGGTGGCGGGTTTTCAGGCCCTCGGCACGCTGATGGCCGTGGGGCTCATGATGTTGCCGGCGGCTGTCGCCCGGCTCTGGGCAACCAGCCTGCCCGCGATGGTGGTCATCGCCTCCGCCGTGGCGGCCGTCTCGGGGTTTGTCGGCCTCATCGCCTCCTTCCACCTGGGTCTTGCCTCGGGGCCGACGATCATCCTTACCGCCAGCATCTTCTATGGCGCCTCGCTCCTCGTCGCGCCCTCGGGATGGCTGCGGCGGCTCCTCCCAAACCTGCAAAGCGCAGGCTGATTCCCGAAAGGAAACGCCATGAAACCATTCAATCCTCTCGTGCGTCTGGGGTTCGCCGCCGCGATTCTCGTCGCGGGCATCACCTCGGCGTCTGCCGCCACGCTCAAGACCATTGCCAGCTTTTCGGTGCTGGGGGACGTCGTCAAACAGGTCGGCGGCGAGCATGTCGAGGTAACCTCGCTGGTCGGACCGGGCGGCGATCCGCACGAGTTTGCGCCGACGCCCGACAACGCCCGCAACCTCAAGGCCGCGGACGTGGTGTTCGTCAGCGGTTTCGGCCTCGAGGGCTGGCTCGATCGCCTGATCAGCGCTTCCGGCTATCAGGGCACGCCGGTCGTCGCGTCCGAGGGCATTCCGACGCGCCAGCTCGAGGAAGACGGCGAAACCGTCACCGACCCGCATGTCTGGAACAGCCCGGCCAATGTCGAGATCTGGGTCGGCAATATCGAAAAGGCGCTTGCGGCAGCCGATCCCGAGGACGCAAAGGCCTTCGCCGCCAATGCCGATGCCTATCTCGCCAAGCTCAAGGAGCTTGATGCCTACGCCCGCTCCAGGTTCGATACGGTGCCCGAGGCAGACCGCCGCATCCTCACCAGCCATGACGCTTTCGGCTATTTCGGCGACGCCTATGGCATCACCTTCCTGGCCCCGGTCGGGGTTTCCACCGAGACGGAAGCCTCAGCCGCCGATGTCGCGGCACTGATCGACCAGATCAAGGCCGAAGGCGTGAAGGCGTACTTCTTCGAGAGCTCGAACGATCCGCGCCTCGTGCAGCAGATCGCGGGTGCCACGGGGGCCGAGCCCGGCGGCGAGCTGTTCGTCGAGTCGCTTTCGGACGCTTCGGGACCGGCGGCGACCTATGCCGACATGTTCCGACACAACGTCGACCTCATCGCGGCAGCGCTTGCCAAATAGCCACCCTCGGGCGCCGGCCCGTCCGGCGCCCAGTTTCACGATGGTCCCCGATGTCCGATCCTGAACCTGGCTTGGCCGAGCCGATCCCCGTCTTCCTGCTGACCGGCTTTCTGGGGTCGGGCAAGACCACCTTGCTCAACAGGATGATCGCACCCGGCGCCCCACGAACGGCGGTCATCGTCAACGAGTTTGGCGACGTGCCGATCGACAACGACCTGGTCCAGGTCGACGGCGAGGACATGACCTTCGCCGAAACCTCCACCGGCTGCATCTGCTGCGAGCCGGGCAACGACATCGTTTCGACACTGGCGCGCCTGTCCGACGGCATCGACGAGGGCAAGACCGGCCGCATCGAGCGCGTCGTCATCGAGACCACGGGGCTTGCCGACCCCGCGCCGATCATCAACCAGATGCTGCTGGCTTCGCCCTACCGGATCGGCGGGCGATACTTCAGCCTGGCGTCGGTGATCACCACGCTCGATGCCGTGCGCGGCGCGGCGACGGTGGAGGAGCGCATCCTCGGCCACAAGCAACTGGCCTTCGCGGACCGCATCGCACTGACGAAATCCGACCTGCTGGCACACGAACAGGCCGAGCGTCGTCATGCGCTCGATCAACTGATTGCCCGGATCAATCCCGGCGCCCATGTCGTCGATGTGCAGGCGCCACTGGCCCAGCCGGAGACGCTGCTTTCCGCCGGCTCATACGGCGCCAGCGGGCGCAGCAGCGATGTTGTTGCCTGGCTCGCCGCCGAGAGCCCGATCTCCCGCGCCTTTGCCAAGCCGGCGATCTCGCCTGTAGCAGGCCTCGGGCGCCACTCCGGCATCTACACCAAGAGCATGGTGATGGAGGAGCCGGTCTCGGCCCGCGAACTGGTCACCTTCATCGATGTGCTGCGCCGCGCCGCGGGCTCGCGCCTGCTGCGGCTCAAGGGCCTGGTGGCGCTCGACGACGACCCGGAGCGGCCGATGCTGGTGCATCTGGTGCAGGACATCTTCCACCCGCCGGTGCGGCTCGAGCGCTGGCCCAGCGAGGACCGCCGCACGCGCCTCGTCCTCATCGCGGACGGCATCGACGAGGCAGCACTCGACAGCTTCTTCGACACCCTCAAGTCGAGGCGGCGCCGGGCGCCCGCCTGACTGTTCTTTGCAATGCTGCCGCCGCGCGACGCCGGCGGGGAGCCGATCACCACCCTTGCCTTTGACTCAGAAGGCAGGCAGCTGGGTCTGTTGAGCGGCGGCACACTGGCTCGCTTCGATCTGTCTGCATGACGCGGCACTCGGCGGCTCGTCCGGCTTTAGCGTCAGGGCCCGCGTCAGGTCGTCGTCCCTTCGTCCTGGCGAACCACCGCCCCAGGCAAAGCGTGCTGGTGGACATACTCCCGCACGAACTGCCAGCCAGCGGCATCGAGGCGCCAGATCAGGCAATAGAACATAACCTCTGGCCCGTGGCCGACATCCTTTTCTCTCCGGAGCACGACCACCCCGAGTCCGTCGATGATTTCGACACTGTCGATCGAGGTGGTGCCGCTCCACCTTTGCGGATTGGTCCCGGACGCCAGTATGGACAGCATGGTATCGCGTGGCAAACGCATCGCCTGCCCAGTGTCCGGTGCACGCAGGCAAAGGAAGTCCTTCGCATAGATCCTCTCGATCTCGGCCATATTTCCGGAATCGGATGTTGCGATGAAGCGCTCGACCGCGGCGCCAAGATCGCCGATTTCATTCTCGATCATTCTCGCCTCACCTCATCTGTTGAAATTGCATCCGGATGCATCACGGCAACGGCCCACCCAAGCATGGCACCAAGCAGGATGGCCGGTCCGTGGATATTGCCCACCGCGGAGAGCAGAACGCCGATCACAAGGCCGGCCCCACTCAGTAGGGATATTGTCAGCCCACCCTTGCGCCGTAGGGCCAAAATCCACACCGCTCCGGCCAGCGCCATCCAGGCGATGGAGTTGCCGCCGCCAACGGGCTGCCAATAAAGCGCGATCAGTTCAACAACGAACGCAGGCACGAAGTAGAGCCCCGTCCAGACCCGCCTGCTCACCAGTTGCTCGGCTGGCGCGCCCACCAGCACCAGTCCGGCAAGGTTGGACAGGAAGCCGGCCCAGCCGCCATCCTGCACGAAGAGCGTGGTCAGGAGACGCCACCATTGCCCTGCCGCTATCGCGGAGCTGTTGCGCTGGAGGGCTTCAAGCGTGCCAGGCTGCAGGACCTGGAGCGTGAAGCCGGCAACAGTCAGCATTGCGACGACAAGGGTGAGCAATGGTATCCGATGCGCACCGTGTCGGCGGACAATGGCCGTCCCGACCGAAATGCCCAGAACCATGGCCATCGCCAAGAAAACGTTCTCAAAGGTCACAGATCATTCTCTGAAAAGCGCGGGCAATTGGAACGAGATTCCACGCTGTTCTCGCGACGGCGGCATGGGGTCTGCCAAACAGATGCGCGTCGCCTCCCGGTTGCATGCCGCGTGTGCGCCCGACGACCTGTGCCAAGCCACCTCAAGAGCCTTCGTCGCCCCCTCTGCGAGGCCGAGGCCGATCGCCAGGCCAATCCCGATACCGACGCCAACCTCTTGCATACCGACTCCGATGCCTGCGCCGATCGCAGTTCCAATTGCTGTCCAAGTGATCCGAGGCATAATACTCCGCTCAGTTGGTCTACGAAAAAGGCCGTTTGCTGACGGTGGGCACGCGCAACAGAAGCCACCAACGACCGACAAGCGATATCCGCTTTGCGCCTTACGCCGACACCGCGACTGGCTTGAATCCCCGCCCCCGAATCATAGAGGTTGCTCGTGCTTTCGGTTCCGCCATAGGCGCGGATTAAAAGGGAACACGGTGCGGATTACCCATCAGGGGCCAAGACCGTGGCTGCCCTCGCAACTGTAAGCGGCAAGTGACTGCACATCGCCACTGACTCCGTACTGGAGTTGGGAAGGCTGCCGTCACATCCGAGCCGCGAGCCAGGAGACCTGCCCAGAGCGCAAGACCATGTAGCCGGGCGAGGTGTCCCGGCAGGGGGCGCGATTGAGACCAGGCACGGATTCCGTGGCATTGGCGACATGTGAGCCTTCTCCAGTCCGGAGAAGCTCTGATGGCTCGACCTGATGCCGTTATCGTCGGCAGTGTTCGGCTACACGACCGGCCCGCAGGTGTTGTGGCCGTTCGATGGCATCTCTGCGCCGTCAGGAGCAGTGGCAACCGCTTGAGCACCTGCGGCGACGATGACCGCCGCAGAGCATTTCGGTTGCACCAGTTCGACCTCCACCGCCTTGGCCAATTCCCACCCAACCCCGCCGGTGCCGCCGCGAGAGCGGCCTCGCGTTGCCTCCCCAGCCACACCGGATTTCGTTTCCAATGCCCCGACCTGATTGCGTCATCGTCTGCGTTTCCCAGCAGCATCTGAGTGCCGGGCGGCAGCGCGAGCTGGCGGCTCTGGTGGCCGAGGCTTCGCCGGTGCCGGCGCGGCTGGTTCGGCTGGAGGGCACCGGACCGCACCTGGGCGATGCTCTGGATGAGCTGGTGGCCCAGGGCCATCGCACCATACTGGTGCAGCCGCTTGGGTTGCCGTTTTCGCAAAGCCTGGCGGCATGGCTGCCGGGGGTGCTGGCGCATTGGCGGCAGGAGCGGCAGCGGCCGGACGTGACGCTGCTGCTCGGACCGGACCAGGCCATCGCCGACGAGACCATCCGCGATATTGTCGGCATGGCTGTCGACGCCGGCCGGGCCGAGGCGATTGCAGTCGAGGAGCGGCCGAGCCTGGGCAAACCGGGCTGGAACCGGCCTCCACCATTCAGGCACCATCTGATTGTCTGCACCGGCCCGCGCTGCCATTTCCGCGGGGCGCCCAATTTGAAGCTCGCGCTCGCGGAAGAGCTCACCCGCACCGGACTGGGCGGCGAGTGCCTCGTGGCGACGTCCGGCTGCCTCTACCCCTGCAACCAGGGCCCGCTGCTCGCCGCCTATCCGCGCGGCGAATGGTACCGACTGCTCGACGGCGAGGCTGTCGCCCGCTTCGTCGAAATGGTCATCGGCCGCGGCGAGCCCGTCCCCGAACTCATTGTCCATCGCGTCGCTCCACTCGACACGCCGGCCGACCTCACCCTTGCAACAGGAGAAGACGAATGAAGCTCAAATCCCTCTGGGCGGCCGCGCTGTTCGCCGCGCTGCCGGCCATCGCCGTCGCGCAGTCGACGACCTATCCGCTGACCATCCAGAACGGCGACAACACGCTGGTTTTCGACAAGGCGCCGGAACGCGCCGTCACGCTCAACGGGCACGTGACCGAACTGGCGCTGTCGCTGGGACTGGCGCCGAAAATGGTCGGCACCGCCTATCTCAACCACCCGATCCTCGACACGCTGAAGGCCGACTATGACGCGATCCCGATCCTCTCGGACGGCACCGGATCGCCCTCGCTCGAGGTGGTGCTCGGCACCAATGCCGACTTTGCCTTCGGCCGCCTCAGCGCCTTCCGCGATACGGCGGTGGCGCCTGCCGAGAAGCTGAAGGAACTCGGCATCAACGCCTACGTCGTCAAGGGCACGCTGATCAAGGGCGCCACCATGGCCGATGTCTACGAGGATATCACCAACCTCGGCCTGATCTTCGACATTCAGCCGGCTGCCACGGCGCTGATCGACAAGATCAAGGGCGAGATCGCCGAGGTGACCGATGTCATCGCCGCAGCCGGCCGGCCCAAGGTGAAGGTGCTGGTCTATGACAGCGGCGAGGACGCCATCTACACCACCGGCAAGGCGCTGCAGACCCATCTGATCGAACTCGCCGGCGGCGAGAGCGTCTTTGCCGATCTGGACGAGACCTGGTCGAATGTGAGCTGGGAAGAGGCGGTCGCTCGCGCGCCGGACGTGATCGTCATCAACGACTACGGCCAGACCAGCGCCGAGGCCAAGATCGCGCTGCTCAAGGACAATCCGGCGCTGGCCAGTGTGCCGGCGATCCAGAACGACCGCTTCGTCGTCCTGCCGCTACCCTCGGCCTTCGAAGGTGTGCGCAACCCCGACGCAGTGCGCACTCTGGCGGCCGGGTTCTATCCGGACCTCTTCCAGTGACGATCGTTGCGAGCAATGCTCCCGCCAGCTGGCGGGAGCATCTGCGCAACTTGCCGCTCCCGGTGGTCGGCGCGGGGCTGGCGGCAGCGCTGCTGCTGTCGCTGACGCTGGCGGTCACCATCGGGCCGGTAGACCTCTCCATGCTGACGGTGTGGCAGATCGCCTTCGCCAAGCTGACCGGCACCACCGGCGACTGGACGGGCGCGCAGGAGAACATCGTCTGGATGCTGCGCTTCCCCCGCGTGCTGCTGGCCGCTGTGGTCGGGGCCGGGCTCGCCGCCGTCGGCGTCGCCATGCAGGCCGTCGTGCGCAACCCGCTCGCTGATCCTTATGTGCTCGGCATTTCATCGGGCGCTTCGGTTGGCGCGGTGTTGGTGCTCGGTACCGGCGCACTCGGCTCTCTCGGCATCTATGCGGTCTCGGCCGGCGCCTTCGCCGGCGCCATCATGTCGTTCACGCTGGTGTTCCTCATCGCTGTCGCGGGCGGGCAACTCTCGCCGCTGCGGCTGGTCCTCGCCGGCATGGCCTGTGGCTACTCGCTGGCGGGGCTGACGAGCCTTATCGTGCTCACCTCCGAGAACCGCGAGCTGGCGCGGACCGCCATGGAGTGGATGCTCGGCAGTCTCGGTGGGGCGGCATGGCCGGATCTCGGCCTGCCGGCGCTGGTGCTGTTGCTCGGTACCCTGTGGCTGTCGCTCAGCGGCCGGGCGCTCAATGCGCTGCTGGTCGGCGATGATACGGCTCGGACGCTCGGCGTCGATGTCGGCCGGCTGCGCGTCACGCTCTTCATCGTGCTGTCGCTGCTGACAGGCGTGATGGTGGCGGTGTCAGGCG
This sequence comes from Devosia sp., assembly GCF_035944845.1. Classification (GTDB taxonomy): domain Bacteria; phylum Pseudomonadota; class Alphaproteobacteria; order Rhizobiales; family Devosiaceae; genus Devosia_A. The sequence continues at coordinate 28,902 of NZ_DASZAW010000068.1, read as the reverse complement.
CCATCGGCTTTGTCGGCCTCGTCATTCCCCACGTCGTGCGCATGCTGGTCGGCACCGACCATCGGCGCGTGCTGCCGGTCTCGGTGCTGGTCGGGGCGATCTTCCTGGTCTGGGTCGACGTCGTCGCCCGCATGGCCTTCGCGCCGATCGAGTTGCCGGTCGGCGTTATCACCGCGCTCCTCGGCGGCCCATTCTTCGTCTGGATGCTGGTCAGCCAGCGCTGGAGATCGCGAGACGCCTCATGACCCAGCTTTCCATCGAAGACCTCTCAGTCGAGATCGAGGGCAAGCGGCTGGTCGATGAGGTGCTGTTCGACCTCCAGCCGGGCGAGTTCGTCGGCCTCGTCGGACCCAATGGCTCGGGCAAATCCTCGCTGCTGCGGGCCATCTATCGGGTGCTGAAGCCGGCGGGCGGACGGGTCGTGCATCTGGGCGACAACGTCTGGAAGCTCCCGGCTCGCGATGCTGCCCGGCGCACTGCGGTGGTGGCGCAGGAGCGGATGGGGGAGTTCGACTTCACAGTGCGCGAGCTGGTGCAGATGGGGCGCACGCCGCACAAGGGCCTGCTCGATGGCGACAGCGCGGCCGATCGCGATATCGTCGAGCGCTGCCTCGCCGAGGTCGGCATGGCCCATTGCGCCACCCGATCGTTCCTCAGCCTCTCGGGGGGCGAGAAGCAACGCGTGCTGGTGGCACGGGCGCTCGCGCAGCAAGCCCCGTTCCTGGTGCTGGACGAGCCCACCAACCACCTCGACATCCGCCACCAGCTCGAACTGCTCGAGTTGATCCGGCGGCTGAAGACCACGACGCTTGCCGCGCTGCACGACCTGACGCTGGCCGCCCGCTATTGCGATCGCCTGGCTATGCTGCATAGCGGCAAGCTGATCGCGTTCGGCACGCCGGTCGAAGTGCTCACCGCAGAGCGCATCCGGGAGGCCTTTGGGGTGCAGGCGACAATCGCCAGCCGTGATGGGCGTGTCCGGATCGAGTTTGACCTCGAAAGATGACGCTCGCATTGGGTCCGAAGCGGCCCATCAGGCGGCGAAGACCGATGGGGGGAGGCGCGGTTCGCGCTCTGAGGCGACATCCGCTTTGCGCCAGAACCTGAGCTGCGACAATCACCTTGGCGACGAGCGCCTGGCCATCCGTTACGCTGAGTGGCGATTGTGGTCGTTGACCTCAACCCAGTAGCCGTCAGGGTCGGCGAGGTAGATTTGGTGGAAGCCGTCGGGTCGACCGGACTTCGCCGATCTTCTCGGACCAGCTCCAGAATTTCACCCCCTTGGCCCGCAACTCGGCCACGAAGCCGTCGAAATCGTCGACGCAGACGGCAAAATGCGTCTGCTTCTTGAGGCGAGTATCACCGAAATCGTCTTCGGTGATGTGGAGTGCGGTGATGCCACCGATGCCGAACCAACGAATATTGGACCTCTCGGTACCGTTGTGGATCGGTACGAAGCCCATCACCTCGGTATAGAATTTCGAGCTCGCTTCAAGGTTGCGGACCAGCAGGGAAACGTGGTCGAGCGTCATGCTTGGCATAGGCGTCCTCCGATGCCCACAACGTGGCACGAACAGGTCAGGCGTGGATAGCCGCAGTGAGCGAGGGGGCGCTTTCCGCACCATCAACGGTGGCGCCTCGCAGTCACACGGCGCGCAGGTGTTCAACGGCAGCAAGAAGTTCGATTGCGGCGCCGGCAACACGCTGACGCTCGCTTTCCGGGTGAACGTTTCGGAATGCGATCCGACCAACAGCGGCGTGTGGCAGGTGACCCGCGGTACTGGCATCTTCGCCGGCGCCCGAGGAAGCGGAAAGCTGGCGGGCACATACATGCTCGGCAACCGGCGCGGGAATTTCTGCGAGGCCGACGGCCTTCTTGACCGCTATACCGGTGAGCTTAGGCGCTAGTCAGTGCTGCGGTAACGACTGGCATTCTGCCTGGCCTATGCGGTGCGCTCGATCGACAAGGCAAACTCGCCGGCCCCACGCATGACCGACTTCGCTACCCTCGGCTCAAACCGTATCGAGCGCCCCAAGTCGCCAGCCTGGCGGCATATCCTCCCCCCTTGGCTTCTCGATGAGCGACGCCTGATCGTCATTTGCAACGGAGCTGGCGCGCGCCCGAGGCCGAGGCTTGGGGCACTTCCCGAGCCCGCTGTCGCCGGGGAGAAATTCGACCCCTGGCCTATCGCCAGTCCGACCTGCTTCGGACAGCCCGAACCGACTTTCGGGGACTTCCGTAACCGAGCATGTCGGTCCTAAAGCCGGCTTGGTTCGGAATGAGTTTCCAAGATTTCAAGCGACACGCCGGTCCTCGCGCCCTGGCCGCCGCCGCGATTCCTCGCACCTAAGTCACTGATGTGCAACGGGAAAAGAATGGCGCGCCCTAAGAGATTCGAACTCCTGACCCCCAGATTCGTAGTCTGGTGCTCTATCCAGCTGAGCTAAGGGCGCGCACGGCCGGTGGTGTTCCGGCGAACGGCGAGACCCATACATGGGCCGCTGCAGCATTGCAAGCATCGACACGCAGGGAAATTGACGTCGCCATGACAGTTCAGGCGATGCGGATGGAATGGGGCAGCGTGACGTCGAAGCGGGTGCCCAGCGGCTGGTCGACGAAGCCCAGCTTGCCGCCATGCGCTTCGGTCAATTCGCGGGCAATGGCGAGGCCGAGCCCGGTGCCGCCAGCCTTGGCCGAGCCCTCGAAGGCGACGAACAGGTTCTCGCGGGCCCGTGGCGGCAGGCCGGGGCCGTTGTCGGTGACCGACAGTGTCAGCCACTCAGGCGTCTCGGTGAGAGTGACCTCGACCTCCGGGTTTTCGATCTTGCCGCCGGCGGCCTCGAGCGCTTCGCGGGCGTTCTTCAGCAGGTTGTCGAAGATGCGCGCGAACTGGTCTGGATCGGCGGAAATCGACACCGCGTCGGGCACGTGGTTGGTCCAGCGAATCGCGGGGTGGCCGACGAGACCGGCGTCGAATGCGGCTTCGTCGAGCAACAGGTGCAGGTCGACCGGTACGGGACGCGGCGGCGTGGCGCTCTGGCGGCCATAGTCGAGCACCGACTGGGCAAAGCCGATGGCTTTGTCGATCGACAGCACCAGGCGCGGAGCGAGGCGCTGCACCTTGGGATCGTCGAGATTTGCCACCTGATCGGAAAGCAGCTGTGCCGAAGTGAGGGTGTTGCGCAGGTCGTGGTTGATCTTGGCGACGGCGAGACCGAGATCGGCAAGGTGCCGGCGCTGGCGCAGCATGGAGTAGATGTCGGATTCCATCGCCGCGAGCTCGCGCTCCATGATGCCGATCTCGTCGCGCCGATCGGAGGGAGCCACGATCAGCGCGGCGTTCTCGGGCGCCTCGGAGAACTCCACCATGTTGCCGGTGATCCGGCGGATCGGCGCGATCAGGATGCGCGAGACGAACACGTAGAGCACGGCCGACGTGATGATGGCGAGGATCAGCGACAGGAAGAACAGGTTGCGCGAATAGAGCAGCAGCTCGCGGCGCAGCGGCGCCTCCGGCATCAGCACCTCGATGACCCGGTCGGGCATGCCATCCTCTTCGCCGACGATGCGCAGCGTCCGATTCGAGCCGAGCACCAGCGTCTCGAGCGCGCCGAGAATCAGCGAGGCCGGATCGCGCTGGCGCAGGTCCACCGTCACCGCCGCGCGCGGCATGGTGACGTTCTCGAGTTCGATCAGCTGGCTCTGGCCTTCGCGGCGGTAGACGATGGCCAGCGCCCCGGCCGAGGTGAGCAACCGGTCGGTCAGCATGCGCGGCAGGTTCATGGCGTCGGGCACCGCATCGAGCACGCGGGCCGCCACGACGCCGACGCGCAGCCGGTCGTTGAGCCAGCTCTGGCGGAAGTTTGCCGCCGATGGCAGGTAGATGACGATCTCGACCGCGAGGATCACCACGATGATGGTGGCGATGATCTTGACGGAGAGCCCGGAGAACGGACCCGGCATCGCGCGGTTTTGTTTGGCCATTGAGCGATGATTAGCGGGGAAAGCCGTCGCTTTCCAGCGTCAACGCATGACAAACGGAGCTAGCCGAGCAGCTTGTTGAGGCCGATCCACTGCCGGATGAGCGGCTTGGTTGTCTCGCCGCGGCGGAACGCCTCGCCGAGCCGCACCGCGATCTCGGCATAAGAAGGATAGGGCGCGACCAGCTCGGCAAGCTTATCGGCCCTGAGCTGGCCCGTCATGGCGAGCGAAAACAGCGACACCAGCTCGCCAGCGCCCGGGCCGACGACCCCGGCGCCGATGATCCAGCCCGAGCGATCGGTCAGCAGCTTGGCGAGGCCATAAGTCGCACGGGCGGCGCGGGCCCGATCGTTGTCGGCATAGGACCAGCGGGTGACCCGGAAGCCGATCCCATGCCGCGACCGGGCCAGCGCCTCGTTGAGGCCGATTTCAGCGAGCTCGGGGTCGGTGGAGACGACCCGGGGAACCCGCAGGGCGTCGGGTTTGGCCATGGCGCCGAGCAGCACGCTGCGAACGACGGTATCGGCCTGGCGCACCGCCGCCTGCACCGACTGCCCGCCGGCGGCATCGCCCACCGCATAGACGCGTGGATTGGTGGTCCTGAGGCCGGCGGTGAGCTGCAGCAGCCGCGGATCGGCCTTGCTCATCCGGATGCCGGCCTTATCGAGATCGAGGCCGGTGAGGTTGGGCAGGCGCTCGGCGGCAACGAGGATGTGCGACGCATCGAGCAACTGATCGGCTTCGCCGCTCTGCACGGCGACACCGATGCCCATGGAGCGGGCCTGGATGGCGGTGACAGTCGCATGCGGGCGGAGGCTGACGCCCTCTTCGGCCAGCCGCTTCAGTGCGATGTCGGCAAGTTCAGGGTCGAACCCCGCGAGCAGCGGGCCGTTCTCGACGACCGTGACTTCGGTGCCGAGCCGGGCATAGGCCTGCGCCAGTTCGATCGCGACGGGGCCGCCGCCGATCACCACGAGGTGGGTGAGCTTGCGTGTGTTGTCGAGAATGGTCTCGCTGGTGAAATACGGCACCGCGTCGAGCCCGGGGATCGACGGCACCGGCAGGCGCGCACCGGTGGCAATAACAAAGCGGCGGGCACGGATCTCGGTATCGCCGACCGACAGCGCCTTGCGGTTGATGAAGTGCGCCGCGCCGCGAACGATGTCGACGCCCTGCGCCGCGAGCCGACCGGCAGCATCGCGCGGGGCGAGCGCAGCGATCACCTGTTCGACATGGTCGTGCACCTTGCGGAAGTTGATCTTGGGTTCGTCCGCAGCGATACCGAAGGCGGCGCCGTCGCGCATCGCCTGGGCGTGCGCAGCAGCCGCGACCAGTGCTTTAGCCGGAATCGCGCCGGCATTGAGGGCGTTGCCGCCCATCCGGGCTTTCTCGACCAGCACCACCGAGGCGCCATAGGCGCGAGCCGCTTCAGCGACGGCCAGGCCGCCTGATCCGGCCCCGATGACGCAGAGGTCGGGCGTAAGGATATCGGCCAATCTCGCTCTCTCGACTAAGGCCCCGCGCCTCAATACCATTCGCTTGCCGCCCGACAATAGTGGGCAGGATCAAGGCAGTGTGGAAATCCGCGGATTTCCGGGTGGAACCATGCCGTTCTGCCGCATCGCCGCCGCGTTGACTTCACCGAACCAATTCCCTATACACCGCCCCAATCTGCCGAAGGCGCCCAGAGCAGGGCCCGGCCGGCAAGCACCTTGCTGCTCTCAAGTATAAGAGGAACCGCGCGCCGGCGTGGTCAGATCGTATGTCGAAACGCACCTTCCAGCCGAGCACGCTCGTCCGCACTCGCCGCCACGGCTTCCGCGCCCGTATGGCGACCAAGAACGGCCGCAAGATCCTGAACCGCCGCCGTGCGATCGGCCGCGCCAAGCTCTCGGCCTAAGGCGCTGGCCGTGAACACGGCCATGCCACGGGACGGCGCCTTGCGGCGCCTCAAGAACCGGTCCGAATTCCTGAAAGCCGCCCGAGGCCAACGCGTCGGGCGCGCTGCGTTTTCGCTGCAGGCGAACGCACGCGAGCTCGATCTGCCGGGGATCGGCTTCACGGTTACCAAACAGATGGGCAACTCGCCCGAGCGCAACCGCATCCGCCGGCGCCTAAGGGCTGCCGCGAAGGCTTGCGCGAGCGGGTTCGAACCCCAACATGATTACGTGCTGGTCGGCCGCCGCGAGGCGCTGAGCATTTCGTACGGCCAGCTGGTCAACGACCTGGCCGCCGCCATTTCCAAAGTCCATCTGAAGAAGAAGAGCTGATGCAGTCCGATAACAACCGCAACATGATCATTGCGATCGTGCTCAGCGTCGTGGTGCTGTTCGGATGGCAGTTCTTCATTGCCGGCCCGCAACTGGAGCAGGCGCAGAAGCGCGCCCAGATCGAGCAGGCGCAGCAGGCAGCGGCGACCGACACCAGCCTCGCGACGCCGGCTGCCGATGGCTCGACGCCTGCAGCGACCGCCGCAACCGGGGCCGTCGGTTCGTTTGCCGATCGCACCGCCGCGCTCGCCGCTACGCCGCAGCGCGTCAAGATCGACACGCCGTCGCTCGCAGGCTCGATCAACCTGACCGGGGCTCGCCTCGATGACCTGCAGCTCAAGCAGTACACCGAGACGGTCGACCCTAACTCCCCGATCATTACGCTGCTGATCCCGTCGGGCGCGCCGGGTGGCTACTACGCCGAATCCGGCTGGGTGCCGGCGGCCGGCGGCACCGCTGCAACGCCGACCGAGACCACGGTGTGGTCGGTCGAGGGCGACGCCGAGACGCTGACGGTCGCAACGCCGGTGACACTGAAGTGGGACAATGGCGCCGGGCTGATCTTCCGCCGCACCATCAGCGTCGACGACAACTACCTGTTCACGGTGGCGCAGTCGGTGGAGAACACCGGCTCGGGCGACGTGGCGCTCTACCCGTTCTCGCGCATCGTGCGCCAGGGCAAGCCGCACGTGCAGAACTTCTTCGTGCAACACGAAGGCCCGCTCGGCGTGCTCGGCTCGAACAACCTCGTCTCCAAGAAATACGACGACGTGGTCAACGACAAGCAGATCGACGTCACCAGCACCACCGGTGGCTGGGTCGGCATCACCGACAAATACTGGGCGACGGCGGTGCTGTCGGTGCCGGGCGCCCCGCTCAACGCGCGCTTCTCGGCCACCCCCTCTGGCGCGCAGAACGTCTTCCAGACCAGCTTCGTCGAGACGACGCCGGTGCTGGTGCCGGCCGGTGGCACCGCCGAAAACAAGACCTACCTGTTCGCCGGCGCCAAGCGCGAAGGCGTGATCGCCAGCTATGAAAAGACCTACGGCTTCGACCGGCTTGAACTGCTGATTGACTGGGGCTGGCTGCACTTCATCACCAAGCCGATGTTCCACCTGCTGCAGTTCCTCTACGGGATCCTGGGCAATTTCGGCCTCGCCATCCTCGCGGTGACGGTGATCGTCAAGGCGGTGTTCTTCCCGCTGGCCAACCGCTCCTATGCCTCGATGGCGGCGATGCGGCGCGTGCAGCCGGAAATGAAGTCGATCCAGGAGCGCTTCAAGGACGATCGCCCGGCGCAGCAGCAGGCGATGATGGAGCTCTACAAGAAAGAGAAGATCAATCCGCTGTCTGGCTGCTGGCCGATCCTGATCCAGATCCCGGTGTTCTTCTCGCTCTATACCGTGATCTTCATCTCGCTCGAGATGCGCCACGCTCCGTTCTTCGGCTGGATCGTCGACCTCGCGGCGCCCGACCCGACCAACATCTTCACGCTGTTCGGCCTGATCCCGTGGAACCCGGTCGCCGTGCCGGTAGTGGGCAGCCTGCTGCACCTCGGGATCTGGCCGGTGATCATGGGCATCACCATGTGGGTGCAGATGAAGCTCAACCCGCCGCCGCCGGATCCGACCCAGGCGATGATCTTCAACTGGATGCCGATCATCTTCACCTTCATGCTCGGCTCGTTCCCCGCCGGCCTCGTGATCTACTGGGCCTGGAACAACCTGCTCTCGGTGACGCAGCAATGGTTCATCATGAAGCGCCACGGCGCCGAAGTGGACCTGCTCGGCAACATCGTGGCGAGCTTCAAGCGCAAGCCGAAGGTTGAAGAGAAACCAGCGGGCGGCAAGGCCAGCTGACGCGACAGGTGATCGGGTGCTGGATACACTCTGCCTGATCACCGGCCCCCGCACCGGGGCCAATCACCTGATGCAGCTCGGCGGCAACTTCGCCGAGCTCAGGACCTTCCCGGAACTGTTCAACAGCCTCGCCGAACGGATCGAGCCCGACCACGTGCTCGATGAGGCAGTTGCCGCAGCCCGCGCCGAACACAAGCGCGTCCTCGCCTTCAAGCTCTGGCACGACACGCTCGAACCGGAGACGGTCGAGCAGATGATCCTGTCGCGGCCGGGCGTGCGGGTGATCTTCGTGGTGCGTCGGCAGATCGATGCCTATGTCAGCTGGTGCAAGGCGATCAGCGTGCACAAGTGGCAGGAGGTCGACACCTCCGCGGTGCGGCTCAACCTCGACATCGCCGATTTCGCCGCCTGGATGGACGCACAGGAGCGCTGGTACGATCGCTGGCGCAACTGGCTGAACCGGCGCTTCCTGCCCTCTCCCATCCTCCGGTACGAGACCGATATCGACCAGCCGCCCGAGGGGGTGCTGCGGCGTTTTTCGGCCGCCGCAGCGCAGGTCGGCGTGACGCTGAAGGTCCCGGCGACGCTAACGACGACCGGGCTGGTAAAGCAGGACCATGTGAAGGCGGCGGCCGACAAGGTGGACAACTGGCCGGCGTTTTCGAGGGCGCTGGTGGCGCAAGGGTTGGAGAAGCGGGCGTTCGGGTATCCGGTGTAGGTGGTCGGGCTGATAGAGACGGCCCCCTCCCGGCCTCGGACCGGCAGTCGTAAGTCGGCAATCGGCAGTCGGGACCTCGACTGCCGACTGCCTACTGCCGATTGCCGCTGAGGGAGAGGCCGTCTGCTTCAGCCTGCCCTCCTCTTCCCTTCTCCGCCGCCCTCCCCTATTGAACGCCAATGAGCGAGACACCATCCAAGTTCAGCACAGACCAGATCGAGGCGGGGCGCCTGCTGTTTGCGCGGCCGTTCGTCTTCATCAAGGGGTGCGTACGCATTGCCGACCTGCCGCCGGCCGACCGGATGGAGATCGCCTTTGCCGGCCGCTCCAATGTCGGCAAGTCGTCGCTGATCAATGCGCTGACCGGCACCACCGGGCTCGCCCGCACGTCGAACACCCCGGGGCGGACGCAGGAGCTCAATATCTTCGAGAGCCAGTCGGACGCGCTACGGATCGTCGACATGCCCGGCTACGGCTATGCGCGAGCGCCGGAGGATAAGGTGAAGCAGTGGACCCGGTTGATCCACCAGTACCTTACCGGGCGGCCGAACCTTCGGCGCGTCTATGTGCTGATCGATGGCCGGCACGGCCCGAACGCCAACGATGCCAGCGTAATGAACGAGCTCGACAAGGCGGCGGTGAGCTATCAGATCGTCGTCACCAAGGCGGACAAGCCGAACAAGACCGAACTCGAGGCCGCGCTGGCAAAGACCCGCGCGGCCATCGCCAAGCGGCCGGCGGCGCATCCGGAGATCATCCTGACCTCGAGTGAGGAAAAGATCGGCCTCGAGCAGCTGCGCGCCGAGATCCGGCAGCTGATGGAGCACTAGCGGCCGATCCGCTCGATGAGCGGGCGGAACGCCTCGATGACCATGGCGGCGCCGAAGCCGACAAGCACGCCGATGACGAGGATGTACCAGTCGCGCACCTCGCCCATCTGCATGGAATGGAACCGCACGGTGATGTTGCCGTCGGGGCGCAGCAGCACGGAATCGCCGAGGACCGCGTTGTTGGAAGCAGCGATGTCGTAGGGGCCATCGCGGTTGTTGAGCGACAGCTCGATCGGCAGGAAGACGCCACCGCCAGTGGAGGCAAGCTCAGGCCGCGGGTCATTGTAGAACACCGTCGCCGAAGTGGTGAACGAGGCGGCGCGGATGCGAGGCGCCAGGTTGCAGACGACGCGGCCGCCGACCGGCACCATGGCCTGAGGAATGCGCAGGTGCCGGTAGTTGCCTTCGTCGAAGGTCCACAGGTCCTCACCCCGGGCCCCACCAGGCCGGGCTTCCCAGCAGGCGGCGTCGACGGCGGCGACGATGATCTGTGTCACCCCGGCGGGCAGGTCGAAGGACAGGACCACCAGGTCGTCCTGCAAGGTGTAGTCGTAGTTGAGCTGCGCCGGAGCTTCGGCACTGCCACCGCTCACGACCGAGACGGCGTACCACCCGGCGGGATCGATCTCGAGACGATCTTCCGAACTGGCGGAAAGCGCCGTCGTGACGTGCGCTATGGTCCAGGTCAGGCCAATGGCAACGGCAAAGCAAATCCCCCCGAGCGTCGCCCAGACAAGCGATCGCACCAGCCGGCCGTGCGCTTTGACCCAATCCCACACTGCGACACCCCGTCAGGCAGCGCTAAGGGCATTCGAGGCCCAGGGGCGCGGTGAGTCAAGCCACTCAACGTTGGAGGCCCTATTGCGCCGGTGGCGGCGTCTCCCCGAGCAGCCGCCGCATGAGTTGTGGATAGACGATGTTCCGCTGCAACCAGTCCGCGGTCGCCGCCGGGGCAGCAGCGGAGTCGCCGGAGAGCCAGAGTTCGGCTTTCTCGTCGAAGCCAGTGTCAAGGATCGCTTGGGTCGCCTGCGGCGAGAAGGCGAAGCATGGGCCGCCGAGGCACTTCTCATCGAGCAGCACGCCATCGAACGGGAAGGTCAGACTGCGGTAATCCTCGAGGTTGAATATCTCCCAATCCTGCAGTCCCTCCGGTTTTGGCTCCGTGCGGACCAGCAGCCGCACAGCGCCGGTACGGAGTTTTTCGGCGTCGGTGCCATAGGTCATGAACCGCAGCGAGCCATCAGGGGCCTGTGCCATGGCGCCAAAAACCTCGCCGCCCTCCTGCAACCTGAACGCCCGCGCGCCGTCTACGAGCGTGGCGTAGATTGCTCCGCTGGCGGGCTGAATGAGATTGCCGACCAGAAGAGTCTTCTGCAGAAAATTGCCGGCAACGCGAAAACCGGCGGTTTCCGCCGCCACCTCCAACAGAACGTCGTTCACGACGATTGCAGCCGTGCCGGCGTCGCCCATCTTCTCGTAGTAGTCATCGCTGGGGAAGCCGCCAAAGGTCTCGACGCAGGGCGCATCCGGCGCGGACCACATGTCGCAGACCGGCATACCGCCGTTGGGCAGCCGGGCCAAGGCCGCCTGTCGCTGGGCTTCGTGGAAGGCCGGGTACTGGTTCTGATAGACTTGCTGCAGAAAGCCCTGATAGGCCGCCGATGCGGCAAGCAGGTCGGCATGCAGGGGCCGGCGATAGCTGTCGTCCTCGGGCAAGCCGGCGAGATGGTGCGCCAGCATCATGCCCTGCAGGATAGCGGAGCTGGCCACCCCGCGGGCCTGCAGCAAATAGGCCTCCGCCGGTTGTGTGCAGCCAATCTGGGCGGCTTTGGCATCGGCGGCGGCATCGAGCCCGTCGAGCCAGGCGTTGTACTCCTCATTGGTCATGCGCCCGGTTTGCCAGAAACCATACTGACCGGTGCCACGGATATGGTCGAAGGCCAGTTCGTCGACGAGCTTGCGCTCCACAAACTTCAGGACATGGCAGCTGTCATCCAGGCTCTGCGCGGTGCGCAGATAGCTATAGTCGTCGGCACCATCGGCAAGGGCCGGCGATGCCAGACCGAGCGCGACGAATACTGTCGTTCGGCAACTCGATAGCAGGCTACGCATGACCATATCCCCCAAACCGCAATTGTTGGGGCAGACAGCGCCGGCGCGCAAGTCTTTTGCTCAGCGCCGCAAGAAATTCCCGATCCAGCTTGCGACCTGCTTACTATCAGACGGCATCGAGACCGAGGTGATTGCGGTGTCGACTACTTCCGCCGGTGCCTTGCCGCGCCGGAGTTCAGCAAGCGCCAGGGTGTAGTCGTCGTGGAACTCGGGGTGCGGTTGCAGGCTGAGCGCCTTGCCGTTGGCGTAGACCAGGCCGGCATTCGGGGTGAACTCGGAACCGAGGAAGACCTCCGCCTCCCTGGGCGGCACCAGCACCTGATCCTGGTGCGAGCAGGCGATGGAGAGCGCTGGCAGATCGGTGGCGAGGAAGCCGGGGCGGGATTTCACCTCGTAGGTGTGGCGCCCGAGACCCCAGCCCTTCTCGGATTTCCGCACATCGCCGCCGAGCGCATCGGCCATGATCTGGTGGCCGAAGCAGATGCCGAGCATTGGCGTATTGGCGGCATAGGCCGAGCGGATGAACGCGCGCAGCGGATCGAGCCAGGCATAATCGTCGTAGACACCGGCGGCGGAGCCGGTGATCAGGATGCCGTCCAGCTTGCTCGCATCGGGGAAATCGGCCCCGTCATAGACCGCCACCGTCTCGTACTCGAACGGCTGGCCGGCTTCGTCGAACATGCGCTTGAACATGGGCGGATAGGCGCCGAACTGCGGCCGCAGCGGCGCCGGGACTTCGCCGGTCTGGATGATGGTGAGCTTCATGACGCGGCAAGAAATGGGGCGGTTTGCGAGGCTTGGCAAGATGGCCGAACGGCAGAGCTCGGTTGCAAGATCGTTTGACGATGGACTGCGCACGAGAAACTGGTCGGCCTCGATCGTTATCCACCCACCGGCCGACACCGGGGTGGAGGCACCAGCGGTGGTTCGGCTCACCCGTCAATTGATCAAGAAGAAGGCCCTCTATCCCGAAATGGGGATGGAGGGCCAGTTGGAGGGTCGGCACTAGTTTGGGGTAGCGGCAGTCAGGCCCCGGTGAAGGTCAAGGCGAGGCCGTTCATGCAGTAGCGCAGGCCGGTGGGCTGCGGGCCGTCATTGAAGACGTGGCCAAGGTGGCCACCGCAACGGCGGCAATGGACCTCGGTGCGGCTCATGCCGAGCGTGTTGTCGGTGGCCTCGCCGACAGCGTTGTCGAGCGGCTGATAGAAGCTGGGCCAGCCGGTGCCGCTATCGTACTTGGTCTTGGAATCGAACAGCGGCAGGTCGCAGCCGGCGCAGTTGAAGATGCCGGCGCGGTGCTCGTTGAGCAGCGGCGAGGAGCCGGGGGCCTCGGTGGCTTCGTGGCGCAGCACTTCGAAGACCTTGGGCTCGAGCTTCGCCCTCCACTCGTCTTCGGTGAAGCTGACCTCGAAGGTGCCTTCGGCGGCGTGGCTCGAGCCCATGGGGCGGAACAGCAGGGCCGCCGCGCCGAACGCAGCTACGGCAGTGCCGCCAAGCAGGAAAGTGCGGCGATCGACTTGCATGGGATGGGGCCTTTCAACGGTTGCCGACAGTCTATCCGCACTGTCGGTGGGTGCATCTCAAATGCGCGTGTCCCACGAGGCACCCCCCGCGGGACACGACAGGCTATTCGCAGCAGGGGCTGCGAAAGTTACATCTTGGGCAGCAGCACCTTGTCGATGACGTGGATCACGCCGTTCGACTGCACCACGTCGGCGATGGTCACATTGGCGACACCACCGGTTTCGTCAGTGATGGTGACCTTGCCGTCGGCTGCCTTGAGGGTCAGCTTGCAGCCACCGACAGTGTCGACGACATGCTCGCCACCATCATCCATCGCCATCTTGGTGATGTCGGCCGCCATGGCCTTGGCGGCGATGACGTGGCAGGTGAGGATTTTCACCAGCTGATCCTTGTTTTCGGGCTTCAGCAGGTTGTCGACGGTGCCGGCCGGCAGGGCATCGAAGGCGGCATTGACCGGGGCGAGGACGGTGAACGGCCCGGCGCCCTTCAGCGTTTCGACGAGGCCAGCGGCCTTCACCGCGGCGACGAGCGTCGTATGGTCGGCCGAGTTCACCGCGTTGTCGATGATGTCCTTGGTCTCGAGCATCGGCGCACCGCCAACCATCGGATTCTCAGCAAAGGCAGCGCCGGAGATCGCGGAGACCGACAGCATGGCCGATACGGCAAGTACGCGAAGAGTGGAGAGCTTCATTGTTTGGTTCCTTCCTTTGGGCGTCCGCATTGTTCTTGTGACGGGACAGGCGGAGATACGGAGGTTGTTGCCGGGCAGTTTCGGATCACATTTTCATTCGGAGCGGTTTATTCGCGACCTGTCGCGAAACTATTCGCGGCCTCGGCTCGTATGCGGCGCCGCCGACGGCGAAAGCGAAACGGCCCGCCTCGGTAGAAGCGGGCCGTCTCGTTGCAATGGCGATGGACGGGGTCAGATCGGCGTGACGGTCCCGACAGCGACGATCGGACCCTGGGCGACGCCGGTGGGCGAGCCACCCTTCTGCTCCAGCGTCACGGCGAGAACGGTGCCGGGTTCGATCCCGGCCTTGGCGGCGGCATCGAGCGGAATCTCCCGTCGCTCGTCGACCGGGATCACACCCATCGAAACAGCGGGCTGCTCGCCCTTGATGTACCAGAGCTCGAAATCCTTGTCGGGCACGGCGGTGCCCTTGAGCGAGGTGATCCGCACCTGCCCCGAGGCCTGGTCGTAGAGCGCGACGAACTCGACGCCACTGCCCTCCTGCGCCTGGATGGCGGCGACCAGCTGGGTGGCCAGAACATTGGGATCGACGCGGGGCTGCAGCAGGTTGACGCCGATCGCTACCACCGCCACCGCCGCAGCAGCGGCGGTGAGACCGCGCCACAAAGCCAAGGAGTTCCACCAGCCCCCGGCGGCGGCGGCAGGGGCGCCGAACAGGCGGCTTTCGATGCGTGGCAGAACGCCCGGCGGCGCCGTGACTTCAGCGAACTCGTCGTCGAGGGTCGCGAGGCGGGAGCGCCACAGGCGCAGGTCCGAGGCGAGTGCCGGCTCGGCAGCGATGCGGCGTGCGAGTGCAGCGCGTTCGCCGCCTTCCAGCAGTCCGAGCGCATACTCGGCGACCAGAACCTGGTCGTCTTCCCTGCCGCCGCTGTGACCTTCCGTACTCATGCCGATAGGCACTCTCTCAATTTCAACAGGCTGCGCCGCAGCCAGGTTCGCATCGTGTTCAGCGGCACGCTATGGCGCGTCGCCAGTTCCTCGTAACTGAAGCCGTCGAGATAGGCCCCACGCACGCAATCGGCCTTGTCGCTCTCGAGCTCGTCGAGGCAGCCGTCGATGCGCGTCCGCTCCGAACTGTCGATGGTCGCCTGCTCGGGGTCAGGCCCGCCATCGGCGAGGTCAAGCACGAGGTCGATATCATCGCTTACCGGCTTCCGCGCCCGGAGGACGTCCAGCGAGTGGTTGCGGGCGACCGCCACCAGCCAGCTGATCGGACTGTAGCCCCCCGCGACGTAGCGGTCGGCGCGCTGCCAAATCTTGACGTACACTTCCTGGAGCGCCTCTTCGGCTTCCGATCTGTCTTTGAGGATACGCAGCGTAACGCCGAAAAGTTTCGCGCTGGTGCGGGCGTAGAGATCACGAAATGCCGCGCGATCCCGCAGGGCACAACGGGCGATGAGGTCGGCGATCTCGGGGCTCATGGTGCTGCTCATGGCGCGAACCTTAGCCAATGGCCCCGCTGCTGCCTATAGCCCGACAGCCCCGTGCCACGAAAACTTCGTGATTATTCTATTGAACCCAACGGGCTCAAAAGCGCTTTCGACTCCATCGGAATGCGCTATAGGACGAAGCACAATGGATACACAGCGCGCCATGCCCGACATCGAGAGTTTCTCCCGCGACGCCGCCGTCCTGTCGCAGGCGCTGCCCTATATGCAGCGCTATGAGGGCAAGACGGTCGTGGTGAAATATGGCGGCCACGCCATGGGCGATGTGGAACTGGGCCAGGCCTTCGCGCGCGACATCGCGCTCTTGAAGCAATCCAAGGTCAACCCGATCGTCGTGCATGGCGGCGGGCCGCAGATCGCCTCGATGCTGAAGAACCTCGGCATCGAGTCGAAGTTCGAGGGCGGGCTGCGCGTCACCGACAAGCGGACGATGGAAGTCGTCGAGATGGTGCTGGCCGGATCGATCAACAAAGAGATCGTGGCGCTGATCAATGCCGAAGGCGAATGGGCCATCGGCCTCTGCGGCAAGGACGGCAACATGGTGTTCGCCAGGAAGGCCACCAAGACCGTCAAGGACCCCGGCTCGAATATCGAGCGCGCGCTCGATCTCGGCTTCGTCGGCGAGCCGGTGGAAGTCGACCGCACGCTGCTCGACCTGCTCGCCCGCTCGGAGATGATCCCGGTGATTGCGCCGGTGGCGCCGGGCCGCGATGGCCAGACCTACAATATCAACGCCGATACCTTTGCCGGCGCCATCGCCGGCTCGCTCGGCGCCAAGCGCCTGTTGTTCCTTACCGATGTCGACGGCGTACTGGACGCGAACAAGAAGCTGATCCCCGAGCTTTCGGCGCGTGACGCGCGGGCGCTGATCGCCGACGGCACGATCAATGGCGGCATGATCCCCAAGGTCGAGACCTGCCTCGAAGCACTCGACAATGGCGTCGAGGGCGTGGTGATCCTCAACGGCAAGACCCCGCACGTGGTGCTGGTCGAGCTGTTCACCGCCCACGGCGCGGGAACGCTGATCGTCAGGTAGGGGGCGGCTTCGGCTCTCGGTATCGAGGGTGGCCATGTCCCCTCCGTTCAGGTGCTTGTCGGCGTCCAGGGCGACGACGCTCCTCAACCACAGGTTGGACGGGACAGAGTTTCGCTTGCGGACAGGCGGGTCAGCGCCTGCTCAGCCCCATCCACTCGCTTGGTCGATCCGGCTTCGCCTCCAGATCGTGCCCGATGCGGCGCGGGTTGCGGCTCTCGCCCGGCTGGCGGCTGGTGTGCGGGAGGGGGCGGGGGCGGTCGCGCATGCCCCCGCTCACTGCTTCAGCCACGGGGTTTCGACGCTCCAGAAGATCGCGTCGACGCCGAGATAGTCGGTGGCGAAGGCTGTGAACTCGTCCCTGGTGAAGGGCTTGCCGGTCTTGTCGTTCTTGTAGGTGAGGGTCGGCTCCTGCACCGCCATGCCGACGAAAGCGAGCTTGCCCTTGTACTGGTTGAAGAACGGATAGGAGTTCTTCATCTGGCCCTTGCGGTAGGGCACGATGTCGGGGCCGCCGAGCCCGATGCCGCCGGCGGCGGCGCGTTCGAACAGGCGGCCCATATAGTTGTGGTCGTTCTCCCATTCGCAGGGCCAGAAGTTTACATACTGCACCACCTTGGAGGTGGTGAAGGCGGCCCGCGCCATGGTGAGGTTTTCCAGCTCGGCCTCGAAATAGGTGTCGCAACTGAAGCCGGTCTGGTCGGCCTTCATGTCGATATCGATGGCGGTCTCCGGCAGGTTGATGCCTTCGACTTTGCCGTCGAAACGAGCGGCGAGCGCCTTGAGCAGCGCCTGATAGCGGCTGCGCACCGCGGGGTTCCACTGCATCGTGGTCCAGCCGTAAGCCGCCGCCTTGCCCTCGCCGGGGTTATCGACCTGCGGTACGAGGCCGCCACCATATTCGGCGCCCTCGAGGATGTAGTCGGGGATATTGCGCGCCTCGGGCGAGAAGAACCGATCCTGGATCTGGATGAAGAGTTTCTTGCCCAGCTTGCCGGTCTGGGTGAGATCGCGCTCGATGGCCGAAAAATCGTACTCACCCTCGGCCGGCTCGAGGGCGCGCCAGTTGTAGACCACCTGCGCTCCGGCGATGTCGGCCCGCTCCAGCAGCGGCTGCGCCGCCGCGAGGTCGCCATTACCGGTGTAGATGAAGTTCTCGGCGGCCTGGACGTTGCCGGCGAGCGCCGTGGCGAGCCCGAAGATGGTGGCGGCGGTGATGCCGAAGATGGCGAGGCTGTTCACGGTAGCTCCTGTACGCGTTTGACGAGACGCGAGATGGAGGCGCACTTGGCCGGCACAGCGACCGACATGTGGCATTTTATGGAAACTCGTCAGCAATGGTTAGCCAATTGCAAATGGGCTCGCTCTAGCTCCCCCCTTGAGGGAATGGGCTGGGGGTGGGGGTCTATCGGCGATCACCGCACCACCCCCACTCTCAATCCCTCCCCTCGAATGGAGGGAGGGGCTAGGCCGGTTTGGGCTGCTGCCACGAAATCCCCATCTCGGCCCGCACCTCGATGGTGCCGAAGCGGGCCATCGGCTCGCGACGCGCAATCGCCGTCGCCTCGTCGAGGCTACGCGCTTCGATGACGAAGAAGCCGCCCAGGTGCTCCTTGCTTTCAACGTAGGGCCCGTCGGTGGCCGAGACCTTGCCGCCGCGGGAGCGCACGATGCGCGCGGTGTCGGGGGCTTTCAGCGCCAGATCGAGAACGAGGTGGCCGCTGGCCGTCAGCTCGGCATTGGCCCGCTGGTTGTCGCGGTCCATGTTGGCGAGCTCCTCGGGCGTCGCGGCGTCGATCAGCGATTGGTCGACATGGACGAGGCAAACGTAGCGCATCGATTTTCTCCTTCGGCTTGCCGGACTGGTCGAGGGGGCGAGATCGGAATCGACATCCTGCTGCGAGAAAAGGAAAGGGCGCCCGCAGGCGCCCTTGTGCATCAGGCCTCGGCGACCACCGGCGGCGCCGCCGGCGCACCGGTCTGGTCGGGACGCTTGATCTTGAGGAACGGCACGAGGATCACCACCAGGCCGAACGAGATGATCTGGTAGACGATGGCGGGGGCGGCCGCCTCGGCGAAGGCGACATGCGGGGTATTGCCGGCGGCAAAGCCCTCGGCGAGCTGGGTAAAGAAGATCTGCCCAACCAGAGCCACCCCGACGGCACCGCCCACCTGCTGGAAAGCCTGCAGCGCGCCGGAACCGGCGCCGGCGTCGCGCGGCGGCACGCCAGCCAGCACTGACTGGAACAGGCCGGAGAAGCCGAGGCCCAGGCCGATGCCGGCCAGCAGCAGTGGCGGCAGGAAGGTCCAGTGATCGACGCTGTCGCCCAGCCCGCGGATGATGAAATCCACCCAGGTGATGCCGACGACGAGAATCGCCGCGCCGACCCCCAGGCGGGTGCGCAGGTACTTCTGGCCGAGCCGGCCGATGAACAGCGAGACCGTGAGCACGCCCACCGAGAACGGGGTGTTCACCAACCCGGACTCGAGGGGGGTGAAACCGTAGCCCGACTGCAGCATCAGCGAGATCACCATGAACATGGCAGGGATGCCCGAGGCGAAGATGGTGGTGATGAGCAGGCCGAGCAGGTAGTTCGGGTTGCTGATCAGGCTGAAGTTCAGCAACTGCGGCAGCTCGAGGCGGGCGCGGTGACGCTCCCAGATGATGAAGATGCCGGCAAAGATCAGGCCCATCGCCATCAGGCCCCACAGCCACGTCGGCCAGCCCAGCGCATGGCCTTCGACCAGCGGCAGGACCATGGCGACCATGGCGATGGCGAACAGGCCAATGCCGACGAAATCGTTCCTGAGCGTCGGGTGGCCGGGGGTGCGCGGGATCAGGTACCAGCCGGCAACGACCGCCAGGATGCCGAACGGGATGTTGACGAGGAAGATCGGACGCCAGTCGAGGTCGAAGAGGTTCGCGCCGATCAGCAGCCCGCCCACGATCGGGCCGGCGACGGCCGCGAGGCCGGCGCTGAGGCCGAACAGCGAGAAGGCCTGGCCCTTTTCCTCGGGCGGGAAGGTGACCTGGGCGATGGCGAGCACCTGCGGGGTCATGCAGGCGCCGGCGAGGCCCTGCAGCACGCGGGCAACGATCAGCCACTCGATCGAGGGCGCGAGGCCGCAGAAGGCCGAGGCCAGCGTGAAGGCGGCAACGCCGATGAGAAACATGCGGGTGCGCCCGACGATGTCGCCGAGGCGGCCGAACGGCAAGAGGCCGAGCGCAAAGGCCAGCACATAGGCGGCGATGACCCACTCGATCTGGGTCGGGTCGGCGCCGAGGTTCTGCTGCAGGCTGGGGAGCGCGACATTGACGATGGTGACGTCGATGAGGTTCATGAAGCTGGCGAGCAGCAGCACGGCGAGCGCCACCCAGCGGCGCGGATCGGCATCAGCTTTGGACTGCGGCACATGAAATTGCGAAGACATGGACTAGTTCCTGGTCGGGGTTTGGACACGAACGGCGCGGCGCAACTCGGCGCACAGGCGTTCGAAATACTGGGGTGAGGTATCGGGGCCGCGGCCGAAGCCGACCAGCGCCCCGATAAACATGCTGGAGGTGGCCTCGGGGTCGAGGTCGGCCCGGAAGCTTCCGTCGGCGACGCCGTCAACGAAGATCGCGGCAACCATCTGGTGCCACTTCAGGAGGATCGGCCGCATGGCGGCGTGGATCACTTCGTCGCGCCGCGCCCGCTCCATCAGTTCGGACATCACGGCGAGGGTATCGCGTTGTTCGTAGAACATTTCCTGGAAGTCGTAGAACTCGTGCTCGAGCCGCTCGGCGGGTGACAGGTGAGCGCGCGGCCGGACCAGCGACTGTGCCCGAAAATCCTCGCGCATGGCGTCGGCGACGAGGCCGATCAGCGCCTCCTTGGTGGGCACATGATAGTGCAACGTCGCGACGTTGATGCCGACCCGCGCCGCGATATCGCGGGTACGCAGGCCCTCGAAGCCCTTCTCGGCGATGAGCTCGCGCGCCGCCGCGGCGATGGCGCGGCGGCGGTCGTCGGTGGTTTCGCGCCTGGGTGCGGTGCTGGTGACGGTCATGGTTGTCCTGGCTCGCCGGCAATGTCGCGCCAGAAGGCGTGATTTCGACGTTCTCTGTTCGGCAGCGCAGGCAGATACCCGCAATCGCGATCTCAATCAAGTGATTGATTGATCACTTTGGTGCAGGCGACGGCCCGCCGTCATGGCCTGCCTGCCTGGAAGGCTACGCAGCCCTGCGGACGGCGCGGGGTGAAAGTTCAGGCGAAAGCTGCCATATTGGCAGGATGAACGACCTTACCCCCACGCCCCGCTCGCTTTCCCATGTCACCGACTGGGTGTTCGACCTCGACAACACGCTCTACCCGCGTGAGTGCAACCTGTTTGCGCAGATCGACATGCTGATCAGCCACTATATGGTCGGCGTCACGCAACTGCCGTTCGACGAGGCGCGGGCGCTGCAGAAGGCCTATTACCGCGATTACGGTACGACGCTGAACGGGCTGATGCAGCTGCACGAGGTGGACCCGGACCATTTCCTCAACACGGTGCACGCCATAGATTATTCGCCGGTAGAGGCGCATCCGGACCTGGTGGACGCGATCCGCGCGCTGCCCGGCCGGAAGTTCATCCTCACCAATGGCGATGTCGGGCACGCGAGATCGGTCCTCAATCGGCTGGGCAATGCCGATGAGCTGTTCGAGGACATCTTCGATATCCGCGCGATGAGCTACAAGCCCAAGCCGCTGCCCGAGGCCTATGAGGCGTTCTTCAGCAGGCATGGGATCGATGCGCGGCGCGCCGCGATGTTCGACGATCTCGAAAAGAACCTGGTGGTGCCGCACGACACCGGCATGACCACCGTGCAGGTGATCGCCGGCGAGGCCTTTGCGCACGAGCAGGTGGAGGCCTGGGAGCTTGAACGCACCGGCGGCGCCCATGTGCATCACATGACGGCGGACCTGGCGGGGTTCCTGCGGAAGCTGCCTTAGGGGGACGACTGATAGAGACGGCCCCCTCCCATCCTCCCCCATGAAGGGGGAGGTGCCCCGCTGGTGCGTCTGGCACGATTGAAGACAGAGCCTCGACTCTTCACCTCCCCCTTCATGGGGGAGGCCGGGAGGGGGTCGTCTCTATCAGTCAGCCGTCACCCCGCCAGTTTCACTTCCGGCAGGTTGTAGTGCTCGCGGATGACGTTCCAGCCGTCTTCGGCGCTGTCGACGACGGTGAACAGATGCGGGTCGTCAGGGGCAATGGTGCCGGCATCGGCGAGCGCTTCGAAGTTGATCACCTTGTTCCAGAACTCCTTGCCGAACAGCAGCAGCGGTACGCGCTCCATGCGACCGGTCTGAATCAGGGTCAGCGTCTCGAAGAACTCGTCGAGCGTGCCGAAGCCGCCCGGAAAGATGGCGACGGCGCGGGCGCGCAGCAGGAAGTGGATCTTGCGCGTCGCGAAGTAGTGAAAATTGAAGCAGAGCTCGGGCGTGATGAAGGTGTTGGGCGCCTGCTCGTGCGGCAAGACGATATTGAGCCCGATGGTGGGCGCGCCGACATCGGCGGCGCCGCGGTTGCCGGCCTCCATCACGCCCGGCCCACCGCCGGTGACCACCACATAATCGCGGAAGTTCAGCGCCCGTGAGGTGAGCGAGGCATATTGGGCGAAGCGGCGCGCTTCGTCGTAGTAGCGCGAGGCGGCCTCGAGGTTCGTCTTCTGCGTCTCGTTGCGGGCGGCCCATGCCGGCTTGCCCGGCTCGGGGATGCGGGCGCCGCCAAACAGCACCACCGTCGAGCGGATGCCATGCTCGCGCAGGCGGAACTCGGTCTTCAGGTATTCCAGCTGAAAGCGGACTCCGCGGGTGTCCTCGCTGGTCATGAACTCTTCATCGGAGAAGGCGAGCCGGAACGCGGCGGATTCCGTCTGCGGCGTCGACGGGGCGCGTTTTGCCGCATCCAGGTCCTCCACCGAGGTGCGAAGCGGGGTATGGGCGCGTCTGGCCATTCTGGCGTCTCCGAATAGTGGCCTTGAGCTTGTCATGGCCGGGGTTAAGGATCGTTGACAGCAGGACCGGGCCGGATAATGTCCGGCGCGCCGTCCTGTCCCCCGATTGAAAGCCTTGCTCATGTCGTATGCCGATCTCGCCCAGACCATCGATGCCGCCTGGGAGGCGCGCACCGAGATCAGCTCCACGACGCAAGGCGCAGTGCGCGAGGCGGTGGAGACTGCGCTGGAACTGCTCGACAGCGGCAAGGCGCGCGTCGCCGAAAAGTCCGGCGACGGGTGGACGGTCAATCAGTGGCTGAAGAAGGCAGTACTGCTGAGCTTCCGCCTCAACGACAACGCGGTGATCCAGGGGCCTGGCGGCACCACCTGGTGGGACAAGGTGCCTTCGAAGTTCGAAGGCTGGGGTGAGAACCGCTTTCGCGAGGCTGGCTTCCGAGCCGTTCCCGGCTCCATCGTGCGGCGGGGCTCGCATATCGGTCGCGGCGTCGTCCTGATGCCGAGCTTCGTCAATATCGGCGCCTTCGTCGACGAGAATTCGATGGTCGATGGCTGGGCCACGGTCGGCTCGTGCGCGCAGATCGGCAAGAACGTGCACCTGAGTGGCGGCGTCGGCATTGGCGGCGTGCTGGAGCCGATGCAGGCCGGCCCGACCATCATCGAGGACAACTGCTTCATCGGCGCCCGCTCCGAGGTGGTCGAGGGCGTGGTGGTCGGCGAAGGTTCAGTGCTGTCGATGGGCGTTTATCTCGGCGCCTCGACCAAGATCGTCGACCGGGCCACCGGCGAAATCCATATCGGCAAAGTGCCGCCCTACTCCGTGGTGGTTTCGGGCAACCTGCCGGGCAAGCCTTTGCCCAACGGCCAGCCGGGCCCGAGCCTTTATTGCGCAGTGATCGTCAAGACGGTCGATGCGCAGACGCGGTCGAAGACCGGTATCAACGAACTGCTGCGCGACTGACAGGGACGGACGGGACAATGACGCTCGCAGAGGGACTCGATCCCGTCCAGCTTCTCGCCGACCTGATCCGTCAGCCTTCGGTGACGCCGGAGCTCCACGGCGCATTCGACGTGCTCGAGGCGGCTCTGGCGCCGCTCGGCTTCACTTGTCAGCGGCTACGGTTCGAGGGGGATGGGTCGTACCCGGTCGACAACCTGTTCGCGACGCGTGGCTCCGGCGGGAAACACCTGCTGTTTGCCGGGCATACCGACGTGGTGCCGCCGGGCGACACGGCGGGCTGGCGGTACCAGCCGTTTGCCGCCGAGTTCGTCGACGGGACAATCTATGGGCGCGGCGCGGCGGACATGAAGTCGGGGATCGCGGCGTTTATCGCGGCGATCTCCCGCGCGCCGGAGGCCGGGCGTATCTCGCTTGCCATCACCAATGACGAGGAAGCCGACGCGGTGAACGGCACCGACAAGCTGATGGCCTGGGCCGACCAGCAGGGTCACCGCTTCGATTTCGCCATCGTCGGCGAGCCGAGCGCCGCCACACGAGTGGGCGACAGCATCAAGGTAGGGCGACGCGGCTCGCTCAACGGACAGATCCGGGTGACCGGCAGGCAAGGGCATGTCGCCTATCCCGACAAGGCCAACAACCCGCTGCCGGTGGCGGCACTGCTGATCGGGGCGCTGACCGGCAAGCTCGACGACGGCACCGAGCATTTTCCGCCCTCGAACCTCGAGTTCACCTCGGCCGATGTCGGCAACGAGACCACCAACGTCATCCCGGCCTCAGTGCTGCTGCGCTTCAATGTGCGCTACAACGACCGCTGGACGCCCGAAAGCCTGATCGCCGCGATCCAAGAGGTGATCGGCAACCAAGACCTGCGCGAGTGCAGCGCCGAGTTCACCGTGGTCGGACGTCCGTCCCGCTCGTTCCTGTCGCCGCTCGGTGGTGGCGTCGAAACGCTGGTCGAAACTATTGCGCGGCGCACCGGTATTCCGCCGGAGCTCTCGACCGGCGGCGGCACCTCGGATGCGCGGTTCATCGCGGAATACTGCCCGGTGGTGGAGTTCGGGCTGCCAGGCCCCACCATGCACAAGGTCGACGAGAACGTCCGCGTCGCCGATGTCGAGGACCTGACGGCGCTCTATGCGCAGTTCATCACCGACTATCTGGGGGCTGAGTGATGGCAGCAGGCTTTCTCGGGGCTGTGGGCGTCGCAACGCAGGCGGCGTTCGGACGCGCACTGGCAACCGATGAAGCGGCAGCCGGCGTGAGCTGGACCTATGCGGTGACCGGCATCGTCCTGATGCTGCTGCTGCAGGCCGTGCTGCTGGTGGTGCCGTTTGCCGAGGCGCTGCCCGAGGCGTTGCGGGCAGTCATCGACTTCGCCCTCCTCGCGCTGGTGATGACCGCGGTGCCCTATATAGTGGTGGGTGGCGCGGGCATGCTGCTCGATAAACGCGACCGGCTGCCGGCGCTGTTTCTGTTCCTCGCGCTGGTGCTGGCGTTGAGCCAACTGATCGGCATCATCCTGGGAGCGCTCGGAATCGGCGCCGGTACGGCGATGATTGGCATCCTCGGCTACTTCTCGGCGCGAGCCTCGAAAAGCCTGTTCGCCATCGGCTGGGGCGGCGCCATCCTGATCGGCGTCCTGGTGGCGCTTGGCACCTTTGCGTCGAGCTTCCTGCTGCTGATGCTGCCCACCGGGCAGGCGATGCTGGCGGCGCCATGAACGCCTTCGGCGAGCTTTGGCGCGCCATTATCGGCTGGCTTGACCTGTTGACGGCGCGCCCCGGCGCCGCAGAGAAATTCAACCTTACCGGCCTCGGGCTCGTCAACGCCACCGGCTGTTTCTTTGCCGTGGTGCTGGCGCTGATCCTCATCGAGAGTTCGCTCAGCGGCTTTCCCGGCTGGGCGACGGTCGTCCTCAGCCTTGTCGCCAACGCCCTTCAGCTCGGCGTGGTATGGGTGGTGATCGCAGTGTCGGCGCGGGTGTTTCGTACGCCGGCCGTCGCGATGGCGGTGCCCGCCACCTACGCCATGGCGTTCGTCCTCGGAGCGTCGCTGCCGCTGGCCTATCTCGGCGGCTCGAACGCGCTGACGGCGACGCTCGGGGTCATCGGGTTCATGCAGTTCCGGGTGGCGCGCGAGGTCGGTAAACTGCGGTTCGGCATTTCCGCCGCGTTTGCCATTCTTTGTATCGTCGCGCTTGTCGCCGTCCGAGTCGGGCTCTACATGCTGACCACCGGAGTGAACGGGGTCGGCTAGTGCCTGAACGCAGCAACGAGATCTGGAACGAGGTGGCCTCGGCTGCCCGCGGCGTTGTGGCGCTGATCATCGGTGACCGCCGGGCCAACGGCTATTTCGACTTCTCTGATCGCGGCCTGGTCGGCAGCTTCATCGCCTTCCTGGTGGTGGCGATGCTGAACACGGCAGTGCCGCTGCTACTTGGCGTGCCGGGGGTGAGCGGCACGGTGTTCCGGGCCACCGCCACGGTGTTGATTGTCCTGGCGCTGCAGATCGGAGCAGCGGCCCTGGTACTGCGCCAGTTGAAGCGGCCCGATGCGCTGGTGCCCTATATCGTGGTCGACAACTGGGCGACGTTCTACCTCACCATCGCGACGACGCTGCTCGGGCTGGTGGGGATGGGGAGCGAACTGGTGTTCATCGCCACGGGCATCGTGATCATCATCATCATGGTCAACATCGCCCGGCTGATCCTGACGCTGACACCCTGGCAGATCGCCTCGTTCCTCGTGGTGCAACTGATCAGCGGGGTGATTGCGCTGTTCGTCATCAGCGCGGTGTTTCCGCTGTCGCCCGAGCAACTGGCCGAACTGACGACCGGCGCTGGAGCGACTAGGGCCCCCTGAAGCGCCCTTAGTAATCCACCCGCGTGAGATAGAGCCCGTCGGGCGGCGCCAGCGGACCGCAGCGAGCGCGATCGCGCGCATCGAGGGCGGCGCGGAAATCGCCTGGGCGCCATTTGCCGTCGCCCACCAGTTTCAGCGAGCCGACCATCGAGCGCACCTGCGAATGGAGGAAGCTCCGCGCCTTGGCGGTGACGACGATCATCTCAGCCTGCCGCGACACGGTGAAGACGTCGAGCGTACGATTCGGCGATTTCGCCTGGCACTCGGCGGCGCGGAAGGTGGTGAAGTCATGCTTGCCGAGGATCAGTTGCGCTGCAGCGTGCATGGCCTCGGCATCGAGCGGCACCGGCACGTGCCAGACGCGGCCGGCATCGAGGCCGGGCCGGGCGCGGCGGTTGAGGATGCGGTACTCGTAGTGCCGGGCAATGGCGGAGAAGCGGGCCTCGAAGCTCTCGCCGACCAGGTCGGCGGTAAGGATCGCCACCGGGTGCGGCTTGGTGTGATAGTTCAGCGCCTCGCGGACCTTGAACGGATCCCAGTCGCGCTCGAGGTCGAAATGCACCACCTGGCCCAGCGCGTGGACGCCGGCATCAGTGCGCCCGGCAGCCTGGGTGACGACGTTTTCGCCGCTGAAACGCTCGATCGCCTCCTCGAGCAGCTGCTGCACCGAGAGGTCGTGCGCCTGCCGCTGCCAGCCGCAGAACGGGCGGCCGTCATACTCGATGGAGAGGCGGTAGCGGGGCATCTAGGACATCACCCCCAACCACCGGGTCATTCCCGCGAAACCGCGAACCTCAGTTTGCGGTGCCGGCAAAGAAAACAGAGATCCCCGCTTTCGCGGGGATGGCACCGAGTGTTTGGAAACGACCGCTCGCACGGCTAGCCCGCCCGCTCCGGCAGGGCCCCTGCCCCACGGAGGAACGTCGCTGCGTCCATGGCACCCTTGCCTTCGCGCTGCACCATGGTGAGGCGGACGGCGCCGGTGCCGCAGGCGATGGTGAGGTCGGGGAGGATGGAGCCGGGGGCGCCCTCTGCGCCGACCAGCGTCGAGCGAAGCGCCTTGATGCGGGTGGGCGTGCCGTTGAGCGTGAGCTCGAACCAGGCGCCAGGGAATGGCGAGAGGCCGCGGATCAGGTTGTGCACCTCGCCTGCGGGCTTGGTCCAATCGATGCGGGCCTCGGCCTTGTCGATCTTGGAAGCATAAGTCACGCCTTCCTCGGGCTGCGGCGTGAAATGCAGGCTGCCACGATCGAGGGCGGCGAGCGCCCGCCCCATCAGGTCGGCGCCGACCAGCATCATCTTGTCGTGCAGTTCGCCCGAAGTCATGTCGGGGCCGATAGGCATCTCTTCGATCAGGCCGACAGCGCCGGTATCGAGCCCTTCGTCCATCTGCATCACCATGATGCCGGTGCGCGCATCGCCCGCCATCACGGCGCGCTGGATCGGCGCGGCCCCGCGCCAGCGCGGCAGGAGCGAACCGTGCAGGTTGAGGCAGCCGAGCCGCGGCGCTTCGAGGATCGGCTTGGGCAGGATCAGGCCATAGGCGACGACCACCGCCACATCGGCGTCGAGCGAGGCAAACACTTCCTGCTCGGGCGCCTGCTTCAGGCTGCGCGGGGTGAAGACGGGGATGCCGAAACCCTCGGCCGCCTCGTGCACCGGCGACTTGCGCTCGGCCTGGCCGCGACCGGCAGGTTTGGGCGCGCGCGTATAGACGGCCACCACTTCGTGGCCGGTCGAGACGATCTCGGTGAGGGTGGGCACGGCGAATTCCGGCGTGCCCATGAAGATGATTTTCATATGTTCCCGGTCTCTCGGTCGTCGCCTTCTCCCCTTGCGGGAGAAGATGCCCGAAGGGCGGATGAGGGGGCCCGCGAAACGAAGTGTAGCGCGTTCCGAGCGAGGCGAGGAGCGACCGAGTGCGCGGAGAGATACCCCTCATCCGGCCTTCGGCCACCTTCTCCCACAGGGGGAGAAGGCAATGACTGAGAGATCGGCGTGCTCAGCCGGCCTTCTTGGCCAGCCGCTCGGCCTTCTGGAACTTCTTCAGCACGCGGTCGCGCTTCAGCCGGCTCAGGTAATCGATGTAGAGCACGCCATCGAGATGATCGAGTTCATGCTGAACGCAGACCGCGAGGCGGTCCTTGGCATCGAGCTCGACCTGCTTGCCGTCGAGATCGGTGTAGCGGACGGTGACCTCGGCCGGGCGCTCGACGTCGTAGTAGAGCTCCGGGATCGACAGGCACCCTTCTTCGGTGGTGACGGTCTCGTCGGAGTATTTGAGTATCTCGGGGTTCACCATCACTAGCGGGGCGGGCTCCTCGCCTTCCTTGGCGAGATCCATCACCACGATGCGCTTCAACTCGCCGATCTGCGGCGCGGCAAGGCCGATGCCCGGCGCGTCGTACATGGTTTCGAGCATGTCTTTGGCGAGCTGCTTGATGCCATCGTCGATCTTCTCGATCGGCTCTGCAATGGCGCGCAGGCGCTCGTCGGGCAGGATCAGGATGGGGCGCTTGGCCATGAACGTTCAGTCCTTCATCGGGGGTTGCCGCTGAATATGGTAT